>NZ_PGVA01000007.1 GCF_002860125.1 Bacillus canaveralius
AGGTGGAACACCCTGAAACCCGAGGACAAGAAGACAATATCTAATTCCTGTTTTCTACTCTACGTGCTTCACTTAGTCTCTCTTTCGTTGTCTTTCTGGAGACAACTATAGTAAAATATAAAAGAGCTTCGCAATGCTGATAACTAGCATTAACAAGGTATTTTTAAAAAAGAACTCGCCTTTTCAAATTTCATTTTACGAACTGCATACTAATAGAATTGAAATTGTTCTGATTCACAGCGCAGATTTTGCTTGCATTCGATTGTTACCAGGGGGAGGACGCGGCTATGGAAAATAATAATAGCCAGCTTCATGATTATATGATCAGCCATACAAACGAAATGACAGATGAATGGCTTTCAAGCCGGGACACAGCTGGATCGCTGATGTATTCGCCGGATGCTCCTGAGGAAGTTGTCAACAGGCTTCGTGAACAGAATGGCCTGACGGTTGTGGCGGTCTCAAAAGTGTTTTTAGATTCTGAAAATGTTTTTAACGAATATATAGAAAATTGGGCGTCGGAAGTTGGGAAGGACCGGGCTAACAGCAGCGTACCGATTTTTGAGGTTATCCACCATGTGAAGGTTTTTCGGGACATCTACTGGAAGCAGGTTAAAAACTATTTCCTTGAACATCAAAAAGATGCACACCTCGAAGAGATCTTTCATTGGAGCAGCCGCGTCAATTCTGCTTTTGACACGATTATTGAAAAGTTCTCTGAGCACTATTACCGGGCAACGCTCGATATGCTTGTTTCTCAGCAGGCGTTGATCCAGGAGCTAAGCAGTCCGGTTATACCGATTTCCGATGACATTGGCGTGCTGCCGCTGATCGGTGATATTGATACCCGGCGGGCGAAGATTATACTGGAATCGACCTTAAATCAATGTATTCAAAAGCAAGTAAAGCATTTATTTATCGATTTGTCAGGCGTGATTATTATCGATACAATGGTCGCCCAACAGATCTTTCAAGTGATCGCTGCATTGCGAATTGTCGGCGTCAAAACGACTTTATCCGGTTTGCGGCCGGAGGTTGCCCAAATCGCGACGCAACTTGGCGTCAACTTTAAAGATGTAGATATTCAAAACAATCTGGCGCGGGCTCTTCGTAAACTGGGATTCAACCATTCCTAAAGCAATGTGAGGGTTTACAGCTAATTATGTTTAAAAGAGGTGTGGCTATTGGCTATTAAGTATTTATCAGCCCTTATATTGCCTGGACTGCTGGTGCTATTTTTCGCCAGGGTCACATACAGTAATGTTATCGGCTTAGTGTTAACCGTTGCATTAATTGCAGCTTCTGTCTATAAAGGCTACACGGATTCGTTCCTGTTGATCATTGTTGATGCTTTCTCATTAACAGCAGGATTCTGGTACGCTAAAAGAATGAAACAAAAGATAAAGAAAAGTGCTTAAAAAACCTGCCCCGGGAAGCCGCTGGCAGGTTTTTATTGTCGTGTTTAGAATCGTTACCCAGTATAAAGGAATCTACCTAGATTAGCATTGGTCAAAAAAGGTTAAATCTAACCATTTTTGGAAAAAACGAATATCCGTTCGCATTTTATTGGTTTGTTTTAGGTGGTTTGTGGTAGAATGTTGATATGAGTTTTTTGATGAAAACCTATAAAACGATCTTTTGTTTCTATATTTAAGGAAATGAGTAGATTGTTTCGATATATTTCTGTTTTGTTTGAAAAGGAGGTTTGTTTATGAAGGGCCAATTTGAGTTAGTCTCGAAATATTCCCCGCAAGGCGACCAGCCGGAAGCGATTAAAAAAATCGTTGCCGGACTCAAAGCGGGCGAGCGTTACCAGACCTTGCTCGGGGCAACCGGAACAGGGAAGACATTCACGATTTCCAATGTTATTAAGGAAGTCAATCGACCTACGCTCATTATTGCTCACAACAAAACACTGGCCGGACAGCTATATAGCGAGTTTAAGGAATTCTTCCCGAATAACGCCGTGGAGTATTTTGTAAGCTATTACGACTATTATCAGCCAGAGGCATATGTCCCGCACACGGATACATTTATCGAAAAAGATTCAAGCATCAATGATGAAATTGATAAACTGCGCCACTCTGCGACTTCTTCGTTATTTGAGCGGAAAGATGTCATTATTATTGCCAGTGTTTCCTGTATTTATGGTCTCGGTTCCCCGGAAGAATACCGGGAACTTGTTGTATCGCTAAGGTCAGGAATGGAGATTGAACGTAACCAGCTGCTCCGGCGTCTTGTTGATATTCAATATGCACGAAATGATATTGATTTTAAACGGGGAACATTCCGGGTTCGCGGCGATGTCGTTGAAATTTTTCCTGTCGCAAAGGATGAACACTGTTTGCGTGTAGAGTTTTTTGGAGATGAAATTGACAGGATTCGTGAAGTAGATGCATTGACAGGTGAAATTATCGGCGAGCGCGACCATATTGCGATTTTTCCTGCTTCCCACTTCGTTACCCGGGAAGAGAAAATGCGCAAAGCAATTGAGAACATTGAACAAGAGCTGGAGGAGCAATTGGCGAAGCTTCGTGCCGAGGATAAGCTATTGGAAGCACAGCGCCTCGAACAACGGACCCGTTATGATCTGGAAATGATGCGGGAAATGGGCTTTTGCTCGGGTATTGAAAACTATTCCCGCCATTTAACGCTGAGAGCTGCCGGGTCAACTCCTTATACTTTGCTTGATTATTTTCCCGAAGACCTCCTGATTGTAGTCGATGAGTCTCATGTTACACTCCCGCAAATTCGTGGTATGTACAATGGTGACCAGGCCAGAAAGAACGTCCTCGTTGAGCATGGTTTCCGCTTGCCATCTGCGCTGGACAACCGACCGCTCATGTTTGATGAATTTGAAAAACACGTCAATCAAATTGTCTACGTATCCGCTACACCTGGACCGTTTGAGATAGAGCATACGCCGACAATGATTGAACAAATCATCCGGCCAACCGGACTGCTTGACCCAACCATTGAAGTTCGCCCGATTGAAGGGCAAATAGACAATTTAATCGGCGAAATCCAGGAGCGAATTGACAAGAATGAGCGGGTTCTTATTACGACGCTGACGAAAAAGATGTCAGAGGATTTAACAGATTATTTAAAAGAAATCGGTATTAAAGTTCAGTATCTGCATTCCGAGGTCAAGACACTGGAACGAATCGAAATTATTCGTGAATTGCGCCTCGGAAAATATGATGCACTGGTCGGGATCAACCTGTTACGGGAAGGACTTGACATTCCGGAAGTCTCGCTCGTTGCGATTCTTGATGCGGATAAGGAAGGCTTCCTCCGTTCTGAACGTTCGTTGATCCAGACGATAGGCCGGGCGGCGAGAAATGCCAATGGCCAGGTAATCATGTATGCCGATCGGATCACCAATTCAATGGAACTGGCGCTTAATGAAACGAAACGGCGCCGTGAGATACAGGAAGAATATAATACGAAGCACGGTATTACACCGCAAACAATTCAAAAAGACATTCGCGACTCGATTCGTGCAACCTATGCGGCCGAAGAGAAGGAAGAATATAAACCGGCGGCATCTATTGGCAAGCTCAATAAGAAAGAACGTGAAAAACTGTTAGTCAGCATGGAAAAAGAAATGAAGGACGCGGCCAAAGCGTTAAACTTTGAACGGGCCGCCGAGCTTCGTGATTTAATATTAGAGTTAAAAGCGGAAGGATGACGGTTACATGGCTATGGATAAACTGATTGTGAAAGGTGCGAGAGCCCACAATTTAAAGAATGTTGATGTCACGATTCCGAGAGATAAGCTTGTTGTTTTGACAGGATTGTCGGGATCCGGAAAGTCGTCATTGGCTTTTGACACGATTTACGCAGAAGGCCAGCGCCGCTATGTTGAATCGCTTTCCGCCTATGCCCGCCAATTTCTCGGGCAAATGGATAAGCCGGATGTCGATGCCATCGAAGGGTTATCCCCGGCTATTTCGATTGACCAGAAAACGACGAGCCGGAATCCCCGTTCGACTGTTGGAACGGTGACGGAAATTTATGATTATTTGCGTCTGCTTTTTGCGCGGGTGGGCCGGCCGGTTTGTCCGGTCCACAACGTTGAAATCTCCTCGCAAACGATTGAACAAATGGTCGACCGTATCATGGAGTATCCGGAAAGAACAAAGCTGCAGGTTCTTGCTCCAATCGTTTCCGGAAGAAAAGGTACGCATCTTAAAGTACTTGAGGATATAAAAAAGCAAGGCTATGTCCGGGTCAGAATCAACGGGGAAATGCACGAAATCGGTGATGACATTGAGCTTGATAAAAATAAGAAGCACTCGATCGAAGTGGTCATCGACCGTATTGTTGTTAAAGAAGGGGTGGAAGCGCGTCTTGCAGACTCCCTTGAAGCAGCTCTAAGTCTGGGGGAAGGCAAAGTTGTCATTGATGTCATCGGGGAAGCTGAGCTTCTTTTCAGCGAGCATCATGCTTGCCCGCTCTGCGGATTTTCTATCGGCGAGCTTGAACCGCGCATGTTTTCTTTTAACAGTCCTTTCGGTGCTTGTCCTGACTGCGATGGCCTTGGCGCAAAGCGCGAAGTCGATGAGGATCTGGTCATACCTAACCGGGACCTGTCGTTGCGGGATCATGCGATTGCTCCATGGGAACCGACGAGCTCGCAATATTATCCGCAGCTTCTTGAAGCGGTATGCAATCATTATGGAGTTGATATGGATACACCTGTTAAAGACATCCCCGGCCATTTGCTTGATAAAATCCTTTACGGTTCAAACGAGGACAGAATTTATTTTCGTTATGAAAATGATTTTGGCCAAATACGGGAAAATTATATTGAATTTGAAGGCGTTATTCGCAATGTTGAGCGGCGCTTTAAAGAAACAAGCTCCGATTATATTCGCGAACAAATGGAAAAATATATGGGTGAAAAGCCTTGTCCAACCTGTAAAGGCAACCGTCTAAAAAAGGAAAGCCTTGCGGTTCTCATAGCAGGACAGCATATTAGCCAGGTAACGGCTCGTTCGATTGAAGAGGCATACCAGTTTTTTGAGAATTTACAGCTAACAGATAAAGAAATGAAGATTGCTAACCTTATTTTTCGCGAAATAAAGGAACGCCTTGGCTTTCTGATTAATGTTGGGCTTGATTATTTAACGCTAAGCCGGGCAGCCGGAACCCTTTCAGGCGGGGAAGCCCAGCGGATCCGCCTTGCAACACAAATCGGATCCCGTCTAACGGGCGTTCTCTATATCCTGGATGAACCATCAATCGGCTTGCATCAGCGCGACAATGATCGCTTGATTGAGACCTTAAAAAACATGCGTGACATCGGTAATACATTGATTGTCGTTGAGCATGATGAGGATACGATGATTGCTGCGGATTACTTGATTGATGTCGGGCCAGGTGCCGGGGTTCACGGCGGTGAAATTATTTCAGCCGGGACCCCTGAAGAAGTTATGAATGATCCGGCCTCATTAACCGGCCAATACCTGTCTGGCAAAAAGTTCATCCCGCTTCCGGTTGAACGGCGCAAAGCAAATGGCCGTTATCTTGAAATTAAAGGGGCACGGGAAAATAATTTAAACAATGTTTCCGTAAAGCTACCATTAGGGCTGTTTATTGCGGTTACAGGCGTGTCCGGCTCTGGTAAGAGTACGCTTATCAATGAAATTCTTCATAAAAAACTTGCCCAGCAGCTTCACCATGCGAAAAGCAAACCGGGTGAGCATAAGGACATAAAGGGAATTGACCATTTAGAAAAGGTCATTGATATAGACCAGTCGCCAATCGGGCGGACGCCTCGTTCAAATCCGGCAACCTATACCGGTGTGTTTGATGATATCCGCGATGTGTTTGCTTCGACGAATGAAGCAAAGGTGCGGGGCTATAAAAAAGGCCGTTTTAGCTTTAATGTCAAGGGCGGACGCTGTGAAGCATGCCGTGGGGATGGAATTATCAAGATCGAAATGCACTTTTTACCTGATGTATATGTTCCATGTGAAGTTTGCCATGGCAAGCGGTACAACCGGGAGACGCTCGAAGTGAAATATAAAGGCAAGAATATTTCCGACATTTTAAATATGACGGTTGAAGACGCGAATGAATTTTTTGAAAACATTCCGAAAATCAAACGAAAGCTGCAAACGATTGCTGATGTCGGGCTTGGCTATATTACATTAGGGCAGCCGGCCACAACGCTGTCAGGAGGAGAAGCACAAAGGGTTAAACTGGCCTCCGAGCTGCACCGCCGTTCATCCGGACGATCACTTTATATTCTTGACGAACCGACAACCGGACTGCATGTTGATGATATCTCGAGACTTTTGGTTGTCCTGCAACGGCTTGTCGACAACGGTGATACAGTGCTGGTGATTGAACATAATCTTGACGTCATCAAAGCGGCTGATTATATCGTTGACCTCGGTCCGGAAGGCGGGGACCGGGGTGGCACCATTGTTGCTTCTGGAACACCGGAACAGGTAGCCAAAGTGCCTGCTTCGTACACTGGAAAGTATTTAAAGCCGGTCCTCGATCGAGACCGATTGCGAATGAAGAAACTGATTGAAGAGAAAGAACGCGTTGCGAATTCATAAAATGAGCGAGCAGCTGTCTTAAAATAGGCAGCTGCTCTTTTAGTTTTTAAATAGATGTTGATCTCTTTTCACAACGTTAAAGGTCTTAATCCAAACTCATTCCCGGGGCCGAGGTGTCGATCCGATGCAGTGTGGTAAAGTAATAGTAAGTATATTACCGAAAATAAAATTGGCTGAAACTTTGGGTCACTTCCTTGCGTACTACAATTAAGGAGTTGAACGTAATCAATACAAAAAGGTTGCTTTAAGTTATTTTAATGTAATATTTGCCGTGTGTATTCAGTGATTGTAACTCAGAAATCCGTTCATAAATCATTCTTGTTGGAGGGAAGATAATGAAAGAGGAACGCAAGCGCATATTAAAGTTGGTCGAAGAAGGCAAGCTTTCTGTGGAAGAAGCATTAACCCTGTTGGAAGGGCTTGACGATGCAAGCAAGTCGAAGGAACCAAAGCAGCAGGATAGCGTCCATGAAATATCGACAAACGTCGAATTTCAGGAAGCAAAGAAAGAGCAGTCTACCCACCAAAAGCTGCAATCGACAAAAGACAAGATTTTTGAATTTGTCGATACCGCTTTCCAGAAAATAAAGGATTTCGATCTGGATTTTAACTTTGGTCATTCGGTCGATATATCGCATATTTTTCAGCATGGCGATGCGTTTTTAAAGGAGATAGACATTGACATAGCGAACGGGTCTATTCGAGTTTTACCGGGGAACGAGCGCGATGTCCGGATAGAATGCCACGCCAGGATCTACCGTGTCGAAAATCAGGACGAAGCGAGACGAAGCTTTTTAAAGGATACGATCTTTGCAATTGAAGGTGAGAAGCTCCGTTTTGTGACCCAGCAAAAGTGGATGAAAATTGATGCAACAGTCTATATTCCTGCGGACGAATACGAGCATGTGAAGGTGCGGATATTTAACGGGTATATTGCCGGCAATGGTTTATGCGCGAAAAATTGCAAAGTAAAGACAGCTAACGGGAAGATTAATCTTGATGGCGTAAGCTGCGAAAAGCTGGAAGCAGAAACAGCCAACGGTCCGATCACGATTGTTGGCAGCAGGATTGGAGAGGTTGATGCGGAAACGATTAACGGGCCGATAAAATTAGAAGGGGACTTTGCCGAGGTAGATATCCAGACCTTTAATGGCAATGTTCATTGCTCACTTACAGGGGATAGGGCCGAACGCATTATCGCAAAAGGAGCAACGGGGAGCATTGAATTATTCATTCCTGAGAAGCTCGCGGTCAATGGGAATTTGAGAACGAACCTCGGTGGTTTTACCGTAGACCTTGAGGGTATTCAAATAGTTGACGAAAAAAACGAAATTGCCCAAAAAACAATGACCTTCAAGCCTGTTAACGAGGAGATCAGAACTGTAAATCTGTCTGCAGAAACAAAAACAGGCTCGATTTCGGTGCGGAAATCTTTTGGAATTAATTTAAAAAAATAGGAGGAATGGAAATGAAGCTTGTCCGATCGCGAACAGACCGCAAGCTGGCAGGTGTCCTTGGTGGTTTAGCCCAGTCACTTGGCATAAATGCAACGATTTTACGAGTATTATTTGTCATTCTCCTTTTCTTGACCGGGTTTTTCCCGTTGACGATTGTTTACCTCGTTCTAGTGTTTATTTTGCCTAATAAGGAGTACTAACAGATGAGATGGCTGCTCGGTATAGGAATTAACTCGGTGTTATTTATGGCAATAGCCGGTTATTTTGAAGATTTTTATTTAGAGGGTTTTGGTTCGGCACTTGCTGCGAGTGTTATTTTAGCGGTGCTTAATATTCTTGTTCGTCCGATTCTGATTTTGCTCACATTGCCTGTTACAGTTCTGACCCTCGGTCTGTTTTTATTTGTCGTGAATGCAATCACGTTACTTTTGACAGATGGAATCATGGGCACTGCGTTTGAAATTGAAGGATTCGGTATGGCGTTGCTTGTAGCAGTGCTTATGGCGGCAGTTAACCTGATTATTCAAAAAGCTGTGATCAAACCTGCAAGTCAAAAATAAATCAGGGAAGCCGGCACTCCAATCGGTGCCGGCTTTTCCTTTTTCGAACCTATTTGCCACGCTGCATTGAGTGGATAAATTTATAACGGTCAGCGCGGTATGCCGATTTGACGTATTCAAACGGTGTGCCATCCTTTAAAAAGGAAGAGCGATGGATTAATAAGATAGGCGCGCCTTTTTCAATCTGTAAATGCTTTATTTCTATGTCTTTTGCGATTGCAGCCTCGATCTGCTGGGTAGCCTCATGGATAGTGAATGACAGCTTCTCCTCAATATAACGGTAGAGGGATTGGTTGATGATCTCTTCAGTGAGGCCCTTTATTAAGTTCGCAGGTAGATAAGTAGTCTCCAGCGCCATCGGAGCTGCATCTGCAAGGCGAACCCGCTTAATTTCGTAAACAGGTGTATTTTCTTTTATGTTTAGGCGGTGAGCTGTTTCAGCCCCGGCGGCAATGATCTCGAAAGAAAGCAGCTTACTGCTCGGCTTCATTCCCCGTTCGATCATATCCTCGGTAAAGCTCGTTAATCCGTGGAGCCGCTGCTCTACTTTTTTCTTATTGACAAATGTTCCTTTTCCTTTTTGTCGGTATAAATAACCATCACTAACTAGATTGTTCAGCGCCTGCCTGACGGTCATTCTGCTGATCTGGTACCGTTCCGCATATTCCCGTTCGGATGGAATCGCCTCGTCCGCTTTAATGGCACCGCTCTCAATTTTGCTTTTAAGGTGTTCTTCAAGCTGATGATATATAGGAATCGGTGAGTTTTTATCAATCATGGTCGATTCTCCTTGTCTTTATGCTAAATCAAATTCAATGCGTCCTCATCAGCAAAAATCGTGACGTTTTTATGCAACTTCAATGCTGAAGCCGGAAATTGTTCATCGGCATCACCGCCAATTAGCCGCGCGATCGCGTCTGCTTTGGAAGATCCGGACGCCAAAAGGTAAATTTCCGCACTGTCTAAAATTGTTGCAATTCCCATTGTGATTGCCGAAGTCGGAACTTCATCGACGGACGTGAAAAATCTGGAATTTGCCTGCCGGGTACTCTCTGCAAGGGAAACAACATGGGTTCTGCTAGTAAAAGGGGTACCTGGTTCATTGAAGCCGATATGCCCATTATGCCCGATTCCCAATATTTGCAGATCGATTCCGCCAAGAGCTTGAATCGTCTTTTCATAGCGGGCGCACTCAGTAAGCAGGTCCGTCGCAGTGCCGTTAGGTATGAACGCCCGCTCAAGCGGAAGATCGATATGATCAAAAAACTCACGGCACATGAAAGAATGATAGCTGTTCCGGTCCTTTTGATCAAGGCCGATATATTCGTCAAGATTAACGGAGGCAGCCTGCTGATAGGAGGTGCCGCAATGCTTGTGGTCTTCAATGATGCAACGATAGACGCCTTTCGGTGTGCTGCCGGTAGCAAGCCCTAAAGTAATATCGGGTTTGCTGCGCACCTTCTCAATAATCCCTTTTGCAGCTTTCATGCTCATTTCTTCATAGTTGCTTGCACGAACAATCTTCATTGCTTGTCGAACACCTCTTTTCCGTAGGCGATTTGGCCGCGGCATAATGTGATGATCACTCGAAGCTGTTCATCAAGGATGACAATATCGGCATCTTTTCCAGGCGCAATGCTGCCTTTGCGATCAAACATGTTCAGCTGCTTTGCCGGGTTGGCGCTTGCAAGCTTAATCACATCGAGGAGCGGGGCGTTTGTAAATTCATTCACATTTTTAACCGCATTATTCATTTTTAGAATACTGCCGGCAAGGGTACCGTCAGCTAACAGCGCTTTTCCATCGGCTACTTTTACGTTTTGTCCCCCAAGATCGTATTCACCATTTTTGAGGCACTTAGCTCGCATCGCATCCGTGATTAATATCATTCCATCCTTGCCCTTTGCGTTGAGAACGAGTTTGACCATTTCAGGACGGACATGGATTCCGTCTGCAATCAGTTCGATCTTAAGTTCATTGAGCAGCAAAGCCGCTCCGGCTGTTCCCGGCTCGCGATGGTGAAGCCCGCGCATTCCGTTAAAAAGGTGTGTCACGTGTCGGGCTCCGGCCCCGGCCGCTTTCGCCATTACCTCATAGTTGGCATCTGAATGGCCGATTGAGGCGATCACACCTGTTTCGTGCAAATAGTGAATAAAATCGAGGCCGTTCGCAAGCTCAGGAGCTACAGTGACAAGCTTAATTTGGTTTTCTGCCGCCTGTTGCCAATCTCTGAACAGGTCTATATCCGGATCAATAATATATTCCTCCGGCTGGGCGCCGGCACGAATTTTATTAATAAACGGACCTTCGAGATGGATGCCGAGCATTTCTGCTTTACCTGGTTTATTTTGCGTTGTGCTGTACTGGGCCGCATTTTCAAGCGCTTTTTTAATCGCAGTTTTCTCCTGAGTAATCGTTGTTGCCAGAAAGCTTGTCGTCCCTTCTGAAGGCAGGGTGGCTGCGATTGTCGTTAACGCATCCGGGGTGGCGTCCATTGTATCTGCCCCGCCCGCACCATGAATATGGACATCAATGAATCCGGGGACGGCGGTATAGCCGGCGGATAAATCGATAATTCGAGCTTGTTCATCAAGATTAGGAAGCTGGTCCATTGTGCCGATTTCCTTAATGGCAGTGCCTTCTATATAGATGAACCCATTATTAAGCCACTCGTTTTCAAGAGCGATCCTTCCGTTAACAATAAGAAGACGATCCAACCTCTTCATCTCCATTTCCTAATAACTTTATAGTTGAATGAATTCATAAAGCAATTCTTTAATTGAAAAACGAACAGTTATTTAAAATTAAGACAGTATTATTCGTTTCCTACGGCATACTCCTGTATATCCAGACAACTTCATTCGTTTTTCGGTTTAGCTTATTATTGTGAAATTGACTTAGTTATATTATAAACGTTTTATTATATAGTTGTCTATACCAGTTAGTGTAAAATAGACCCCCATACCACTATTAGCAAGGGTATGGGGGCCTGTTTTTTCTATTCTCCAATCGCTTTCCGCAAATAGCCAGAATGCTTTTCAAGCAGGTCTGCTGCTGCTTTCGCTTCCAACCCGGTGAGAATTTGTACAATCGCTGCTTTTGTATTGTAATTTTGTTCGTCCAATGCAGCTTTTACAGTTTCTTCGTCAGCACCGGTTGCCATTTTGACGATATTCTCGGCCCGTTTAAACAGCTTTTCATTCGTCATTTGCACGTCAACCATGAGATTGCCGTAAACTTTCCCCATCTTAATCATCGATGCGGTTGTCAGCATATTTAGAACGAGTTTTTGCGCGGTCCCTGCTTTCATCCTTGTTGATCCGGTCACGACTTCCGGCCCGACAATCGGGGCTATCGTTACCTTTGCGACCTTTTCCATTTCAGAATCCTTACTGCAGACGACAGCAACAGTGGCAGCACCGATTTGATTGGCATATTCAAGAGCGCCGATCGTGTACGGGGTGCGGCCGCTCGCAGCAATGCCGACGACAATATCCTGTGCCGATAAGTGAATGTCCTCTAAATCCTTCCGACCTTGATCGTGGTCATCTTCGGCACCTTCAACGGCTTCCGTCATCGCCTTTTTCCCGCCTGCAATGATGCCGACCACCATCTCGGGTTCTGTTCCATATGTAGGCGGGCATTCGGAAGCATCGATAATGCCGATCCGTCCCGATGTTCCTGCGCCGGTGTAAATAAGCCTGCCGCCGCTTTTAAAAGAAGCAACGATCATGTCAACTGTTTTTGAAATGGACGGCAGCTCCCGGGCGATCGCAATCGGAACGAGGCTATCCTCTTCATTGATAGTTGAGATGATCTCATCTGTTGCCATTAAATCGATATTCATCGTTTTTGGGTTACGCTGTTCTGTATTTAATTTCGATATATTCATATTAACCCTCCATGATAAATGTAAATTTTCCGCCAGCCCGAATTTGCCTGAGCAGGGGAATATCCTCATTCTCTACATAACCGATAACATTCACTCGTTCATCTTTCGGCAAATCTGTTAACGTGACCTGGAGCTCACCAGAGTATCGGCCGTAAAGCTGATTATCGAGCGTAATCGCGCCTGTACGGCGTTCAAGCTGATTTGCCGGCAGAATTTGTCCATTTCCGGTTTGGGCATATGACCGGGATTCTACGGAGCGAATGACGTCCCGGGCCGGATCCATCCGGTTTGTATGGATCTCGTTAAGTATCGGAAGAGAGTCGTTTTGATCGACAGGCTTCATTTTTAACAGTATCACGCCATTTACAAGGCTTGATAGCTGCTGTAAAGTGCTGTCAGTAACAGTATGATCTCCGATTAAAACTTTGTCTGTATAGAGTGAATACATTAATTCAGCGGCTGAAGCTGTCGGGGAAGCGCTTCGATGTTCCTCAACCGTTGGCAAACCGGCAAAGACCGGACCCCTTAAATCCAGGTTTCCCGGTATAAATGCCATTGTTGTCAAGCCTTTATTTTTTAAAAATTGATTTCTTTCCGATAGGAAGCGTGCATCGAGCCCGGTCTCAGGACGTGGGTAAAAGTTATGCCATGCTTCAACATTTCTAACGTTTAAGCCCATACTGATCCATTCATCAAGCTCCGTATGTGACACTGTACTGGCATTCATACCTACTTTCATCAGCGCTGACAACTGGACGATTTGTTCGGCACTAAACCCGTAATCAGCCCGGATTCCAGTAAGGCCCCAGTTTGTTAATTGGCCAATCGTTTCCCATGTCAAGCCAAGATAGCTTAATGATAAGGGAGAAACATCTGCCAGAAGCTCCATGTCATTTTCTTTGGCCAAGGTTCCTAATTCAATGAGCAGGTCTTTATACTTGGCATGGTCATCTTCGGGAATATGGAGCGATGTAAAGATAGACTTTAAGCCGCACGAAGAAGCTTTTTCAATCCAGATGCGGTTTTGCTCTCTTTTATTCTCTGTTAAATACACGGAGATCCCAATCAATATGTCCACCTACAATCATTCCGGATTTTTGAAAAACAAACACCAAGAAGGAGGAATAAGGTTTCCTCCTTGTTTTATTTTGTGCTTGAGCGTATACAAGCAACATTTGAGCCTACACCCATATTAAAAGTTATCAAGTATACGAGTTAAATGCAATTTCCTTCGGGACGAATCATTGTACAACCGGGTTATCCGGTCAAGTTGCACAGCGTCATTAAATATTTCTGGCCATTTCTTCTTTGAAACCAAACAGCCATGTGAAAAGGAATCCGAAAAAGTAAGCGATAAGCAAGCCGACTAAATACAAGACCATTTCGTTTGTATTGACGAGGAAGACAAGCGGAATTCCGGAAACGCCAATCGCAATGGTTGCGACATTAAAGAATGCCTGGAAGGCGCCGCCGACTGCTGCTCCTAAACATGCGGTTAGAAACGGTCGGCCAAGCGGGAGGGTGACCCCGAAGATCAACGGTTCGCCAATGCCGAGCATTCCAACCGGAAGTCCGCCTTTAATGACTTTTTTGAGGCGGGCATTTTTTGTTTTAAAGTAAATGGCGAATGCTGCCCCGACCTGGCCGGCGCCGCCCATCGCAAGAATAGGGAGTAGCGGGTCATCGCCAATCGTATTAATCAATTCCATATGGACGGGTGTCAACCCTTGGTGCAGACCTGTAACAACGAGTGGCAGGAATGTTCCGGCAAGGATCAGCCCGGCAAAAATTCCACCCATTTCAATTAATCCAAGCAGACCTTTTGTAATCAAGTCAGAGATGAGTCCGCCGACTGGCTGCAAAATAAACAGTGTTGCAACGCCAGTAATTAATAAGGCGAGAGTGGGTGTGACAATAATATCAATAGATGCCGCAACGACTTTGCGAAGTCGCCGTTCCAAGAAAGCGATAAATGCGGCAGCGAGCATAACGCCAATTAAACCGCCCCGTCCCGGAACGAGTGCCTCACCGAATAATGTGATGTCAGCAAGACCGGGATTATATAAAATAATCGCAGCTGCGCCGCCAAGTGCTGGTGAGCCTCCAAATTCTTTGGCCGTGTTAACTCCAACGAATACAAATAAATAGCTAAACAATCCCCAGCCGATCAAGCTTAATACTTTAACGACCGTCGATTCTGGATCGGCCCCTGACCGGATAATCACATTTGTAAGCCCGGCAATTAACCCGGATGCGACGATCGCCGGGATCAGCGGAATGAAGATGCTCGCGATTCTTCTTAAAAACAGCTTGAACGGGGTAGCATTTTTTTTCTTTAAATCCGCTTTTGTTTTGTCTGCCAATCCTGCAAATGGATTGTCGCTGTCTTCATCTACTAAACTGACATCTCTTCCGGTAATCTTTGAAACTTCATCCGCTACTCTCGTAACAATGCCCGGTCCGAGGATAATTTGGATCGTTTCTTCCTCAACAATTCCCATAACGCCATCAATGTTTTTAATGCCTGTGATGTTTACCTTGCTTTCGTCCACCGGCTGTACCCTGAGCCGGGTCATACATGACGCAAGGTTTGCAATGTTCGCTGCTCCGCCCAATTGCTCAATAATCTCCGTGGCTAAGCGTTCCTCTTTGCGCATAGTTGGTTCCCCCTTTTAAAGAATAATAGAATAAAAAATTCCAAAAATTAAAAAATGAATTCGTTTACACTATCATCATAGCAATTAGAAGTATAGTTGTCTAGACCTATTTCAAAAAGAATTAATACTATTTGTCCATGATAAAATGTATGTGTTTTTGTCTGGATTTATACCTATTAACATAAATCTCTTCCTGAATTTAAAAAACTCGAATGAAAAGATTTCTGTATCCATTCGTTTGGTTCTTTCTCAAAAAGTGCTAAAATAAGAGAAGTTAAACTTGCGAGCCCGCAGGTTACGAGTGCGCACAAAGGGAGGAAGCTTAGGTTGCCAAAAGTTCGTACGAAAGATATTATCGAAAAATTCGATCTTGAGCTCATCAGCGGGGAAGAAGGAATTAACCGCCCGATTACAACCAGTGATATTTCACGGCCGGGAATTGAGATTGCCGGATACTTTGAATATTATCCTGCTGAAAGGATCCAGCTCCTTGGAAAGACGGAGCTCACCTTTTTTGCAAAAATAAATGGTCAGGAACGAAAATCCCGGATGGAGCAGCTCTGCACCGATATCACTCCGGCGATCATTGTGACAAGGGAAATGGACGTTCCAGAAGAACTCATTGAAGCGTCAGAGCGGGAGTCTGTTCCTGTGCTGCGCGCAAAATGGAAAACAACCCGTTTTTCGAGCCGTTTAACAAACTTTCTTGAAAGCAAGCTCGCCCCGACAACCGCTGTGCATGGTGTTCTTGTCGATATCTACGGTGTCGGTGTGTTAATTACCGGAAAAAGCGGTGTTGGTAAAAGTGAAACAGCGTTGGAACTTGTAAAACGGGGGCATCGCCTGGTCGCGGATGACTGCGTTGAGATTCGCCAGGAAGACCAGGATACATTAGTGGGAAATGCACCCGAGCTGATTGAGCATTTGCTTGAAATCAGGGGACTCGGCATCATCAATGTCATGACATTATTTGGCGCCGGCTCCGTCCGCAGCTACAAGCGAATTTCCCTCGTTATCAGTCTTGAACTGTGGGATCAAAATAAAACCTATGACCGGCTCGGATTAGATGAAGAGAAAATGAAAATCATTGATAGCGAGATTACAAAGTTGACCGTTCCAGTGCGTCCAGGCCGAAACCTTGCTGTTATTATTGAAGTCGCAGCAATGAACTTCCGCTTGAAACGAATGGGGATGAATGCGGCTGAACAGTTTACAAACCGACTGACAGATGTGATTGAAGATGGCGAACATGAAGATGTGTAAGGTCAATAAGCTGAAAGAGGAGAAGTGAACATGAAAGAAAATATTCAGCCGCTTGATCCGATTGCCTTTACGCTTGGCCCGATACAAGTTCATTGGTACGGGGTGATTATCGGTGTCGGAATTGCACTGGCGCTCTGGATTGCGATGCGAGAAGCGGACAGAAGGGGCCTTTCTAAGGATCTGCTTGCCGACTTAATGCTATGGGCGATTCCGATAGCGATCATTAGTGCGCGGATTTATTACGTCATTTTTGAATGGGACTATTATGCGCAAAACCCAAGTGAAATCGTGCAGATTTGGAATGGCGGCATTGCCATCCACGGGGCGCTGATCGGTTCGGTTATCACAGCGTATATTTTTGCAAAGAAAAAGAAGATATCTTTTTGGAAGCTTGCCGATATTACTGCACCGAGCATCATCCTCGGCCAGGCAATCGGCAGATGGGGAAATTTTATCAACCAGGAAGCGCATGGCGGAGAAGTAAGCCGCGCCTTTCTTGAAGACCTGTTTCTGCCCGAATTTATCATCAATCAGATGTACATAGGCGGAAGCTATTATCATCCGACGTTTTTATACGAGTCGGTTTGGAATCTGGCCGGATTTATTGTATTACTCCTGTTGCGGAGAGTAAATCTGCGGCGCGGGGAGCTTTTCCTTACTTATGTGATTTGGTATTCAATCGGCCGATTTTTTATCGAAGGATTGCGGACCGACAGCCTGATGTTGACTGAGAATTTAAGAATGGCACAGACGATTTCGATCGCCTTGATTATCGGGGCAGTTGTTTTACTTGTATACAGAAGAAAAACGGGGTTAGCGAAAACCCGCTATTTAGATAAAGCATAAAAGAGGGGAAGAGAATATGCTTCTTGGTTCAATCAAAAAGGGATTAATGGTTGGTTTACACACGACATGGTCACTGGGGAAAATTGTATTTCCGGTAACGCTAATTGTGACACTGCTTCAATATACTCCAGTGCTGCCATGGGTAGTTGATATGATTGCACCATTAATGTCGGTGTTCGGCTTGTCAGGGGATGCAGCCATTCCACTTGTTCTCGGCAATTTTTTAAACTTATATGCTGCAATTGGTGCGATTCTTTCTCTCGACTTAACCGTTAAAGAAGTATTTATCCTTGCGGTGATGCTGTCATTTTCCCATAATTTACTTATTGAAACCGGTGTCGCTCTAAAGGTTGGCGTTAAGCTGTGGATCGTTATCGTGGTCAGGCTCGGGCTTGCTTTTGTATCCGCCGTCGTTATTAATCTTGTCTGGCAGGGCGGCGCCGAACTGGCGAAATACGGGCTGATACCTGCAAAAGAGGAGCCGGCACAAGGATTTACTGAAATATTTATCGAGGCGGTCGAAAAAGGCGGTATCGGCATCATTCAGCTCGCCGCCGTCGTAATCCCGTTAATGGTTGGAATCCAATTTTTGAAGGATTTAAAATGGCTCAATGTTTTCTCGAACTGGATGGCCCCGGTTACGAGGCTGCTTGGCATGAAAGATAATACTTCGACGACGCTCGCATCCGGGCTATTATTCGGCCTGGCAATGGGGGCGGGCGTGATGATCCAGGCGGTGCGAGAGGACGGGGTCAGCAAAAAGGATGTCACGATTGCGTTTATTTTCCTCGTCGCCTGCCACGCTGTTGTCGAGGACACCTTAATCTTTATCCCACTGGGAATCCCAGTATTGCCGCTGTTATTGATTCGCCTTACTGTCGCGGTCCTATTAACACTTGCTGTCGCATTTGTATGGAATCGGGCCGAGCTTGCAAAAGGAAAGGAAGCTACGTATGAGCACTAACATTAACGCGATTTTATTTGATTTAGACGGAACATTAATCGACACAAATGAACTGATCATTTCTTCATTTTTGCACACGCTTGACAGCTACTATCCGGAAAAATATCGGCGTGAAGATGTGCTGCCGTTCATCGGCCCGCCGTTGACCGACACGTTTAATTCTATCGATCCGGCGTTGACAGAGGATATGATTAAGACGTACCGGAAGTACAATATCTCGAACCACGACCTGCTTGTCAAAGAATTTACAGGCGTTTTCGAAACGGTTCGAACCTTGAAGGAAAATGACTACAAGCTAGCAATTGTCTCGACGAAAATGGAGGATGTCATTTTAAAAGGCTTAAAGCTGACCAATCTTGATCCATTTTTTGATGTGATTGTCGCCCTTGATCATGTTGAGAAAGCAAAGCCCGATCCGGAGCCGGTGCTAAAAGCTTTAAACCAGCTGGGTTCACATGCTCATGAAGCGATCATGGTCGGCGACAACCATCATGATGTGTTGGCAGGCAGAAATGCCGGAACGAGGACGGCAGGCGTAGCCTGGACCGTAAAAGGGCGAGACTATATCGCTTCCTATCAGCCTGATTACATCCTTGAAACAATGCCGGATTTATTGGATATTGTTGGAGTGTAGGATGAGAAAGACAACCCGCTATCCTGTTGAAGGAGCAAATTCTCTCTGGCATGTCTATAAAACGGTTCCCTTTTTCAAGGTCGTCAAAAATTTCACAGTGATTCAGGCAGCCCGTTACACTCCGTTTCTTGGTATGAAAAACTGGCTGTATCGCACCTTTTTAAAAATGGATGTCGGCGAGCAAACCTCATTTGCCTTGATGGTGATGCTTGATATCATGTTTCCCGAAAAAATCAGCGTCGGCCGTAATACGGTCATCGGGTACAATACGACGATTCTTGCCCATGAATACCTCATTACAGAATACCGGCTTGGGCCGGTTGAGATTGGCAGTGAAGTGATGATTGGTGCAAACACGACGATATTGCCGGGGATTTCGATTGGGGACGGGGCGATTGTCTCGGCTGGTACGCTTGTCCATAAGGATGTTCCTGCGGGGGCATTTGTCGGCGGAAACCCGATGCGAATCATCTATACGAAGGAACAGCTGGCCGAACGCCGGGCGGAAGATCCGATTTACGATCAGAGCTTTATTAACGAAGGTTAATAAGGCTCTTTTTAGTTGAAAACAAGGCAGTTTTTTGGTTGACGACACACCGCAAAACCGTTACACTACAAATAACTTCATTTTGCTAATACATTAGCGAACTAAAGCATTTAATTTAAGATAAACAATTAGCAATAGAGTTGTTAAGCTAGATCGCGGAACAGAAAGTCATAGCAAAGCGCTTTAAGAACAAAATAAAACGTAACTTCAAAAATGTGCGTGTTAGTTTTCAGCAAAGGATGAATAAAATGAGCCAGTTATTTATGTTTGAAAAGCCGTTAGGCATGAGAGATACATTGCCCGAATTATTCGAAATGAAGGACAAAGTCCGAACGTCGATTGAGGATGGGATGAAACAGTGGGGCTACCAGTTTATTGAAACACCGGCCCTTGAGTACTTTGAAACGGTCGGATCTGCTTCAGCGATTCCCGATATGCAACTATTTAAATTGCTGGATCAGCAGGGGCACACCCTTGTATTGCGGCCCGATATGACTGCACCGATTGCGAGAGTCGCTGCTTCGAAGCTATTGGATGATGATATGCCGTTAAGGCTTGCTTATGCGGCAAATGTATACAGGGCCCAGCAGAGGGAAGGCGGCCGGCCAGCTGAGTTTGAGCAGATTGGGGTCGAGTGCATCGGGGATGAAACGATCAGCGCGGATGGAGAAGTAATTGCGTTATTGATCTCGGTTCTTGAAGACACAGGTTTGAGCGATTTTCAGCTGTCTGTTGGCCATATCAGTTTTGTCCGTGAATTGTTTTTGCAAATTCTTGGCACGGATGAGCGCGCCGAATCATTAATGAAGTTTTTGTATGAAAAAAACTATGTTGGTTACCGTGAACATGTAAAAGCCCTGTCTTTATCGTCGATTGATAAACAGCGTCTACTCGATTTCCTAAAGCTGCGCGGCGGCCGGGAAGTAATCGAAAAAGCTTTAAGCCTGATTGAAAACGGGACAGGAGCGGAAGCGGTCGCGCAATTAAGCCAGCTTTGGAACATTATTGCTGATTTTGGCATGGCGGATAACATAAAGTTTGATCTGACGCTTGTCAGCCATATGAGCTACTACACGGGCATTGTTTTTGAAGTTTATGCGGGCCAGGTGGGCTTTCCGATCGGCAATGGAGGTAGGTATGACCGCCTGCTGCGAAAGTTTGGCAAATCGAGCGGTGCAACCGGTTTTGCGATCCGCCTCGACAACCTGCTTGAAGCGCTCGGACCGATCGAAAGTAATGAGCCTATCCATTGTATCCTGTTTAGCGGTGAGCGCCGTAAAGAGGCATATGAATTGGCAAAAACGAAACGCCAAAGCGGGCTTAAAGTTGTTCTCCAGGATATTAACGGTGTCAAAAATGTTGATGCCTATACGAACAAGTATAATGAGACCAGCTTTTTGCTTGGCAACGCAGGAAAGGAGTCTCCTCATGAATGATTTTTTAACGATTGCGATGCCGAAAGGGCGAATTTTTGAAGAGGCGGCAGACCTGCTTCGAAAAGCAGGGTACAAGCTTCCGCCCGAATTTGATGAGTCACGGAAGCTGATTTTGGAAGTGGAAGAGGAAAGGCTCCGCTTTATTCTTGCCAAGCCGATGGATGTGCCGACATATGTCGAGCATGGCGTTGCTGATCTAGGGATGGCCGGGAAGGATGTCATGCTTGAGGAAGAACGGGACGTGTATGAGCTCCTTGATTTAAAAATTAGCAGCTGCTATTTGGCAGTGGCCGGGCTGCCTGGTACGAAGATGAACGATGTAGCCCCAAGAATTGCAACAAAGTATCCGAATGTAGCCGCAGCTTATTTTCGCCAGCAAGGAGAACAAGTGGAAATAATTAAGCTGAACGGTTCGATTGAATTGGCCCCGATTATCGGGCTGTCAGACCGGATCGTCGATATTGTGTCGACCGGCCGGACCTTACAAGAAAACGGGCTGGTCGAATACGAAAGAATTGCCGATATTACAACGAGACTGCTTGTCAATCCGGTCAGCTACCGGATGAAAGATAGCAGAATCAGCGAACTTGTTGAAAGATTAGGAGCAGTTATCGACGGAGAGCCTGTCTAATCATGCTTCAGGCTTGAAAGGGTGGAAGAAATGGAGATTCGAAAAATTGATAAGCAAATTTCTTTGAAAAGGTCAATTGACAGCGGCACAGAAGAGCAGCGTTCGGCCGTAAAAGCTATTATCACCGATGTTCGAAAACAAGGTGATGGCGCGTTATTGGCTTATACGGAAAAGTTTGACGGTGCCAGGTTGAAAGGCTTAACGGTTGACCAGGCTGAGGTTGAAGCAGCGTATGCGGATCTTGATGGAGAGCTTGTTTCGATTATAAAAGAAGCGGCTGTGAACATTCGATTATTCCATGAGAAACAACTGCACCCGTCCTGGATGACAAGCGACGAATCAGGAACAATGCTTGGCCAAAAAGTAACTCCGCTCGATGCAGTCGGTGTTTATGTTCCTGGAGGAACCGCGGCCTACCCGTCATCAGTGCTTATGAATGTCGTTCCGGCAAAAGTTGCAGGCGTTCAGCGGATTGTGATGGTTTCTCCGCCCGACGCAACAGGCAAGCTCCCGGCTGCCGTTCTGGTCGCTGCCAAGGAAGCCGGAGTTGAGGAAATATATAAGGTCGGGGGTGCTCAGGCAGTTGCTGCACTCGCATATGGAACGGAATCGATCCGGCAGGTCGATAAAATTGTCGGTCCCGGAAATATTTATGTTGCCCTTGCCAAGCGTGAAGTATTCGGTGATGTCGACATCGATATGATTGCCGGCCCGAGCGAAATTACAATACTGGCTGACGATTCGGCTTTTCCTGATGAAATAGCTGCTGACCTTCTTTCCCAGGCGGAGCATGACCCAAGAGCATGCAGCATTCTTGTCACGACATCGCAAGCGCTGGCAGAAGCAGTGTCGCTGGAAGTTGAAAAGCAGTTGGAACTGTTGCCGCGAAAGGAAATTGCGGCGCAAGCGATAAAGGAGTTTGGCATCATTTATGTAGCAGACAACATCGATGAAGCAATTGACACTGTCAATCAGCTTGCTCCAGAGCATCTCGAAATTTTGACTGAGAACGGAATTGAGCTGTTGGGTAAAATCCGCCATGCGGGAGCGATTTTCATCGGCAGATTCAGTCCCGAGCCGGTCGGTGATTATTTTGCCGGCCCAAACCATGTTTTGCCGACAAATGGCACTGCCCGATTCTCGAGCCCGTTAAATGTCGAAGATTTTCAGAAAAAATCGAGTATTATTTATTATAGTGAAAAGAAGTTAACCGAAAATGCTGAAAAAATTGCAGCGTTCGCCCGCCTCGAAGGGCTTGAAGCCCATGCCCGTGCTGTAGAGGCGAGATTTCATAAAAAATAAGCCCGTCAGAAAAATAATTAAGCGTTCATGCAGATAATTAAGCGCTCAGAAAAATAATTAAGCGTTCACGCGGATAATTAAGCGTTCAGAAAAATAATTAAGCGCTCAGCGCAATAATTAAGCGAAATCTGTTTCGCCAGCACCGGACGGATTCAAGCGATCATCACATTTACTTTAGGACATGGAGGGATGACAAACATGGCAAGAACAGCGGAAATTAGTCGTAAAACAAACGAAACAAATATTCAGCTATCTTTTGAAATAGACGGATCGGGCCATTCGAAGCTCGAGACAGGGGTCCCGTTTTTAACGCATATGCTCGATTTATTCACAAAGCACGGGCAATTTGATTTGATGGTCAATGCAAAGGGCGATACTGACGTAGATGACCACCATACGACAGAGGATATCGGCATCTGTATTGGACAGGCGTTGCGCGAAGCGCTTGGCGATAAAAAAGGAATCAAGCGCTACGGCAATGCATTTGTGCCGATGGATGAGGCGCTTGCCCAGGTGGTTGTTGATTTGAGCAACCGTCCGCATCTTGAAATGCGCGCCGATTTTCCAAGCCAGAAGGTTGGCACGTTTGACACTGAGCTTGTCCATGAGTTTTTATGGAAGCTGGCGCTTGAGGCAAGGATGAATTTGCATGTGATTGTTCATTATGGGCAAAACACGCACCATATCATTGAGGCGATTTTTAAAGCGCTGGCAAGAGCGCTTGATGAAGCAACCACAGTTGATCCCCGCATCAAAGGGGTCCCATCAACGAAAGGGATGTTATAAATGATCGGGATTATCGATTATGGAATGGGAAACCTGTTCAGCGTTAGCAAAGCGCTTGAACGGCTCGATGCCCCGTTTTTTATCTCCGAAAACATCGGGGAGCTTGAAGCTGCCGATACATTAATTTTGCCGGGAGTCGGATCGTTCCGGGATGCGATGGAAAGGCTGAAGCAAACCGGGCTTGCCGAAATGATCATTCGTTTTGCCCGGACTGGAAAACCGTTGCTTGGAATTTGCCTCGGTATGCAGCTGCTATTTGAAGAAAGTGAAGAAAACGGATTAACAGCAGGACTGTCGCTATTGCCGGGCAAAGTGCATCGTTTTCCTGGGATCACTGCCACCGGGGAGTTGTATAAAGTCCCGCATATGGGCTGGAATCGCCTTCGGTTCCTCCACGATTCTCCTATTTTAAAAAATATCGATGCCGACTTTGTTTACTTTGTCCATTCCTACTATGTAAGTACCGATCAAGAAGTCATCATCGCAGAAGCTGATTATGACGTTGAAGTTCCTGCCGTTGTAGGCAGGGCAAATATATTTGGGATGCAATTCCATCCTGAAAAAAGCGGTGCTCTCGGCATGGAGCTGCTTCGCAATTTTACCGAGCTTGCAGGGGAAAGGAAGAAGGCCTGATGGGATTTACGATTTATCCGGCGATTGATATGAGAGGCGGGAAGTGTGTTCGCCTTCTCCAGGGAGACTATGCGAAAGAAACAGTCTACGGTGATTCGCCTTTTGCGATGGCGAAGCAGTTTGCCGCTGATGGTGCTGAGTGGATTCATATGGTTGATCTTGATGGCGCAAAGAATGGAAAACGGGTCAATGATCAATATGTGATTCAGGCAGCAAGGGATTTACAGGCGAACGTGCAAATTGGCGGAGGGATTCGTACCGAAGCTGATATTGCTCATTATCTTGAAAATGGAATTTCCCGGGTGATTATTGGCAGTATCGCCGTTTCAAATCCCGATTTTGCGACTGAGATGATCAAAAAATATCGAGAGCAAATCGCTGTCGGCATTGATGCGAAGGATGGCTTTGTCGCCACGCACGGCTGGGTAACGACGAGTGAAGTGTCAGCGATTGAGCTTGGAAAGCGGTTTGCAGATGCTGGAGCGGAAACGTTTATTTTCACCGATATTGCAACAGACGGGACATTGTCAGGACCTAATTTGCAGGCAGTGAAGCAAATGGCTGAGGAAACCGGCAAAAGTGTCATTGCCTCTGGAGGAGTCAGCACGCTTGATGATTTAAACCAATTAAAAGCTTACGAGAAAAGCGGGATTACTGGAGCGATCGTCGGTAAAGCTCTTTATGAAAAGCGTTTTACGCTTGCAGAGGCATTAAGAGAGGTGAAAGCGTAAATGCTTACAAAAAGGATTATCCCTTGCCTGGACGTCAAGGAAGGCCGGGTTGTAAAAGGGATCCAATTCGTTCAGCTCCGCGATGCAGGTGATCCGGTCGAGCTGGCGCGTTTTTATGATCAACAGGGAGCAGATGAACTTGTATTTTTAGACATTTCTGCTTCGCATGAAGGCAGAAAAACGATGATCGAAGTCGTAAAGGCTGTCGCTTCACAACTGGCAATTCCGTTTACGGTTGGCGGCGGTATCAATTCGCTTGAGGATATGAAACGAATTTTGCGCGCGGGTGCTGATAAAGTGTCATTAAATACAGCGGCAGTGCTAAATCCCGGTTTGATTTCCGAAGGAGCTGGATTTTTCGGAAATCAATGCATTGTCGTCGCGATCGATGCAAAATATGATTCGGAAATCGGTTCATGGCGGGTATACACCCATGGCGGCAGGACACCGACAGATCGTGAAGTCGTCGCCTGGGCACAGGAAGCTGTGAAGCGGGGCGCAGGAGAAATTCTCCTGACGAGTATGGATAGCGACGGCGAGAAAAACGGCTTCGATCTTGCTTTAACAAAAGCGGTCAGTGAGGCAGTAACAGTTCCTGTCATCGCTTCAGGGGGAGCGGGCAGCAGTGCTCATTTTGCCGAAGCTTTTATAAGCGGCAAAGCGGATGCAGCTCTTGCTGCTTCAATTTTTCACTATAAAGAGACATCTGTCAGCGAAGTAAAAGAATTTTTACGGGAGAAAGGAGTGCATGTCCGTTGAATATCGACAACATCCGCTTTGATGAAAAGGGACTTGTAACGGCAATCGTGCAGGATGCTGTGACAAAAGCAGTTCTGACGCTCGCCTATATGAATCGGGAATCTCTCGAAAGATCGATTGAAACAGGAGAAACCTGGTTTTTCAGCCGTTCGCGCCAGGAGCTCTGGCATAAGGGAGCGACGAGCGGGAATACGCAGAAAATTATCGAGATGACATATGATTGTGACGGGGACGCCATTCTCGTCCTCGTCAACCCGAACGGACCTGCATGCCATAACGGTACAGTCAGCTGTTTTACCAACTCTTTATATGCAACGCAGTCAAACGCGGCTGAAAATGACAGCGCGGCGAACTATGAGATTCTCACCAAGCTTGAGCAGGTGATTAAAGAGCGGGAACAGCAACGCCCTGAAGGAGCGTATACGACCTATTTATTTGAAAAAGGTGTCGATAAAATCCTTAAGAAGGTCGGCGAAGAAGCAGCAGAGGTGATCATTGCTGCGAAAAACCGCGACTCTGAGGAACTGAAATGGGAAGCGGCAGATCTTATCTTCCATCTGTTTGTTTTGCTGAGGGAGCAGGAGCTTTCTTTTAGCGAGATTCTAAGTGTTTTGGAAGAGCGGCATACAAAAAAATAATCTTGAAACGGCGGCCCATTGTGGACCGCCTCTTTATTTGATGATACCACCGGAACACACTCGTTTTAATAAGGGCAGTACTAAACGTTTGCGATTCAGTTTCATTCCCTTCTCTACTTGCTTGCACATATGGTATACTACTGTAGTTAAAATCGATTTATTTGGAGGATTTCATGGGGAAAGACTCAGAAGCTAGACAACAGCGTGGAAAACTATTACCGTTTGCCCCGACTGGTGAGTATTACTTCGCAAAAGGGATTAAAGCATACCAGCGCAGGGATTTAAATAAAGCAAAAAAATATATGCACCGTGCCATGCAGCTTGAGCCAGGCGAGCCGATGATTGTTTGCCAGCTTGCCGTCGTTTGCACGGAGTTGGGAGATTATCAATATTCAAATAGTCTTCTGCATACGATTCTTGAAGATCTTGATGAAGAAATGGCGGAATGCCATTATTTTTTAGCCAATAATTATGCCCATCTTGGATTTTTTAAAGATGCTTATCATCATGCCAATTTATACTTGGATCTGGATCAGGATGGTGAGTTCACGGAAGATACGGAGGACCTGCTTGAACTGCTTACTTTGGAAGCGGAGGAGTTTGAAGAAGATCTTTACGACCAGGATGATCTTATTATCAGGCAAGAGCATGCCCGGGAGCTTCTCGAATCAGGCCATTTCCCAAAGGCTGTAGCAATACTGAATGGCGTCATCAAAGAATATCCGGAATATTGGTCAGCCTATAACAATTTGGCGCTTGCGTATTTTTATCTCGGTGAAACCGAGAAGGCGTCCGGCATTCTTGACGAAGTTTTGAAACTTAATCCAGGGAATTTGCATGCGATTTGCAACAGGCTCGTATTTTCCTATTATGAAAATAATGCAGAGGAAGTAAACGAAATAAAAGAAGTGCTTCGTAAAATAAAGCCGATTTCCGTTGAACACCAATATAAGCTAGGCACAACGTTCGCGTTGATCGGCGAGTATGAGAGTGCCTACGTGTGGCTTCGAAAGCTGCAGCGCCAAGGTTACGAAGGGGACGGCGGTTTTTATTATTGGCTCGCTTATTCGGCATACTTTACGGGACACGAGCAGGCAGCAAAAGCGAACTGGAAAAAGGTGCTTGAAATAAATCCGGAAAAGGAAGGTCTCGAACCATGGAATGAAGACCGTCATCAGGCAAATGGCTTAGAAGAACACATCCCTTCGATCATGAAGAAGCTTGCCAGCGACTATCCGGAAGAGAGATTATTTGCGTTGTTCTTAACATCACATTCGAATAAAAAAAATGACATTCTTACGTCTGATGAAACGATTGCGAATCAAAAATTCACTGCAATTGAAAAGCAGTATGTCGTTTTATTGACTACGGAAGCAGCGGGACTCGAAGCCCATTTAGCAAAAATGGCCCACGATACCGCTGAATTGCTCTACCGTTCTCATAGGCCGATCGGAACGAAGGAGGCGGGCCTGTATTTGATGTGGTTTTCCGTGTTTGTGGAGGCTGTGAAGGCAGGCCTGGATCTGAAAAATACAAAAGCTTGGGCAGCGGCTATCGAGTATATATGGCATAAGCTCAGAAACGAAAAAGTGCCGCAGCAGACAATCGCCAAGCAATACGGGCTTTCAGGCTCAACATTGCAAAAGTATGTAAAAATCGTGAACAGCTGCCTGCAATGAGCAAATACTTGGACGATAGCAGCCTTTATTTTATAGGATAAGAGTAGATAGGATATAAATAAAGTGAGTGAAAAAATCCATGAAGTCATGCGAATCCTCGTGGACGAAGGAGTGGACCAACGTGTCAGAAGAAAAAATTTATGATGTGATTATTGCCGGTGCAGGTCCTGCTGGAATGACGGCCGCTGTTTATACATCCCGTGCCAATTTATCAACTTTAATGATCGAACGCGGCGTGCCAGGCGGCCAGATGGCCAACACTGAAGAGGTGGAAAACTATCCTGGTTTTGACCATATTTTGGGGCCGGATTTATCAACGAAGATGTTTGACCATGCCAAAAAGTTTGGTGCAGAATATGCCTATGGCGATATAAAAGAGATTATTGACGGCGAAGAATATAAGACGGTTGTTGCTGGATCCAAGCGGTATAAGGCCCATGCTGTCATTATTACGACCGGTGCCGAATATAAAAAGATCGGTGTACCTGGTGAAAAAGAACTCGGCGGCCGCGGTGTATCTTATTGTGCGGTTTGTGACGGAGCCTTCTTCAAGGGAAAAGAGCTGGTTGTTGTCGGCGGAGGAGACTCAGCAGTAGAGGAAGGGGTTTACTTGACCCGTTTCGCTACAAAGGTTACGATTGTTCATCGTCGCGATGAGCTTCGCGCCCAGGCGATCCTTCAGCAACGTGCCTTTGCCAATGACAAAATCGACTTCATCTGGAACCATACAATTAAAGAGATCAACGGTAAGGATGGAAAAGTCGGCAGTGTTACCCTTGTTTCCACAGAAACAGGGGAAGAGCAGGATTTTCCGGCCGATGGCGTATTTATATACATCGGAATGGTGCCTCTCTCCAAGCCGTTTGCCAATCTTGGCATCACAAATGCAAATGGCTATATCGAAACGAATGAATTGATGGAAACAAAGGTGCCTGGTATCTTTGCTGCAGGTGACATTCGTGAAAAAACACTCCGACAAATTGTTACGGCTACTGGAGACGGAAGCATCGCTGCCCAAAGTGCCCAGCATTTCATCGAAGAACTGAAGGAAGCACAAAAAGCCGCGAAAGCTTAGGTTTTGTGAACAAATTTTCGGATTGGAACATTCAATGACATTCAAGCGTGTATCACGATTTCACTATGGTGAGCTGTTGGATGTCGCCATTCCTTTACAAAAAAGTCATTATGTTTTAATTCTGCTGTAACAGTAGTGAAATAATATTGAGGTAGAATAGGAATAGAAATTGACCCCCTTTTAAGAATATATTTTTCTACAGCACAGGTTATCCTGTGCTATTTTTTTTATCAATGTAATATTGGCTAAGCGTGAACAATATGGATCATTTTTTTTTACCTAAAATTATCCGATTTGTATTCATTGTAGCTGTATGTCAAAAATAGTATAATGAAAAGAATGAAATATCGGCGTTTCGAAAGCCGGGTGACAATGGACGGATAAGTTGAGGTGGAATTCGTGCAGCGGGTAACAAATTGTGTCTTGCTTAAAGAGGACAAAATACTTTTATTACAAAAGCCCCGTCGCAGCTGGTGGGTCGCTCCCGGCGGAAAAATGGAACCGGGAGAATCCGTAAGGGATTCATGTATAAGGGAATATCGGGAAGAAACGGGCATATACTTGCGAAACCCAAGTATTAAAGGGATTTTTACCTTCATTATGATGGATGGTGACCAATTGATCTCGGAATGGATGATGTTTACTTTTTTTGCCACCGAGGCAGATGGTGTTCACCTTGAAGAATCCGAAGAGGGCATCCTCGCCTGGCACCGCCTCGAAGATATAAAAAATTTGCCAATGGCAGCGGGCGATTATCATATACTTGATTATATGATCCACGGTAAAGGAGTCATGTATGGGACGTTTACATACACTCCGGATTTTGAACTAATCAGTTACCGTCTTGATCCGAGTTAGAAAGACTTTATTACAGGGGGAAATGAAATGAGTACCGGTGCTAACGATACCCAATTGGTTATCATTACAGGAATGTCAGGAGCAGGGAAAACGGTAGCGATCCAAAGTTTTGAGGATCTCGGTTTTTTTTGCGTCGATAACTTACCGCCTACTTTATTACCAAAGTTTCTTGAACTGATGAAGGAATCTGGGAATAAAATGAATAAAGTGGCGCTGGTTATGGATTTAAGGGGGAGAGAATTTTTCGACCACCTCTTTAAAGCTTTGGATGATCTTGCCGAAAAGTCATGGGTTGCGCCACAAGTACTTTTCCTCGATGCAGATGACAATACACTCGTAAGAAGATACAAGGAAACACGCCGTGTTCATCCCCTTGCTCCGGCAGGCCTGCCACTCGAAGGGATTAAGCTGGAGAGACAGCTTCTTGAAGAGCTGAAAGGAAGAGCACAGCTTATTTATAACACGTCTCAAATGAAACCACGCGAACTTAGAGAGAAAATTTTAACCGAATTCTCAGCTGATAAAAAACTAATTTTTACGGTCAATGTCGTGTCTTTCGGCTTCAAGCATGGCCTGCCAATCGATGCGGATCTTGTCTTTGATGTCCGTTTTTTACCGAATCCACATTATATTGAACATATGCGGCCAAAAACAGGACTTGATGAAGAGGTTTCAAGTTACGTCTTAAAATGGATTGAAACGCAGAAGTTTTTGGAAAAGGTAACCGAACTGCTTAGCTTTATGCTTCCCCACTATAAGCGTGAAGGGAAAGGCCAGCTCGTTATCGCGATTGGCTGTACAGGCGGGCAGCATAGATCGGTTGCGCTTGCCGAATATATTGGCCACTATTTTGAGAACGACTATCATACAAAAATTGCGCACCGGGATATTGAGAGAAGAAAGGACCCAACGACATGACCACCGAACAACAACCTAGAATAGTCATCATCGGAGGCGGAACGGGGTTGCCGGTCTTGTTGCGCGGACTTAAGCAGCTCCCGGTTGATATTACCGCAATTGTCACAGTTGCTGACGATGGTGGAAGCTCGGGTCGGATTAGAAATGATCTTAAGATCCCACCGCCCGGCGATATCAGGAACGTTCTGGCCGCTCTTTCTGATGTTGAGCCGCTGATAGAAGAAATGTTTCAGCACAGATTCAAGACTTCGAATGAACTTTCAGGCCATTCGCTTGGAAATCTAATCTTGGCTGCCATGACTTCGATAACCGGAAATTTTGTGCATGCGATCCAGGAAATGAGCAAGGTTTTGAACGTTCGCGGCAAGGTTCTGCCAGCCGCTAACCAAAGCGTTGTCCTCCATGCCGAAATGGAAGATGGCACGATTGTGTCCGGAGAATCGAAAATTCCTTTCTCCGGAAAGCGCATCAAAAAAGTATTTTTATCACCAAAAAGAATTAAATCATTGCCGGAAACGCTTCACGCCATCAGGCAGGCCGATTTAATTATCATCGGTCCCGGAAGTTTATATACCAGCCTTCTTCCCAATTTGCTTGTTCCGCGGCTTGGTCAAGAAGTATGCCGATCAAAAGCGAGAAAGGTATATATCTGCAATTTAATGACGCAGGCAGGAGAAACACATGATTTTACTGCGAGCGACCATGTGAAAGCCATTTATGAACATATGGACTGTGCTTTTATCGATACCATTTTAGTCCATAATCAAGAAATTCCGCTCGATGTCCAGTATCGCTACAGGGAAGAGCTGGCCAAGCCTGTCCAGTATGATTTGCCAAAGCTTTACGACCTCGGCCTTAAAGTTGTATATGGCGATATTATCAGCGTTGAAGATGGAGTCATTCGCCATGACACGAAAAAAGTTTCCGATTTATTATTTTCTTTGCTTATGGATGAAACTAAAAAGAGGTTCAATGCGTAATACGTAATGCAACCGTTTGTCTACAGGGGGTGGAGGGATGTCTTTCGCTTCGGAAACGAAAAAAGAATTGACGAATATGGAGATAAAGGATTGCTGCGGAAAAGCGGAATTGTCGGCATTAATCCGCATGAATGGGTCTCTGTCTTTTTCCAATCGAAAGCTGGTTGTTGACATTCAAACAGAAAATGCAGCAATCGCAAGAAGAATCTATACACTGATCAAAAGGAGTTACGAGCATGTACAGGTCGAGCTCCTTGTCCGCAAAAAAATGCGTTTGAAAAAGAACAACGTTTATATTGTGCGTCTTTCAGAAGAAGGAAAGAGGATTTTAGAGGATTTAAAAATCCTTGGGGACGGGTTTACTTTTGTCCACGATATTTCCCGGGAGCTTGTTAAAAGGAAATGCTGTAAGCGTTCTTATTTACGGGGAGCCTTTTTGGCGGGAGGATCGGTGAACAATCCGGAAACCTCCTCCTATCATCTTGAAGTGTTTTCCCTTTACCAGGAACACAACGACTCTCTATGTGAATTAATGAATTTGTTCGATTTAAACAGCAAAACGCTTGAGCGGAAAAAAGGCTTTATTACGTATTTAAAGGAAGCAGAAAAAATCACTGAGTTTCTGAATATTATCGGTGCCCACAATGCACTCCTGCGCTTTGAAGACATCCGCATTGTCCGCGATATGAGAAATTCGGTCAACCGCCTTGTCAATTGTGAAACAGCAAACTTAAACAAAACAATCGGTGCAGCATTGCGGCAAGTAGAAAATATTCGCTTTATTGAGCAGACTGTCGGTCTTAAGGTTTTACCTGTAAAATTAAGGGAAATTGCGGAGCTGCGTGTCGCTTACCAGGATGTTACGTTAAAGGAGCTTGGCGAGATGGTCTCCGGAGGGGAGATCAGCAAATCAGGAATTAACCACCGGCTAAGAAAAATTGATGAAATAGCTGAGAAGCTGCGCGCTGGACAGCCAGCAGGTGATTTATAGAGAAAAACCGGGAGGAATTGTGATGGTAGAAACAAAAGTAGAAGTAAAATTAAAAACGGGCTTACAAGCACGGCCAGCCGCTTTGTTCGTCCAGGAAGCGAATCGTTTTTCTTCCGATATATTTCTGGAGAAAGACGGCAAAAAAGTGAATGCGAAAAGCATCATGGGGTTAATGAGCCTTGCAGTCAGTGCCGGTTCGACGATAACCTTGATTGCGGACGGACATGATGAGCAGAATGCGCTTCAAGAGCTCGCAAATTACATCCAAAAAGAAAATTAAAAAAACTCGCGCCGATTGGCACGAGTTTTTAATTGGTTATTTTTTGTCTTTTTTGTCGGTATTTTCGATAGGGTTTCTAGTGATAATTTGGTCTACTAAGCCGTATTCAAGCGCTCTGTCGGCGGTCATAAAGTTATCGCGTTCTGTATCCCTTGCGATCACTTCAAGTGGCTGGCCTGTGCGTTCAGAAAGAATTTCGTTTAGCTTGTCACGCAAGAATAAAATGCGTTTTGCAGCAATTTCAATTTCAGTTGCCTGGCCTTGCGCGCCGCCAAGCGGTTGATGAATCATGACTTCGCTGTTAGGAAGCGCATAGCGTTTGCCTTTTGTACCTGCAGCAAGTAAAAATGCTCCCATTGAAGCAGCCATTCCGATACAAATTGTTTGCACATCCGGCTTGATAAACTGCATCGTGTCATAAATCGCCATACCGGCAGTAATGCTTCCTCCCGGGCTGTTAATGTAGATGGATATATCTTTCTCGGGGTTTTCCGCTTCAAGGAACAGCAACTGGGCGACAATTGAATTGGACACATGGTCATCAATTCCACTTCCAAGCATAATGATGCGGTCTTTTAGCAGGCGTGAATAAATATCGTAAGCACGCTCGCCCCGGTTTGTCTGTTCAATAACTGTTGGGATTAAATTCATTAACGCTTCCTCCTCCAATATCAAGAGATCAAACATACATTAGTAATGCAGTTCTTCCAATAGAAGAATAGTATGTATTGCTATCATACAATGATGGTCAATAAAGGTCAAACGAATCGCATTCGAGAATGGGATGAATCGTTCGACACTTTTATGACTGGAAAAAAACCGCTCCGTTTCCATCTTACCCAAAGTATATTTTTTTAAACGCCGAACTTGCTTGCAAAGAATGAAAACATGCCCTATAATAGTAAATCGTAGTGCTTAAACGATTAGCAGCTTTTTATGCGAAAGAAGGCGCTTGACAAGCGATTTATATTTTAATATGCCCTCGTGGTGCAACGGATAGCACGTAAGATTCCGGTTCTTGAGATGTGGGTTCGATTCCTGCCGAGGGCGTTGCCAAAAACCTTTTCCTGATTCACAACATCAGGGAGAGGTTTTTTATATTATCGGGGTGAGTGCCGCTGGTCAGTTGCGTCTCTCTGACAAAACTGGTTTCGCTCATAAATTCGACAACCGCTCATAAATCAACCTCATAAATTCGGAGTGTTGTAAATAAAACTGGAATACATATTATAATACAGTGTAACTCAGTGCACCCAACGAAAATCTTCCTGCAACGAGGTCCTTATTTCTACCGGGATCTGCATTATAAATAAATTTCCATACACCATTGCTGATCCTTATTGTAAAATGGGTGCAGGGGGGATGCAGAATGGATTTTAAAGCGGGACTTTGGCAGCAGCAAACTTTAAAATTGATGCTTACGCAGGAGCTGACTCAAGCGATTGCGCTTTTGCAGTATTCTGCTCAGGAGCTTAACGCTTTCCTCGAAAATAAAGCAGCAGAGAACCCCCTTTTACAGCTGGATTCAGGCAATTTTCAAACCGCCATTGATCCGCGGATGGACCGGAGTAAATCCTCATGGAAAAATAGTCAAAAAGACAAGAAAAACTGGATCGAACAAATAGGCGAGAAGGTTGTCTCATTAGATGAATACTTGCGTTCACAAATCAATTTTAAACAAGTCACAACACGGCAAATACAGATTCTCACCGATTTCATCCTTAATTTAGATGAAAACGGTTACTTCTATGATTGGCATGAAGCTGTGGCTAAATATCCACTGCAAGAGGCGGAAGAATGTTTGCACATCCTCCAGCAGCTCGATCCTGCCGGCATCGGTGCGCGCAGCCTTCAGGAATGTCTGTTACTGCAGTTGCAAAGACTCGGAAACAGAAATGCATTGGCGGAGATGATTATAACCGATTATTTTCACCCATTTGCCAATAAGAATTGGAAGCTGATCTCGAAAGAGGCAGGAATTGAGCTAAAGGAGATCCAGCAAACATTTGATTTTATTCAAACGCTCAATCCCAGACCGGGTGCTCTTTTTCAGCAGCAAAAGCCGGTCTACATGATCCCGGATGTAATTATTGATTGGAATGGCATCGATTATACGGTGACCATCCTTGATTCCGTCATTCCGAAGCTGAGCTTTAACCATGCTTATTTTACGGAAATGTCAACCTATAAGGACGACCAGGTCAGCCGCTTTCTTCAGGAAAAAAAACAGGATTATTATTGGATTTTAAAAAGCCTGGAGCAAAGAAAAGAAACGCTGCTGAAAGTAACAATGAAAATCGTTGAAAAGCAGCAAGGTTTTTTCAAAAAAGGACGCGAGGGTCTCAAGCCATTAATCATGAAGGAAATATCCGATGAATTGGGCATTCATGAATCGACAGTCAGCAGGGCGGTCCGGGAAAAATATGCACAAACCCCATTTGGAACGATGGAATTAAAATCATTTTTTACGAGTACAATTCAAACCGTTTCAAGTGAAAATACTTCATCGGCACAGGTGAAAAGTAAAATTGAAGCATATGTTGCCGCTGAAAATAAACAAAAGCCGTTATCTGATCAGGAAATTGTCGCCAGGCTGCAGGAAGAAGGAATGATCGTTTCAAGAAGGACAGTCGCCAAATACCGGGATCAGCTAGGGATAGCTTCATCCTCAAAAAGGAAAAGATACGAATAGAAGGAGAAATAAACTGGTGCTTAAGCTTATTTTTTATACGCGAACTAAATGCCCTTTATGTGACAAGGCAAAAACCGCTTTAATTGAGATGCGATCAGAAAATCCTTTCGAATTGGAAGAATGGGATATTGACGAAAGCGACGAATTAACCGAGAAATACGGTTTGATGATTCCGGTTGTCGAACTTGACGGAGAGATGCTTCAATATGGTCATATTGATAAATTCGAATTAAGTAAACGTTTGCAAAAAAAAGATTAAACATATATGTTGAATTAGCCGTTCACTCCTGTTAAAATGAAAATGGAATCAGGAGTGATTTTTTTTTACCGTTAGCGGGACATAATATGTCACACCGGGACGTTTTGTGACCAACATCACTTCATTCAAGGAGAAACGGTATGATGAATTCATTATTTGATATCCAAAGAAGATTATTGCCTGATCTGCTTGATGTTATGCAAAAACGTTATCTGATCCTCCAATACATAAACGTGATGCAGCCAGTGGGGAGACGAAGTCTGGCGATCAGCCTCGGGCTTACCGAGCGCGTGCTTCGTTCAGAAGTCGAGTTTTTAAAGGGCCAGAGCTTGCTTTATTTTACAAGCCTGGGAATGAGTTTAACAGAAGAAGGCAAGGCCCTGTTGGAAAGACTTGATAGCATAATGAGAGGCATAACGGGTATAGACAAATTAGAGCGCCAGCTCGAAGCCCAGCTTGGCATCCAAAAAGTGATTATCGTCAATGGCGACAGCGACCAGTCACCATGGGTAAAGCATGAACTTGGGAGAGCGTGCGCGATCTCCATGAAAGAGCGTCTTCACGACGAAAATATCATTGCCGTAACCGGTGGATCTACAATGGCGGCAGTTGCTGAAATGCTGACACTCGATTTTGGCAAGAATGATTTGCTGTTTGTGCCTGCAAGAGGCGGGTTGGGTGAAGATGTACAAAACCAGGCGAATACGATCTGTGCAAAAATGGCCGCGCAAACAGGGGCAAAGCACCGCGTTCTTTATGTACCTGACCAGGTAAGCCGTGAAATTTACCAATCATTTATAAAAGAGCCTTTTATTCATGAAGTGCTTGATTTAATCAAATCGGCTAGCATGGTTTTACATGGAATTGGAGACGCTATAACAATGGCGGAGCGCCGGAAAACGAGTGCGGAAGATTTGGAGATCATTCGTAAAAAGAAAGCTGTTGGTGAAGCTTTCGGCTATTACTTTGATGAAACTGGGGAAATTGTCCACAAAGTCCCAACGATTGGTTTGCAGCTTGGAGACTTGCCCGGCGTTGACAGCGTTTTGGCTGTTGCGGGCGGCTTCTCAAAGGCAAAGGCCATTCGCGCCTACATGAAACAGGCTCCGGCATCGACGATTTTAATTACCGATGAAGGTGCCGCTAAGCAGTTGATACAAGGGTAACCCCCTTTATATAAATAAAAAGCCTTATATATTCAAAGGAGGAAAATCATCATGGCAGTAAAAGTTGGTATTAATGGTTTTGGTAGAATTGGACGTGTTGTATTCCGTGCAGCACTGAACAACCCAAATGTAGAAGTAGTGGCAGTAAACGACTTAACAGATGCAAATATGCTTGCGCATTTATTAAAATATGATACTGTTCACGGTAAGCTGGACCAGGATGTGACTGTTGATGGAGATTCCCTCGTTGTCGGCGGGAAAAAAGTAAAAGTTCTTGCTGAACGCGATCCTGCCCAACTAGGCTGGGGCGACCTTGGTGTTGAAGTGGTTGTTGAATCAACAGGCCGTTTTACAAAGCGTGCTGACGCTGCAAAACATTTAGAAGCCGGCGCGAAAAAAGTTATTATCTCTGCTCCTGCGAGCGATGAGGATATCACAATTGTTATGGGTGTAAACCATGATAAATATGATGCTGCAAACCATCATGTAATCTCGAATGCTTCTTGTACTACTAACTGTTTAGCTCCTTTCGCGAAAGTTCTTAATGATAAGTTTGGAATTAAACGTGGAATGATGACAACTGTCCACTCATACACAAATGACCAGCAAATCTTGGACTTGCCGCATAAGGATTATCGACGTGCCCGTGCCGCGGCAGAAAATATTATTCCGACAACAACTGGTGCTGCAAAAGCAGTGTCCCTCGTTTTGCCTGAACTCAAAGGTAAATTAAATGGAGGCGCAATGCGCGTACCAACTCCAAACGTATCTTTAGTAGACTTGGTGGCTGAACTTAATTCAGATGTAACAGCTGAACAACTAAATGCCGCTTTCAAGGAAGCTTCTGAGGGAGAATTAAAAGGGATTTTAGGCTACACAGAAGAGCCTTTGGTATCAAGGGACTTTAACGGAAGTGAGTATTCTTCCACTATCGATGCACTTTCCACAATGGTTATGGAAGGTAACATGGTAAAGGTTATTTCTTGGTATGACAACGAAACAGGCTATTCAAGCCGTGTAGTTGACCTTGTTGATTACATCGCTCAAAAAGGACTATAAGACTAAAAGAATAAATATCCATGCATTATATAATTAATGGATATTAATATCGTGAACCACTATAATATAGACGGATGAAAAGGGGAGCGGGGATCATTCCCCACTCCCTTTTACTCGTCCAGGCTGATAATCCAAAGGAGGTTCTTTTGCCATGAATAAAAAAACCGTAAAAGATGTGGATGTAAAAGGGAAGAAAGTGTTTTGCCGTGTTGATTTTAACGTTCCGATGAAGGATGGAACCATTACGGATGAAACACGGATCCGCGCTGCGCTGCCGACAATTCAATATTTAACAGAACAGGGCGCCAGGGTTATTTTGGCATCCCATCTCGGCCGTCCTAAAGGCCAGGTTGTTGAGGAATTGAGGCTTACCCCGGTTGCCGCTCGATTGTCAGAGCTTCTTGGCAAAGAAGTGAAAAAAACGGATGAAGCATACGGAGAGTCTGTCAGCAAAGAGATTGACACAATGTCTGATGGCGATGTACTCCTCCTTGAAAACGTCCGATTCTACAAGGGCGAGGAAAAAAATGACCCCGAGCTGGCAAAAGCGTTTGCAGATTTAGCTGACATTTATGTCAATGACGCGTTCGGAGCTGCCCACCGTGCCCATGCATCAACAGAAGGAATTGCTCACCATCTTCCAGCGGTTTCAGGCATTTTGATGGAAAAAGAATTGGCGGTGCTTGGGAAAGCATTGTCTAATCCGGAACGGCCTTTCACAGCAATTATTGGCGGTGCCAAGGTAAAAGATAAAATCGGTGTCATCGATAATCTGCTTGAAAAGGTTGATAACTTAATTATCGGTGGCGGCTTGGCTTACACATTTGTAAAAGCAAACGGAAATGAAGTCGGAAAATCATTGCTTGAGGAAGACAAAATCGATCTGGCAAAATCGTTTATGCAAAAAGCAGCAGAAAAAGGCGTTAACTTCTATATGCCAGTTGATGCAATTGTCGCAGATGATTTTTCACCTGAAGCAAACACTCGAGAAGTAGCGATTGAAGAGATTCCTTCTGATTGGGAAGCTTTGGATATCGGTCCGAAAACGGCGGAAATTTATCGCGATGTCATCAAGAATTCAAAATTAGTCATTTGGAACGGTCCAATGGGTGTTTTTGAGTTTGATAAATTTGCAGGGGGAACGAAAGCTGTCGCCGAAGCACTTGCCGAAGCGTCTAATACATATTCGGTAATCGGCGGCGGAGATTCTGCAGCAGCAGTTGAAAAATTCAACCTGGCTGAAAAAATGAGCCATATCTCCACCGGCGGAGGTGCGTCCCTCGAATTTATGGAAGGCAAAGCACTTCCTGGGGTCGTGGCTTTACTGGATAAATAAACCGGGGAGCAGCTTTTGCTCCCAGAATTGACACACGAAAGGATGTGCGACATGCGCAAACCAATTATCGCAGGAAATTGGAAGATGCATAAAACTCTTTCAGAGGCAAAAGCCTTTATTGAAGAAGTAAACGGGCTGGTCCCTCCTAAAGAAAACATCGAATCGGTCGTCTGTGCCCCGGCATTGTTTTTGGAACAGTTAGTCGAAAGCACAAGAGACTATGATCTCGAAATCGGTGCCCAGAATATGCACTTTGAAGAAAGCGGTGCTTTTACAGGGGAAGTAAGCCCGAAAGCCCTTGCTGACATTGGAGTTAAATATGTAATTATCGGACACTCCGAGCGCAGGGAAATGTTTAACGAAACCGATCATTCGGTCAACAAAAAGACGCTTTCCGCATTTAATTATGGTTTAACACCAATTGTTTGCGTCGGTGAAACACTTGAACAGCGTGAAAACGGCGAAACGAATCAGCTTGTCGGCGACCAGGTAAAAAAAGCATTAAACAGTTTAACAGAAGATCAAGTTAAGCAAACTGTCATTGCTTACGAACCAATCTGGGCGATTGGAACAGGTAAATCTTCAACTGCGCAAGATGCAAATGAAGTTTGTTCCCATATCCGCCAGGTGGTTGCGGAACAATTTTCACCGGCTGCAGCTGATGCAGTCCGCATTCAATACGGCGGAAGTGTAAAGCCGGGCAACATTAAAGAATATATGGAACAGCCAGATATTGACGGAGCCCTTGTAGGCGGAGCAAGCCTTGAGGCCCAGTCATTCCTACAGCTATTGGAGGCAGGCCAGAATGAGTAAAGCCCCTGTTGCGCTCATCATTCTTGACGGGTTTGCTATAAGAGGCGAGCGAAAAGGGAATGCTGTTGCGCAGGCGAACAAACCAAATTTCGAACGATATTGGAACAAGTACCCACATGCTAAGCTGATTGCATCCGGAGAAGCAGTCGGGCTTCCGCAGGGGCAGATGGGGAACTCCGAAGTCGGCCACTTAAATATTGGAGCGGGCCGAACCGTGTTTCAAAGCTTAACACGAGTCAATATTTCGATTCGTGAAGGCGAATTTGCGAAAAATCAAACCTTTCTTGATGCAATCAAGCATGTAAAAGAAAAAGGGAAAAGACTCCATTTATTCGGGCTTCTTTCTGACGGTGGCGTCCACAGCCATATTGAGCATATGTTTGCGCTTTTGCGCCTTGCCGCTGAGGAAGGAGTCGAAAAAGTCTATCTTCACGCGTTCCTGGACGGACGCGATGTCGGGCCGCAAACGGCCCGGAAATATATTGAAGAAACTTTGGAGAAAATGAATGAGTATGGTGTAGGAGAGTTCGCGACAATCTCAGGCCGATATTATTCGATGGACCGGGACAAGCGTTGGGAGCGTGTTGAAAAATCATATCGCTCGATGGTGTACGGAGAGGGTCCAGCCTATTCGAATCCATTGGAACTTATTGAAGACTCCTACAAAAACGGAATTTTTGATGAGTTTGTGTTACCATCGGTATTAACGAGACCCGATGGAAAACCGGTTGCAACAATCGAAGATGAAGATGCGGTTATTTTTTATAATTTCCGTCCTGACCGGGCCATTCAAATCTCGAATACTTTTACAAACAAGGATTTCCGTTCTTTTGACCGGGGAAGGAAGCATCCGCAAAACCTTCACTTTGTCTGTTTGACGCATTTCAGTGAGACAGTTGACGGCTATGTGGCTTTCAAACCAGCGAATCTCGATAACACCATTGGAGAGGTTCTGGCGCAAAACGGCCTGAAACAGCTGCGTATTGCTGAAACCGAAAAATATCCTCACGTTACGTTCTTTATGAGCGGCGGACGCGAAGAGAAATTTCCTGGTGAAGAACGAATTTTAATTGCATCACCAAAGGTTCCGACCTACGATCTTCAGCCAGAGATGAGTGCATACGAAGTCACGGATGCGCTCGTGAAAGAGATAGAGGCGGATAACTTTGATGCGATTATTCTAAACTATGCAAATCCGGATATGGTCGGCCATTCAGGCATGCTCGAACCGACAATTAAAGCGGTCGAAACGGTCGATGAATGCCTCGGTCGCCTTGTCGATTTGATTATCGCAAAAGGCGGAACAGCGATTATCACCGCTGACCATGGGAATGCTGATGAAGTAGTCACCATCGAAGGGCACCCTATGACTGCACATACAACGAATCCGGTCCCTGTCATTGTTACAAAAGAAGGCGCTGAATTACGGGAAGACGGAATTCTCGGCGACCTGGCACCAACAATGCTCGATCTTTTAAATTTAGCAAAACCAGTTGAAATGACTGGACGATCTTTATTAAAAAAATAACTGATCCAAAAGGAGAGATTTTGATTATGCCATTCATCGAAAATGTATACGCACGTGAAGTTCTTGATTCCCGCGGAAATCCAACAGTTGAAGTAGAAGTGATTACCGAATCTGGTTTCTTCGGCCGTGCAATCGTGCCATCAGGCGCTTCAACCGGTGAGTATGAAGCGGTTGAGCTTCGTGACGGTGACAAATCACGCTACCTTGGCAAAGGCGTACAAAAAGCAGTTGAAAACGTCAATGAAGTAATTGCAGAAGCGGTTATCGGTATGGACGTTACAGACCAGGTTGGCATTGACCGTACAATGATTGAGCTTGACGGCACTGACAATAAAGGGAAATTGGGTGCGAACGCAATTCTTGGTGTTTCAATGGCGGCAGCTCATGCTGCAGCTGAATCTGTTGGCTTGCCTTTATACCGTTACCTTGGCGGATCAAATGCGAAGCAGCTGCCAACGCCAATGATGAATATCATCAACGGTGGGTCCCATGCTGACAATAACGTGGACTTCCAGGAGTTCATGATCATGCCTGTCGGAGCGCCTACTTTTAGAGAAGCAATCCGCATGGGTGCAGAAGTGTTCCATTCCTTGAAGAAAGTTCTATCCAGCAAAGGCCTGAACACAGCAGTTGGTGACGAAGGCGGATTCGCTCCAAACCTTGGTTCAAACCGTGAAGCATTAGAAGTGATCATCGAAGCAATCTCTAACGCAGGTTACGAAGCAGGTAAAGACGTCTTGCTCGCAATGGATGTTGCCTCCTCTGAGTTCTTTAACAAGGAAACAGGCAAATATGACCTTGCCGGCGAAGGCCGCACAGGTTTATCTTCAGAAGACATGGTCAGCTTCTATGAAGACCTTGTTAATCAATTCCCAATCGTTTCTATTGAAGATGGATTGGACGAAAATGACTGGGAAGGCCATAAGCTGTTAACGGACCGCATCGGCGGCAAAGTCCAGCTTGTTGGTGACGATCTATTCGTTACAAACACCAAAAAGCTTGCTGAAGGAATCGAAAAAGGGATTGCCAACTCAATCCTGATCAAAGTAAACCAAATTGGTACACTAACAGAAACATTTGACGCGATCGAAATGGCGAAGCGCGCTGGATACACAGCAGTTGTTTCCCACCGCTCCGGTGAAACAGAAGACGTAACGATTGCTGATATTGCTGTCGCAACAAATGCCGGACAAATCAAAACTGGTTCGATGTCCCGTACAGACCGGGTTGCAAAATACAACCAACTTCTTCGCATCGAAGACGAGCTTGGTGAATTAGCCGTGTATGGCGGGTTAAGCTCTTTTTATAACCTGAAGAAGTAATTTTCCTTGATAGTAACAAAATAAATAAACAGAAAAACCTCCTACTTTTTATTTTTCATGGAAAAGTAGGAGGTTTTTTATATGTTTTCTTCCTTACTAAGAAAGAATAAAGGAAATGGTGGTAAAATAATTATTATAAATCGAATCATTAGAGGCAGGTATCATAGGTGAAAAGAAATAGTTGGTTTATTATATTATTTATTGCGACAATCGCCTTAACCAGTTGGTTCTTTTATCTTAAGGTAATTGATAATAATCATTCCGGGACGTCGATTATCCCTGAACAAGAAGATGACATTCCGTTGTTTGAGGGTTTAGAGCCGGATGAACATGAGTATGTTCTCGTCGGCAATCACGTCAATGATATCTATGATTTTTATGAAAAAGAACTGCCGAACAATGGTTGGAAAGTATCGCAGAGACCAATATTTGAAATCAACAAAGAAAAACATGAATCAAGCTTCCATTCACAGTGGCAGAAGTCAGGGTTTGAAGGAGAGCTGTCGGTTTCCGCTTATTATAACGAACAAGAGGGACGCACCGAGGTAGTGTTCGATAAGACCCCTATTCACACGTTCACAACATGGATTGTGCAAATTCCTGACAGTATTTGTATTTATGCCAGTTCCCACAATGAGGCATGTATAGAAATAAACGACAAAGATACGATCAATCAAATTGCCTATATTATTAATCATGCTATAGATTGGGATAAAGAAGCGTCCACCCGTGAAAAAATCAGTGAGATTGATTTCGGCAGCTTAAAGGTCAATGTTTCATTTGGAGATGACCAGGCAATCTATTTTCAATCAGATAAGGGCACGAAATATATGAAGCCGGAGCAAGAGTTTTTGGATCTGCTGCACATTCAAGAATGATTACAGATGAATTTCGAGCAGACCACCCCCTGGTGTAGTGATCACCTGACTCAGATTGTTATTGTTTAATGTAAGGAAATATGATACATTAAAAATACTGTGAAGGTACGTTTTATAGGAGGTGGACTTCTTGCACGCAGTATTAGTCACACTATTGGTTATTGTATGTATCGCACTTATCGTTGTTGTACTTCTTCAATCGGGAAAAAGCGCAGGGCTTTCTGGAGCCATTTCCGGTGGTGCTGAGCAATTATTCGGTAAGCAAAAAGCACGTGGGCTTGACTTGATTCTCCACCGCATTACAATCGTTCTCTCGGTTTTATTTTTTTTCTTAACGATTGCGGTTTCGTATTTTGACCTATAAGAATACAATAAATCCTGGCCTGTGACGGGTCAGGTTTTTTTATGCTTTTTTTTCTATATGCTGAAATTACATAGATGAGTACGTTTTAGTGGAATGTTATCGGTATGTTTGCTAAAAATAAAGTACTTGTGGTTAAACGTTTAATGAAGAGGATGTAAGGAAATATTACGTTAGAAAAGGAGTTTTTCATAAATGAATATTGTTATGCCGAAGCCGTTTACTTTTGAAGGGGGAAAGAGAGCGGTTTTGCTGTTGCACGGATTTACAGGAAATTCAGCGGATGTCCGCATGCTTGGCCGCTTTCTTGAGAAAAAAGGTTATACCAGCCATGCCCCTCATTATAAAGGCCATGGCGTTCCTCCGGAAGAGCTTGTCCATACCGGTCCTGAAGATTGGTGGAAGGATGTGATCGGAGGCTATGAATTTTTGAAAAACAAGGGCCATAACGAAATTGCCATTGCCGGCCTTTCTTTAGGCGGAGTCTTCTCTTTGAAACTGGGTTATACAGTACCGGTAAAGGGTATCGTACCGATGTGTGCACCGATGCATATTAAAAGTGAGGAAGTCATGTATAAAGGAATCCTGGCATATGCCCGCGAATATAAAAAACATGAAGGCAAAAGTGAAGAGCAAATTGAACAGGAAATGACTGAATTCGAGAAAACACCGATGAATACATTAAAAGCACTGCAAAACCTCATTGCCGACGTCCGCAATCATGTTGATATGATATATGCCCCGACCTTTGTCGTCCAGGCCCGCCATGATCATATGATCAATACAGAAAGCGCGAATATTATTTATAATGAAGTTGAGTCCGAGCGGAAGGAACTGAAATGGTACGAGGAATCGGGACATGTCATCACACTCGATAAAGAGCGCGACCAGCTTCATGAAGATATTTATCAGTTTTTAGAAAGCTTAAATTGGCAAGAATAAAAACAGAAGCCCTGAAAAGGAGGGATTACAATGGATGAAACCATCCAGCACCACATTGACCGACTCTTACAATATATGAAGGATGAGGCGTATAAGCCGCTGACAGTCCAGGAACTTGAAGAAGCCTTCGGGATTGAGGACTCATCAGCCTTTAAAGATTTTGTTAAAGCACTAGTTGTCATGGAAGAGAAAGGGCTCGTTGTCAGAACGCGCAGCAACCGCTACGGCCTGCCGGAAAAAATGAATCTGATTCGCGGGAGAGTATCTGGACATGCGAAAGGGTTCGCCTTCGTTGTGACGGACGAGCCGGGCATGGATGATATTTTCGTTCCACCAAACGAAACGAATAATGCGATGCACGGCGATATTGTATTAGTGCGTGTTTCAACAGAAAGCTCGGGACAACGGCGCGAGGGTACAATTGTCCGAATTCTTGAGCGTGGCATCAAGCAAATTGTCGGAACCTACACAGAGAGTAAGCATTTCGGATTTGTGCTTCCCGATGATAAAAAGTTTACGAGCGATATTTTTATTGCGAAGTCTGCATCTAAAGGTGCCATCGAGGGACATAAAGTCGTTGTTAAGCTGACAACTTATCCAGAAGGACGCAAAAGTGCAGAGGGAGAAGTTGTCGAAATTCTCGGCCATAAAAACGATCCGGGTGTTGATATTCTCTCTATCATTCACAAGCATGGCTTGCCGATGGCCTTTCCACAAGATGTGCTTGAGCAGGCGAATGAAGCGCCGGAAATCATTGCTGAAAGTGAAATTGCCAATCGCAGGGATTTAAGAAATCAAACGATCGTGACGATTGACGGTCGAGATGCTAAGGATCTTGATGATGCGGTTACGGTCACAAAATTGGACAATGGTCATTACAAGCTCGGTGTCCATATTGCCGATGTTAGTCATTATGTTCAGGAACATTCGCCGATTGACAGGGAAGCAGAGGAACGCGGAACGAGCGTGTACCTGGTTGACCGAGTGATTCCGATGATCCCCCACCGTCTCTCCAATGGAATATGTTCATTGAATCCGCAGGTGGACAGGCTTACCCTTTCGTGTGAAATGGAAATTGCACCTGACGGGGAAGTGGTTCATCATGAGATTTTTGAAAGCGTCATTAAAACGACAGAGCGCATGACGTATACGGATGTAAAAAAGATCCTCGTTGATCAGGATGAAGATTTAATCGAACGATATGCGCCGCTTGTGCCAATGTTTAAATTGATGGAAGAGCTTTCTTTAGTATTGCGGAAGAAACGGATGAACAGAGGGGCGATCGATTTTGATTTTAAAGAGGCGAAGGTTCTCGTTGAGGAAGATGGGAGGCCAACGGACGTTGTCATTCGTGAGCGTACAGTAGCCGAGCGTTTGATTGAAGAGTTCATGCTTGCTGCGAACGAAACGGTTGCCGAGCATTTTCACTGGATGGATGTCCCGTTTATTTACCGGATTCATGAAGATCCGAAGGAAGATAAATTGCGGCGCTTCTTCGAGTTTATCACCAACTTTGGCTATATTGTAAAAGGTAGCGCCAATTCGGTCCATCCAAAAGCGCTTCAGGAAATTATTGAAGAAGTCCAGGGCAAGCCTGAAGAAATGGTTATCTCTACTGTCATGCTCCGCTCGATGCAGCAGGCAAAATACAATCCGAACAGCCTTGGGCACTTTGGGCTTTCGGCTGAATTCTATACGCATTTTACATCACCGATCCGCCGCTATCCCGATTTGATTGTACACCGCTTGATTCGCACCTATTTAATTGAAGGGAAGCTGGATCCGGCAACAAGGGAGAAATGGAACACACGCCTTCCGGAGATAGCTGAACACTCTTCCAACATGGAACGCCGCGCTGTCGATGCCGAGCGGGAAACAGATGAACTGAAGAAGGCTGAATTTATGGAAGACAAAATTGGCGTCGAATATGATGGCATCATCAGCTCTGTCACAAATTTCGGGATGTTTATCGAGCTTCCAAACACGATTGAAGGGCTTGTGCACGTCAGCTATATGACCGACGATTATTACCGTTATGACGAGCGCCATTTTGCGATGATTGGTGAACGGACTGGCAATGTTTTCCGCATTGGTGATGAAATAACAGTACGTGTTGTCAAGGTAAATACGGAAGAACGGTCGATTGACTTTGAAATCGTCGGCATGAAAGGGACACGCCGCCGCGACACAACTGGGGCACCCCGAGTCTTTAAAGCAGGTGACGGTCCGAGGAAACCGCGTGCCAAAAAAGCAGCAGAAAAAGGCGAAGACAAAAAGAAACCGAAGAAGAGCAAACGGTTTTATGAAAATGCACCGAAAATAAAGCGGGATAAAAAGAAAAAAAGCCGTTAACTTGATTAATGAGAGAGCTTTCCTCGGCCTCTCTTTCCCGCTCGAACGTTGTGAGCCCGGCTTATTTTTGATAAAATAGAGGGATAAATAGAAACGTTGTTTTTCCCTGCTGAGGGGAAAAGGGGGAAATATCATGCCAAAGGGCGAGGGAAAGACTGTCGCACAAAATAAAAAAGCATACCATGATTACTTTATTGAAGAAACATATGAAGCAGGTATCGTATTGCAAGGTACTGAAATTAAAGCAATTCGCGCCGGCAGAGTGAACCTTAAAGATGCCTTCGCACGAATCCAAAACGGCGAAGTCTTTTTATACAATATGCATGTCAGCCCGTACGAACAGGGAAACCGCTATAACCACGACCCATTGCGAACGAGAAAGCTGCTCCTTCATAAAAAGCAGATCAGTAAGCTGATCGGTGAAACAAAAGAAGAGGGATACTCACTTGTTCCTGTCAAGCTTTATTTGAAAAACGGATATGCGAAGGTATTAATTGGCCTTGCCAGAGGTAAAAAGAAATACGATAAGCGTGAAGACTTGAAAAAGAAAGAAGCAAAACGCGACATCGAGCGGGCCTTCCGGGACAGACAGAAGATATGATATGAGTATCCACTATTGAAAAATGCCAGCAATATGGTATAATAGTAATTGTCACTGTTGGTGGCAAAACTTAATGCTCATGATCTTGAGCGTACGTAACGCCTGCCTGTGACAGTCTGAAAAAAAAGACTTGCAGGACCTTTAATAATGGGGACGCTACGGATTCGACAGGGATAGTTTGAGCTTAGGTTGCGAGTCGAGGGGATCGGCCTCGTTAAAACGTCAAAGCCTATAACTGGCAAAGAAAACAACAACCTCGCTTTCGCTGCTTAATAACAGTCGATAGCGGTTCCTCCCTCCATTGCCCATGTGGTAGGGTAAGGGACTCACTTTAAGTGGGCTACGCCGGATTCCACCGTCTGAGGATGAAGGAAGAGAACAACCAGACTAGCTGCCCGGACGCCTGTCGATAGGCAGAAGGTTGCCGCGAAACGCTAATATGTCGACTACACTCGTAGAAGCTTAAGTGCCAATATTCTTGGACGTGGGTTCGACTCCCACCGTCTCCACCATACATAAGAATGGTGGATTTTTTATTTTGTGTGACTTAAAGCATAAATATGTCATCATTACACCTTTATGCTTTAAAAAGAAAGTGACCATATTATGCTTTAAAAGAACTTGGGAGTTAGATTATTTTGAACCCATCACTTCACTAATTTTGACTTAAAGCATAAGTTTTCGATTTGGAAGACTTATGCTTTATTTTATCTTTGACAAACTCGTTTGGAATTAAAAAATGAACCTTCTTACTTTTCTAAATTCTGACCTAGTCAGTTATCACTGACTAGGTTTTTTAACACACAAATGTTCAATAGTGTTGCTCAATTGAATTAAAGTTGTAATCCTATGGAATAAGATACTGATATGAGTTTAGTCAATTGAATCGCATCTTATTTCCATAGTGAGTAAATCAACTCACCTGGTTTTATTTTTTTACTGAGCCCGCTTTAAGAGCCGTCTGTTGGCAGGCAGATCTGCAACTAAGCACTTCGTTAGTTCAATAATTTTGCTAGTTCACTCTTAAACCATTGTTCCCACTGCTGCATACTCATTGTCAATGCGCTTGTAGGTCATTTAATGAGTAACGAACTCATTAAGTATATTTTCAAACCAAATGTTTTCATTCGCTATACGATTTTGATTCACTAGAAAAACTTTAAGGCTTTCTGAAGAGTTTAATCTTAACTTTTCTTTATATTCCCTTTCTACCTGAACTTCGGAACGGGTATCGTTCTTATAGTGAAAGATGAATAATCTTTTATGTTCTTGCTCCACTAGACTTCTGAACATCCCATTAATGTGACCATCATCCCCATTAAATGCATAGCCAATGACACATACTACATCTGATTGAACAAAATGATCATATAATTCTACATACTTTCTGGACATTTCAACAGATGTTAACGGCTTAATGCCACTTTGTGTGAACATAAAAGGAACAAGTATACGACCTTCTCTTTCTTCATGCGTTGGATTCGTTAGAATTTCGTTTTTAAAAGGATCGTAGTATTCGTTTACACTCCCATTTAAGTGGTAAATAGGAGTTTCTCCTAATGCTGTTTCCGAAATAACTTGTTGCACAAAGTTGTTGTAATTTGTGGTTCCGATAGCTTTGACCTCATATTGCTCTCTTAAGTTTAAAAGGTCGTGGTAATAACCTGGTCCCCCTGAAATTTTTAATGGGTCAACCTGAACATATTGCGTAATATACCTTCTAACCGTATGAAGAAAAATAGCAATCCGAGTAAACTTTGCCCAATGAGCTTTAGGGTTGTATAAATAGCGAAAGTGACTATCAATTAAGGCTTGATAATCCATTGCTTGGCAGTAGATTTCTTCCAAAATGGTGCGTCCTAGTTCCTTAAAAATGGTTAATCCTTCTGTGCCTTCGTCAATATCTAGGGGACGTTCTTCAATGACAATTTCCATCCCAGTTTGTCCTACACCTTGGTAGTTTAAAGAAAAAATACCTGATAAGTCATCGAACACACTCAGTTCGTCTGGTGCTTGCGTAAACAATTCTTCGTTCAATTGTGAGACCAGGCTCTGTCCAAATGCTCCTACTAACAATTCCAAGAAAGCTCGTACAATTCGTTTTATTTGTTGATCCTGAGGGTGCTTGGCTAATATTCTTAAGAAAGCAGAAAAATATTCAGAATCAAATAGAGGAACTTGGGAAGCCAATTTTTCATTGAGTCTGATAGACTGACTGTAAAGCATTTCTCCAATCTGCTCATCTGTTTCTTCGGTAAATTTTCGCCGAATTATTTCGTCGTTTACATACCAGTGTTGAAGAAGGTAAGTGACCTTTTCATCAAAGTGGTTGAGATAGGTTAAAATGTTATTTCGTCTATTCTCTAGGCTTGAGGCAATCAATCCCTCAAATTCCCCTTTACCGAATACATTTAGACGCTTATTTGAGTAATTATCAGGGAGCCATTGTGTAGCGATTTGAGACATACGATTGATGTTTTGAATTTGCTGACGAAAAAACTCTTTATCTTCTTCGTTTGAACATCTAAATATTTCTAATGCAAACTTCCCGCCTGACGGCAGCCCGTAACCTATTTCTGCTCCAGCGCCAAAAAATATCGATAATTTTGGTTTGCTCAATGATATTCCCCCTCAAATGCTCTTTTCTATTATTTTACAGTACTAAACAAATTTGTACAAAACTAAATATTTTCCTTAAATTTTAGTATAAAAACAAACAACAGAGTGTTTTTTATTCTCATTCTGTTTTTTATCTCAATATTATTATTTAGACCCAGTTAAATTTTAAGTTCGGGCTTTTCCTTACTACGTTTTTTTTGGTTAAAATTATATTGCAATTATAAAAAACAATCAGTTCATTTTTATTCATGTACAATATTATTTAGTTTTATATTTGAAAACTATTAGTTGGGCTTTAAGAAAGAAATGACTACAATTACATACACTATAAAATAAATAATCAATTCTTATTATTGTGGAGGTGTTTTGAATGAGAAGAGATGATCGTAAAATTGCCCTTAAAAAGAAGATTTCTGTTGAAGAGTTGTTTAAAATTGGTGAAGCTGTAGAAATAAAGGCAGTTTTCCCCTCGAAAAATGGAGAAGAAGTTGGAACAATAGTATATAAACGTAAAGCAGTATATAGAGGACTAGAAGAGGAGTGATGTAAACGAGCACATTATTTCAGGCTCTATTTTTCACTTTAATCCCGAAAAAAATCTGAAATA
>NZ_PGVA01000063.1 GCF_002860125.1 Bacillus canaveralius
CAATAATGTGTCGTCATCTTTATGATATGTATAGTTGACCTGGCTTCCATCCGGTTTGAATTCAGCGATATTAAAATCGGCAAACATCTGGATTGTATGGTCATACGGAAACGCCCACCCGTAGCCGAATGGTGACAGTTTGTCCTTTTTTTCCGTTTTATATAAACGCTGGATCGTGATCGGGAATCCGTAGGAAGGGAGAATGAAATCATCCTTCACCAGTGATAAACTTCCCTTTGGCAGGTCGACAGGCTCCGCTTCGATTGGCGGTGTTTCCGGCAATGAGGCGAAATCGTTTGAGCCAAAGAAACTCGGAGGTTCTGCCCCGTTCGCACCTGTCTCGCCGGAAATAGCAGAAAAGCCGGATGAAAACCCCGGCGGCTGTCCCGGTTGCGGAAGCCAGTCCTCCAGGAGCGGATTTAAAAACGCTTCCGGCGTGGCGGCCTCTGCCTTGTTGGCCAGGCCGGGCAGGATGGAACTCGTTATTAATAGAATAGTAAGAAAATAAATAAGAGATTTGTAGAATAGCCTTTTCTTCAAAACGCAAAAACAGCTCCTTTCACTAAAAGGCACCACCAGCTAAAAGCAGAAGGATACCGCACACAAAAAGAAGCTGAAAGAAGCATCTTTAATCCATTCGGCAACCCGGCTGTCATGGCATCTGCTTTAGACCCGTGGCTTTGCGTCTCCGACTTTCATCGGATTTGCCTTTATCGTTGGTTAATATTGTTGGATTATGTAACTTTTTACCTGGTCATAATCTTACAACATTCGACCTACACTTTCAATATATTCCATGTAATTTTTTGAAAGAAGTAGTCTTTCAGTACCAGAAACATAACCATTAAATATAGTAACAACCGCATTTTTAGTGCTAGTTATTTCAAATTGCCATGAACAAGTCCTCCATGATAACAAAAGACCGAGTCATATCATAGTTCAAGAACTTCCCGACAGATTTCAGGGCTAAGTCCCTCTTAAGAGTAGTTTGCTGCACCAGGCCCTCTCAATTTACCGTCCATTGATATATCATTTCAATATAAATATATTTTTATATGTTTTTACAACGGTAAGAACCCCTTTCATTGTGAAAGGGGTCCTGTCTTTTGCATATTTTGATGGTAGACAGATGAATAAAACTTCTAAACACGTTTCGATCATCAGAAAGCTAGCTTAGTATGCTAAAACCTGTTAAACAATAACCGAAGCAAATAGCGCACGAGTTCCCTTGGATTCGTAATCGCGGATCCATCGGCTTTGAAGAAGTACCATTTGCCGTTTATTTTCATCAGGCCTTTCTGCATGACTCCTTCATTATTAAAGTAATATTGTTTGCCAGCAATTTTTTGCAAACCGGTTTGCATGTGGCCATCAGCATTGAAGTAATACCTTTTTCCTTCGATGTCGGCCCAGCCTGTTTTCATTGCGCCGGTTGCCGGGTCAAGATAATAGCGTTTACTGTCACTGTCAAGCCAGCCAGTCCACATCGCACCACGTGTATTTGGATCGAGGAAGTACCGTTTCCCGTCCAGCTCAAGCCAGCCTATTTTCAAAGCACCGTCTGCATTCGGATCAAGGTAATACTTTTTGCCCTCAACCTCAACCCAGCCAGTCTGCTTAACGCCAGCTTCATTATAGAAATACCAGTTTTCACCCACTTGAACCCAGCCAGTTTGCTGCTGCGGTTCTTCACCAGCAATGATGCGTCCTTCTACTGCCGGCGAAACAGGGTTGTTCTTTTCAAAATAACTGGACAAAACTTCATAATCTACAACAAAAAGTTCTTTCATACGGCCTTCGTCTTTTGCTTTCTTGAAGACGGTGTAGCCGTCGCCGCCATCGGCAACAAATGCATTGGTTGCGACCGTGTAAGTCTTCGCCGGGTCAATTTCCTCAAAACCTTTTTCAGTTTTTACCTCAATCGACCAGACTCGGTCACCAGCCGGTTTGGCAGGATCGTATTTAAATTGCAGGCCGGAAACCTGCATGAACTTGCCTTGCGCGGTTTCGACCTGGCTTACACTGATCTCCAGAGCCTGCCTGATTTCGTCGCCAGTCAAATCAAGTGTAACAAGCTGGTTTTCAAACGGCATGACAGTCAGGATTTCGCCTAATGTCACTTCTCCTGCGTCAATCGAGGCACGGATCCCACCGCCGTTTTGGAAACCGATCTGGGTCGGAACTGACTCATTTGCTTTTTGTAACATTGCATCAGCAATCAGGTTGCCAAGATTCGTTTCTTTTGTGCGGACATCAGCGCGTTCGCCATTAAGTACCACATCAGAAGAACCAACGACAGTATTCTTAAGCTCATCAAGCGGAGCTCTTAATTCAGCAACACGGGCTGTTGCCTCTGCATCTGCCGTATAGTTTTTCAGATCAAGAAGCTGACCGTTGTGAGCGGTAATGACCCCGGCCTCATCGAATGACACATCGAGCAAGCCAAGATAATATAAATATTCGTTCGCTTGCACGATCAAAGTTGGTTCTGATTTTTGAACAACTTCAGGTGTCGTCAGTTTTGTATGGGAATGTCCGCCGACAATCACGTCAATTCCATCAACCGTTTCAGCAAGATCCTGATCAACATTGTAGCCGAGGTGAGAAAGGGCAATGATTTTATTTACACCTTCCCCTTCAAGCGATGTAATTGTCTCCTCTGCTTTTTCGATTGCATTTTCAAAAACTACGTGATCAGAAGGGTTAGCAAGGAAAGACGTTTCCTCTGTTGTTAATCCAAAGATTCCAACTTTTTCGCCTTCAATTTCTTTGACAATCGCCGGATATATTTCTCCGCCTTCACCAGGACCGCCGATTTGATCTTTAAACAACGGTCCTAATTCAGGATCGGCTGTTACATTTACATTAGAACTAACCATCGGGAACTTCGCTTCCCTGATAAAATTTGCAAGAGTTGCAGAATCCTTGTCAAATTCATGGTTTCCGAATGTCATCGCATCATAGCGGAGCTTATTCATAAATTCAAGGTCGGCCAGACCTTTATATTGTCTGAAATATAACGTCCCTGACATGACATCCCCGGCGTCAAGAAGCAGTGAATTCTCCTTTTGGCCACGCACTTCGTTTACAGCGGTAATAAGCTTGGGATATTGCTCAACATGTGCATGGCTGTCGTTTGTGTGCATAATCGACAGATCCAGCGGTTTTGGCCCGGCAGGAGCTTTTGAAAGATCAAGCTGCGCCAGCACAGGATCATGATCGCTGACCCGGCCATGGGCTTCTGTAAACGGTGAGTTGATATGGACAATATCCACTTCTGCCCGTTCAGCAAGATTATTGGATACAAGCAGGTGGTCAAGCACCTGGGAATTGCCTTGATAGTTATACGTAAATCTTTCCTGAGCCGGAACCTTCTCAATTAAATTCGTTAACTCGTTTCCTTTTAATGCTGCTAACGGATTTGAGAATTCGAAATCGTTTAAGTCGCCAAGTACGACCACATTGGCGCCATCATTTTTACTTTTTACATCTGCCACAAAGCGATTGACGGCTTTGGCAATGTCCATCCGTTGTGCTTCACTGCCGAGCTCAGGCGGTTGATTTTTCCCATAAATCGGCTCGTCCCCGCCTTTGGAGTTGAAATGGTTTGCAATAACGATGACTTCTTCACCTTTAAAAGTGAATTCAGCTGCTAAAGGTTTGCGGCTTGAAGCAAACGCCGGGTTAGTTGGATCAACTCTGCCGGGATTCAATGTTAATGAACCATTTTCATAGCCAACAGCCTGTGTTGCAGAGCCTTTCGTTCCCTCTGCCAATGAAACACGGGCAGGATTATAAATGTAGCCAACGCGGATGTTTCCGCCAGGAGCCCCGCCGTCTTGATTGTTTTCCGGGGCAATGTCAGTCCACTGGTATGATGGCCCGCCATTTTTCACGATCGAATCAATGAGAGCCTGGTAGTTTTGCGATGCGTCCGTTGTGCCATCATTTGTTTCACCGTTATTATCCTGAACCTCGACTAGTCCGACAATGTCAGGAGCGCCCAGGTTTTGGACAATCGATTTTGCGATCTTATCTGTTTTTTCCGCATTTGCAGACGTGTAGTTCTCCATGTTGTAGGTGGCAACCGTGAGCTTATCTTCATCTTTTGCAATTTGTGATACTTCACGCTCATATTCACTTTCAACAAGCGGCGGCAGAGCTGCTTTGTCTGTGAGGATTTTGTAATTCTGGAATGAGTAGCTTACTACCCCAGTGACCGTTCCATTGAATTTGTCACCTGTTTTGGAAACAAAATTTCTGTCCCCGAATAACAGGTGAAGTCTTTCCGGATTGGCGTTATCCTTTGCAAGCGGAATTCCACCCGGGGTCGTATATACTTTTCCCTCTACTTTTTCTGTAATGACAGGAACTTCGCCATATTTTTGCGGCGCGACAGCCGTTGGACTTTCTAACGCGACACGCATACCTTCCAGGCTTTCGTAAAAATCAATTCCATCCTGTTCAGGATCAAAAGTGCCAAATTGATCATTATCAACAACTTGTGTTGGCGGCTTGACATCTTTGCCAATCACAAGCGGTGCCGGAAGCTCTTGTCCCGATGCTATTTTTGTAACAGAACCATCCTGCGCATTGATTTCTGTCATTGCAAGGTCTGTTTGCAGCTTGTCACTGTAACCGTCCAGAACCCACTCTTTCACAAGTCCATTGACAGCTACAGAATCTCCTGCCTGTGCATTATGGCTCGGTTTATAAACAAGAATTCCCTCCGATGTTTTCGAGTTTTCATCTGGAGTTGGGTCCTGCATATAGAAATTACTTGCATTCACGACATGGGTGACGATGCCTTCTACTCCTTTTACATTCTGGTCCTTGTAAGGAGAATTGTGGCCCGCGCCTTGGATGTCGCTAATTTCGAGGCCTTCAACGCCGGAAAAAGGAGGCGGATCTACCGGGTCCCCAGGAGGCATTTCAAAGGATATAGCTGACGGACTTTGCAAGCCTGGAACACCAAAATATTTCATTAACGTGCCAGTAACAAATACTTGCTTCCCAAGGTTATCACGTTTTGATGCCAGACCAAATTCGCTTCTGTACGCTGACGTCAGCTGAACTGGAAGAATTTTTGTAACATCCCTCTCGTTCGGGCTGTCAGCGATTGCAAAATTTGTATCGCTAGTGAAGGGACCTTCGAATTGATATGATGGAGTATTGCTTTTTGTATAGCCAACGATATAGCCCTTCACGGTCGCGGTTCCAGAATTGTTGGCAATCGCCTGTTCAACCGTGATCGGCTCAGCCGCACTGGCAGTCGGTGCGAAAGGGAGGATATAACTTGCTAACAACATCATAATGGCAGTTAAGATAAACCACTGTTTCTTCATTATTTTCAAGGCCAATTCCTCCAATATAATAGTTTTTTACATCTTAATCGTTTATTACACCTAGAATCCTGGTCATCCTATAAGAACGAAATCGTAAAAGAAATTGACACTAGTTCAGTTTGGTTGAATTGCTGCCAGTGGGATAGCTAAGCCACTGTTTCTCCAAAAAACGACGCATTTTTCAAAAACTATCAATTTGTTATGAGTGAACCACCTCTTCATTTGAAAGAGTGACATCTTTCAAAAGTAAATTTTCCCGTAATCATTTTAAGATAAAAAAAGATGATAATCTACAGCTTTTCGTCCATTTACAAACTTTTCATAATGTTTTTACAATTTTTAAGAGAAAAGGCCTAAATGGTGATTATATAAGGAAGTATCTATCTACCTACAAAGCTAAAATAATAGTATCTTTTATCACATCATAGAAAAGAATTCCTTGATTGGGTTATTGATGATTATTTGATTGGAATGAAAAAAGCCTCAACTCTTTTGTTGCCGACAAAGAATCGAGGCTTATTGCTTTATTTAAAAGATTTTTTTGCTAAAGATGTGTAAGAGACGCCATGCATTAATACAAATGAGGTCTTCCATGGTCAACCTCAACATCAATATGAGTTAAACCGTCTCATGTTGGAAAACCTTCCTTCCAGTCAATGAACAACCGAAAGCATACAAGTGACATGTAAGTAATATCGTCAGGATGTTACCTTAACCTCAGACTCACGAAACACAAGCTGAATATTGTTTTCCTTAGCATATTCCTGATATTCCTCACTTGGAATTTTATCGGTAATAAGATAATCAATTTCATCCAACCCGCAATAAGTCATCAGCGCATATTTATCAAATTTATAATGATCCACTAATAAATATACTTCCGAGCTTCTGTCCACCACTGTTTTTTTCAACTCGCTTTCAAGCGGCGATGAGTTGGTCACGCCATTGGATATCGAAATGCCCGTTGAAGCCATGAACGCTTTGTTAATATTATAATTCTTGATTAAATCCATATTTTTAAAGCTGGCAAACGACTTTGTTTTACGTTCAAGCACCCCGCCGGTGGATATCACATTTAAATTCTCATAGGAAAGAGCAGTAATGATCACATCGAGATTATTCGTAATAATCGTCACATCTTTCGTTTTCAAACACTCAATCATTTCCAATGTGGTCGTCCCGGAATCTATATAAATGATATCCCCATCGTCAACATAGCCGGCGGCTAACTTACCGATCAATTCCTTTTCGTATTGGTTACGTGTTTGTCTATCATGAAATGATTCCAGTGTCGTATGGTTCACCGCGACACCGCCATAAACCTTCTTAATTTCTCCGAGATCAACGAGCTCTTGAATATCACGCCTGATTGTGTTTTTCGATACATGAAATACTTCAACCAGTTCATCCAAAGAGACTGTCTGATGTTCAAACACATATTCTTTAATCTGTCTAACACGTTTTGTTTTTAACATAACCATCCACCCTTGTATACTCTTATGTCCATTCTTGATTTGGTGATTTTTCTTATTTTCACAAAATATGAGTGTTGTATGGCCAATATGATTGTTAAGACAATTATACCCATTGTCGGCATAGTTTCGCCATAATACGACAGTGGTTTTTGTATTATGTGATTCACGCCGCTTGAATTTTTTGAAGCAGAAATGGGAATGTCTTATTTTTCATCGTTTTAAGACATCGCCCATTCTTATGCTTTAAAACTCGTTTTAAATTCTTTCATTTTCTCCTTAACGGTTGCTGTGATTGCGTTCCTGCCTGGAGTGATGATGGTTTGCGGCTCATAAACCTGGCTGTCGCTGTTCAGCAATTGGCGGACAGCCTGCGCCCATGCCTGGATGCATTCAGTATTCACATTGATTTTCGCGTGGCCAAGTTCGATCGCTTTCTGGATTTGATAGACGGGAATTCCGGAACCGCCATGCAGGACAAGCGGGATATTTGTCATTTCTGAGATTTGCTTCATCTCGGCAAAGCCCAGTTTCGGTTCACCTTGATATGGCCCATGAACAGAACCAAGCGCGGCTGCTAAAGCATCTATCCCCGTTTCTTGCACGATGCACAAGCATTCGTCAGGGTCTGCGTATTTGATTCCGCCAGTGAGCCCATCTTCCGTACCGCCAACTGAGCCTACTTCTGCTTCTACCGATACTTGTTTTGGACGTGCATATTCGACAACTTGTTTGGTCATCGCAATATTTTCTTCAATCGGGTAATCGGAGCCGTCAAACATCACTGAACTAAAACCCGCATCAATCGCTTGTTTGCATCTTTCCACACTCCTGCCATGATCTAAATGCAACGCCACCGGAACGGTTATCGACATTTCTTCTACAAGTCCTTTAATCATAGCCACAATGGTTTTAAAGCCGCCCAAATAATCGACTAGTCTGTCGGAAGCCGCCACAATGACAGGAGCACGTTCATCTTCCGCAGCCTGTAAAAAGGCTTGTGCCGACTCAAGGTTGTTAATGTTATATTGCCCGACTGCGTAGCTGCCTTCTTTCGCTTTTAAAAGCATTTCTTTCATGGATACCAACGTCATTTTAAGAGCACCTCCCCAGCAACAAAATAGCCAATCAATTTAATTGCATTATTCCAAATCAAAATACTTTGTGACCACACTGACGGTCGTATCTTTGGCTGTCTTAATTGCTTCATCAGCATCCAGCTGATAGTATTCCGGCCGGAATAATTCCACCGAGACTACTTCTGAGAAACCAATCTCTTTCAGCGTTGATAAAATGCCATGCAAGTCAATAGCACCCAATCCAGGCCAAACTCGATCTTCATCCGTAAGGAAACCGATTGGGAAATCTTCGGTATCATCGATATGTAAAATAAAGATTTTTGTCCCGTCTGCTTTTTTCAGATCTTCCAGGTTTGATCCCATCGCATGGAAGTGAAAACAATCGAGTACCAATCCAACATTGTCACGGTTAACGGTTTCAACAATATCGTAAGCCTGGCCGAATGTGTTTACTGTACATTGCGGATGGCCGACAAATTCGACGGCTATTTGCACCCCGTATGGCTCAGCAATATCCGACAGCTCTTTCAGTACTTCTACACAACTATTTTTAATGTCTTTCTTCAATATTTTCTCTTCCGTCACAAGCGGCACTGCCACCACATATTTAACGCCCAGTTTTTGTGCTGCTTCGACCATCTGCTTAAACTCATTGACAATTTCCTTGTAGCCGGCGTCATCACGATTATTGAAAAAAACTAATGCATTGAATGCCAGCGGTTTGATATGGTGGGTTTCAAAAAAGTACGCCAAATCATCAAGTGAATTCTCTTTCAAATACTCGGGCAATTTGTCCATCGTGCGAATTTCAATATAATCGTAGCCATGTTTGTCGCAATACTCCAAGTCTTTGGCGAGGTTGGAGTTTTCCAATGTCGTAGCTTCGTTAAAACATAGTTTCACCAAAACCGTCTCCTTTTTTATCGATAAGATGCAATACCAAGACCTTCTTTGATTTTTTGCAGCATAAATTCACTTGATTCATCGGCTTTATCGATCCAAGCGAATACGGAGCTTGTTGCGATGCCGTCAAATTCCCTTTCTCTCAATTTCCTAAAGATCGTATCGAAATCAACTTCACCTTCGCCAATATTTAAATGCTGGTGAATGGTTGCTTCAGCACCAGGCGGGTTGACGATATAACGCAATCCTTGCGCCGCTTTATGGTTAAAAGTATCCGCGAACAATACATGGGTTAACCGCTCACCGGCGTAGTCAAACATCGGAGCGATATCGCCGACTCCATCATCATAAAAGAAAGTATGGGCTGTTGAATAAACAAGATTAATCCACGGCCTGTCAAGTGCACGGATCATATCAACAGCGCCCTGGTTTGTTTCAATAAAATCATACGGATGCGCTTGAAGGTTTAACTTGATCCCTTCTCTTTCAAAGACCGGGATTAATTCATCCATCGATTTAATAAATTTTTCTTCACAAATGACGGCTTCATATTTCGAGCCATTAAACTCACTGTTCATCAGATCGACTTCAAGCTCGACAGCCACTTCAATAGCGCGCTTCCAATTTCGCACAGCCGCTTGGCGGCGTTCTTCATCAGGGCCTGCCCAATAGTATAACGGCAGCAACGATGAGATTTGGACACCGGCGTCTTTCAGCCATCTCTTCAGGTTTTTAATTTGTTCTCTATCCACTTTAGGATATTTGTAGAATGGGCAAAAATCTTCACGGGGTGATAATTCGATATACTCATAACCCAGTTCCGCTACCTTATCGACCATTTCTTTTAACGACAATTTCATATACATTGTTGGATCCAATGCAATTTTCACAGTACATTCCTCCGTCTCTTGGTTTTTTTATAAAAATACTAAATCAGACTTTGCTAGTTACATTGTTTTGATAGAAATCAGGTTTTTTGCCAAGCGCGATCGTTTCGCGTTGTCCTGATTGCTGTGCTTTCACACATGCGTCTGCCGTGACAGCTGCAATATAACCATCCCATGCTGTCGGGCCAGCAGGTTCCCCCGTAAGTTTGATCGAATCCATGAACGCCTGCAGTTCTTTATCGTAAGCGTCGATAAACCGCTGCTTCCAGTCCATTAAAATATTGGTACCGAGTTTGGCGTTTTTGCGCGTAACGATGCTTGAGACTTCCGGCAATCTGGCAATCCCTTCTTCACCGATCACTTCACATTGAATGTCATATCCGTATTTGCAGTTGACGAATACTTCAGCATTGATCGTAATTCCACTGTTCGTTTCGAGCATAATGATTTGCGGATCCTGCAAATGCTCAGATGCATGCTTCGATTTCTTTGGGAACACCACTTGTACTGACTTATAATCATCATCAACCAGCCAGTGCAAGGCATCAATTTCGTGAATCAGCGTATCGGTTATCGCCATATCTGTCGTGTAGCTGTCCGGCACTTCAGGATTGCGATGGGCACACTGAATCATCAGCGGCTCACCAATAAAATTGCTGTCAATCGCTTCTTTTAGCTGCACATAACCGCTGTCATAACGCCGCATGAATCCCACCTGGACAAGACGCTTCCCTTGTCTCATTTCTGCCTCGACAATTCTCTTGCAACCTTCAGCTGTTGTAGCGAGCGGTTTTTCACAGAAAACATATTTGCCGGCTTCAATCGCTGCCAATACGCTTTGTTCGTGGGCCGGACCCCAGCTTGCGACGAGTACTGCCTCAACGTTTTCAGCAGCAATAAGTTCTTTATCATCCGGGTATATGACTGCATCGGGTACCAGTTCTTCAGACACCTGATTAGCGACAGCTTGATTCACATCGGTGACGGCAACAATTTTTCCGCCGGACAATGTGTTCGTGATTCTTTTAATATGCTCCCTGCCAATCGCTCCGGTTCCTATCACACCAATTTTTATAGTCATAACGGGCCTCCTGATTTTGATTTTATTTGCTTTACAATTGATCACTTTAGTTGCACGTTTACCTGTGGAACATCAACCTGTTTAACGTCTACCTCATTTGCGTAATGTTGAGCACCCCGATCAGCGTAGGTACGGAAGTTATGTTCGAGCTGTTCAAGTGTAAGTCCCCTCGTTTCCGGCAAGTATTTCTTCACGAATGCAATTGCCGCTAACCCCAGCACCACAAAGACGAAGAATGTTGTCGACAGACCGACATTGTCGAGTAAAACAGGAAACGTCAAGCCTATCAGGAAGTTTACGATCCAAAGGCAAAATACTGTGACGCCCATCCCGAGACCGCGCAGCCGCAGTGGGAAGATTTCTGAAAGCATCAGCCATGTTACTGGTGAAATGGCTCCCTGCTGGAAAGCTAGAAACGTTACTGTCAAGGCAAGCACAACATATGGAAGCGCGGCAGACCCTTCAAGCATGAGTGAAAATACCCCGATCAGCAGAAGTGCCGACGTCGTTCCGATCAGCCCAGTAATCAGCATTGGCCGGCGGCCGACCTTGCCTAGGAGCCAAATCCCTACAAACGTTGCTAAAACCGAAATGACACCATTGGCAATATTCCCGATAAGCGCGGCCTCTGTCTGGAAACCGGCATCTTTAAGGATTTCGGTGCCATAGTACATGATCGAGTTGACTCCCGTAATTTGCTGTACGATCGCAATTCCAATCCCGAGAAACACGATGCGGCGTACCCATGGCACAGCCAAGTCCTTAAAGGTTGCTTTCTGATTGCCCGACTCTTCGGCAAACGCTGCCTCAATTTCAGCGAGTTCTGATTTAGCCCGCTTTTCCGCACGTATTTTATGGAGGACATTTAGTGCATGCTGATTCTTCCCTTTTGAGACAAGCCAACGCGGGCTCTCCGGTACTTTGATCATGCCAAAGAACAGGAAAACCGCTGGCAGTGACGCAATGGCCAACATGTACCGCCAAACATCCGAGCTATCGCTCATTGTGTTGCCAATGATGGCGTTGAATGTGAAGGCCAATAATTGTCCGGAAACGATCATCAATTCGTTCTGGGTAACCATACGACCCCGGCTTTCCGCAGGTGACATTTCCGCCAAAAAGGCGGGAACCGTTACTGACGCTCCTCCTACAGCAAGCCCCAGCAAGAACCGAAAGATGACCATAACTGTAACATTCGGTGCAAGAGTACAACCAAGTGTGGCAATAAAGAACAACACGGCAAGGTAAAGGATGCTTTTGCGACGGCCGTTATAATCTGCGAGCCGACCGCCGAACACTGCACCAAATGCAGCCCCAAATAGAAGTGAACTTGTCACAAGACCTGATGTGAATGAGTTGAGCCCGAGCTGATCTGATTCAGACATATAAGGCAAGGCACCATTGATGACACCGGTATCGTATCCGAAAAGAAGCCCACCAAATGTCGAGACGAGGATAATCGTACGCAAAAACGACTTTTGGTTTACCTGTTTACTCATGTCAATTTCTCCCCCTTCCCCTTTAACAATTGAGCAGTAATTTTTGATCAATATATTTTCGGGTCAATAACGCATATTCCAATGGATTGGCTATAGATGGATCCTGCTCGGCTTCTATCACAATCCACCCCTTGTAATTGTGATCGAGCAGCGTCTGATACGGTTTTGTAAAATCAATGCAGCCATCGCCAGGCACTGTAAACATCCCGCATAAGAATGATTCACGGAACGACCTGCCTTTCTTCTTGCAATCATCGAGCACTTTTCTTCTCGCATCTTTAAAATGAACATGTTTAATGCGGTCAATATGCTTGTTTAATAGCGTCATATAGTCACCGTCGGAAACGTAGATGTGACCTGTGTCATAAAGCAAATGCACATAGTTTTCATCCGTGTTTTCCATCAGCCGGTCGATTTCAGCCAATGTTTGGACACCCGTTCCCATATGATGATGATAGACTAATTTCAAGTTGTATTTCTCGGCGATTTTCCCCAAATCGTTCAGTCCCGCACATAACTGATCCCACTCGGCATCCGTAAAGTATGGCTTTTCCGAAAAGACGTTTTTCTCGGTGCTCTGCACGCTGTACGTCTGTTCTGAGACAACTGCGACATTCGCATTCACTTCCTGCAGGTATTGACAATGTTTATGGAAGGCTTGGCTAGCCTCTTCGCCGCCATCGCGAATGATGAAGCTGCTGAACCACTGCCCTGCTACTCTCAACTTTCGAAGTTGCAGTTCTTTGTTCAATACTTTCGGTTCAGGAAAAAAGCCGCCAACTTCGGTCCCTTGAAACCCCGCCACGACAATATCGCTTAATAGTTGCTGCAATGTGTTCTCTGCACCGATTTCCGGCATATCATCATTGCGCCAGCCAATCGGGGCAATTCCCCATAAGATACCTTGTTCTCCCATCATCTTTCCCCTTCTCTCAGTATTGTTTGGCAGTCTGTAGTTTCTGCTGTTTCGCCTCAAATGCTTTTTGGACATTTTCTTGTTCAGATACTTCAGCAACACCGACATGCCACCAGGCGTCATAGCCATCTGTCATTGTCTTTGGAAGCACTTTCATTTCTATCAAAGTCGATACACTCTGTTTCTTTGCATCTTCCAGCGCCGCTTTCAGTTCATCAACCGTATTGGCACGATATGCTTTCGCTCCGTAACCTTCGGCGACTTTTGCATAATCAATGTTCATGATTCGATTGTCATGCGTCCTGAATTCACAAAAATAGCTGCCGCTGCCATGCTCCATTTGCAGATTACTGATACAGCCAAATCCCGAATTATCAAATAGAAGAATATTAATCTTGTGATTGTATTGAATCGCTGTGATGAATTCGGAGTGCAGCATGAGAAAACTGCCGTCGCCGACCATCGAGTACACTTCTTTGTCCGGGTGGGCCAGTTTTAATCCCAATGTTCCTGAAACTTCATAACCCATGCATGAATAGCCGTACTCAAGATGATAGGTGTTCGGGACAGTGGATTGCCAAAGACGCTGCAGGTCTCCAGGCAGTGATCCCGCCGAACCGATGATGACGCTGTCAGGAGCGATCGTGTCGTTAATCGTTATCAATGCTGCCGTTTGTGCAAATTCCGTGTTTAAAGCCTCAGCATATTCATTTAGAACTTCTTGCCGGAACTGGCCTTTTATTTCCGGGTTGAAGCTTTCGCGGCTAAATGTCACTTTACCCAGCCGGTCACGTTCTGCGAGCCATTGTTCTTTCAATTCGGTGATCACATTGCCGAATTCACTTTTGTATCCCTCCAGCATTGGGGATAATTGCTCTAGAGTAGTCCTTGCATCTGCGACAACCTGGAAAGCATCCAATTTATATGCCTGCAAACGGCTGACATTGATGTTTAGGAATTTTGTTGACTCAAAGTTGAAGGCTGTTTTTGATGAGGTAGTAAAATCTGTATACCTGGTGCCAATGCCAATGATCAGGTCCGCCTGGCGTGCCGCTTTATTGGCTGCCAATGTTCCGGTGATCCCCATGCCGCCCAAATTATTTTTAAATGTCGACTCTACTGTTGATTTGCCGGCCTGCGTTTCGACGAGCGGAATATCATGCTTCTCTGAAAGCGCTATTAAAATATCGCGGGCTTCGGAATATTTCGCACCGCCGCCAACAATGATCAGCGGTTTTTTGCTTGCTTTGATCAATTCAGCTGCACCCATCAATTCACGTTCGGTCGGCAATTTGCGATCCAGATAATGGACCCGCCTTTCAAAGAACGCCTCTTCAAAATCAAATGCTTCAACTTCAACATCCTGGGAAATACAGATCGTTGCCGGACCCGCTTTTCCCGGATCCGTCATCACTTCAAAAGCGCGAATCAAACTTGTCATCAGCTGTTCAGGCCGGGTGATGCGGTCCCAATATCTCGAAACGGGCTTAAGTGCATCATTTGTCGTGACAGAAGCACTGTATTCCTGCTCGACCTGTTGCAACACCGGATCAGGCTGGCGCGAAGCAAAGGTATCCGCCGGGAGCAGGAGTACAGGAATATTATTGGCAAGGGCTGTACCTGCTGCAGCTGCCAGGTTGGCCGCCCCCGGCCCGACTGAAGTTGTAACTGCATAAATTTTTTGCCGGAGCATTTGTTTGCTGTAAGCCATGGCCGCGTGTGCCATGCCTTGTTCATTTTTCCCCTGGATTACTCTCAAATGGCCCGGATCCTGTTCAAGGGCCTGGCCAATCCCGAGGACATTTCCATGTCCGAATACATTGAAAATTCCTTCGACAAACGGAAACTCCTTGCCGTCCACATAAAGGTATTGCTGATTCAGAAATTTGATTAACGCTTGTGCTGTTGTTAACCTGATTGTTCCCATCGGTTTCTCACCTCTAATTTCAATTAAGATCTTTCAGCGATTAATTGCTCGATTTCTTCGACAGTCGGCATCGCTTCTGAAGAACTATGCTTGCTTACAACAATGGAGGCTGATGCACTGCCGTATTTTAAAGCGGTTGCAATTTCTTCGCCGCTGATCAAGGCATATAAGAAAGCTGAAGCGTAGGAATCCCCTGCACCGAAGGTTTTCAATACTTTTGTCGGATACGCTTGGCCTGTGAATTTTTCTCCTGTTTTTGTATAGGCATATGAACCTTCGACACCATGTTTAATAACAAGCAGTTCAGGCGAATGTTTAAACAAATAGCTGATCGTTTCTTCGTTGTTTCCTTCTTTTAAGTTTTCGAGCACATCGTATTCATCACGGGTGCCAATCACCATATGTGCCTGCTCGGCAACCAATGAATAATAAACAGCTGTTTCATCAGGAGAATTCCATGAATACGGGCGGTAATCCAATTCAAAAACAACTTTCACATCATTTTTCCTGGCCAGGCTGACAGCTTTCAAGACCGCTTCCCGGGACGGGCTCTTTGACAAGGCTGTTCCTGAGACAAGCAGGATTTTTGCTTTTTTTATGTAGTTCTCATGAACCTCGGAAGGTGCAAGATAAAGGTCGGCTACGTTCTCGCGGTACATGAGGATACTGCACTCTTCCGGGCTCTTAATCTCTGTAAATGCCAATCCTGTTTTATGTCCTTTTTTATCAAGGACAAGACCGGATGTATCGATTCCCACACCACGCATATATTGTTCGATAAAGCGTCCATGCTGGTCATCGGAAATTTTGCCGATGAAGCCGGCTTTTAAGCCTAATTTGGAGCTGCCAATTGCAATATTGGCAGGCGAACCTCCCACATATTTTGTAAATGTCATCGTTTCTTCCATTGGACGGTTATACTCCGCAGCATTTAAATCGATACATGCACGGCCAATCGCAATAATGTCAAACTCTCTTTCAGTACTGAATTCATATTTCATTCCCGGTAACAGCTCCTTGCCTTTTTGTTAACGCTTTAATATCCATTCATGATCCGGATCATTATAAAACTTCCAAATGCGTGTCGGCCCTGCCATGACATTCAAATAATAGGATGTATAACCGTCCGGTACGCCAACTGGATGATAACCGGCCGGAACGAGTACGACATCACCATTTTCAACCGTCATTGTTTCATCAAGGGAACGGTCATCAGTATAGACTCGCTGGAAGACAAAGCCCTGCTGCGGATTCATTTCATGATAATAGGATTCTTCCAAAAATGACTCGTCAGGCAAGCTGTCACGATCATGCTTATGAGGAGGATAGCTCGACCAGTTTCCGCTCTCCGTGTATACTTCAACGACGAGCAAGCTGTTGGCAGATGGATCCGAATCGGGCAAAATATTGTGCACCAAACGTTTATTGTTGAGGATTCCTCTATGTTCGATGCCATTATCCGAAGCTTTTATCAGTTTTGTAGGCAGTTGTTTTTTAGAAGGCGAATAGCATAATGCTACGCGGGCCTGACTTACGCCCTCGATTTCAAAACGGCGGTCATTTGAAACGTATACACTGTCTGTCGGGATTTTCTCGAATACGCTATCGCGGGTACCGAGATTTTCAAAAGTTTCTTCATGATCGGTTACATTGATTTTTCCAGTTAGGGCGACGATGCAGCATTCTTGTTTCCCTAGTGATTCTGAAAATTTTGCACCAGGAGCTAAATCTATCATTTTAAATCCAACATATTCTAATGGAGAAGTTTCTGCGGTTACTTCCTGAACAATAGTGACTCCTTGGAAAATTTCGTTTTTTTCTGGTTTTCGGAGCAATTTACTCATATGTACCTCCTTATTGCCACGCTGGAATCCCGGTCCTTGGCGGTTTTATAGATTCGGGCTAATCCTTCTTATAAAATGGCCCCATCTATTATCTGCTAAATAAAATGGGGCCGGTTGCTCGAACTTCCAATCACGAATTTCATAGTTAAATCTATTAATCTAACGGAAATCTTGAAGTACTGAGAAAAATATTTCTATTCAAATTTAGGTGCTGTGTAGCGTGCTGTGACAACTTTTTTACGAGTATAGAAATCAACACTGTCTTTTCCGTTCGCATGCAATGTACCATAGAAGGACGATTTCCATCCGGAGAATGGGAAGAATGCCATCGGTGCCGGAACACCAAGATTAACCCCTAACATACCTGCATCAATATTTTCACGGAAGTAGCGGATCGATGAAGCATTTGTTGTAAAGATACATGCACCATTTGCAAATTCTGATTTATTCGTAGTTTCAACAGCTTCTTTTAAATTCTTGACGCGCATGATTGATAATACAGGAGCAAATATTTCATCTTTCCAGATAGTCATATCGGTTGTGACATCATCGAATATGGTAGGTCCAATGTAAAACCCTTCATCCAATGAACGTTCTCGGCCGTCACATACAATCGTTGCTCCTTCTTCAATTCCTTTTTCGATATAGCTGATGGTACGTTGTTGATTTTCTTCCCTGATGACTGGACCGAGCAATACACCGTCATCAAGGCCATTGCCCATTTTAATGTTTGCCGTTCTCTCTTTCAGAATGGCTAAAAACTCATCGGCAATTCCCTCTTCCACTGTTACAACCGAGCACGCCATACAACGTTCACCTGCTGAGCCGAACGCTGAAGCAATAATGTCGGTGATCGTCTGATCGAGATCAGCATCATTTAAGACGATTGTGTGGTTTTTAGCGCCTGTTAATGCCTGGACGCGTTTCAAGTTCTCGCTGCCTCGTTTAAACACGTATTCACCAACAGGCTTGGAGCCTACAAACGAAATCGCTTTCACTTCAGGGTGATCCAATATTCCGTTCACGACGTCATGTGCGCCATGAACTACGTTAAACACACCGTTTGGAAGTCCTGCTTCAGTAAATAATTCTACTAACTTTTCTGTTAACAGCGGCGTTCGTTCGGATGGTTTTAAAACAAACGTGTTGCCGAGTGCAATCGCCATCGGGAACATCCAGCATGGCACCATCATTGGAAAATTGAACGGTGCAATTCCACCAACAACGCCAATTGGATAGCGGTAATTTGTCGCTTCGACATCTGTAGCAATTGAAGCTAGCGAATCCCCCATCATTAAAGAAGGTGCTCCTGCTGCAAATTCAACATTTTCAATTCCGCGCTGGACTTCACCCAATGCCTCAGTCAGGCTTTTTCCATTTTCCATTGTGATGATGTGGGCCAATTCTTCTTTATGCTTTGTAAGTAATTGTTGATAGTTAAATAGAATTCTTGCACGGCGTGGCACGGCAATCTTTTGCCAAGCTTGAAAAGCATTCGCTGCTACTTCTATCGCGTGATCAACTTCCTCTTTCGTTGATATTGGTACGAATGCAATGACTTCCTTTGTCGCCGGGTTGTACACTTCCTCGTAGCGAGTAGTGCTGCTTTCAACCCATTCACCATTTATGTAATTTTTCATTCTTGTCACATCAGACATGGTCTTCCTCCTTAGAATGATTTTTTAAAATCCGTTTAGCGAACTTTATCAATTGTATGCTTCAGGCACCCCCATTCTGTATTATTTTGTTATCTTTTGGTTAACTTTTGATAATGTGTTAATTACATTCTAGTATTAAAAACGCTTTCAGTCAATTGGTTTTTACTTTTTTTTCTGAATTTTTACTTTTATAGTTTTATTAGTTTTGTTGAAGTGTTTTTAATTGCTTCCTTTATAGCAATCTGTTCTTTTTTAAGCGGCCGGTGCGGAGCATAATAATCATTAAAACACCACCGTTGTTAACACGTGAACGGTGGTGTTCGTGTTTTGATAAGGGGCCAGAACATTGGCTACTACATTAAGCCTTTTTATTTTTACGGGAATCGATTAACACAGCGATGACGATGATCGCGCCCTTTAAGATTTGCTGCCAGTATGAAGATACATTGAGCAGGTCAAGACCGTTATTCATAACGCCAATAATTAATGCTCCGATGATTGTGCCGCCAATCGTACCGATTCCGCCTGTCAGGCTCGTTCCTCCGATAACCGCGGCTGCAATCGCATCCAATTCGTACATCGTTCCGGCTGTAGGCTGCCCCGATGCAATCCGGGATGTTAAGACGATCCCGGCAACCGATGAAAGCAGTCCTGCATAGCCATAGATCAAAATCTTGTATTTTACGACATTGACACCTGCGATGATTGCAGCCTGTTCATTGCCACCAATGGCATAAACATATTTTCCAAATTTCGTATGATTAAGAAGCATATAAGAGAAGATCCCGACAAATGCGAAAATAAAGATTGGCACGGGGATACCAAGCAAAGTACCCTGGCCGATGAAAGTAAACGTTGGAGAAAGGTTCCCAATCGGCCGGCCGTCACTGAATAGCAAGGCGGCTCCTCTTGCAGCCGTCATCATTCCGAGTGTCACGATAAACGGGGCAATTTTTCCTTTCGCGATGATTGTTCCATTAATAACCCCTGCAAGAAGACCGATGCCAAGACCAATGAAAATTGCAACCACAAGCGGATAACTATTGGGCTGTGCGAAGGTCGCGACCATGACCGACACTAGGGCGATAACCGACCCGGATGATAAATCAATTCCTGTTGTGATAATGACCATCGTTACGCCGATGGCGACAATGCCGATAATCGACATCTGCCTTACGATATTGAGCAAATTGCCTGATGTGAAAAAAGTCGGCGAGAGAATCGACATAAGGACGACTAAGGCGATTAGAATCAGCAGCATCCCATATTTGCCCAGAAAATGGGATGCTTTTTCTTTTTGAAGCTTTCTGTAGTGCGTGTGTGTATCGATTTGTTCAGTTATCTTAATGTCTCTTTGCATTCATGATTACCTCCAGACCATCTTAGTCTAATTGTTGACCAGTTCCCGGGTCGCGAGCTCCATAATCTTTTCCTGGCTCGCTTCTTCCCGCGACAACTCTCCCATGATTCGGCCTTCCTGCATGACGATAATCCGGTCACTTAAACCCAGAATTTCAGGAAGCTCTGATGAGATAACGACAATCGCTTTTCCTTTGTTCGCTAGCTCAAAGATCAAATTGTAGATTTCTGTTTTGGCCCCAACATCGATTCCCCTTGTCGGTTCATCAAGGAATAAAATCTCCGGATCGTGGAGCAGCCATCTGGCAATCAGCGCTTTCTGCTGATTCCCCCCGCTTAAATTATTTATCCTTTGTTGAAGATTGGGAGTTTTAATTTTGAGCCGGTTATGCTGCTTCTTGCAGTCTGTTGCAATTTTCTTTTTGTCGAGAAACGGACCCTTTATATAACGGTCAATATTGACGGTAATCATATTGTCCTCAACCGACAGGGGCAGGAATAATCCCGACAGCTTTCTGTCTTCTGTCAATAAACCCATGCCACTTGCAATCGCGTCACGCGGAGACCGGATGGCGACTTTTTTTCCATGTATTTCAATGTACCCGGAATCTGCGGCATGCACACCGAAGATGCTTTCAAGCACTTCTGTCCGCCCCGAACCCATCAGTCCGGCAATTCCGACAATCTCCCCTTTTTTGACCTCAAATGAAATATCTTTAATCTTATTCTGTTTGGACAAGTGTTTAACTGATAAGGCAACATCACTGATTTCAGCAGGAACCTTATTGAAAACTTGATTCAACTCCCTGCCGACCATCATTTGAATAAGCTCTTCTCTTGAAAGATTCTTACTATGCTTTGTTCCGACATATTTTCCGTCCCTGAACACGGTAAATTCATCTGTAATCATTTCGAGCTCATCCATTTTGTGAGTGATATAAATAATTGAAACTCCATCTTTTTTCAGAGATTTAATCATTTTAAACAAGTGGTGAACTTCTTTTTCCGAAATCGCCGAGGTCGGTTCATCCATAATAATTAGCTTTGAATTGTACGAAATCGCCTTGGAAATTTCGACCATTTGCGTATTGGCAATGCTCAATTCTTCCATCTTTGCTCTCGGGTTAATATCCATTTCGAGACGCTCAAATAATTTTTTCGTATTTTCTACCAGTTTCTTTTGTTTCACCCACCCTGCAATGCTGGGCTCCCTGCCAAGAAAGATGTTTTCGGCTACGGTCATTTGCGGCACAGGACTTAGTTCCTGATGGATCATTGAAATGCCTTTGTCGAGTGCATTCTTTACATTGGCGAGGTGAAGCTCTTCTCCATCGAACTTGATTACCCCCTGGTCTGGAGTATAGATACCGATCAATATCTTCATGAGAGTCGACTTTCCTGCACCATTTTCACCCATTAAGGCATGGACGGTTCCTCTTTCCACATGGAGTTGTACGGAATCAAGAGCCTTTACACCAGGAAATTCTTTTGTAACATTGTCCATTTGCAAAATATAGTTTTCACTCATGCACACACCTCTTTTCCCTATATTTTGGGCGTTCATCAGAAAAGGTCTGACTGATTAACCTTCTATTTGATCAGTCAACCAGCCATGCTTATCCATGTTAATTTACGGTTTTTACTCCCATTTCTTGATGTACTCGTCAACATTATCCTCGGTAACAAGTTCATAAGGAATCCAGTTGAATTTCTCGACCTTTTCGCCTTTTGCAGCCTTGATCGCTGTTTCAAGCCCGCCTTTCCCCTGTCCCCGGGCATCCTGGAATACAGTCACTTTCAGTTTTCCGGATTTAACAAAATCAAGAGCATCAGGAGTAGCGTCAATACCCGCAACAACTACATCCTCCAGCTTACCGGCATCCTCCAAAGCCATAATTGCGCCGATTGCCATTTCATCATTATTAGAGACGATCGCGTTAATCTCCTTTCCTGACTGCAGCCAGTTTTCTGCCAGAGTCATTCCCTTTGCCCGGTCAAACTCAGCAGTTCCATTGAGGACAATTTTCATATCCTTATTTTTCTCGACTACGTCCTTATTGCCCTGTGTTCTCTTGATTTGAGCATCATGGCCCATGACCCCGTCCATGATCGCCACATTCCCTTTGCCACCCAACAGCTTTGCCACTTCTTCCATTTGCATCGTCCCTGCCTTCAGCGAGTCAGATCCGACGTATGCTGTAGCAGCATCGACCTCTTCATACTGCCGGTTAACAATGACGATTGGAATATCTTCGCTATTCGCGCGGTCAACGATATTTGGTGCGGAAACGGTGTCAACAGGAATCATCATGATCGCATCGACGTCCTGCGAAATAAAATTTTCAACTTGTGAAAGCTGCTTATTGGCATCGTTCATCGCATCGACATAAATGACTTCAACATCTTTTTGTGAACTTGCATATTCCTTCATTCCATCCTGAAGATAACTGAGCCATTTATCGTCAAAATCCGGCAGCGCTGCACCAATTACGATCTTGCCATCCTTGCTTGAGCCATCTTTGGAGGCTGCTTCCTGCCCGCACCCTGCCAGAAAAACACTAAGCATCAACATTAAAATCAAGCTAACAAAATACCCCTTTTTCATTTCCTTACTTCCCCCTTATTAGTTATTTATGACTTAACAGCGATGTTCTGATTGTTCAGATAAACTGTTGTTCCGGAATCAAATGCTTCTGTTGCGGCAATCGCAATTTCAAGATTGATTTTGCCGTCAAACTCGGTGACTTTAGGCCTGTTACCCGTCCGGATACAATCCGCGAAATCGACGAGTTCAAGCCGGTATGCATCATGGAATCGGGTTTGAAAATCAGGGATGATCTCATAATTGGAACCTTTAGAGTTTAAGAGAGTGATATTTTGATTTCTCAGTGTTCCAATAAAAATCGATCCCTCTGTTCCGATAACTTCGGTACGGATATCGTGCCCGTATGGAGAATTGCGGCTGGCTTCAATATCGCCCGCCGCCCCCGATTCGAATTCAATATAGGAAATAGCTTGATCGACATCATTGTATTTTTCCATAAATCCATTCCTCAGTACTTTTCCCTGTGCGGAAACGGAGATGATTTCCGAATTCATTAAATATCGTGCAATGTCGTAGTCGTGAATCGAGACATCTAAAAACATTCGCCCGCTGTGCTTGATGAACTCTTCTGGCGGAGAACCGGCATCACGGGTGATTCCTTTAAAGTAAATTGGTTCTCCGATATCGCCTGCTACAATTCTCTTTTTTGCCTCCGCATAAGCAGGATCAAATCTTCTCATGAACCCGACCTGGCACATAACATTGTGCTCGCTTATCGTATTGATTATTTCTTGAGCTTCCGTGAGGTTTTGCGTAAGCGGCTTCTCAACAAAAATTTGCTTGCCTGCTTTTGCAGCTTGTTTAATCAGGTTAGCGTGCGTACTGGTGGGCGTAACAATTACTACTGCATCGATCTCTGAATCCTCAAAAACTTCCTGAGGACTCCGGGTACAATTTGGCAATCCAAATTCCTGGGCAACTTCGGCTGCACGTCCTTTCATCGGATCGCAAACCGTAATTAATTCAGCCCCGCTGATTTGGTGGGTCGCGAGATTTTTCGCATGATGATAGCCTAGTCGTCCAAGTCCTAAAACAGCACATCTTACTGTCATTGTTTCAACCCCCTTGTTTTTAGTAAGCGCTTACTTTTTAGAGCGAATTACTGAGCAGTTTAACTGCGAATCAAATCTGTAAATACATAGTTGTCGGTATGAGTAAAATGTTTGTAGGAGAAGAATTTCCCTTCTCATCCAGATAATGGCGTAGCCGT
>NZ_PGVA01000064.1 GCF_002860125.1 Bacillus canaveralius
TGTAAACGAGCACATTATTTCAGGCTCTATTTTTCACTTTAATCCCGAAAAAAATCTGAAATAATGTGCTAATTTTTTCACTTTATTTCAGAATGTGCAAAATCTTGTGCATATTATCCCAGATTAAAAATAGCGAAAAGAAAACCCCTAAAAAGGGGCATCAACCGGAATATAATCTTGTATTTTTATCCGGATTTTATACACTTCTTGGGTGTGAAGGACAAAGATTGAATCATGGTTCAGCGTTACGAACCAATCAAAATCTTTCTCTAAATATGCATGAAAGTATCTATTTTGAATTCTCAGCTCAAATGTATAGCCTTGGTCTATCCAATAGGAGGTTTGTCCAATCCAAACTCTCCATTCCTGGTTGCCGTGATCAAAGACTAAGATTCCTCTCCTTATCATAGACCACTGTCCTCTATGGCCAATCTTACGATTTCCTCATCAACTTGATCTTTTTTTAGCTGGAAACCAAATAATAAGCTATTGACCGTTAAGGTATTGATAACGCGCGGCCAGCCTTGAGATCGTAATGCAATGGCTTCTATTGCTGATTCAGTAAATATAGGCATCTTTGCTCCAGCTAATTTCATGTGATGGTCAATATAAGTGGAAACTTCCTCTTTTGATAATGGCTGGATCTCATACTTCATTATCACTCTCTGAGACAGGGGACGATGATGATTTAATGCTAAGCGACTCTTTAAATGGGGTAATCCTGCCAAAACTAATATAAAAGGATTAGTAGAATCCATTTGAAAGTTAAATAAAATAGCGATATCCTGCAAAAATGCATCCTTTGCCATATGCATTTCATCCAAAATAAAAACAGGAGTGATCTTTCGTTCCCCAGCCAATCGTTCAATTCCTTGTTGGATTTGCCTGAAGAGATCGACTTTACGGAACTTTGGTTCCTCTCCTAAGCCGAATGCTAATCCACGATAAAAATCCATCACCCCTCCCGTTGAGAGGGGAAAATAAATTACTTGATACAGGGAGGGGCTTAGGGATTCCTTAAAGGACCGTAAGGTAAATGTTTTTCCTACCCCGGGATCGCCAATAAGAAGACCGATTCCCTTTGATTTTTGTAAGTAATTTAATGCTCTTATTGCCCCTTGGTAATCCGTGGAAGGATACGCATCCGAAGGTTGTATATCTTTTGAAAACGGAGCCTGAGCTAAAGAGTAAAAGGATTTATACATGATCCTGATCCTCCTTCACATCAGCTGTTGGAGACAATGAAAACGGTGAGCGAACCCGTTTGGCATGAGCGTTATCTTTCATGGATACTGGAGTTGCTTCTGTCACTTTTTTATCATTCTCAAAGATATAAACTCCTTTTTCATCCAGTCTCACATCGATGGAATGACCGATAAAACGTGAAGGTACTTCGTAGAGTTGTTTATTTAAGGTAATCGTGCCATCAGCTTTAACTTTCCGCTGCTCTCGTTTCAAGAAGATTGTCTCCAGAATGGACGGGTCCTCCAAAAATGTTATATCCTTTAATTGAGAGTGAAAAACTTCATGAGGCGTTTTGCCATCTAAAGAGGCGTGAACTCTTCGATGGTAATCTTCCTCTAACCAGCGCCAGAACCTTTCATTCAATTCTTCTAATGATTGAGCCGGTTCAGTTTGCAATAATGGATAAAACCTCGTTTGCACTGTTTTAAACAGCCTTTCTATTTTACCTTTTGCCCTAGGGTCGAAAGGCATCGTGTGGGCTAATGTGATCCCCAACTGTGCGCACGCATATTGTAGCGTTTCAGATCGATAGATCTTACCATTATCCGCATAGATAATAGTTGGCTTACCCCTTCGGGTTAAGGCTTCCTTTGTCACCACTCTTAATCCATCAAATTTCTCTGACGAGAAAAATTGTGCATACGGAACCAGCCTAGAGCAATCATCTATATAGGCAATTAAAAAAGTTTTCGTCTTTTTCCCACTGACTGGAACATAAGGTCCGTGAGATAAGTCAGCCTGCCATAACACGTTCACTTTCTCGTGAGCGAATCGTTTTCTCTCAGGGGTTGCTACAATTTGTTTTCCTACAAGGTTGTGTTTTTTTAATAATCGATTTATAGTAGAGTAAGATATTTGTTCTTTTTGTATTTCTCCACGCTCAATTAGTTGTTCGTAGAAAACACTAACTGGCATATGGAGATTTTTTTTTCGTATTTCTAGGAGTTGATCCTGATCATCAGGAGATAATCTTCGAGAGTTGCCTTTGTCTCCACGTTTCTTTGGCTTTAATGCTTCAAATCCATTTCGACGATAATGAAGAAGCCATTCTTGAATGGTTTTTACGGCAATTTTTCGTTCCCCATAATAAGGAATAGAATGGATTTTCCCCTCCAATTCTTTCAAATATTCTTTTGGATTTACTTGCCCATTAAAAAGAGGGGCAATCAACCCATACCGAAATAAGGCGATTTGTTCTCGTTCATTTTTATTCATGGAATCTTCCTCCTTTTGGTTAGAAGGACGACCGGTCATCCATGATTAATATTCTACTTTCTTCGCCATTCTTTGACGATGAAAAATGTATGTGGGACGAGCAATATTTTTTTAATTCCTCAAATATGATAAAATTAATTTGCCATGAAATGTGATGATAAATGACCCCAGCTCCTTCGTAAGAAGGAGGATTCGCCAAAATCAAGGATCATTATTATATATTTTGTGGCCACTTTTTTTCTATCCTTTGAAACTCCCAGAACCTGACCTAAATCGGTAAAGAAACTATGAATCCAATTGAGATTCTTATAGTAACGGATTAGGTGAAACCTCAATAATTGTCGGCTAACATTTGCTTTTTTCTTCTGAAGAAATTGATGAACTCCCTTCAAAATGGTATGTATCGTATGTTGAAAATAAGGGATTAAGAAGTCCGGAAGGACTGAAATGCTCTTCTTACACACTAAACATCTCAATCGACATATAGGAATTTTCATTGTTTCCTCATCTGTGACACCAAACCTCCAATAGTATCCATTTCTATGGACATTTCCATGTGCGCTACATTTACAGTTTGGACACGCATCTAATATAGGAAAATCATTTTCCTTCCCCCTTGCCGCATATTCCTTCAAGTCAATTCCAAAATCATGAATAATGATCATAAAAAAACTCTCCCTAATAATATGCAGAAAATTTAGCATATTAATTCAGGAAAGTATAGTGTTTAATCTGTAGAAATTTGAAAAAATGCCCCACTTTTTAGAGGAAATAAAGTGGCTGTTTACA
>NZ_PGVA01000065.1 GCF_002860125.1 Bacillus canaveralius
AGGTGGAACACCCTGAAACCCGAGGACAAGAAGACAATATCTAATTCCTGTTTTCTACTCTACCAATTTTCTGCTCGTACAATTTTGCGAAAAAAACTATGCTCGTCACTTTTTCATGATAAAATAGAATACATGATTGCAAATATACGATATTCATGGGCTTTTTGTTCTGATCATAAAAGGGAACGAAACCCTTTTTTCGCTTGCTGTCATATAAGGAGATTTATTTTTTGATAGTGAAGTTTTAATTATTGGAAGTAAAGGTAGGTGACATCGTGGGCAAAATCATTGCGATCGCGAATCAAAAAGGGGGAGTCGGCAAAACGACTACTTCTGTTAATCTAGGCGCCTGCTTAGCATACATAGGAAAAAAAGTACTTTTGGTTGACATCGATCCTCAAGGAAATGCAACAAGCGGGATCGGAATTGAAAAAGCAGATGTCGAACAATGTATTTATGATGTTTTAGTAGACGATGTAGAAGCAATCAAAGCGATTAAACCAACTTCAGTTGAAAATTTATATGCAATTCCTGCTACAATCCAGCTGGCAGGGGCTGAAATTGAGCTCGTTCCGACTATTTCGAGAGAAGTCCGCTTAAAGCGTGCTCTCGAAGAAGTGAAAGGCAATTTTGATTATATTATTATTGATTGCCCTCCATCGCTTGGATTATTGACCATTAATGCTTTAACAGCATCTGATTCCGTATTAATCCCGGTTCAGTGTGAATATTACGCGTTGGAAGGACTAAGCCAGCTCTTAAACACAGTTCGTCTTGTCCAGAAACATCTTAACCATGATCTGAAAATCGAAGGTGTCTTGTTAACGATGCTTGATGCCCGTACCAATTTGGGTATTCAAGTAATTGAAGAAGTGAAAAAATATTTCCAGGACAAAGTTTATAAAACCATTATTCCAAGAAACGTCCGCCTTAGTGAGGCTCCCAGCCATGGAGAGCCAATCATCATCTATGATCCTAAATCACGTGGAGCTGAAGTGTATTTAGATTTGGCAAAGGAAGTGGCTGCAAATGGCTAAAGGTCTTGGTAAAGGATTAAATGCGTTTTTTGCTAACATCGAAGCAGACAATGAAGAGATCGTGCAGGAAATTAATCTTACAGAAATTCGCCCGAACCCATATCAGCCAAGAAAAATATTTCAACAAGAAGCAATCGACGAGTTGAAACAGTCGATTCTTGAACACGGGATCCTGCAGCCAATTATCGTCAGGAAAACAATAAAAGGCTATGAAATTGTTGTTGGAGAGAGGCGTTTTCGAGCAGCAAAAGAAGCAAAGCTTGAGAAAATCCCGGTTGTTGTCCGCGACTTAACTGAACAGCAAATGATGGAACTGGCTGTCCTCGAAAATCTTCAACGGGAGGATTTATCGCCCATTGAAGAAGCGGCAGCTTATCAAATGCTGATGAAGAAGCTTGGACTGACCCAGGAAGAACTGGCGAAACGGCTTGGCAAAAGCCGGCCGCATATAGCCAACCACGTGCGCCTGTTGTCACTTCCACCCAAAATACAAGAACTGATTTCGGACGGAAAAATATCGATGGGACATGGCCGTGCTTTATTGGGATTGCGCCATAAAGAAAAACTGCTTGCCGTTGTAGAAAAGACAATCAAAGAAAATTTGAATGTCCGCCAGCTTGAACAACTTATTCAACAACTGAATGAACATGTTTCACGTGAAACAAAAAAGCCTAAAGTTGAAAAAGATATTTTTATTCGCGACCGCGAATCTTTTCTCCGGGATCGCTTTGGAACCACTGTCAATATTAAACAGTCAAAAAACAAAGGTAAAATTGAGATAGAATTTTTTTCGAAAGAAGATTTAGAAAGAATTCTTGAGTTATTGGATGACGGGGATTCAACATTATAAGCCATCGATTGATGGTTTATTTTTTTTTGAGATTCATAGATTGTCAAAAATCTATAGAAAAAAAGACTGGGAAAAGCAACTTCATCATGATAGTTTAATATTATTCGGCTTTTCGCAAAACGAAATAAATGACAAAGGTGAGTTAAATGTTTTTATTGGGGACACTCGTCAATGGCTTGTTAATTATAATTGGATCTTTATTAGGAAAGCTGCTTCACCGCATTCCCGAGAGAATAAAAGCAACGGTTATGCACGGGATTGGACTTGCAGTTATTGTACTGGGCCTGCAAATGGGCTTTAAAAGTGCCAATTTTCTTGTTGTTATTTTAAGTCTCGTACTCGGGGCAGTAATCGGAGAATTGATAGATTTGGAAGCAAAATTGAATTCACTTGGAGGATGGCTGGAAAAAAAGGTCGGTTCAGATGCGAATGGCGGCAGTATTTCCCAAGGGTTTGTAACGGCTACACTCATTTTTGTAATCGGTGCAATGGCAATTATTGGAGCATTGGACAGCGGCATCCGTGGTGACCATGATGTCTTATATACAAAATCAATTATCGACGGGTTTACTGCGCTCATTTTAACAACTACATTAGGAATGGGAGTATTATTTTCCGCTTTTCCTGTCATGATCTATGAAGGAATGATTGCGTTGTTCGCAACGCAAATTAATCGTTTTGTTCCGGAGGCATTAATGGACAGTTTTATCCTTGAGATGACTGCTACCGGGGGAATCATGATTTTTGCAATCGGTCTGAATCTCACTGGTATCACAAAAATACGCGTCGCAAACCTGCTTCCGGGTATCCTTATTACAGGAATTCTTGTCACTATCCTGTACGGATATGAGCGATTCCTGTAAAGAGCAGCTCTCGAATATTACAGAGTATGCTCTTGTTCCACTTTCAAATTTAATTGGTGCCACGCCTGCTTGCGATCAAATGATAGGCTGGCCGCATAAATTCCTTCAGCGATCGTTTTTGCCATTTTCAATACCAAATTAAGACGAGTATTTTGCAACACAAAAAACTCCATAAATCCGCTAACGTTCACGATTCCAGTAATATGAATATCTCCGACTGGGGGAAGCTCTTTGTTAACGCCTGCCCCCGGTTTAACGGGTCCGTCACCGATCTGGATGATACCAACACTTTTCAACCGGCCTAGACACGCATCAACGCCAATAATAAAAGGGTGGAAGTGCTTTTCTTCAATTTCGCGTAATTTTTCTTCTAAATTTACAGCATGGATCGGATCTTCCAAAGTTCCGTACACATGAAAAGGAGCAATGTTTTTTTCTTCAAGCAAGGTACCGACAAGTGGACCTAATGAATCACCAGTAGAACGATCTGTACCTATACAGACTAGAACAATTGGGCGGCTTTTTAATGCAGGCATCAGTGCTGAAACCTCATTTGCAAGCTTCATGGCTGCCAGCTGTTCATCATGAAGAATTCTCGCTGTGCCTCCTCTTTTCTCAAACATATTGGATCTTAGATTCATTCGTTCCACTCCTTCTCGGGTAAGTAGTAACAGTATACGGAAAAAGTATGTTACGTATACATACCTGTAATGAGAAATCGATAAACAGGGTAAAAGGGCATAGAAAAAATTTATAGATAATGAAAAATACCTATGCAGAAAGCGTTTTTGACTCAGATAATGGCTGAAACTACAAAGTTCCCAAGAATCTTGTTAAAATAAATCAAGACTCAATTGCCAACCATAGTATCGATATTATTTGCGTTACAGGAACGGTGTTAAGAATCAGTGATTTTATGATAAGCAGGTGTTTTATGAAGAAAGAACTTAATGAATTTTTAGAGAAAATCTTAAGTGATGAATTTTGGATATTGATGGGGCAAGGCTTTTTAAAAATTCTTGCGATCATTTTATTAACAGGAGTTGTCATCCGAATTGGTAGATTGGCGATACGAAATATTTTCAAAGTACGCACCCGATCTCCACTGAGAATATCCGAGCGCCGGGAAGCGACTTTAATGAAACTGCTTGAAAATATTCTTTCATACGTAGTATATTTCATTGCTTTTATCATGATTTTATCGACTTTGACGATTAACGTAACGGGTATATTGGCCGGAGCAGGAATTGCCGGTTTAGCCATTGGTTTTGGTGCACAGAATCTTGTTCGCGACGTTATAACCGGATTCTTTATTATTTTTGAAGACCAGTTTTCGGTGGGCGACCATGTGAGAGTTGGCCAATTTGAGGGAACGGTTGAAGAAATCGGCCTGAGAACGACGAAAATCAAAAACTGGACAGGTGAACTCCATATTTTGCCGAATGGAAGCATTACTGAAGTGACTAATTTTTCGCTCCATAACAGCATAGCCATTGTCGATGTATCAATTGCGTATGAAGGGGATATCGAACGGGCTGAAAAAATCATTTCAGATCTGCTCGAAACTTTGCCCGCGAAGTATGAAGATCTCGTCAACCCGCCGGAACTGTTAGGAGTGCATACACTAAACGCTTCAGAAGTCGTGTTAAGAGTTGTCGCTGAAACTTTGCCGATGCGGCATTTTGGTGTGGCGAGGATGCTGAGAAAGGATATAAAAATTTGTCTCGATGAACACGGGATGGATGTGCCGTATCCTCGTCTTGTTATGTATTCCCGACACGAAGAAGAGCTAAATAAGCGAAAGCAGTTAGGAAAAGAATAGGGGGATATTTATGGAGCTCAAGGAGTTTGGCCTAAATGATGTGGTAGAAATGAAAAAGCCTCATCCTTGCGGAACGAACCGCTGGAAAATTATTAGACTCGGCATGGATATCCGGATTAAATGTGAAGGGTGCGGACATAGTGTACTCATACCGCGCCGCGAATTTTCACGGAAAATGAAAAAAATTTTGAGCAAGCATGAAGAGTAGTTCATGCTTCTTTTTTTGTAAGAATAGATTATCCTGTAAAAAGAATAAATGTCTGGGAGATGAGAGAGAATTGGCGGAAATTGTTCAATCAGCCTGTCCGTTAAATTGCTGGGATAACTGCGGCTTTCATGTAACAGTGGATGCAGGAAAAGTGAAAAAAATCGATGGCAATCCAAACCACCCAATTACCAAAGGTAAAATTTGCGGCCGCGGAAGAATGCTCGAAGCAAGGACGAACTCTAGTGAACGTCTTTTGTATCCGCTCAAAAAAATAAATGGGCAGTTCGAGCGAATTTCCTGGGATCAGGCGCTTAATGAGATTGCAGCCAAGCTTCAATATTTAAAAGAAAGCTTCGGAACCACCTCTGTCCTTCATAGCCATGATTATGCGAATGGCGGGTTGCTGAAAAATCTCGACAGCCGTTTTTTTAACAACTACGGCGGGGTTACTGAAATCACTGGCTCTATTTGTTGGGGATCGGGGATTGAGGGCCAATCATGGGACTTTGGTGATGCTTATAGCCATGGACCGGAAGATTTAATCAACAGCAAACAGATTGTTATTTGGGGACGGAATGTCGCCCGAACCAATATGCACTTTTTTGAGAATCTGCAAAACGCAAAACGGAATGGTGCGAAGCTGATCGTCATTGATCCGATTTATAACGCCACGGCGAAAATCGCTCATCAATACATTTCTATTCAGCCCGGAATGGATGGCATTCTCGCCGCCGGAATCATGAAAGAAATGCTGAGATTGGGAATCGAAGACAGGCACTTTATCAAAAACCATACGATCGGGTTTAAACATTTGGAAGAAGTTTTAGAGACGATAAGCATTGATGAAGTGAGCGAGTTAACTGGCGTTCCTGTCATGACGATAACTGAGCTGGCTGTTCTATACAGTGAAGGCCCGACCTCAAGTTTTTTTGGACTGGGCATGCAGCGTTATGCCAATGGCGGCAATACGATCCGTCTCCTTGATGCACTTGTGGCAGTCAGCGGAAACGTCGGCATTCAAGGCGGCGGCGCAAATTATGCGAACCGGCAGGTGGGACAGAGCTTTAATGTTCAAGCCTTAAGTTCAGCTCACAAAAAAACGGCATCCCGGCAATTTTTGATGATGAAACAAGCTGAATCTATTTTGGCTGCGAAGGATCCGGAAATAAAAATGATTATCGTAACATGCGGAAATCCGCTGACACAGGTGCCTGACACAAACCGGGTCAGACAAGCGTTTACATCGGTAGAGACTTTGGTTGTAATTGACCAGTTTATGACTGATACAGCTGAACTAGCTGATTATGTTCTACCGACAACGACAGCTTTTGAGGAGGAGGATATCTACTATTCTTCTATGTACCATCATTACGCAAATTACGGCCCGAAGCTCGTTGATGCTCCAGGGGAAGCTAAATCGGATTTATGGATTTGGACAGAGCTGGCTAACCGCCTTGGTTTTGGTGCTGAATTCGCTCATACGAGATCAGAATGGCTGGAACTTGGTTTGGAATCCTTATCTGGAGAGGGTGTTACTCTAGAAAAAATTAAACAGGATTCTTTTGCGGAGCTGCCTGTGGATACAGTACCCTGGAGAGAGCGCATTTTTAAAACGCCAAGCGGAAAATATGAATTCCTTTCTGCTGCAGCGATTAAAAAAGGCAGGCAAGGAGAGCTCTCCCTTTCCTTGCCGCATGAATCAAGATGGAGCCAGCCAGAGTTAGCTGAAAAATACCCGTTCACTTTACTGTCGATTCATCCGCTTCGTTCCAACCATTCGCAGCACTATCATTTATTGAATGGTCCAGAGCGCATTAAAGTAGAGGTTTCACCAGATATTGCTAAAAAAAGGAAACTTGCAGATAATGATTTTGTCAGAGTCTGGAATGAGCGTGGGGAGTTAAACGGGTATGTCTCGATCATGAAGCAGGCCCATCCTGGTACAATCAATATCGATGAAGGAACCGGCCGGAAATATGGCGGTGCCGTCAATCTGCTTACATCAAGTGATGTATCGGATAATGGGCTTGGCAGTACGGTTTATGACTGCCTTGTCAATGTGGAAAAGGTGTAAAGCTATAGCCATAATAACAAGCACCCTTGCGGTTAAAAGCGAGGGTGCTTGTTTTCGTAAAAGCAACAGGCCCGCTTATCGGGCTTGTGTTTTTATCTGGTACTATCTATAATTGTGAGAGGCTTGGTTAGTACCCGGAAACGGATTTGAATAGATAAAACTATTGTTTGAGGAGTGAACCTGGATGGCTTTAACAGCAGGTATTGTAGGCTTGCCTAATGTTGGTAAATCTACTTTGTTTAACGCAATTACGCAGGCAGGAGCAGAGGCGGCAAATTATCCTTTCTGTACGATTGATCCGAATGTCGGGGTAGTCGAAGTTCCCGATCATCGCTTAAATAAATTAACAGAGCTGGTTGTCCCAAAGAAAACAGTACCAACCACCTTCGAATTTACTGATATCGCGGGCATTGTGAAAGGTGCCAGCAAAGGAGAGGGATTAGGAAATAAATTTCTTTCTCATATTCGTGAAGTTGATGCAATTTGCCAGGTTGTCCGCTGTTTTGCGGATGATAATATTACCCATGTGTCCGGCAAAATAGACCCAATTGATGATATTGAAACGATAAATTTAGAACTGATATTAGCTGACCTGGAGTCCGTTGAAAAGCGGATTGGCCGCGTTGGAAAGATGGCCAAGCAAAAAGATAAAGATGCTGTGTATGAGCTTGAAATTCTTGAAAAACTGAAAGAAGCTTTCGAACAAGAGAAACCAGCGCGCACAGTTGAGTTTACAGAAGAACAAATGAAAGTTGTCAAAGGGCTCCACCTACTGACGATTAAGCCCGTTCTTTATGTGGCAAATGTTGATGAAGATGATGTGGCAGACCCATCCTCGAATGAATATGTCCAGAAGGTGAAACAATTCGCTGCAGAGGATAATGCGGAGGTTATCGTTGTCTGTGCGAAAATTGAATCTGAAATTGCCGAGCTTGAAGGCGAAGAAAAGGCGATGTTTTTGCAGGAGCTGGGCATTGAAGAATCTGGTTTGGATCAGTTAATCCGCGCAGCATATAACTTGTTGGGTTTAGCCACTTACTTTACAGCAGGTGTACAGGAAGTTCGTGCCTGGACGTTCCGAAAAGGAATGAAAGCACCCCAATGTGCCGGAGTTATCCACTCGGATTTTGAAAGAGGATTTATCCGTGCCGAAATAGTCTCTTACGATGACCTTATTGAGGCCGGCAGTATGACAGCTGCAAAAGAAGCAGGAAAAGTCCGTCTAGAAGGAAAAGACTACGAAGTTAAAGACGGCGATATTATCCATTTCCGTTTTAACGTTTAATAGTTGCACAAATAACCCTGTACTTGCTGCAGGGCTATTTTCATTCACTGGGTTTTCGCTTAAGCTCATAAATATAAACAAATATAAAGGCTTTAAGATTATTTGACAGATCATTGCCTTTAGGCTATGACTATGCTATAATTTGAACTTGTGAGTAATGTATAGTTGCTCCTTGCCCATTTGGGCCGTGTAGACCAAAAGGAGGTGAAAGTGATGAGAAAGTACGAAATTATGTACATCATCCGTCCAAACATTGAAGATGAGGCTAAAAAAGCGCTAATTGAGCGTTTTAATGGCATTCTAGCTGACAATGGTGCAGAGGTAGTTGAAACAAAGGATTGGGGTAAACGCCGTCTTGCTTACGAAATCAATGATTTGCGTGATGGCTACTACCAGATTCTGAAAGTCAACGCTGAAGCAGCTGCGGTTGATGAGTTCGCTCGTTTAGCTAGAATCAGTGAAGATATCATTCGTCATATGATTGTTAAAGAAGAAGATAAATAAGAATACAAAAATTTCCAGTTTGTAAAATGTTTCACGTGAAACATTCTCTGGATGAGGGGAGTTGATTCTGATGATGAATCGTGTCATTCTTGTGGGTCGGTTAACAAAGGATCCCGAATTACGATACACACCAAATGGAGTACCTGTGGCAACCTTTACGCTTGCTGTTAACCGTAATTTTACGAATCAGCAGGGCGAACGGGAAGCAGACTTCATCAATTGTGTTGTTTGGCGCAAACCGGCTGAGAATGTAGCAAATTTCTTGAAAAAAGGCAGTCTTGCTGGAGTTGATGGCAGAGTTCAAACCCGCAACTATGAGGGACAGGATGGAAAGCGTGTTTATGTAACTGAAGTATTGGCTGAAAGTGTTCAATTTCTTGAACCAAGAGGGGCTTCAGGTGACAAAGGCGAGGGTGGATACAATAACCCGCGGGAACAAGGCTCCCCATTTGGTGGAAACAATAATCAGAATCAACGCCAGAACAATAACAACCAAGGTTATACACGTGTCGATGAAGATCCATTTGCCAACAATGGGCAAATTGACATCTCGGATGATGATCTTCCATTCTAACACTCATATAATGACCGGTAAAAAACGAAATAAAGGAGGGAAATGAAAATGGCAGGTGGAGGACGCAGAGGCGGACGTGCAAAACGCCGTAAAGTTTGCTACTTTACAGCAAACGGAATCACTCATATCGATTACAAAGATGTAGATCTTCTTAAGAAATTCATCTCAGAACGCGGTAAAATTTTACCTCGTCGTGTAACAGGTACAAATGCTAAATACCAACGTAAATTGACAGTTGCTATTAAACGCGCTCGCACAATGGCTTTATTGCCATACGTTTCAGGCGAATAATGCACGAAAAGACAGCAGGAAATATTCTGTTGTCTTTTTTTATAAAAAAAGCAGGAATTTTCCCATCTATATGGAATTCTTTTATTGAGTAATAAAAGGAGGAACCTAGATGGATAAAACAAGTTACATAGCGGGTCTTCTTTATTATTTAACCGATAGAGAAGACATCCAGGCTGCTGCAATTGAACTCCTCAACGGGGAGTTAACACTCAAAAAAGCCACCAAGAATAGACAAATTTGTGATTACGTATCTAAAGCCGAAAAGCAATATGCTTCAAACATGATCGATCCGGAACTTCAGAAAAAGGTTGTTTTCTTTGTTGAAAGCCATCTTTTTGAAGTTACCAATAGCTAGCATTAAGCCATTATCAAAAAGAGAGCATAAGGAGAGTGACTCTTTCACTCTTTTATGCTCTCTTTTAATACGAGGGATGTCTCTGACAAGGGCATTTTTTTACATTTTCTTATTCTTTGAAATCAGTTTGGTTGAACGTGCTCTTAATAGTAGCTAAAATAGACTTTATGGGGAAATAAATCAGAGGTGAATTATGAAAAATGTATATAATTTGACGCAAGGGGCCGTTTTTCTGGCCATTTATACAGTCTTATTGCTGATAACGCTCTATGTGCCGGTCATCGGCACTGTCATAAATTACTTTTTACCATTACCGTTTATATTGTTTTCAGCTAAACATGAATTGAAAAGCTCGGCTGTATTCCTGGTTGCGTCGATACTGCTTTCTTTCATTGTTGGGTCGTTTTTTGGTATTTCGTTAACCTTGGGCTTTGGATTGACTGGGTTAATAACCGGATATTTAATTAAAAAGCAAAAGAGCAGAGTTGTCATTTTTATCGCAGCCTCGTTCGTTTTCCTTCTTAATTTGATCGTGCAGTATGTCGTTGCAGTCATCCTGTTTCAGATAAACTTTATTGAAGAGCTAATGACAATTCTGCGTCAATCGGTCGACATGTCGATTAAGATGCTTACATCGTTCGGCCAGGAGCCGGATGGTCGCGTTATTGAACGCTTTGAATCGGGAATTGACATGATTGAAACCTTAATGCCAAGCCTTTTTGTGCTTTTTTCGTTTTTAAGTGTATTTTTAATCCATTTAATCTCGATGCCTATAGTCCAGAGGCTGGGACTGACACCACCCAAATGGAAGCCTTTACGAGAACTTGTGCTGCCGAAAAGCTTGCTTTGGTACTATTTATTTGCTTTAATTGCATCATTGCTGATTAGGCCTGAAGAAGGGACATACTGGTACTGGGCACTTGCGAACCTGGTGTATATTCTGCAGTTTTTTATGATATTACAGGGAATTTCATTTGTTTTTTTTATAAGCTACGTAAAGGGCTATTCAAAAGCGATTCCGATTTTTGTAACAATACTTGCTTGCCTGTTCCCTTTTGTTCTTTATATTGTAAGGATATTAGGTATAATTGACATAGGCTTTAATTTAAGACAGCGTTTAATAAAGTAGATGACTGACATTTCACTACTGTTATAGGAGTTGAAAAAATGCCTTCTCACTTGGAAAAAAGATCCATACGGTATCTGATTTATGGATTAATGGGCGTAACAGTGGTGATTCTAGGGGTTCTAGCTTATTATAATTGGATTTTAAGCGTTATTGGGTTGGCTCTTGTTGCCTTTCCTTTTTATTTACTGATCATGCTTGATTATAAGCAGCGTAAAGAGACCGAGGATTACATCTCCACTTTATCCTACCGGGTCAAAAAGGTCGGGGAAGAAGCACTGATGGAGATGCCGATTGGAATTATGCTCATTAATGATGACTATATCATTGAGTGGACCAATCCATTTCTTGCCTCTTGTTTTCATGAGGATACACTCGTTGGAAGGTCACTGTATGATGCCGCCGATTCGCTGATTCCGATTATTAAGCAGGAAATAGAAACCGAAATTATCACAATTCATGACCGTAAATTCAGGGTTATTCATAAACGGGAAGAACGCCTTCTGTACTTTTTTGATGTGACAGAACAAACAGAAATAGAAAAAATGTACCATGATGAACGTACCGTAATTGCCATTATCTTTTTAGACAACTATGATGAGCTGACACAGGGGATGGATGATCAAACCCGCAGCAACCTTAACAGTCTCGTTACCTCAATCCTCAATAAGTGGGCAAATGAGAATGGCGTTTTTCTAAAAAGAGTTTCCTCGGAACGGTTTATTGCCATTTTTAATGAAAGCATTCTCCACTCTTTGGAAAAAGGGAAATTTGGAGTCCTGGATGAGGTTCGGGAAGCTACTTCCAAGCAGAATGTAGCGCTCACCTTAAGTATCGGCGTTGGAACAGGAGTATCTTCACTGCCTGAGCTTGGCTCGCTTGCCCAGTCAAGCCTGGATTTGGCGCTTGGACGGGGCGGTGATCAAGTTGCGATTAAACAGACAAACGGGAAAGTTAAGTTTTTTGGCGGTAAAACAAATCCAGTTGAAAAAAGAACGAGAGTCAGGGCACGCGTGATTTCCCACGCCTTAAAGGAATTGGTTACTGAAAGTGATAAAGTGATTGTGATGGGCCATAAGAGCCCTGATATGGACGCGATTGGTTCGGCGATCGGTATTCAGAAAGTCGCGAATATGAACCAGCGGAAGGGTTATATCGTTGTCGATAGTGCAGAACTTGATACAGGTGTCAGGCGGCTTATGGAGGAAATTAAAAATCATGAAGCGCTAAGGGATAGTATCATAACTCCAGATCAAGCTCTTGAAATGGCAACGGATGATACACTGTTAGTCATTGTTGATACTCATAAGCCTTCTTTTGTCATTGATGAAAGGCTTGTGAAACGAATTGATAAGGTTGTTGTTATCGATCATCATCGCCGCGGTGAGGAGTTTGTGGAAAATCCGCTTCTCGTTTACATGGAGCCATATGCTTCGTCAACAGCAGAGCTTGTTACTGAGATGCTCGAATATCAGCCTAAACGTGGAAAAATTGATATGCTCGAAGCAACAGCCCTTCTGGCAGGAATCATCGTTGATACTAAAAGCTTCACGTTAAGGACGGGCGCAAGAACATTTGATGCCGCTTCCTATTTGCGCGGACAAGGCGCCGATACTGTTTTGGTCCAAAAGTTTTTGAAGGAAGATATCAATACTTATGTAAGAAGGGCAAAGCTGATAGAAACGGTTGACTTTTATCATGACGGAATAGCGATAGCCCGGGGCAATGAAGATGCTATACATGACCAGGTGCTCATCGCCCAGGCAGCCGACACCCTGTTGACGATGGACGGTGTGGGAGCATCGTTTGTCATTTCGAAGCGATCACAAGATATGATTGGGATTAGTGCACGTTCGCTGGGAGATGTGAATGTCCAGATCATCATGGAAATGCTTGATGGTGGGGGACATTTAACCAATGCGGCTACCCAACTGGCGAATATAACAATAAACGAGGCTGAAGAACGATTAAAAGCAGCGATAGATGAGTATTTAGAAGGGAGAACGAAAAAATGAAAGTGATCTTTTTAAAAGATGTAAAAGGAAAGGGAAAAAAAGGTGAAGTCAAAAATGTGGCAGATGGCTACGCCCATAATTTTTTAATTAAGCAGGGCCTAGCCATAGAAGCGAATAACGCCAATGTAAGCTCCTTAAATGCTCAAAAGAAAAAAGAAGAAAAACAGGCGGCAGAAGAATTTGAAGAAGCAAAAAGACTAAAAGAAAAGCTTGAGAAGGTTACGGTTGAATTATCTGCAAAAGCAGGGGAAGGCGGTCGCCTTTTTGGTTCAATCACAAGCAAACAAATTGCCGAAGAGCTCCAAAAGAAAGAAAACATTAAGATCGATAAACGAAAAATTGAATTAGATGATGCGATCCGTTCATTGGGTTACACAAAGGTACCAGTGAAGCTTCATACCGAGGTGACTGCTTCTTTAAATGTTCATGTGAAAGAAGCAAACTAAAATTGGCAGTTCCATTCCCGAACAATCATGATAAAATGAAAGAGTTAAACATTTAATGTGATCGGTTGAGCTGGTCACATTTTTTCTGGGGTTTTTTTGAAAAATCATTCCTCTGGAAAAAGGGAGGTTTGTAATTATGAGTGATTTATTTGCAGATCGGCTTCCCCCGCAAAATCTCGAAGCCGAACAAGCCGTTCTTGGCGCAATCTTTCTGGAACCGTCATCATTAACGCTTGCATCGGAGATATTAATTCCAGAGGATTATTACCGGGCAGCTCATCAAAAGATTTTTAATGTCATGCTAAAGTTAAATGATGAGGGGAAAGCGGTTGATTTAATCACCGTAACAGAAGAATTAGCAGCAGCCAAACTATTGGAAGACACAGGCGGAGTCAGTTACTTAAGTGAACTGGCAGGGTCTGTACCTACAGCAGCCAATATTGAGTATTATGCAAAAATCGTAGAGGAGAAATCTTTACTGCGCCGTTTAATCCGCACTGCAACATCGATTGCCCAGGACGGGTTTACGCGTGAAGACGAGGTTGAAGTCCTCCTTGGGGAAGCGGAAAAAAGTATTCTTGAAGTCGCACAGCGGAAAAACGCTGGTGCTTTTCATAATATTAAAGATGTATTAGTGCGAACCTATGATAATATCGAAACGATGCATAATCGCGTTGGTGATGTTACCGGAATTGCAACCGGCTTTGCTGAGCTTGATAAAATGACTGCGGGTTTTCAGCGAAATGACTTAATTATTGTCGGTGCGCGGCCTTCTGTCGGTAAGACAGCGTTTGCTTTAAATATTGCCCAAAACGTGGCAACTAAAACGGGAGAGAACATCGCGATCTTCAGTTTGGAAATGGGTGCGGAGCAGCTTGTCATGCGTATGCTGTGTGCAGAAGGAAACATTGATGCACAAAGGCTGCGGACCGGCTCCTTGACTGATGAGGATTGGGGAAAGTTGACGATGGCGATGGGCAGTCTGTCAAATGCCGGCATCTTTATCGATGATACACCGGGAGTCAGGATAACCGATATTCGTTCAAAATGCCGCCGTTTAAAACAGGAACATGGCTTAGGAATGATTTTGATCGATTACCTTCAGCTCATTTTAGGGAGCGGCCGTTCTGGAGAAAACCGACAGCAGGAAGTTTCGGAAATCTCGCGTTCTTTAAAGGCCCTCGCCCGTGAACTGCAGGTTCCTGTGATCGCCCTTTCCCAGCTTTCCCGTGGCGTGGAACAGCGCCAGGATAAGCGGCCAATGATGTCGGATATCCGTGAATCGGGAAGTATCGAGCAGGATGCCGATATTGTCGCGTTTTTGTACCGTGATGATTACTATGATAAAGAATCAGAGGACAAAAACATTATCGAAATTATCATTGCGAAACAGCGTAACGGCCCGACTGGAACCGTTCAGCTTGCCTTTGTAAAAGAATATAATAAGTTCGTAAACCTGGAAAGGCGTTACGATGGATCAGCAATGCCACCTGGAGCATAATGATTGATAAGGATCAGATGGGTTTAACTATCTGGTCCTTTTTTATAGTTTTGTATTTTTACGAACATATATTAATATTTTAATATAAAATGTTCGTGTTTTATTGACTTTTCCATGAAAGAGTTGATAAACTTAGGATGTTAAAATCGGAAAAAAATTAAAAAATGATTTTTTGGAGGTGCTTTAATGTCTTCGGTTGTTGTGGTAGGTACACAGTGGGGAGATGAAGGAAAAGGAAAGATTACCGACTTTCTTTCTGAAAATGCTGAAGTAATTGCTCGATATCAGGGTGGTAACAACGCTGGACATACGATTCGCTTTGATGGTGTAACATACAAGCTGCACTTAATCCCATCAGGAATTTTTTATAAAGAGAAAATTTGCGTGATCGGCAACGGAATGGTCGTCGACCCGAAAGCACTTGTAAAGGAATTGGCCTACTTACATGAAAGAGGCATTGTTACAGATAATCTGCGGATCAGTAATCGCGCACATGTTATTTTGCCATACCACTTAAAATTAGATGAGGTTGAAGAGGACAGCAAAGGCGCAAATAAAATTGGCACCACGAAAAAGGGAATCGGCCCAGCGTATATGGATAAGGCTGCCCGGATTGGTATCCGGATTGCTGATTTGCTTGATCGGGAAGTGTTTGAAGAAAAGCTTGCCCGCAATCTTGAAGAAAAGAATCGTCTATTGGAACGTATTTATGACACGGAAGGGTTTAAGATCGAAGAAATATTGGATGAATATTATGAATACGGACAGCAAATCAAGCATTATGTACGTGACACTTCTGTTGTCCTTAATGATGCACTTGATGAAGGAAGAAGGGTGCTATTTGAAGGGGCTCAGGGAGTGATGCTTGATATCGACCAGGGCACATATCCTTTCGTTACCTCTTCAAACCCGGTTGCAGGCGGAGTAACAATCGGTTCTGGTGTAGGACCGACGAAAATCAAGCACGTCGTTGGTGTTTCAAAGGCATATACTACACGTGTAGGCGATGGTCCTTTCCCGACCGAATTAAATAATGAAATTGGCCATCAAATTCGCGAAGTAGGCCGTGAATATGGAACAACGACTGGGCGTCCCCGCCGTGTCGGCTGGTTTGACAGTGTTGTTGTTCGCCATGCCCGCCGTGTCAGTGGGATCACCGACCTTTCTTTAAATTCAATTGATGTTCTGACAGGTATCGAAACTTTAAAAATTTGCGTTGCCTACAAGTATAAAGGAGAAACGATTGAGGAATTCCCGGCAAGCTTGAAGGTGTTGGCAAAATGTGAGCCTGTTTACGAAGAACTTCCTGGTTGGACGGAAGACATTACTGGCTGCAAATCTTTAGACGATCTGCCGGTAAATGCGCGTCATTACCTCGAACGTGTTTCTCAGTTGACAGGAATACCGCTTTCAATCTTTTCAGTAGGACCGGACCGTTCTCAAACAAACGTTGTCCTCAGCCCATGGCGCCAACATTAATCAAAAAACAGGAAGCCTGTATTTTCAGGGTCTTCCTGTTTTTATATTCAAACAAAAAAGGAATTGTTTTCATGCTGTTTGATAGGGTAAAAAAAATATGTACATTCAAATATTCCTATGGTAATATTAGAAACGTCGTTAAAAACATGAAGTGTTATTTTAACACGAGCCATTAGCTCAGTCGGTAGAGCATCTGACTTTTAATCAGAGGGTCGAAGGTTCGAGTCCTTCATGGCTCACCATATATTATGGCCCGTTGGTCAAGCGGTTAAGACACCGCCCTTTCACGGCGGTAACACGGGTTCGAATCCCGTACGGGTCATTTTGAAATACAACAATCTCTAAGGCTAACAATTTTCAAAATAAACAAATTGAACCCTGAGACTCTTAGATTATCCGGTCCCGTGGTGTAGCGGTTAACATGCCTGCCTGTCACGCAGGAGATCGCCGGTTCGATCCCGGTCGGGACCGCCATACATAATTAAGCTCAGCAACTCAGCTGTGAGATCTTTTTTAGCAAAGGGTCAAACAGCATTTCGAAATTTAGGAACAACTTACAATTTGGCTCAGTAGCTCAGTCGGTAGAGCAGATTGCTCACATCAATGAAAAGCTTCTGTGGCAATCTGCGAGAAAGATCGTGAGATCTTTTGAGCAAAGGGTTAAACAGCATTTCGAAATTTAGGAACAACTTACAATTTGGCTCAGTAGCTCAGTCGGTAGAGCAGATTGCTCACATCAATGAAAAGCTTCTGTGGCAATCTGCGAGAAAGATCGTGAGATCTTTTGAGCAAAGGGTCAAACAGCATTTTGAAATTTAGGAACAACTTAAAATTTGGCTCAGTAGCTCAGTCGGTAGAGCAAAGGACTGAAAATCCTTGTGTCGGCGGTTCGATTCCGTCCTGAGCCATCCCACAAAAAGGGAGCGTACAAAAAGTATGCTCCCTTTTTGTAATCATTTTGTAATATTCACGATGATTTTGTCTTATTTTTTACTTTTATTTACTTATTTCCCCGCTTTTAAATAACGAACCGTAAAGGAGTAAAAATAACCTTTAGACATAGGCTTTTATTACCGCTACTTTATCCTTGTCCTCCCTCTTACAAACTTTAAAAATTCCATTGAAATGTCAGTTTTCGTAAGAAAATGTCAGTAATTATACATTTTTGTTACATTATAAAGACTATTTAAACTTGAATCTGTCTTTATGGTAAAGTAGAGAAGTGTCAAAAATTGCTGAAACATGAAGATAGATAAATAGAACTATAAAAAGAAAATGTTTTTCTCGGAGTTTAGGAGGAATTGTTACAATGAATAATTGGAAAAATAAACTGTCCAAACTTGCGGGCAACACCAAAATAAAACAAGGTATTTTCACTGCATTTGCGGTCGCAGCATTATCATTTGGAACGGGAACAAATGCATTGGCAAATGAGGATAGCTTCACAACTGTTTATTATGTTTACTTTGGTGATCAATACATAGGAACCGTTACCGATAAGCATGTAGTCCAGAAACTAATTGAAGAAAAGCTGGCTGCTGCGAAACAATCAAACGGCAATCTCGATTTAACAATAGGCGATGACCTGGCATATATTCCCGAGCAGGTGTTTCGCACGAAAACAAATGCAAACAATGAAGAAGTTTTAAAAAAGCTTGAGACTCAATTAACAGTAGGTGCAGAAGCAACTGCATTGGTCATCGACGGGGAACAAATTGCTTATGTTCAAGACAAAAGCACTGCAGAAGCCGTGGTCAAAAAACTGAAGCTTCAATACGTTACTGAAGAGCAGCTAACAGAACTTGAAGGAAGAGCGGCTGCTGATCAAAATAACCTACCGCCGTTACAAGAAAACGAGACTCGTATATTAGACGTGAAACTATCAAAAGAAGTTTCATTTTCCGAGTCAAAAACTTCCCCGAATAATATTTTATCCGTGGATGAAGCTGTAGAACTTTTGCAAAAAGGAACTTTGGAAGAAAAGAAATATCAAGTGCAAGAGGGAGATGTGCTTGGCTCGATTGCCAATGACCATAATTTAAAACTTGCTGACTTGATCGCGATAAATCCTGGTTTAAATGAGGACACACTCCTCCAGATTGGTGATGAAGTCAATATCACATTCTTGCAGCCATATGTTGAGGTCAGCGTTAACAAGGAAGTTTTTAAACAAGAGACGATACCTTTTCAAAATGAAACAGCTGAAGATGCATCAATGCCTAAAGGAGAATCACAGGTTAAGCAGGAAGGCAAGGACGGCTTACGCAATGTAACCTATGCAGTTTCTGAGCAAAATGGCCAAGTAGTTCAGAAACAAATTGTAACAGAAGAAGTATTACAGCAAGCTGTAAATCACATTGTTGTAAAAGGTACAAAAGTAATTCCATCCCGCGGTGAAGGCTCTTTTGTATGGCCGGCTGTTGGCGGCTATGTTTCTAGTAAGATGGGCTATCGCTGGGAGAAAATGCACAAGGGCATTGATATCGCCCGACCGAGTGACCGGACGATTAAAGCTGCTGATAACGGAATCGTCGTCTCTGCAGGCTCGGATGGCGGTTACGGGAATAAAATTGTTATCGACCATCAAAACGGTTTCCGGACTGTCTATGCTCACCTTGATTCGATGACTGTCGGTGCCGGCCAAACGGTTGCACGCGGTTCGAAAATTGGAGTCATGGGTGCAACCGGGGATTCAACAGGTGTTCACTTACACTTTGAATTATACAAAAATGGCAATCTTGAAGACCCGTTAAACTATATACGTTAAAAATGCATTAGCAAATGAAAATGAATAAGAAGTCTCCAGTCGCAGCTGGAGACTTCTTTGCCTTTTATATGAAACTTACATTTCGCAAGAAGTTTTATCCAAATCATGATCAAAATTTACTAATAGATGAATTCATTTTTATAACATGGTAAAGTAAAACAGAGTACATTTGTCTATGAAATACAAAGATAGTCCATATAATAGAAAATAGAAAAAAAGGAGATAAGGTATGGAGAAAAAAATTCTGGTTGTAGATGATGAAAAACCAATTGCAGATATCCTGCAATTTAATTTAAAAAAAGAAGGCTATGATGTCTATTGTGCGTATGATGGCAACAGTGCGATTGATATGGTCGAAGAGATAAAACCGGATCTGATTTTGCTCGACATTATGCTTCCGCAAAGAGACGGGATGGAAGTGTGCCGGGAAGTCCGAAAAAAGCATGAAATGCCGATTATTATGCTGACCGCAAAGGATTCAGAAATTGATAAAGTATTAGGGCTGGAGCTAGGTGCGGACGATTATGTAACAAAGCCATTCAGTACAAGAGAGTTAATTGCCCGTGTGAAAGCTAACCTGCGCCGCCACCAACAAATTGCTTTAACAGCGGGTGAGGAAGCAGAATCAAATGAGATTTCGATTGGTTCACTAACCATCCATCCGGATGCATATATCGTATCCAAACGTGGAGAGTCGATTGAATTGACACACCGTGAATTTGAATTGCTACATTACCTGGCGAAGCATATCGGCCAAGTGATGACGCGAGAACATTTATTGCAGACGGTTTGGGGTTATGACTATTACGGGGATGTTCGCACCGTCGATGTTACGGTTAGAAGGCTTAGAGAAAAGATTGAAGACAACCCGAGCCATCCGACATGGATTGTAACAAGAAGAGGAGTCGGTTACTATTTGCGAAATCCTGAACAGGAGTAAGGTTAATTAATGAAAAAAGTAGGGTTCTTCCGATCCATCCATTTGAAACTTGTGATTATATATGTTCTGTTGATTTTAATCGCGATGCAGATTATCGGAGTCTATTTTGTAAGGCAGCTGGAGCAATCACTGCTGACAAACTTTAAGACCTCTATGCAGGGCAGGGTCGATCTGCTTGCCTACAGTCTTAAAGAAGAGATGGTCAAGGAACGCACTGAAGACGATCCAAAACTGCAGGACGATATTAGAGATATACTATTGGACTATCAAGCGATAGATATTTCAGAGGTCAGATTAATCGAAAGTGGGAGCTTGAGGATTCTTGGTTCTTCCGATCCTGACAGTCAGGATGTGGTAGGCCAACGGACAACAGAACTCCTCGTAAAAAGGTCTATTATCCTTAAAGAAGAGGAAAGTGAGATCAGGATTGATCCGCAAACCGGCTATCGAATCTGGGTGTTATCGGCCCCTGTTCTCTCCAACGGGGACGCGATCGGTGCTGTCTATTTGGTAGCGAAAATTGAAAATGTCTTTACGCAGATGAAGCAAATCAACAGTATTTTTGCCACCGGAACTGCTATCGCCCTTGCTTTCACGGCTTTATTGGGTATTCTGCTCGCCCAAATGATTACGCGTCCGATTGCCGATATGAGAAAACAGGCATTGGCAATGTCAAAAGGAAACTTTTCACGAAAAGTAAAAGTGTATGGCTATGATGAAATTGGCCATCTTGCCATTAGCTTTAATAACTTAACAAAAAAGCTGCAAGAAGCCCAGGCTACGACAGAAGGAGAAAGAAGAAAGCTGTCCTCCGTCCTTTCCTATATGACTGATGGAGTTATCGCAACAGACAGAAGAGGCCGGGTTATTCTTATTAATGAGCCTGCTGCAAAGCTCCTGAATGTTTCACGTGAAACAGTTTTGTCCCAGCCGATTGTTGAGCTTTTAGAATTAGAAGAAGAATATACGTTTGAGGATCTGATTGATGAGACTGAATCCGTGATTCTCGATTATAGTACTAGCAAGAAACCGTATATTCTTCGGGCCAACTTTTCTGTGATTCAAAAAGAGACCGGTTTCGTTAACGGTCTGATAACGGTTTTACATGATATTACCGAGCAGGAGAAAATCGATATGGAACGGCGCGAATTTGTCGCGAATGTCTCTCATGAGCTGAGAACACCGCTGACAACGATGAGAAGCTATTTAGAAGCTCTCTCTGATGGTGCCTGGAAAGACGAGGAGATTGCTCCAAACTTTTTAAATGTGGCGCAGACGGAAACAGAAAGAATGATTCGCCTCGTTAATGACCTTCTTCAGCTGTCGAAAATGGACAGCAAGGATTACCAGATGAAAAAAGAGTGGCTGGAGTTCATTAAGTTTTTTAATCGGATTATTGACCGATTTGAATTAACAAAAAAACAAAATGTTACATTCAAAAGGAATCTTCCTGACCTGTCCATTTTTGTTGAGGCTGATGAAGATAAACTGACGCAGATTTTAGATAATATTATCTCAAACGCCTTAAAATATTCGCCTGAAGGAGGCAAAATTGCCTTCAACGTTGAAGTGCAGGAAGATCAAGTGCTCGTGAGCGTCACGGATCAGGGTGTAGGAATTCCAAAAGAGAACCTTGATAATATTTTTGACCGTTTCTACCGGGTTGACAAGGCACGAACACGGAAGCTTGGCGGCACCGGACTAGGCCTTGCGATTTCAAAGGAAATGGTAAATGCCCACGGGGGAGAAATTTGGGCCGAAAGTGTGGAAGGGCATGGAACAACCATCTATTTCACCCTGCCATACGATCGTTCAGAAGAGGATGATTGGTCATGACATACGAAAATATAAAAACAGTCATCCTAACCATATTGGTCTTAATAAGCGGAATTTTGACCTGGAATCTCTGGACTTTTCAGCCGGATTTTGACACAATGGATAACTCGGATTATTTAAATGAAGTAGCGCTGACGGATCACAAGGAAGTCAGCAAGATCGTTAAGCCTGACCGAATTATCTACCATGTTAACGAATCCCATTTTGGCACAAATAGTAGTGCGGATATCGATAAATTTATCCGCGAAGTGAGCAGCTGGAACTTTTATGAGACAAAAAATATCACGGCTGAGCTGCATGACATGTCCCAGCTCGTACATGGACAAGGAAATATTGAAATCATTTTTCCTGATCTTGTTCCCATCGGTTTGTATAAAAATGTTTTGAAAATAGAGCATGAAAATTTTTCGAGCTTTAAGTTCGACCGTATCATTATTGATATTGAACCAGAGCAGGAAGAAGGAAAAGTTTACTTTGTCAAATATGGGAAAAAAGAAGAGCAACAGGTGTTTATGAGCAATATCAATTCACCAAAATTAAGCCGATTTTATAAAGAATATTACGGGGCTGCAACGCAATTACCCGTTTATTTCCCGGTGAACATCAATGACAATAAAACGATTTTTTTGCCTGAACTAGCGATCGGAATGACGAAATATAAATATCTATCCTATCGGCTGAGCTCGGAAAAATTCAAGGATGCACTGTTCAGTGATCCGAGCTTCGTACAAAAGAACATAATCGAATCAGGTGAAGAGTACATTGACAGTTCCAGCATGATGAGTGTCGACCATCAAAATAAAATACTGGAATATGTCAACCCAATCGGGGAGAATGACTTGTTAATCGATGCAAGTGAATTGCTGCAGAAAAGCATTGATTTTGTAAACACACATGGAGGTTGGACGCATGCATACCGTTATGCAGGCATGGATGAAGCTAACCAGCATGTCACCTTCAGATTTTATGACTTAAAAGGTTATCCGGTTTTTAGCGACACTGGCATTTCCGAGATTTCTCAGGTATGGGGCCAAAATGATATATATAAATATACGCGTCCCAATTTTATTCTGGATGTTCCGTTGCGATCGGAAATGAGTGAAGTAACGCTGTCTTCCGGCCAGACGTCCATCGAATATTTAAAAGGAACAAAAGGATTTAAGCTGGAGCTGCTTGAGGATATGGTTCCAGGCTATAAAATGTCGATTGATGAGGAAAATTCAAACTTTATTGTACTTACTCCCTATTGGTACTATCGATATAATGGCAGCTGGCACCGCATTTCGATGAATGAAGCGGGAGGGATAAAGAATGGATTGGAGTAGAATAAAGACGATCTTTATCCTGACATTTCTCGTGCTTGACATTTATCTGACCTATGAATTTTTGAAGTTTCGGGATGAAAATAAGTTTGAATTAAGTACTGAAACCTCGATTGAAGATAAATTGGCTGCCGATGAAATCGACTATCCGGACTTTCCAAAAGATCCAATTCGTGATCAATACTTAAGCGCCAAGCCTAAATACTTCAGCAAGGAGGAGCTTCAGTCATTATCAGGCCAGAATACTTTTGTTGAGGGATCAACCATTCAAGTTGTCTTAAAAGAGCCTGTGAAGCTTAGCAAGGAATTTAAGCCTGCCGATATGAATTCTTTACTCAAAAATAACGTGTTGCACGGCAGTGATTACGAGTTTTGGGAGAAGAATAACGACGAAGGAACGATCACGTATTATCAGAAGTATAAAGAAAAATACCTATACAAAAATACGAATGGCAGCCTTGTATTTTTATTGAATGACCAAAATGAAATTTTTTCTTACACGCAGACTTATCTTGAAGAAATTGAAGAGCTTACCGAACAAGAGGAAGTTCTAAAACCGCTAAAAGCGATTGAAGCTTTGTATCAAAAAGGAATGCTACCACCTGAAAGCGAAATTACCAAGGTGGAGCTTGGCTATTACACTCTTGAACAACTCTCTGCCTCGCAAGTATTAACTCCGGCATGGCGGGTAGTCGTAAATGATGAAGAAAGCTTTTTTGTGAATGCTTTTGAAGGGCAGATTATTCAATTGTCGGACGGAGAAAAAAATAAACTGGAGTGAAGGCAATGACTTTGCATTTTAGTGTTCTCGCCAGCGGGAGTACCGGAAATGCGATCTATGTGGAGACGGAGGAACATTCGTTTTTAGTGGATAGTGGATTAAGCGGAAAACAAATGGATGCCTTATTTCAACAAATCGACCGCAGGATGGACAAGTTAAGCGGAATTTTAGTAACACATGAGCATAGTGATCATATAAAAGGGCTCGGAGTGATTGCCCGAAAATATAAACTTCCTGTCTATGCCAATGAAAAAACTTGGAGAGCGATGGACGGTTTGATCGGTGAAGTACCTGTTGAGCAAAAGTTCACATTTGGAATGGAGACGGTCAAAAGCTTCGGTTCACTTGATATCGAAACTTTTGGTGTGTCGCATGATGCCGCCGAACCGATGTTTTATGTGTTTCATTGTGGCGGTAAGAAGCTGGTTCTGATTACCGATACCGGTTATGTAAGCGACCGGATGAAAGGAATCATTTCCAATGCTGACACCTATGTGTTTGAGAGTAATCATGATGTGCAAATGCTCAGGATGGGCCGCTATCCATGGAATGTGAAAAGGCGGATACTTGGTGATTTTGGACATGTTTCAAATGAAGATGCAGCAATCGCGATGAGCGAAGTCGTTGGGGATAACACGAAACGCATCTACCTTGCTCATTTAAGCCAGGATAACAATATAAAGGATCTGGCGCGGATGTCGGTTGCACAGACGTTGGAAAGCAAGGGGCTGATCGCGGGTGAACAGTTCAGTCTTTACGATACCGATCCGAAAGTTCCGACCGCCCTTACGGCAGTTTAGGTTTATGAACATATAATTACGGTAATTTAGAGAATGAGGTCTTTACAAAGGGCATTCATTCTTTTTTTGTAAAAATAGTTGATCATGCTAAACTTATTTTGTCCGGCTGACAAGAATACAAAAATTATGAACAAACTCGTAAGATTTGTTAATAGCAAACGTTATCTTTAGAAATTTAAAAGCGAAAGAGTATAATTGTTTGTAAGAGGCAGAATAACTCTTAGCCAATCGTCGGAGTGGAAAGGATGAGGTTTTGTGGGCTATTACGATCAAGATTATGAAGGCCGCTATAAAAAGCAAAAGGGAAACAAAGGCGGCCTTTTCCTGGCAAGCCTGTTAGGGGCAATTCTCGGGGCACTGCTTGTTATTGTTGCGATTCCCCAGCTATCCAACCTTAATGTGCTGCCTTATAATATAGCACCTAATGAAAGTGGACAAACAGCTGATAACAATCACAATCAGGACCCGGGAACCACCAGGAATGTTTCGTTGAATGTCACTTCTGATATAACACAAGCAGTTGAAAAAGCCGGAGATGCAGTTGTCGGGATTTCCAATATCCAAACAACAAACTTTTGGTCGGAAAATGACGGAGGGGAACCAGCGGGAACGGGATCCGGAGTTATTTACAAGAAAGCAGGCGACAGGGCATATGTTGTCACAAATCATCACGTCATTGCAGGGGCTAGAAGCCTTGAAGTCAGCCTTCCAGATGGGGCAAAAGTTCCTGCTGAACTTCTCGGGAGTGACGTATTAACAGACCTGGCCGTCTTAGAGATTGATGGTAAAGAGGTTAAAAGCGTAGCAGAATTCGGAAATTCCGAAGCGCTAAACATTGGCGAGCCCGTTATTGCGATCGGAAATCCACTCGGGCCCATTTTTTCGGGCTCGGTAACTCAGGGAATTATTTCGGGATTGGAACGGACGATCCCTGTTGATATTAATGAGGATGGTGTCGTTGACTGGAATGCAGAGGTCATCCAAACGGATGCAGCCATCAACCCGGGAAACAGCGGCGGGGCACTTGTGAATATCCAGGGTCAGGTGATCGGGATAAACTCAATGAAAATTGCCCAGCAAGCTGTCGAAGGGATCGGGTTAACGATTCCGATCACTTTTGCGCAACCGATTATCAATGATCTTGAAGAGTTTGGTGAGGTAAGACGTCCATATATGGGCATTGATTTACGGTCTGTTAATGAAATCGCGGCTTATTACCAACAGGAAGCATTAAAGCTGCCGAGAGATGTCGATTATGGCGTAGCAATAGTCGGGGTTCAACCAAATTCTCCAGCAGCGCAGGCCGGCCTGCAGGAGATGGATGTTATTGTCGAAATGGATGGAGGCAAAATTACCGATGTCCTTGCGCTGCGGAAGCATCTTTACAATGAGAAGGAAATTGGTGAGCAATTAACGATCACATATTACAGAAACGGGCGGCTTCAGGAAGCTACAATGACGCTTACCGGGGAATCTTTATAACGGATTGTGGATAAATGAAAAAGCAGAAAGCTGACAGCGGCCTTTCTGCTTTTTCTATATTATTAACATGATATGTGGATAAGTGCAGCGGTTTTATGTACTATAAAAAGGGATAGAAAATATGAAACAGAATCCAGAGACATTCTCTGACAATGAATAATCTTGTTTAGTGACCAAGGACATTAAATATTGTAATGAAGGGGTTTAATGAATGATTTATTGCTGTGAGGAGCATGTAGAATTAGCACTCGACGTGGCTGTAGACGAATATGAAACAGCACCGAAATTTGAGAAAATCAGCGACGAACAGAGCCTGTTGACAACCTGTGGATATTGCGAAAAGCCAGCTGTATATATGGTAGCGAACGAGTGATCCCATACTAAATGTGGGCAATGTTTGTGGATATGTGGATAACTTCTGTGGATATCTTGTTTGTAAACTGTTTGTAAAGGAAGCGTAAACTGTGAATATCTCAATTGTAACAGTCGGCAAACTAAAAGAAAAATATTTGAAACAAGGAATAGACGAATACTTAAAACGATTGACCAGCTATGCCAAAGTAGAAGTCATTGAAGTGGCCGACGAAAAAGCGCCTGAAGTGCTGAGCTCCCTTGAGATGGAGCAGGTGAAGCAGAAGGAAGCTGAGCGGATCCTTGCCAAAATCAGTCCTGATACACATGTTATTGCCCTGGCAATAGAGGGGAAACAGAAGTCGTCTGAGGAATTGGCAGATGCCTTGGATAGGCTTGCTACATACGGGAAAAGTAAAGTGGCCTTTACAATCGGCGGCTCGCTGGGGCTTGGAGATGATGTATTAAAGCGTGCCGATGATAAGCTTTCTTTTTCAAAGATGACTTTTCCGCATCAGCTTATGAGGCTGATATTGGTTGAGCAGATTTATCGGGCTTTTCGAATTAATCGGGGGGAACCGTATCATAAGTAAATGAGGTTTTTAAGAAAACTCTTAGGATATATTTGGATTTAAAGGAAAAAAGTGAGTTTTGTTTACCTATTTATTAATATTTTTAGAGATGTGTTGTACTATATTAAGACTTATGAGTGAAAAGAAAGATATGTTTTTAGAATCAGCAGAAAAAGATTTAGAATTATTAAAGTAACTGCCATAAATTCACCAACGGTTGTTACTGCAATAATAAAAGATGGAAACCAAATTATAATTATAATGGAACCGAAAAAATGTTTGCAAACAAGTATTATATAGTTTAGAAAAATTATAAAACAACCTTAATAAAGTTATTAAGGTTGTTTTATTTTTAAAATCTAGTGAAAGAAAATGAATATTGGAAATTATTTAGAAATTACATATTGATCACTATTGTATACAATGGTAATATTGAAAAATAAGAGAATCGATGGAGGTATTTGAATGAGCAAATGGAAAACGTTTATCATAGAGTTTATGAATATATATAGTAAGACCTTTGTAAAAACGGTGGATATTGAACATCATCTTAAAACATTACTCAAACAAGAATATGATGACGATGGTGGATATTTCAGATTTTCTTCCGCGTTGAAGAATATGGTAGAAGAAGAAAAAATTCAACCAGTCAAAGCAAGGGGGCATAATCATCAGACTCCACCTGTATTTAATGAATATAGATTAGTAAAACAAGAGAAAAGAACGAACCCCACTCATATTAAAAAGTTAATGACCAGCTATCCATTTTTTAATATGACTGCTTTTTATGATGAAGAAGAATTTGAAAAATGGAAGTTCTATATAAATAGAGTTCATGCTTTTCTTACAAACAACAGTGATACCAAAAAGGTTATGTTGAAAGCAAATGAACGTTCCTTTGAACTATTCAGAAATGAAAAGTTTCTTTTAGATAAAGAAGGAATAAAATTTTTAGCCAATTTAGGACTCACTCTATCGGATTTAAACTGTCGAAGAACTTATGAGCCTTTTGTAGAGTACCGACCAAAACCCTCCAGAAAGCCGAAAACCATTTTAATTATTGAAAATAGAGATACCTTTGATTCTGTAAAAGAGTTAATGATGGATGGTGTTAACACCTGGAGCGGAATTACCTTTGATATGGTGATATACGGGGAAGGGGATAAGATACAAAGAAGCTACTATTTCTTAGAAGAATACCAGCTAGAAGATTACGAAGTCTATTACTTTGGGGATTTAGATGCAAGAGGAATTCATATTTGTTCCGAATTAATCAAAATAGACAACAGAGTAAAACCATTTACTCCTTTTTATATAGAACTGTTAAATTGTTATGGCACTGAACCTTCAACGAGAACCCTCGAAAGAAAATTGAAACAAACCATTATTGACGATTCATTAAAATTATTTTCAGGTTTTTTTGAATGTAACTATAGAGATGAACTCAAAAAATACACCAAAATTGTACAAAATATCCAAACGTATATCCCGCAAGAAGGGTTAAATTTAGCGATTCTACGTGAAACAGGAGAAAGGAGGTAGGGTTCTTTTTGAACGCAAACATTGAATCGATGTTAGATGGTTTTAACGAGCGGATGAAACATATCGCGATGTTTTCACCGATACTGCGATTGGAACAACCGACAAAATTTAAAGACTTGCCCATTCCTACAGTAGCTCTTTATGTACTTCTATATATGCTCGAAAACAAACTAGCATTTAATAAAAACACGACAAAAGAAGAATTACAATATGTCATTCTAGAAGTAGTTCGAAAATCCTGGAATAAGGGTTTTACAAAAGCGGAAGCAGACGAGCTTGAAGATTGGTTGGTTTCTAAAAATCTTCGAAACAGAGGAAAAGCACACACGTTTACGTATTACGATTTCGAAAAAAGAGAAGAGAAAACACATTATTTTCATCTGATTGAATATGGAGAAGGCACGAACGTCTTCAGTGATAGAGAAGATAACCTTGATGATTTCACACTCACTTCAACTGGGCTAGATATGTTATTCAAAACCAAAGAAGTATTTGGAGAGCTGCGTATTACTATTTCGCAACTATTCTTCAAACGACAATTTGAAAAAGGTCTCTTCACCGATGCTTTAAGAAGAATTCACGAAATGCACACCTTGATAGAAGATGAAAAAAAGAGGATAAAAAAATTGCAATCTACTATCGTTAAAGATGCACTTGGTGTTTCTCAACGTTCTGAACTTGAAGCCATGATAAAAAGAATCGATGAAACCTTAAAGTCAGAAAGAGAACAATTTAAGGATTTACAAAACTTAGTAGAAGAAAAAATTGATGAATACCATGAAGGTCGACTAACGGAAAAAGAGCAAGAAGGAATCCATATCATCCAAGAAATTGAAGGGAAATTACTTCAAGCAATTAGTTTGCATGAATCCTTATTTACAGAAAAACAAAAAACACAAAACATTATGAGCGAATCACTGGAATCTTCCATTATCCATGCATTTTCAGTTCATTTGGACTTTGAACAAGAAATCTTAAGAGAATTGATAGAAGCTCCGGCTACGGAAGGAGTGCTCAATGCTTTCTCTAAACCATTTCTTCCTTTAAGGCATCATAAAACATTTAACCCGCTACTCGCATTAGCTCCTCAAAAGAGATACAAACAAAAACAACAAAAAGAGGAAGAAATCGTTGAAGTAGACGAAGAAACAAAGAGAATGCAAGAGCAAGAGGAAGATAGGAAAAAAGAAGAAATCGAAAACAAAGAGTACCGATATATAACCGCTTTATTGAAACACCTGGTAGAGAAGGACAAGTATTTACTAAGTGATGTGCTCCAAATGATTGAAACCCAAGATGAAAGTCTTTATGAGGATATTCTATACAATCCAGACCCACTGTTGGGGTTAATTGCAGAACTACACCAGTCCGAATACAATTGTTTTGAAAAAGTGACTTCGGATGTGTGGAAAAACCTGCCGGATGATAAAAAGATGAATCGAATGCTGATAAGACTATCAAGTGAAGTATCAACTTTGCAAGAGATAGGGTCCTTTAGTTTATTAGAAACAGATAAATCCCACTATATCGGAACCATGAAATATAAGGATATGTTAATTACAAGAGGTGACTTTTATGGAGTGGACACAAGAAACCGCGAGTAAAGGGTTCGGCTTGTATGTGGCCCTTAGTAAAAAAGGGTTTCTTACAAGCAAAGAAGATGAATATTTTCAGTGGTATGAAGAAAGAGACGTTCAAGATTTTATACGGAAAGTGATTGAACCTACGGGGAAAGTCATGATTTTCATGGATGAACAAGATGGCGTTATTCAAATGGTGCCAGAGATTGAGAATGAAACCATGTCTTATACGAACGAGGATTTAAAGAAAGAACTAGGGTTCAAAGACAACAAAGAAATTCATCTGTTCTACTTTATTCTGTTTATTTTAATTTCGGAGTTAGAGCAACCATATGATACGGAGTTTGCTGACCGGATGTATCTCCCAATGGAAGAACTGTTGGATAAAATGAATGGATACATCGAGCAGTATGAACGACTAGGAGAAGAAAAATTAGAAGAATTAAGCGATGAATATGACGTAGATGTGACTGGAATTGTAGAATCTTGGGGTAGAATGGCTGACTTTAAAGAAGGGGCTACAAGTCATATTCGAACAAAAGATAATCGACGAATGTATATCGAAAAAACATTGAAATTCTTAGAAAAAGAAAAACTTATCAGAATAAGAGAACATACGAATATTTCTGTGACCAATAAAATGAAAAATATTATTAGTCATTATTATCACAATGTCACCAACAAAAGCAAAATTCATGACCTTCTGTTAGTTACGAAGGAAGGTACTGTAGGAGAAGGGGAGGAATGATGATATGCCACGATTAACGAAAGTAAGAATGACCAACATCCAATTAGATGAAGGTAAGAAAATCATTTCAAACAGCTTGTGGGAACCAAACGCCAAAGATGCTTTATTTATCTTAGAAAACGGTGGAGGAAAAACAAGCTTCATTCAACTAGTCACTCAAACCATCCATCCTAACTCCAATTTAAGCAAACGCTTGTTAAAAGAAGTGGTGTACAAAGGAACGACTGGTCATATTATGACGGAATGGAAACTAGACGGGGAAAATCTTCCCTACGAATACTTATGTTTAGGGTTTACCTTCATGAATGGGGAAACCAAAACAGAAGAATTAAATTATTTCACGTATCTGTTCACCTATAATACAGGTGACACGTTCAACATCAATACTCTTCCTACCATAGAAAACGGAAAGGTAACAAGACTAACTGCATACCGTAAATTTTTAAGACAACACGATATTCGACTATTTGATGTTAATCGAGATTATAAAAAGGAATTAAAACGATTCCATCTTCTTGAAGAGGAATGGAAGATGATACAAAAGATTAACGGGGATGAAGGTGGTGTGGATAATTACTTCAAAACCGCATCCAGTACGTATGACCTTTTAGTGAAACTCCTTGTCCCTGAAGTGGAAAATACCATCTTTGACAGCGAAGAAAAGAAGAAAGAAATTCAAACATACTTTAAGGAATACAGCAAGAATTTATTAAGTATTCCGGATATGAAAAGAGACCTAGAAGATTTCCAAAGGATAAAAAATTGTGCCGAAGACATGGTAAAAGCAGTAGAGGATTTTCAAGTCAAAAAGAAATCCTTTATGGAGACACAAAAGCATGTAGTCACGTTAAAGAAGAGTATTGAATTTCAAATTGCTGACAAGAAAGAAAAAATTGATACCTTAATCGAGGATATTAAGAAAAACCAATCATTAATGAATGAAGCAGATTGGAAAATTGATAGCTATAAGTCTCATACTTTAAAGCGACAAATCGAAGAGAAAGAAACAGAGCTTGCTGGTGTTGAAAATGAAGTCAAAATGAAAACGGAGCAACTAGAACAAGCGAATTATCTTTTAAGACAATTGCAAGCAAAGAAAGAATATGTGGATTATCTGGATATTCATCAAAAAGTACTACAACTAACAGAAGATTTATCAGCTCTAGCAGCAAGTGAGCCAGAATTAGAAAAAAGAAGAAACGAATCTAAAACACTCTTAACAGAAGCATTGAATTTCCTCATAGAAGAACGACAATTTGCTTTAGAGGAACAGAACAAAAACATTAAATATACAGAACAAGAGATAACTATTAAAGAAGAAGAAGGGAAACGATTAGGGAAGGAAAAACAAGATGTATTTAGCGAGTTGAAAGATGCAAACAACCATCTTAGTAACTATAAAAAAGACAAACAAACACTTATAGATGAATTAGGTGAAGAAGCTGGGATTCATCCATCACTAGTGTTGAACTCACTAGATGAACAACAAAAACAATCATCAGCCACCATTCTTAAAAAAGAAGAGAAAAGTAAATTAAATGAACAAGATATTGCCGAAAAAAGAAATTTAGTAACCAGTCAAAGTGTTATTGTCGAAAGTAAGAATAACGAGATTACTTCGTTAAAAGCTGAACAAGAGACATTCGAAAAGGAGAAATGTAATTTACTTTCACTTCTTTCAGACGATGGAAAAAACACAGAAAACATCTATGGAGATATGGAGGAGTTCCTTCGTTATTATGAGTATTCGAGAGTGGATGCGGAACAGAAAATAGATGTATTTAAACAAAATATTCATGATTTAACCAAGAAACTTAACCTTTGGGAGTCTCATGATTTCTTTGTTCCGGATGAAACCTTATTAAAAGTTCAACAACATCTTGAACATAAAGGTGTTATTACCATGTTAGGCAGTGAGTGGTTATCCGAAATACCTAGTGAAGAAATGAAGAAAAAGTATCTAAACTCCTACCCATTGCTACCTTATACATTTTTGGTGGAAGAATCAAAATTATCTGAAGCAAAAAAAGCCATGAATACCTTAAACAACGAACTGTTAAACGTACCATTACTGTTTTATGTAAAGAGTAAACTACAACTTCAAACGGAAGCAGCAGTTGCTAAAACCAATGAACTTTTCCCATTATTCAATGAGTTATATCTCTACCATCAACTAGATGTTCAATGGTTCGCATCCAAAGCAAAAATACAGGAAATTATTGATGGATTAAAGAGAGAACTTTCTCAAAATAAAGAACAATTAACCTTGGCAAAATCCACTTTCGATATTTTCAATAAGATACTAACTGCAATGGAAACATTTCGTACTCGTTATCCTAGTACATTCTTGGCATCCAACATGGAAAATATCGAGAAATTATTAGATGAAATAAAAGATATTCATCAACTAATAAATGATACAAACGAAGACATTAGGATATTAGAAAATGGGAACAAATTAATTAACGAGTTTACCTCAGGAGAAAAAGTGAAAATGGTAACGAGAAGTTCTCAAATGAGGCAACTTCAAACCTTCATGGAACTCTATCCAAACCCTGAAGCATTAGTAGAAAAAGTTCAACATCTAAAAGAACAACATGACCAATGTGAGACAAAAATAAATCTGTGTGAAGAAGAGTTAATACAGCTGCGTGGTAAATTGGATAAACAGAAAGATAAAAAACGAGACATCGACTCTGTTATGAGTGGGTTAGACAAAGAAAGAAAACAGTACCAATTGGATAAACATCTTGAACCTTCTGACAGCTACACCAACGGAGAAAAAGATGAGTATATAGCCAGATTCAATGCAGCTCAAAAAGAATACGCTAATAAAGAACAAGCAAAAAACCTTCTCGAGCAAACTCTATTTGACAAAAACAAAGAACTTGATAAGTCCGAAAGAAAAATTAATGACATTGGATTCACTTTAGAAGAAGTTAAAGGGTTCTACTCTGAAGAAATCAATCTAGAAGAAATTATTTCAAAACAAAAAGAGACAGTCGGAACACTATCTATCTCCGTAAAGGGTATTGAGATTGAAAAAGGAAAAGTAGAGGAAAATCTAAAAGGGAAAACCGAACAATTAATATCAGTTAAGAAGGAGATTGAAGACAAGTACGAAAAAGAAGTATTCCTTTATGATGAATGGCAGCACGAAGAGGAATTTCAACGTTTCAAGCAGTCAAAGGAACAATTGGGCGAGGCCAATAAAGAACTCGGATATAAGAAGACACTGTTAGAAAATACCGTAATAGATGCTGAGAAAGCAATGGTATATTTGCAGATTGAACATCTTCCTCTATATATTGAAAGATTCGGATTAATACCTGAAGAAGAAATTATTGCCAAGTCAAAAACCTATGCAAAAAATGCGCAAACACATTCTAATGAGTATTCAACAAAATTGCAAAAGTTAGAAGAGAGCAAAAAGGGTGTATATAAATCTTTTGAGACTTATTTAAATAATATTCAAGAATCCAGTAACCCAAAGACAGAACAATTTGCGAACGGTTTATCAAAATTGAAAACAAGCAATAAATTATTTGATTTCGAGTTTATTCTAGAATCTTTTAATCGTATCTTTGACACCATCAATGCCTTTGAAGAGGATTTAAATCGAAAGATAACAGAATGTGAAAAGGATAAGGTAAAACTGGTAGACTTATGTTTTCAACGAGTAGAGTCCATTTACAAGAATGTAACCGAAATCCCAAAGTTTTCTAAAGTAGAAGTATTTGGCCATGAATTGCAATTGATTAAAATGAGATGGGACCGTTTTGATGACGAAACCACTCATGGTAATTTACATTACCATGTTCAAACAATACTGGAAACCTTACAACGAATGAAGCGAGAGAACAAACCAGAAAATGAAATGAATGAGTACCTAGTACAAAAACTGGACAACGTGGTATTATTAGATAAAATTGCCCCTATCAAGAAGTGTTTTGTAAGTATCTATAAACCACGAAAAAAATCACTTATGACGACCAGTGCAGAAAACTGGAAACCTTGGGATGAAGTTTCTAAATGGTCTGGTGGAGAAGAATTCAGTTCCTATATGTCCATGTTTATGATACTTGTAACGTATTTACGTAAAAAGGTAAACGCTAAAGACGATTCCTGGAAAGTCATTATTGCAGATAATCCTTTTGGTAAAGCTTCATCAGAACACGTAGTAAAACCAATAATGGAACTAGCTAGAAAGAGTAAAATACAACTGTTTTGTTTAACAGCTCATAACAATGAAGAAATTCGTTCTCACTTTGAATGTGTCATGAGCAATCGCTATTACAATACAGCAGGTATTGAACTACTTCAAGTGGAACATAAAGAAAAAGGAGTTTCACTCGGAATGTTTGCTTATGAGCATGAGTAATATTTTATGAGGGTCATATTGGCCCTCTTTATATATAGAATTTAGAGGTGTCGAATATGTCGAAAGTAACCATTAACATACGAGTAGAACAAGAAATGAAAGAGAAACTAACCGATATAGGAAAGCAATTAGGATTATCAGAAGCAGATGTATGTAGAATGGCCTTTGCAGAATATATACAAAATCGAATCCATCTGATTAACAAAGATAAAAACAATTAATAAAGGAGTGTTGGTGATGGATACAACTATTCATAAAGAGATGGTGAGTTCCCACTAACTGGAATCATGGAGTGTAAGAGAAAAAGCAATTTGGATACATAAAAGGAGAATCATTTAATGCTGGGTAATATTTTTTAATTATCAGGAGCTATAGTTACACTTGTTTTAATACTTTCATTAAATCCTGAGTTTGAATGGCGGAAAATGTTTAAATTTAAAGAAAAGCCTACACCTAGACAGGAACTTTATAGGATGGTTGAACAAAGGATATACGCACTAGTTGGAGCATTTTTAATTGTAATTGGTTACATATTGGCAACACTTAATATAGACTTCTCTACAACCATTTTAATTAATACTGCAAAAGTACTACTTATATTGTATGGTTTGTCATTTTTTCTAAGCATTTGTTTTCTCTAAGATTAATAAAGGTCATTTTATACGTGCTTTCACTAGCGTTGCACAAAAAATCTATGAAAAAGTCAAGGGTGAAAAAATGGAATAAAAATC
>NZ_PGVA01000066.1 GCF_002860125.1 Bacillus canaveralius
TTCAGATTTTTTTCGGGATTAAAGTGAAAAATAGAGCCTGAAATAATGTGCTCGTTTACAACATTAAAAAAGGAGAATCCCCCTCTAAGCTAATTTAAGCCTAAAAAGGAATCCCCCCTATACTAAAATCCTGCCTTCTTTTATTGTATGTTCCCCGTTAGTATCCTGACGGTAAACAATCCCCTGTGCTAGTGTTCCTTGATTCTGATAATACCCTGTTTTCTTAAACTGGGATAAAGCTTCCTTTGTTTCATCCACTAGAAAATAACAAAGATATTCCTTGTACTGGTTATAAAAAATCACCTTATACATTATTCTTCATCCCCCATTGGAAAGAACATAAACTCGTATGACTTTCCTTTCATATCTTCTAAGTAAACCGAAATATAATCATTATCAGTAAAGGCATTAGTTCCTAATCCAGTAAACCAACTAACCTTGTAATCTTCCCCGTTAACCTCCATTAAAGGCTTTTCTTTCAGGTGTTGAAATACTTCTTTAATATTCTCCTTAGGTACTTTAGAAAGGGAAATATCCCCGTTAGGAAATACGGTAAAGACTTCTATTACTTCGGTTCTTCTATCAGTATGGTACTTCCAGTAATCTTCCACTGTTTTAGGGAAGTTGTATTCACTATTAAAATTTGTCATTCTTTTTCCCCTCCTGTTAGATAGGAAATATCCGCTTGAATAATCTTCCGTTTTCTTCCCTCTTCTTCTAGTGTTTCACCGCCAATAACAAAAATAGTGTTTTCCTGCTGTACTTGATGTCTTACAACAAAATCCCCATCAATTTTACTCATTAATTCCATTGCTTTGATTTTGTCACTAGCGTTTACTGGTGTTTTAATAATCTTTCCAGTTTTGAAATCAGGATAATAATTGTAATCCTCACCTTTAGCGATGTTAGTTAGTAGTTCCAGTTTCTTAGTCGTTTGAATCACCATTGGTTTAATGTGTAGTTCTTGGATTTGCTTAATCTTTTCTTGTACCAGTGGATTATCCAAATACTTGTAACCTGTTGTTCTACTCTTTAATCCAACTTCTTCCAAGGCTTTAGCTAGGTTTTGACCATGTGCAATATAGGCATAACAAAAAGCTTCCTGACTTTCAGAAAGATAATCAGGTTTACTTCTACCGTTCCTTGTATCATGCTTCTTTAGTTGCTTTTCCATTGTTTATCATCCTCCTATAAAAAGAAAAGAGAAGCCGTTAAGCTTCCCCAATCTCTGCCTTTGCTTCTTTAATTTGTTCATCAATTTCGTCAATCTTACGGTTAAGAGTACCGTCTAAGTAAGCTTGTTTATCAGTGTTATATGCGTTAACTTGTGCTTCATGGTTCGCTTTAGCTTCATCATATTCACGAAGAACTTTAGTAGAATCTTCAATAGATAATCCTGATAGGTTAGGCTTAACTGGTTCTTCCATCTTGTGAAGGAACTCCTGATACATAACCCCATCACTAATAAGTAATGACTTAACTTTATCTGTACCGTTAACCTCAACTAAATCAGCTTTCAATAATTTGTAGGCATTTGGATTTTGATTCTGTAATCCTACACGTTCCGCATAATCCAGTGAATTGAATGACCGTACAATCTCAACATTTACGGATGAATTATCCCCAGTGTTAACCTTTAACAAAGTACCATCAGCTTCATGAAAGAAAGTTTGATTTCTATGTTCCATCTGTCCACCGATAACCTTACCAATAGTAGAACGAAGAATCTGTTTTTCTCCTTGTAAGCTAGTAATCTCTGTAACCTTCTTATCGTAAAGTTCTGATAGTTGCTTTTCCATCTGCTTTTTAATGAATGCTTGTTTACTCATAATTAATCATCCTTTTCGTTTTAGTTTATTTTCTACCTCTGTCATATTTTGCTAACATTAAGGTTAACCGTTTGTACTCTAATTCCAGTATGCTAATTTCTTCATTGGCTTCTTTTATGTCCTTCTTTAACTGGTAGTTCTCTTTTGTAGAGAAGAAGTATTTTCTTTTTAGCTTCTCATTTTCCATTGATAAGACGGTTACAGTGTCTTCCAACAATTGGTTATTTTCCATCACTCCTAATCCTCCTTCTATCTTTTTGTAGACTAATAAAACTAATTGGACACCCCTTCCTGTTATGGAAGAGATGCCCTATAGTGACACTAATCATGTTAATGCCAGTTAATACTTCTGCTTGTAAGATGTGGTTTTCCAAGTTCCTTACCTAAGGGAACTCAACCATCATCCAATACACAAGATAACCGTTACCTCAATCCTTCCCAAGAAAAAGAACGGGTTGTAGAAGAAATCCCTTGAAAGATAATCAAAGGTAATACGAAATGGCGGGATACTAGCAATTGTTTCCTCTTGGATTGGATACCAGTTTTTCTTCTTGCGTTTTCCCATGATATAAAAAGGTGATAGGGCTATCCCACAAATAACCCTATCTGCTAAACAAAGAAATAGTTACAAGGACATATCCACTATGTCGGTTCGACTACCCTCCTGAATCCGTAGAGGATAGACTTGAGTATTTTCCGATACTCCGTTTTGCTGATACACAGCTTATTGACCCTACTAGGAGGTAGAGGTAAAGACCTTCTAATAGAATCTAAAGAGGTGTATCAGGGCAATTTCTCAACTGTCCAAAGGCAATTATTTATCTTGTTCCCATGCTAACCGTAAACTCTCATTCAAAGCATAGGCATTCGGTGCATTTCTGCCACTGTCCAGTTTCATTGAATACTTAACTAAGATACCTTTTTCAATAAGTTCGTTAATCTGTTTACGAACATTCCTGATATTGTATCCAGTGAGTTCTGCTAGTTCTGCATATGACGGGCAAACCATTCCTTGACGTTGTAAAGCCATGATAGTAGATAATGTTTTTGCTTGTCCTTTACTGATATTAATTACATTCATCAGTATCACTCCTTTTGATTGAAACTAAGGTTAAAATATTTCACTATAATCAACTTCTTTACCATTGACGGTAACAGTGTTTTCTACTGGTTTAGGTTCTTGTCTTGGTTTCACATTATATTTAAGTTTATTTTTAGGTTCTTGTGAGGGTATTAGTTCTTTTATAAAAATTATGGTAGGCTTGTTAGCACCTTGACTAACCATTTCCCATAGCCCATATTTTTCTAGTTCTTTTCGTAGTTTGATAGCTTTTTTGTTACTACATCCCATATCCTCCATTATCTTTTCGATAGAGTAGAGAATGTAATAATCCTTTCTTTCCTTATCGTACCAGTCATTTTGTTTTGATATTTGTAAGGTATCTAAACCATACGAGTAAAGCAATATACTGGAATCTGATAAGCCTTTATAGACTTTATGTCCTTTGAATATTTTAGGCAGTTTAACAAACTGTTGTTGCGAGATGGATAGCATATTATCCATTTGACACACATCCTTTTCTTTAGTTGTTTGATATAAGGATTTTTTACACCCTCATACTTATATAACGAGGGATACCATCAAATCTGTACCTATTGTTTAGAAATAATTTAAAGCGGGTTTTTTGTATCCATATATTAATTAATCGAGTGAACCATCTGATAATGGGACACATCCTCTAAAATTTAAGAGGGGTTTTTTGTATCCTAATCCCTATACTTATAAATAAAGTGAACCGTCAAGATATGCACCCCTAGAAATGAAAAAAGTTTAAATAATTTCCCCTACTAAAAAAAGCCATCCAGTGACGGACAGCCTTTCCTTTTTATATAACCTTTTCTTTTAATCTTCTTTCTTACCGTTCTAATATCTATTAACTATCTAATCTAACGGTTATTCTTTTATAAAGATAATATCTATTAAATAAAAAACTAAATCCGTTAGGATTTTATCTTTTAATATATTAAGTATTATTCTATTAAGTCTTATTATATTAAGTCTTATTCGTGTGTACTTTTGACACTACAAGGGTGTACTTTTGACACTGTTGTAAACGAGCACATTATTTCAGGCTCTATTTTTCACTTTAATCCCGAAAAAAATCTGAA
>NZ_PGVA01000067.1 GCF_002860125.1 Bacillus canaveralius
CACTTTTCCGCACTGACTGGCTCAAAACTCCGCACATGTGGCTCAATTCATATGCAATAATCAGTTGCGGGTGCAAAGTTCGATGAGGAGTGTATCAAGACAATCGCAGAGATTGCAATATAAGAAGATTAAAAAGTATATTAACCAAATTTATAGCTGCAAAAGAAGAGTCGACAATTTCATAATAAAACGCCCGGGAATTGATCCCGGGCGTCAGGCTGATTAATGTTGGTGACTGCTTGTTTTCGTGTTAACCTGTGCTCCTGTTTCACCGTGGAGCAAGTCTCCCCCGGTTGACGTGATAATCTCGTCTGTAACCGAGTTGGAGATGGTGGATGCAATAATTTGCAACAGCTCATTCACTTCTACCTGTGACTGCTTGAACTCCTGGACAACTGGAATCTCATCCAGATTCTGCTCAAGCGCGGAAATTTTCTCTTCAACTTTCTTTAGCGCTTCCGGCTTTCCATAATGCTGGAGATTGACGGCCTGCTTTTGCAGCCCTTTAATGTCAGAGATCATTGAACGGACTTTTTCATTTTCATGAATTTGTGCTTCGGCACGCTTGAAAAAATCTACCTCTTCTGTTTCAGAGATCATCTTTGCCAACTCTTTTGCGCGGGCGACGATGTCGTCTTTTGTATATTTCGCCATATTAATTCACCTCAACTTGTTGTAGTTCTTCCACAATTTCTCCGTTTAAAGACCATGTTTTTGCGTCCGTTATTTTTACTTTAACAATCTTGCCGATCGCCGTTTTTGGTCCTTTAAAATTAACAAGCCTGCTTTTGCTTGTATAACCGGCAAGCATATCAGGATTATTTTTACTTTCCCCTTCGACCAGCACGTCGACAATCTGGTCCTGATATTTTTTCATCGCTGCTGCAGAAAGTTCGTTTACAACCGCGTTTAACCTTTGCAGCCGTTCTTTCTTCACAGCCATCGGTACATTGTCGGTCATTTTCGCAGCCGGTGTACCTTCTCTCGGTGAGTAAATAAACGTATAGGCAGTTTCATAGCCTACTTCACGATAAAGCGACAATGTTTCTTCAAACTGTTCTTCTGTTTCATTCGGGTAGCCGACAATGATGTCAGTCGTTAAAGAGACATTCGGAATCGCAGCTTTAATTTTTCTAACAAGCTCTAAATATTGCTCTCTTGTGTATTTGCGGGCCATGATTTTCAGAACATCGGTTGAACCTGATTGAACCGGCAAATGAATGTGATCCATCAAGTTGCCGCCTTTGGCGAGCACTTCAATCAAGTGATCATCAAAATCACGCGGGTGGCTTGTTGTGAAGCGGACACGCGGGATATCAATTTTGCGGATTTCATCCATTAAATCGCCAAGTCCGTACTGGATATCGTCGAAGTCTTTGCCATATGCATTAACATTTTGGCCAAGCAGCGTAATTTCCTGGTAGCCTTGAGCGGCTAAATGGCGAACCTCCTGGATGATATCATCCGGTCGGCGGCTCCGTTCTTTTCCGCGGGTATACGGAACGATACAATACGTACAAAACTTATCACAGCCATACATAATATTAACCCATGCTTTAATGTTGCCGCGGCGCACTTTCGGAAGGTTCTCAATGACGTCACCTTCTTTAGACCATACTTCGATGACCATTTCTTTGGACATGTACGCTTCGTGTAAAATATTCGGCAGACGGTGAATATTATGCGTTCCGAAGATCATGTCGATATGATGATGCTTTTCAAGAATTTTGTTTACAACAGATTCTTCCTGGGACATACATCCGCAGACGCCGATAAGCAAGTCGGGTTTTTCCCTTTTTAATGCTTTTAAATGGCCAATTTCACCAAACACTTTGTTCTCGGCATTTTCACGGATCGCACACGTATTCAGCAGAATCACATTGGCATCTTCAGCCTGGTCGGTTACTTCATAGCCCAGCCCTAAAAAGATTCCTGCCATGACCTCTGTGTCGTGCTCGTTCATTTGGCATCCGTACGTACGAATGTAAAACTTTCGGCCAGTTCCCATTCCGAGAAACTCTTTTTGAATCGAAAAATCGTTGTGGTACTTTACTTCCTCTTTACCGCGTTTTTTTGCATCCTTTAAGGATGGGGGAATATAAACAGCTTCGAAGTATTTGCTGTAGTCCTTTGCGGATTTTTTGTCCGGAGAATTGACTCTTTGGTTATCTAACCTCTGTTGTTCGTTCATAATTTATGGTTCAACCCCTTGCTGTTACTGTGTTTTTGCTGTTAGCTAATGAGTTTGTTTGCGTAATCTTCAACCCTTCAATTATATGCTAGGATTATGGCAAACTCAAGTTTATTTCATTTCCTGTTTGCGGTAATCTCTTAGTTTTACCGTTTCCCACCACTATTATTAGGATTGACATAAATAAAGACTAGGATACCCTCGACACTAACACAAAAAAAGCCTTAGGAAGTATTCCCTTGGCTTTACTAATTTAAAGAATATTAACGGTTATTTTCTTTTATTTTTAATCTCCGTAGATGATAATTTTTAAATGTTTAAAACAATTTAAAATGCCTAAAGAAAGTTTGTTTATTTACGATAAATAAATAATTAAATCTTCTTCGTCAATATTTGTTTTTTCAAAGAGTGTAATCAAATTTTTCCGCTTTTGTTCATTGTTAATATTTGTATTTAGATAAATATTTTCGCTTATTTGTCTAGGTTGATTGTTAAAATCGTTTTGGTTAAGGGAATGAAAACGTCTTGAAAGTAATTCTTCCTGATTTATTGCCTCTAAGAATGAATTAGAATCTAAATCATATATCTTTTTAATTACCTTATAATATATGTCTGTAAAATCTCTAGCTTCGTAATTATCCGTCAGAAATACAAAAGAAGAAGGTCTTAAACTTGTCCAGTCATCGTCTAATGTAACAATAGGTCTGTTATCATCATTTGTTACAAGCAAATCTAATTCAGGATAGTTCCAAGCTTCTTTGGCGTATTCAAACAAATTGTTTGCCCTTTTTAAAATTTCGGTTTCATTCCAAGTATCTAAGTTGTGTAACCCCTTATTTAATCTAATTAAACTATCAGCAAATCCCCCAGGTAAATCCCTTTTGTCAGTAAAAAATTTATTACTCATATTTTTGTTATATCCTGTTAAAGTAAGGTTCCCGATAGTATGTACATATGTATTGTGTACTTCTTTCCAATTAGAACCTAAAGCATTTACCCATTTATCACTTAAATTAGGGGATTGTGGCAAAATATGTTCGATTGTAATTTCAGGGTCAATTTGCAATCTTTCTTTAGGGTTACAATGGTGTTCTAATTTGAACAAAATATATTTTCTGTTTTTATTACTTAAATTATATATATCTTTCAAAAGGAAGGATTTTTTAAATTCATCATTATTCGGGAATCTATGATTTCCTTTTTTATTAGCGAGTATAGTTTCAAACGAAACAAGATGATTTGTTCTATCCAAGTCCTTCACGATACTAACAAATACTTTATTCAATCCTTGCGTAGGGTATCCGCATATAACCCTTCTTATTAAATAGCTTTCAATTAAACGAAGTATTGAAATAAAATCTTCCTTAGATAATAGTTGATTTTCATAATCATAATACAACGGTAAAATAAGGGGATAAATTATTTTTATATCAATACTATCTAGGTCTTTTAGGCAATCGTTTATTTCCTTATCCTTTTCATTCTGCCTAAGTATTCTTTCATAATACCCCGCAAACTGTAATAATTCTTTCATTAAATTTTCGATTGATTCCGGTTCTCTTGAATAATATTTTTTAAAATAATCTTTAAAATCCGAATATACACTTGTCTTCTTAGGAATTTTTTTAGTTTTAAATGTAAGGTAATCCCTAATAAAATTAGATAGTTCTCCTTTATTCTCTTCTCTTAGTCTTGTTTCAATTGGGAACCAATAATGATTATAAATTTTCTTTTGAAAACTAGACGTTAAATCCATCAACAAAAAATTTCTAATTAAATCTGCTTCCGTAAGTTTTTCTCCTGTTGAATTTAAACTTTCAAAAATAAGTTGAGGGTCGTCATGTTCACGTTCTAATGAAACCTCAACAATAATTAACTTAGCAATCCCTTCATATAGTGCTTCAATATCACGCTGCCCACTCTTAATTGAATTATAGAAATACATATAGTTATTTAAAATATTATGATACTCAACATCTATCTCCGTTTTGTTAATAAGTGAAAAATATACTTCTCTATCTTGTTTAGTTAATTGAAGTTTAATATATTCATCATCTTTTTTATCAGAATTTACCAAGTATTGGTTTATCTCATTTGAAGTAATATTAGGATTTGGATGTTCATCTAAATAATTCTTAATTGCTAATAATAACAAGGAAATAGTTGTTAACCGCTGTTGCCCGTCTATAATCGTTAAAGGTTTTACCTTAGTAACAGGTATATTTTGGTCAGAAATATGTACTATTGAACCAATAAAGTGATTTTTACTGGTACTACCACTTGCTTTTAAAATATCGGAAAACAATTGACCGCAATGAATATGTGTCCACTTATATGTACGTTGATAAACAGGTATGACAAATTGTTGGTTAGGTATTCTAAGTAAATGAAGAATACTTGTCTGCGAAGCCTGCATTTACAATTTACCCCCTTTGATAGTTTTATTTAAAGTATATAGCAAATTTATCCTCTATTAAATAAACTTTTAGAAAAATATACCTATTTCCGTTAATATAAATTTATTAAGGAAAAATAACCTATCTCCACTTAGGATGTAGGTCTTTTTTAGTAGAAATTAATGGATATATTGCTATATAATTACCATAGAAAGGGAGGTGATAAATATGGAAATAAAATTAAAAGAACTTAGTGGTTCTTCAAATTATCATCAAGGCTATGGTGCAGGTAGCGGAAGCATAATTAAAGAAGAATATGAGTGTCCTTGTGGAAAAGGGAAAGTATTTTATGAAAAAGATGATATTCCAGGTTTTAGAGATAGCGATATTTATACCGATTGTAAAGAGTGCAATGATAAATACGAGTTTAGAAGAGGTATAGCTACTATAAAATAACGTACATAATTAATTTGGCTTCCTTTGGGAAGTCTTTTTTTGACATTAATGTAAACAGCCACTTTATTTCCTCTAAAAAGTGGGGCATTTTTTCAAATTTCTACAGATTAA
>NZ_PGVA01000068.1 GCF_002860125.1 Bacillus canaveralius
TCATGAATCCGCTTACACGTTTTAGGTGGAAATAAATTCCGCCAACAAATGCTTGACTCAAACGAACTTCTTAACTGGAATGCATTTGCCTGTGTAATTGTGCTATAATATCTAATGCCTACCTGGCTACTATGAATTTAAAGCAAGTTTAAAAAAGCATACACGATAGACAGAATAAACGGGCGGGGAGTCTTGAACAGAAATGATCAGAAAAAGAAAGGGGCAGGTTGGTCCGAGGTTTTTTATTTATGTGACAGGTTTGTTAATCATGTCATTCGGGATCGTCCTGATGATTAAAGGGGATCTCGGGGCGACACCCTGGGATGTTCTCCATGTTGGTTTGTTTTACCGCGTTGGGCTGACAATCGGAAGCTGGTCGATTATTGTCGGCTTTATTATTTTAACAGTTGCAGTACTTATTTCAAAAGAATTCCCTCAGTTTGGCGCTTTTTTGAATATGGTGCTCGTCGGTGTTTTTATTGATTTATATTTATTGCTGCCTTTTCTGAACACGCCATCCTCACTTTTTGGAAAGGGAATTATGCTCCTTGCGGGGATCGTTTTAATGGGGTATGGTATGGGCCTGTACATATCTGCGCAGTTTGGAGCAGGACCCCGCGACAGCCTGATGATTGCGGTCACCTCAAAAACAGGCTGGAAGGTGCGCAATGTCCGGGCAGGAATGGAATTCTTGGTGTTGTTTATTGGCTGGCAGCTTGGCGGACCGATTTTCTGGGGAACAATCCTGTTCAGCCTGACAATTGGGCCGGTAGTTGGATACGCTTTGCCGCAAACCCAGGCATTAACAGATTATTGGCTCGCTCATTTAAAAAATAAACACAGTATTTCGATCGATACAAGTGAAGAGACGAAGCGGGGTGTTGGGATATGAAAATTTCTACAAAAGGGCGTTACGGCTTAACGATCATGATTGAGCTCGCCAAAAAGCATGGTGAAGGACCGATATCACTTAAATCGATTGCGCAAACGAATGGTTTATCCGAGCATTATTTGGAGCAACTGATCGCGCCACTGCGCAATGCAGGCCTCGTGAAGAGCATCCGCGGTGCTTACGGGGGCTATATTCTTGGCGATTTGCCTTCGAAAATCACATCTGGCGATATTATTCGCGTCCTTGAAGGGCCAATCAGCCCGGTCGAGGGAATCGAAGATGAAGAACCGGCGAAGCGCGAATTATGGATGAGAATCCGCGATGCTGTAAAGGAAGTCCTTGATAGCACAACATTGGAAGACTTATCAAATTACACGGATAATGGTGATTCAGATTCTTATATGTTTTATATATAATCAGCAACCAATGGGGTAGCCTAAAGCCTGACAATAAAGCAATTTGTTTTTAAAAAAAGAAGGTGAAAATATTGGAACGCATTTACTTGGATCATGCTGCAACAGCCCCGATGCATCCAAACGTCATCCAAAAAATGGTTGAGACGATGGAATCCCAGTTCGGCAATCCGTCAAGCATCCATTCGTTTGGAAGAGAAGCACGGCATCTTGTTGATGATGCCCGCGAGGTGCTGGCGAGAAGCATTGGTGCGAAGCCCAATGAAATTGTTTTTACAGGCGGCGGCACCGAAGCGGATAATTTAGCAGTGATCGGCGGGGCAGAAGCCAATAAGCATAACGGAAAGCATATCATAACAACGGCCGTTGAGCATCATGCTGTCCTGCATGCCTGCCGGCAATTGGAGAGGCTCGGCTTTGATGTGACTTATTTGCCGGTCGATGAGACCGGAAGCATTTCTATTGCTGAGTTTAAGCAAGCTTTAAGGGACGACACAATTTTAGTTTCGATCATGTATGGCAATAATGAGGTTGGAGTGATTGAGCCGATCAAAGAGGTTGGCGAACTGCTTAAAAACCACCAAGCTTTGTTTCATACGGATGCTGTCCAGGCATATGGCGTTGAAACGCTTGATGTGAACGAACTTTCAGTTGATTTGCTGTCCGTTTCAGCACATAAAATCAACGGCCCAAAAGGGATTGGCTTTTTATACAGCCGCGAAGGAGTCAAGCTGTCTCCTCGGACATTCGGAGGAGAGCAGGAAAGAAAACGGCGCGCCGGAACTGAAAATGTGGCAGCAATTGCCGGCTTTCGTGAGGCTGTGATTATTTCGCAAACGGAGCTGGAAGAAAGACGAAGCCGTTATCGTTCCTTTAAAAAGCTGTTTGTCGATCGCCTTGAAAAAGAAGGAGTAAAGTTTTTCATAAACAGTTCGCTTGATAATTCGTTGCCCCATGTTTTAAACTTAAGCTTTCCGGGGACGGATGTTGAAGCAATGCTTGTGAATCTTGACCTTGCCGGAATCGCGGCATCAAGCGGATCGGCATGCACAGCAGGCTCGATTGATCCCTCGCATGTTCTTGTGGCTATGTTCGGCAAAGACTCAGACCGGACTAAAAACTCGATTCGTTACAGCTTCGGTTTGAACAATACAGCGGAACAAGTGGAAAAAGCAGCAAGTGAAACAGCTAAAATTGTTAAGCGGCTAACCGCTTGAAGATAGACAGCATAAAAGAAGCGGAGTGAATAATATGACTAAACTCCCAGAAAACACGAGAGTGGTCGTTGGAATGTCAGGTGGGGTAGACTCGTCGGTGGCTGCCCTTTTGCTCAAGCAGCAAGGCTATGATGTGATCGGCATTTTTATGAAAAACTGGGACGATACGGATGAAAATGGCGTTTGTACTGCGACTGAGGATTATAATGATGTCATTCGCGTCTGCAATCAAATCGGCATTCCCTACTATGCGGTTAATTTTGAAAAGCAATATTGGGAAAAAGTCTTTACTTATTTCCTTGAAGAATATAAAGCAGGCAGAACTCCAAATCCGGATGTGATGTGCAACAAGGAAATTAAATTTAAAGCGTTTCTTGAGCATGCTGTAAAGCTTGGAGCCGATTATTTAGCAACAGGCCATTATGCACAGGTGGAGTTCCGTGACGGCGAGTACAAAATGCTGCGCGGCCTGGATGAGAATAAAGACCAGACCTATTTTCTGAATCAGTTGACCCAGTCCCAGCTTGAAAAAGTCATGTTTCCAATTGGCGGCTTGGAAAAGTCGGAAGTTAGGGAAATTGCTCTTAAAGCCGGTCTTGCAACTGCAACGAAAAAAGACAGCACAGGCATTTGCTTTATCGGTGAAAGAAACTTTAAGGAGTTCCTTGGCAATTACCTTCCAGCCCAGCCCGGAAATATGGAAACTTTTGATGGTGAAGTTATGGGCAAGCATGACGGGTTGATGTATTATACAATCGGTCAGCGTCACGGTCTCGGGATCGGCGGTTCTGGTGATCCATGGTTTGTGGTCGGCAAGGACCTGGAGAGAAATGTGCTTTATGTCGGCCAGGGATTCGAGAATGAAAAGCTGTATTCCGACTCAATCACAGCGGTTAATGTCAGCTGGGTATCCGGCAAGCCGAAACCGGTGGAGTTCGAATGCACAGCGAAATTCCGCTACCGCCAGCCTGATAACAAAGTAACTGTGCAACTGCTTGAAGATGGCAAGGCGAAAGTTGTCTTCCATGAACCGATAAGGGCTGTTACTCCCGGACAAGCGGTTGTGTTTTATCAAGGGGATGAATGCCTCGGAGGCGGAACAATTGACGAGATATATATGGATGGAGAGCAGCTTACGTATGTAGGCTAATGTATGAATGTAACCCTTGATTCCTGCCAAGCCGGAATCGGGGTTTTTTTCCGCCAAAACGGGGATGGATACAAATAAATATTCCCAATTGTGCTATACTTTCATTGAGAACGGAGCGTGCGCGATCATGGATAAAAACCAATTAGGTATTCAATATATGAAAGAAGGAAATTGGGAGGAAGCGGCCAAACTTTTTTCAGCAGCGATAGAGGAAAATCCTCACGATCCCGTTGCTTATATTAATTTTGGTAATGTTCTTGCCGCGGTTGGCGAAACGAACAGGGCCCTTAAGTTTTATGAAAAGGCAATTGCTCTGGATGAAACGGCTGCTGCTGCGTATTACAGCGCCGGGAATTTATATTTTGAAAACGAGCAGTTTGCAGAAGCAAAAAACATGTTTGAAAAAGCGATGAAAAACGGTCTCGATTCAGCCGATAATTTCTTTATGCTCGGGATGTCGTTCGTGCAGCTCGAGCAGCCTCGTTTTGCGCTTCCATACCTGCAAAGAAGTACGGAGTTAAATGACGAAGATCCAGAAGCAAGATTTCAATACGGCCTATGCCTGGCCCAGCAGGATTTACTTGATGAAGCGATCACGCAATTTGAAAAATGTATTGAAATAGATGCTGAGCATGCGGATGCTTTTTATAACCTTGGAGTCGCTTTTGGCTTTAAGGAACAGCCGGGAAAGGCGCTGGCTATGTTTGAAAAAGCGCTCGATATTCAACCGGACCATTTACTCGCCGGCTATGGCAAAAAGCTGCTTGAAAATGGCGACGAAACGATTTAAAAATTTGACGAAAAGGAGGGAAACCCGGTGGATAAGCAAAATTCGCTAGAATTATTTTCAGAGCAAGGGAAGTTTGTCAGAGGAAAACATTTAGTGACGATTTTTCATAATGAACAAAATTTGTATACGGTGCTTCGCATCCGTATTGAAGAAACGAATGAAGAATACGAGGATAAAGAAGCGGTTATCACCGGGTACTTCCCGAGAATTCACGAACAGGAATCATATGTTTTTTTCGGCGAGTTTAAGGATCATCCTAAATTTGGCTTACAGTACCAGGTTAGCCATTTCCGCAAGGACCTTCCACAATCAAAACAAGGTGTAATCAATTATTTGTCCGGGGAGCTTTTTAAAGGGATCGGGAAAAAAACAGCCGAGAAGATCGTTGACACATTGGGAGAAAATGCGATCTCCCGTATTTTGAGCCAACCATCGATTCTCGATACGATTCCCAAGCTTCCGCCTGATAAAGCGAAACAGCTGTATGATACGCTGATGGAGCATCAGGGGCTTGAACAAATCATGGTTGCCTTGAATGAATATGGGTTTGGTCCGCAGCTATCGATGAAAATTTATCAAGCCTATAAAGAGAATACGATTGAGATTCTCCAATCGAATCCGTATAAGCTTGTTGAGGATGTGGAGGGAATCGGCTTCGGAAGGGCTGATGAACTCGGCTATCAGCTCGGGATCAGGGGCAGCCATCCTGATCGGATCAAAGCGGCCTGCCTCTATTGCCTCGAACTGGAGAGCATGCAGGCCGGCCATGTTTTTGCAAATGCCGCGGATGTGCTCGAGTCTGTCAAAAAGCTGCTTGAAGACAACCAGCACGAGGAAATCGAGTTTCAACACATTTCAAACGAACTGGTCAAGCTGGAACAGGAAGGAAAGCTGGTCGTTGAAGAAAAGCGCCTTTACTTGCCTTCTTTATTTTTCTCGGAAAAAGGAGTCGTAACCAATATTAAGCGGCTGCTTAGCCAGACGGAATATAAGGACCAGTTTCCCGAGTCGGAATTTTTGCTGGCGCTTGGCAGCCTTGAAGAGCGGCTCGGTGTCCAGTATGCACCATCCCAGAAAGAAGCGATTCAAACGGCACTGATGTCACCAATGCTTATTCTGACTGGCGGTCCCGGCACCGGCAAGACCACCGTGATTAAAGGGATTGTCGAGCTTTATGCCGAACTGCACGGCTGTTCATTGGACCCGAAAGATTATAAAAAAGAAGAGCCGTTTCCGTTTTTACTGGCTGCCCCGACAGGAAGGGCAGCGAAGCGGATGACGGAGTCAACGGGCCTGCCTGCAGTGACGATCCACCGGCTGCTTGGCTGGAATGGTACAGAGGGTTTTGACCATCATGAGGATAACCCGCTCGAAGGCAAAATCTTGATCGTAGACGAAACGTCTATGGTTGATATTTGGCTGGCAAACCAGCTTTTCAAAGCATTGCCCGCCAATATTCAAGTTATTCTTGTTGGTGACGAGGACCAGCTTCCATCTGTCGGACCCGGCCAGGTTTTAAAGGATTTGCTCCAGTCTGAATGCGTTCCCACTGTCCTGCTTAGCGATATTTACCGACAGGCTGAGGGGTCGAGCATCATTGAGCTTGCCCACTCGATAAAAAATGGCCAGCTTCCGCAAAATATTTCCGTACAGCAGCCTGACCGCTCGTTCATTAAATGCTCGCCGGCACAAGTTGCCGATGTCATTGAAAAAGTCGCATTCAATGCAAAAAAGAAAGGCTATTCGGCCAAAGATATTCAGGTTCTGGCTCCTATGTACAGGGGACCGGCCGGAATTGACAGGTTGAACGTGATGCTTCAGGAGATTTTTAATCCGAACCCTGATGGGACGAGAAAAGAGATTTCGTTCGGGGACGTAAAATACCGGATTGGAGATAAGGTACTCCAGCTTGTCAATCAGCCGGAAAGCCATGTTTATAACGGGGATATTGGCGAAATTGTCTCTATTTTTTACGCGCGGGAAAACACGGAAAAGCAGGATATGGTGATCGTTTCATTTGATGGAGTCGAAGCCACATATACAAGGCAGGATTTAAATCAGATCACCCATGCCTATTGCTGTTCAGTCCATAAATCCCAGGGAAGCGAATTCCCGATTGTGATTTTGCCTGTCGTGAAAAGTTATTACCGAATGCTGCGCCGAAACCTGATCTACACCGGGATTACAAGAAGCAAGCAATTTTTAATTTTGTGCGGCGAGCCCGACGCTTTGCGGATCGGAGTTGAAAGAGCCGACGATCAGGCCCGGAACACAACGCTTTCGGCAAAGCTCCGCGCCTCTATTCGGGGCGGTTACGAGCAGGAAGTGGCTCCATCTTCCGAAAAGGAAATCTCATATGAAGAGCAATTAATGAATGCAGACCCAATGATCGGGATGGAGAATACTACTCCCTATGATTTTCTTGAAAACCTGCAGTGAGAAAAGAGACCGGCAATGGTTCATCCTTCCGGTCCCTTCATATAAGCGTTAACTACTGTAACGGCGCTCATGTTCATCGAAAAGATCATCAAGAGAGCTTAATGTTCCGTCTTCCTCAACCTGATGCGTATTGATGATTCCTTGAGATAAAGTAAGCTCAATAAAACAACTCCAACAATAATATTGGTTGATGCCAATTTTTCCGATATCTTTGCTTTGGCAATTAGGGCATTTCAGCATGGGATTACACCTCACGTTTTTACGTTAACAATGATGGCGTCATTCCCGATTGCTGGCGGTTCAGCCGTTTTAACGACCCGTCTCCCCTCCGTAATATCAGAAAAGAAACCATCTGTTAATTCATACCCTATGATCGTTCCCACTTCTTCCATAAAATATACATCCTGAACAAGGCCAAGCTTTTCTCCTTCTGTAGTGATCAACATTTTGCCTGACAGATTTTGCTGGTGCTCAATCGTATAATCAGGAGGATTTTTGACGGGTTCCAAAACATCAACACTGTCTACAATGATCCCATCCCAGCCAAATGAAGCAACATTTTCCACTTTGATAATATATGATTTGCGGAACAATGCCCCTTTCCGCAACAGCAATCCCAGTACCCGCCCGTTTGCGGTAATACTAAGATCACAAACCTCGCCAATTTTATTCCCGCTTTTCAGTTCATACACGGGCAGTCCTTTTAATAGTGAGAATGTCCGCAAAGGAATCTCCCGCCTTTCTTGGCCTGTTTATTTTTTGTTGTTCTTTTGAAAAAAATAACGGAAAACCGCTTCCAGCCATGGTGAAAATTTCATTGCAATGTCGTGAAACAGGCAGCCTCATGTATATTTCCAAGTATTCCTCCAACAATAATTGCAAAGGAGGCTGGTAATTTTGGAAATAAGGATGAAATGGTATTACCGGCTCGGCTTCATGCTGCTACTATTTATTGTGTTGTTTACTTTTTTAAAACTGCAGCAAATTTGGCTGCCGATATTAGAAGTGATCATGACCGTGTTGCTGCCTTTTCTGATTTCGGCTTTTATTACTTATCTTCTTCACCCGGTTGTTGAAAAATTGCACGAAGCTGGTTTGCACAGGGGCCTCGCTGTATTTATTATTTATTTTCTGTTTTTTGGGGGGCTGGGCTGGGCCTTTTACAAAGGGATTCCTGCTTTTATTGTCCAGTTGAAGGATCTTTCGGAACATGCCCCGGAGTTTGCAAACCAATACCGCAGCTGGATTGATACGATTCAAAGCCGGACGTCGGCATGGCCTGACGGGGTCCAGGACCGGATCGATGAAAATATTGCATCGGCGGAAAAAGCATTGGACCGGATGCTGGCCCGGATCATCGACGCGCTTGTTGCTGTTATTAATTCACTGTTGATTGTCGCAATTATTCCGTTTATCGCCTTTTACATGCTTAAGGATCATCTCTTAATCAAAAAGGCTGCATGGTACTTAACGCCGCGAACATGGCGAAAGCATGCAGAATTGTTTCTAAGGGATGTCGATAAATCGTTGGGAGGTTATATCAGGGGCCAGCTGTTTGTCTGTTTTATTATGGCGGCGCTGTCGACATTGCTGTTTTGGATGATCGGGATGAGGTATCCACTTTTGCTCGGGCTAATTGTTGGAGTGACCAACATCATTCCTTATTTTGGCCCTTTTATTGGGGTCATTCCAGCCGCGGTTCTGGCGGCAACGATTTCGTTAAAAATGGTTGTATTGTCGATCATTATTGTTTTCTCACTGCAGTTTTTAGAAGGGAATATCCTCTCGCCATTAATCATTGGCAAAAGCCTTCATATGCATCCGCTGTTTATTATGCTCGCGTTGCTGGCCGGGGGAGAAGTGGGCGGAGTCACGGGGTTGATACTGGCTGTCCCGGTTATGGCAGTCGCAAAAGTGGCGATCGTCCACGCAAAAGACCATTTCAGCAGAAATAAACAACTCGTCCGCGGCGGTGATTGACAGTTTGACAAACGATTCACCGCTTTTATATAATGCGGGTATAAGAATAATAGCAAACATGTTGAAGGATCGAGTATGCTGAATAGCCATTTAAGCGCTCCCGAGCGTAAGAGAAGAATTCCCCCGGGCTGAAAGGAATTCTAAATGAAAGCAGCAGAACGCTAATCCGGAATGCAGCTAACCACTGCCGTTTAACCGCGTTATGGTGATTGAGAGGTGGATGCATCAATGCGTCCATTATCAGGGTGGTACCGCGAGTTAGCTCTCGTCCCTGTAAGGGGATGAGGGCTTTTTGTGTTTTCTTTTTCAACGTGGGTAAACACATTCGTTAAATATTTTATAAGGAGGGCATAGTAATGAAGCAGTTAACAGGATCACAAATTCGCCGGATGTTTCTTGAATTTTTTAAAGAAAAAGGGCATGCGGTTGAACCAAGCGCTCCGCTTGTTCCGCACGATGATCCTTCATTGCTGTGGATCAACAGCGGTGTGGCAACATTAAAAAAATACTTTGATGGACGGGTCGTACCTGAAAATCCGCGCATCACCAATGCACAGAAGTCGATTCGCACGAACGATATTGAGAACGTCGGAAAGACAGCAAGACATCATACATTTTTTGAGATGCTGGGGAACTTTTCAATTGGCGACTATTTTAAAGAGGAAGCCATTGTATGGGCCTGGGAATTTCTTACCGACCGAAAATGGATAGGATTTAAGCCGGAGCTATTGTCTGTGACGATACATCCCGAGGATGACGAAGCTTATGAAATTTGGAACAAGAAAATCGGGCTTCCTGAGGAACGAATTATTCGGTTAGAAGGGAATTTTTGGGATATTGGTGAAGGGCCGAGTGGTCCGAACACGGAAATTTTCTATGACCGGGGTCCAAAGTACGGCAATGATCCAGAAGATGCGGAGCTATATCCGGGCGGCGAAAATGACCGTTATCTCGAGGTATGGAATCTCGTTTTTTCAGAATTCAATCATAACCCTAACGGTACTTATACACCGCTTCCAAAGAAAAACATTGATACGGGGATGGGGCTTGAGCGGATGGCATCGGTCGTCCAGGATGTGCCGACCAACTTTGACACGGATCTTTTCGTGCCGATTATTAAAGTGACAGAACAAATCTCTGGTGAAAAATACGGCAGTAATCAGGAGAAGGATACAGCGTTCAAAGTGATTGCCGATCATATTCGAACGGTCGCCTTTGCCGTAGGCGACGGCGCACTGCCGTCCAACGAAGGCAGGGGCTATGTTCTGCGCCGCCTGCTGAGACGGGCCGTGCGCTATGCCAAGCTCATAAACATTGACAAGCCATTTATGTTTGAGCTTGTTCCGGTTGTCAGCGAAATCATGGCCGATTTTTATTCGGATGTCCAGCAAAAAACCGAGTTTATTCAAAAGGTCATTAAAAACGAAGAAGAACGGTTCCATGAAACGCTGCATGAGGGCTTGGCGATTTTAGAGAGTGTTATCAACAAAGAAACGGAACTAGGCAGCCGAATTATTCAGGGCGCTGATGTGTTCCGTCTTTACGACACTTATGGCTTCCCTGTCGAATTAACAGAGGAATACGCGGAAGAGGCCGGGCTGACGATCGATCATGAAGGCTTTGAAAAAGAAATGGCAAACCAGCGGGAGCGGGCCCGGTCTGCCCGGCACGATGTTGGATCGATGCAGGTTCAAGGCGGCATTCTCGGGGAAATCAAAGACGACAGCAAGTTTGTCGGCTATGATCAGCTTGAAACAAAAGCGAATGTCGTTACGATTGTAAAAGATGGGGAACTCGCCGATGCAGCCACTGTTGGCGATGAAGTCCAGCTCATCCTTGATCAGACGCCGTTTTATGCTGAGAGCGGCGGGCAGATTGCTGATATAGGGACTCTTTCTGCCACAGGGCTTTTAGTTCATGTGCTTGATGTTCAAAAGGCTCCAAATGGACAAAATCTTCATCGTGCGGTGATTAAAGAAGGCAAGCTCCAAAAAGGCCAACAAGTAGCAGCTGTTGTGAATAAGGCGAACCGTGCAAAAGTAATTAAAAATCATACTGCGACGCATCTATTGCACCAAGCTTTGAAAGATGTTTTAGGAGCCCATGTAAACCAGGCCGGCTCCCTCGTCGGACCTGACCGGCTTCGCTTTGACTTTTCCCACTTTGGACATGTTAGTACTGAAGAGCTTGAAAAGATTGAAAGCATTGTGAATGATAAGATTTGGCGCGGCATCGGTGTAAACATCGATTACAAGCCGATTGATGAGGCAAAGGCAATGGGGGCAATGGCCCTGTTCGGAGAAAAATACGGCAAGATTGTCAGGGTGGTCCAGGTTGGCGATTACAGCCTTGAGCTTTGCGGCGGCTGCCATGTTCCAAACACTTCCGTTATTGGCTTGTTCAAAATTTTATCGGAAAGCGGCATTGGCGCAGGTACAAGACGAATTGAAGCAGTGACCGGTGAGGCGGCCTACCAAGTATTAAACGAACAAGTCTCGGTATTAAAAGAAGCGGCAGCAAAGCTGAAAACCAATCCGAAAGAGGTTTCAGCTCGAATCGATTCATTGCTTGCGGAGATCAAACAGCTCCAGCGTGAAAACGAATCGCTTGCTGGGAAGCTTGGAAATATTGAAGCAGGGAGCCTTGTCTCGAAAGCGCGTGAGGCGAACGGAATTACCTACCTGGCTGCAAAAGTTCAAGCAGCCGATATGAACAACCTTCGCAATATGGCAGACGATTTGAAAAACAAACTTGGCTCAGCCGTGATTGTTCTCGGCAGCGTCCATGAAGACAAAGTGAACATCATTGCCGGTGTCACTAAAGACTTGATTGAAAAAGGATACCACGCCGGCAAACTCGTTAAAGAAGTGGCAACGCGGTGCGGAGGCGGGGGCGGCGGACGGCCTGACATGGCACAGGCAGGCGGTAAAGACCCGAATAAACTTGATGCTGCCCTTGAATTTGTCGAGGAATGGGTAAAATCAATTTGATATCGGGCCAAACTAGTGTAAAATGTAGGTAATTAATGATTGATAGCGTATTATCGCAAAGCGAGGTGCAAAATATGAGCTCTTTTGATAAAACGATGAGATTTAACTTTCCTGAAGAGCCTTTTGAACATGACGTAAACGATGTTCTTTTTCAAGTGTATGAGGCCTTGCAGGAAAAAGGCTACAACCCGATTAATCAAATCGTTGGTTACCTGCTGTCAGGAGATCCTGCTTACATCCCGCGCCATAGAGATGCACGCAATATTATCCGCAAGCTTGAACGGGACGAAATCATCGAAGAATTGGTAAAATCATATTTAAAGCAGCAGCGAGAGGGATAGCGTATGCGGACACTGGGATTGGACGTCGGCTCGAAAACAGTCGGGGTTGCGGTCAGCGATGAATTAGGCTGGACTGCTCAGGGGTTGGAAACAATCCGGATAAATGAAGAAGAAAAAGAGTTTGGTTTCGAGCAAATTGGTAAAATAATAAAAGAGTATGAAGTTGGCGAAGTGGTGGTCGGTTTGCCGAAGAATATGAATGGAACAATCGGACCACGCGGCGAAGCAAGCCGATTTTATGCAAGTGAACTCGAAAAAAGGTTTGGCCTCCCTGTTGTGCTCTGGGATGAACGACTGACTACAGTTGCCGCTGAACGGATTCTGCTCGAAGCGGATGTCAGCCGGAAAAAGCGCAGTAAAGTGATCGACAAAATGGCTGCCGGCATGATTCTGCAGGGATATCTGGACAGCAAAAATTAATGAGGTGAAAAGAAATGGACCACGGAGAAAATCATATTACAGTAGTGGATGAAGAAGGAAATGAACAGCTTTGCGAAGTGTTGTTTACATTCGACTCTGAAGAGTTCGGCAAATCATATGTTCTTTACTACCCAGTCGGCGCCGATGAGGACGATGAAGAAGATATTGAAATTCACGCTTCCGCATTCATGCCAACCGAAGAGAATGAGGAAGGCGAACTGATGCCGATTGAAACGGACGAGGAATGGGATATGATTGAAGAAATGCTCAACACGTTTCTTGAAAATCAAGACGAAGAAGAATAAGCGAGAACAGGCTGGTCCTCCAAGGGCCAGCCTGCTTTTTATTTTGATCCCGGCTGGTAAAAGTTGTTTTGAACAAATTGTTTAAAATAAATATTGTCGTAACGATGCTGACGTGTGAAATTTTTGCAATATTTTGCGACGAAAAAAAGAAAATATAGTATAATGATTCGAGATGTACGAAAAGGGTTACATACGATAGTTGTGTCATTTCGGCCCTTTGCCTTGGAGGGGATTACGATGTCAACAGAAGAACAGAACAGCAAAAAAGAACTGATTCGCCAAAAAAAGCTTGAACACCAGTCAGAAGCTAAAGTTGTTCGCAAAATTGTCTTTATCATTGCGATTGTGCTTTTTCTGCTAATCGGTGGATTGACAGCAGGAGGCTATTTTTATATTCAATCAGCGCTAAAGCCTGTAGACCCAGGCAATGAAACGAAAAAACCGGTTGAGATTCCGATCGGTTCATCCGTGAGCGGCATTGCTGAAATATTAGAATCGAGCGGTGTCATCAAAGATGCGCGCGTATTCAAATATTATGTAAAATTGAAAAATGAATCCGGATTTATGGCCGGTAACTATAATATGAACCCGTCGATGACAATTCCCGAGATTATCGAAAGTTTAAAAACAGGCCGGGTATTGCAGGATGAAGTATTTAGAATGACGATCCCGGAAGGAAAGCAGCTGTCGGAGATTGCGGGGATTATCGCTGAAAAAACAAACAGCGAGCAAGCAGACGTGTTCAATCAGCTTAACGATCGGGCATTCATTGATGGATTGCGGACCAAATATCCGGAAGTGCTGACAGAAGAAATTTTTAATGCAAATGTTAAACACCCATTAGAAGGGTATCTGTTCCCGGCAACTTATCCATTCTATACTGAACAGCCTGCATTGGAAGAAATTGTATCGGTTATGCTCGATAAAACAAACGCTGTTCTGGCTGAATACTCGGAACAGATGGAAGAGCAGGCTTTTACTGCTCATAAGCTATTAACAATGGCTTCATTAATTGAAGAGGAAGCAACCGAGCAGGCGGACCGTGATCAAATTGCCAGTGTCTTTTACAACCGGATTGACACAGGCATGCCTTTACAGACAGATCCTACCGTCCTGTACGCCCATGGCGAACATAAAGGCAGGGTCTTGTATGAAGATCTTGAAATTGATTCTCCTTACAACACCTACCAGAATCAAGGACTGCCGCCAGGACCAATCGCCAATGCAGGCGTGATGTCGATTGAAGCTGCAATAAACCCAAAGGAAACCAACTATCTTTATTTCCTGGCAACTTCAAAAGGTGATGTCCTGTTTTCAGAAACCCTTGATGAACATAATCAGAAAAAAGCTGAACACATCACGAATAATTAGTGAAAAGGGGAATGCAGAAAAATTAGCATTCCCCGTTTATTTTATGATAAAATAGATCAGGTGTTTTAACAGACCTGATAGCGTCCAAGGATACCGGCTTACAGCTGAGTTGATAAATGAATCGGCCAGTGTCTTCATTTATCCTGTGCACGCTATTTTTTCATGTCTAAAATGTGAAAAAACATAAGGATGGATAAAACGGCGGCTGGGATTAGCGCCGAAACAAGATCCAGAACCGTGAGGTGAGATGGCTTTGTTGAATGAAGAGCTGCAAGCATATTTAGACGAATTAATTCCAGAGCGTCCAGAGCTGATAATGGAAATTGAAAGGTATGCCGCACTTTATCATGTTCCGATTATGGAAAATAGCGGCATGGAAGTGCTGCTGCAGCTGCTCAGAATTCATCGGCCTGATTCAATTCTTGAAATCGGAGCGGCGATCGGCTATTCCGCTTTACGGATGTCGCTGGCGCTCCCTTCTGCTAAAATCGTCACGGTTGAAAGAGATGAGGAGAGAGTGGCGATCGCCCTCGAGAACTTTAAAAAAGCGGGTAACAGCATGATCACGTTGGTAAAAGGAGATGCTCTTCAGGTTGATGTCGAGGTTGCATCCCATGCGCCATTTGATGCGATCTTCATTGATGCCGCCAAAGGGCAGTACCGCCGATTTTTTGAGTTATATTCCGCCTTCCTCAAAGCAGGAGGGTTAATGATAACAGATAACGTCTTGTTTAAAGGACTTGTATCAGCAGAGCAGATTGATCATAAGCGCACGCGGAGCTTAGTAAACAAGATAAAAGATTTTAATAGCTGGCTTGTAAACCATCCTGATTATGACACCGTTATCCTCCCTGTTGGGGATGGAATTGCCGTCAGCAAAAAGAGGTGAAAGCAATGAAAAAACCAGAATTATTAGTTACACCTGTCAGTGTCGGGGATATTGTTCCTTTATCTATTGCCGGTGCGGACGCTTTCGTGATCGGGGAACAGCGCTATGGCCTGCGCCTAGCCGGTGAATTTGACCGGGATGCGATCGTAAAGGCGGTCGATCTTGCCCACTCTCACAATAAAAAAGTATACATAGCGATGAATGCGATCTTTCATAATGAGAAAGTGGACGAGCTTGAGGACTATATTCACTTTTTGAAAGAGGCAAAAGCAGATGCGGTTATTTTTGGCGATCCTGCTGTGTTAATGGCGGCGCGCCTTGCAGCTCCCGAGATGAAGCTGCACTGGAATACAGAAACAACGGCAACAAATTGGTATACTTGCAACTACTGGGGCCGAAAAGGTGCGAGGCGGGCCGTAATAGCAAGGGAGATAAACATCGATGCGATTGTCGAGATGAAAGAGCATGCTGAAGTTGAACTCGAGGTCCAGGTCCATGGAATGACGGCAATGTTCCAATCGAAGCGCTCCCTGCTTGGAAACTATTTTGAATATCAAGGAAAGGCGATGGAAGTGGAGAATCGCCAACAGGCAGGGGATATGTTCCTCCATGATAAAGAGCGGGACAACAAATATCCGATTTTTGAAGACGAAAATGGCACCCATATCATGAGCCCTAATGATATTTGCATGATCGATGAGCTTCAGGAAATGGTTGAAGCGGGCATCGACTCTTTTAAAATTGACGGGATCTTAAAGTGCCCTGAATATATTCTTGAAGTTACGAAGCTTTATCGAAAAGCGATTGATCTATGTGTCGAAAATCCGGATCAATACGATGAGGAAAAGCACAGTCTTTTTGCAAACATAGAAGAATTGCAGCCTGAAAACCGCCCGCTTGATACAGGATTTTTCTTTAAAGAGACGGTCTATTGACCGAAATGCGGAAGCGCCTTGGTCAGCCCTGACAGGCGTTGGAGGACCTGACACTGAAGTCGTTC
>NZ_PGVA01000069.1 GCF_002860125.1 Bacillus canaveralius
AGCCGAAAGACTGGTGGACAGGATCCTTGAGTCAAAGAAGGTATTCGTAGCCGGCGCCGGCAGATCCGGGTTCATGGCCAAATCGTTCGTCATGCGAATGATGCATATGGGGCTGGACGCCTATGTTGTAGGTGAAACGGTGACCCCGAGCCTGGAAAAAGAGGATATACTCATCATCGGTTCAGGTTCGGGGGAGACCAAAAGCCTGGTGGCCATGGCAGAAAAGGCGACAAGCATAGGGGCAGCCACGGCCCTGGCGACGATTGCCCCTGAGTCAACGATTGGCAGATTGAGCGACTTTACCATTAAACTTCCGGCCAAGCCCAAGGCGGGAGCAGACAGTGATTATAATACGATACAGCCGATGGGCTCATTGTTCGAACAAAGCCTCCTTGTATTCTACGATGCCATCGTACTGAGGCTGATGGATAAGAAGGGATTGGAATCCGGGGTCATGTACGGAAGACATGCCAATCTGGAGTAGGGGAAACAAAATTCAGCCACGAAATTCTAGATTCATATAGAAGCTGCCTAATAGATTCTAAAAATTCCATACACAGACAAAAACCCTCCATATTCATCAGATATTAGGATTACGAAGTCTTTCTGAAAATATGAAGTTAATTTTCATATGGACAAACTTTACGTAAATTAAACGTTCCTGCTTCAACCATGTGCATCGCGATACATCTTGGCCACAAAAAGACTTCCATTCTTATCTTACCAAAACTTTCGTGCGATTCGATTAGATTTAAACGTGTTTCATATAGCGTACGACAGAAATAACATAGTTATACTCCTGATTTGCAATATAACGGAATGAAGGCGTTATCATGAACAGTTTCACCTACTTAAGGTTGCTCGACATTTCAGAAATTTAGCAAATAGACCTATTTGTAAACTAACTCACTAAATTTTAAAAGGGGGATATTATAATGAGCACACCAGAAAAGGTTTTGCAAAGAGTGCAGCATCCTCTAGAACCACTATCGGCAGAGGAAATTTTAAAAGCGGTTTCAATTTTAAAAGAGAAGAAGAATTTAACTGACTCAGCAAGATTCGAGCAAGTTGGATTATATGAACCTGCCAAAGAAGTTGTATTAAATTTTAAAGAAGGAGATCCGATTTCACGTGAAGCCTTCATAATTGTTCTAGATAGTAAAGATAGTCAAACATATGAAGCAGTCATCTCTGTTACAGACGGTGAAGTTGTTTCGTGGAAGCATATTCCTGGTGTTCAACCATCGTTTCTTCTAGAGGAATATAGTGAACTTGAAGAAACTGTGAAAAAACATCCTGACTTTCATGCAGCTCTTAAAAAACGAGGTATTGAAAGTCCAGATTTAGTTATGGTCGATCCGTGGTCTGTTGGTTACTTCGGTATACCAGAAGATGAAGGTAGAAGGCTCGCTCGTGCACTATGTTTTGTGAGACAGTTCCCTGGTGATAACGCGTATGCTTATCCTCTTACAGGACTATTACCTGTAGTCGACTTAAGCACCATGGAAATTGTAAGAATTGAAGACCATGGGGTAAAACCGATTGCTCCTACAAATGCACTGTATAAACCTGAACAAAATGAAAACATACAAGTACGAACAGATCTAAAACCTATCGAAATTACACAGCCAGAAGGTCCAAGCTTTGAAGTTAACGGACACAACATTAAGTGGCAAAAGTGGGACATTCGCATTGGTTATACAGCTAGAGAAGGGCTTGTTCTTCATACAGTAAGTTATGAGGACAAAGGGAAAAAACGCCCAGTGTTATATCGTGCAGCTTTATCGGAAATGGTTGTTCCTTACGGGGATACAAACCCTGCCCATGACTGGCAATGTGCTTTTGATGCAGGTGAATACGGAATAGGGCAGTTAGCGAACTCTTTAGAGTTAGGCTGCGACTGTTTGGGTCACATTCAGTACTTCGATGCCACCATGGCAACTGGTAACGGTGGAATACACAAAATCCCTAATGCTATTTGTCTTCATGAAGAGGATTACGGAATCGCATGGAAGCATACTGATTGGAGAACAAATGATGTAGAAGTACGCCGCTCACGTCGTTTAGTAATCTCATTCTTTACTACAGTAGCGAACTATGATTACGGATTCTTCTGGTACTTCTATACGGATGGAAGGATTGAACATGAAGCTAAATTAACAGGAATATTGAACGTTGGTGCGATTGACGAGGGTGTAAAACCGAAGTATGGATCAGAGGTTGCACCACAGATCAATGCGCCAATCCATCAACATTTCTTTAACTACCGAATTGATACACAAATAGATGGACAAAAGAACTCAGTTCAAGAATTGAATACAGTAGCATCGAAGCCTGATTCAAACAATCCAAATTTAAATGGTTTCTATGCCGAAACGACAACGTTTAAAACAGAATTAGAAGCACAACGCACCATGAATCTTGCTACAGCTAGAGGATGGAAAATTATTAACCCTAACTCCAAAAACTTAGTTGATGAGCCAGTGGGTTATGATCTTGTGCCTGGTCATAACTGTGTTCCATATCTGCATGATGAGTCAAGTGTAATTAAACGCGCAGGATTTATTAAAAATCACTTGCATGTAACAAAATTTGATCGTGATCAAATGTATGCTTCCGGAAAATATCCTAACCAAAATAAGGGTGGAGATACATTAGAACATTGGGTAAAAGCTAACCGCTCAATTGAAAATGAGGATATTGTCGTTTGGTATAACATGGGAGTTCACCATATTGTACGTCCTGAGGATTGGCCAGTAATGCCAACTGCTTATATCGGATTCGAGTTAAAACCTCATGGGTTCTTCGACCGAAATCCGGCGTTGGATCTTCCACGCCCGACAAAAGGTACTAGTTGTTGCAATAAGTAAAAGGGTGTTTGAAAAAGGAATTGTCTTTAAATTCCTTTTTCACCTTTTTCATAATACGTCAAAAATCATTGATTTATGGAGGCGAACCTATGTTACTGCTGATAAGTACCTTACTGGTAATAGTCTATACGATTGTCTGTGTAATTAAAGTGCATACCCATAAAGACAAATTAGTGAATATGACCGGTATGACAGTTGCAATGGTATTGGGGATGGCCAGTAGTTTAACGATGGGCTTAATTGCTGGAATCGAATTTCAAGGGAATTTGTCGCTTTCTACAATTATAGCCATCCACTACAGTCTGATGGTTGGAATTCTTGTAGGAAGACCCATTAATCTTCTTACTCTCGTTGAAGGAATGGCAGCCGGGGTTATGGGAGGTATGATGGGGGCGATGCTGGGAGAAATGCTTCCTTCTGGTGATTTCACCCTCATGCTGGTATTAACAGATATTCTTTTTATGGTAAGTGTCGTATCAATAATTTTCTTAATCAATGCTGAACTTAAGAAAACTGGAGAACCTGTCTCTTTTTATCCCCGTACCTTTCCTTGGATCGTTACATCAGTCATTTCCGCTGTGATTATACTTACTTTAGCAACTCTAGAAACCAAGCCAATGCTCAGCGATAGCAATGTTCAGGAAGAACAGCATCACCATCATGAATGAAAATGAAATGAAATTGTCACCTGAGTAATAACGGAAAATGTTAGTTCTGGTGAAGCTTAAATTAGTGTTTATAGTATATTTTCTACAAATGGAAATGGATGTGGAACTTCAATTATCAGAATAATCTGAAAACGTTGCGACGTCTGCTTTTTATAAGTCGTCAAAGTTTCCCAATCAACCGTGTGCGGGATCAAACTATAAATCCATGCTTTAAAGAAAACTGCTTATCAACAGTGAATATGAAATTTATTATACAAAATATAGGGGGAGGTTCATATGAGTACGAATAATAAATTGGAGTTGAAGAAAGTTTTGGGGCCTATGCAAATATGGGGCATAGGAGTCGGTATCGTAATTTCAGGTTCATACTTTGGTTGGAATTATGGCCTGGCTGCATCTGGCTATATCGGGATGTTAATTGCAACTGCAATAATAGGCATTATGTATGTAACACTGTGTTTGTCACTTTCAGAGTTATCTACAACGATGCCTCACGCAGGAGGAGCGTATGCTTTTACAAGAAGAGCGATGGGTCCATTAGCAGGATTTATTACGGGCATCGGTGTTACATTGGAATTTGCCGTAGGTACAGCAGTTTTTACTTCTGGAGCTGGTTATTACGTGCATTTTTTAATCCCGGCAATCGACCCGATTCTCGCTGCTGCAGTTTTATATGTGTTTTTCTTTATTGTGCATATTCTAGGTGTTAATGAATTTGCAACAATTGAGATGATCCTTGTTACAATATCCGTGGCTGTTGTCCTTCTTTTCTCTTTTTATGGGATGCCGCATTTAAGTGCTGATAAGCTTTTTGGGGGAAGCCTCATTCCTCAAGGTATTTCCGGTATTTGGGCGGCGCTCCCCTATGCAATGTGGCTGTATATCTGCTTGGAAATGTTACCGATGCTATCAGAAGAATGTCGCAATCCCGTTAAAGATATGCCCAAAGGTATCATGAGGGCCATCTACACCCTTGTCATCCTTGCATTCCTTGTAGTCACAGTAACTGTTGGTCTTGCAGGAGTTGTGGATACTTCCAAAGAAGCAAATCCTCTTTCTTATGCGATTGCTACCGGTGTTAACGAAAATTCATGGTTAATTAGTGTTCTCTCTGTAGTGGGTCTGTTCGGTATGCTTTCTAGCCTAGCAGGAGCGATCTTAGCCTATTCCAGACAAACTTTTGCTTTGTCAAGAGCAGGATACCTTCCTGAATTTTTATCTAAATTAAACCCAAAACGCCGTACTCCATATATGGCGATCCTGGTTCCTGGAGCATTGGGATTCATTTTTGTTCTTATGTTTGATCCAGATCGATTAATTTTGATTTCCACCTTTGGGGCATTGGTTTCTTACATTATGATGAATTTATCACTCATTATCCTACGTAAAAAAGAACCGAATCTTGCACGCCCATACAAAGCACCATTTTATCCAATAGTGCCTATCGTGTCGATTATCATTAGTGTACTTGCTTTGTTTTCCAGCGTTTTTAAAGACCCTACCTTTTTCTTCATCAACGTAGCGATTTTTGCTGTATCAATCATTTATTTCTTTGTATGGGCAAGGCATCGTATCAACAAGGATGCCCCAGAAGAACGATTTGCTGCTGAGAAAGGGTATGTGGCAGTGAAACGCATGATACCAGTGTCTGAAGCATTAACAGAAACAGAAACGAAAGAAACTGTTCCATTATAATGTAGTGACTTTGTTCTGCAATTTAAATGAATTGCAAGCGTGATAGAATTCATCAATTGTTTAATAGAAAGCAGAGGGATATCATGACCAAGATTGCACCTTCCATTCTTTCAGCTAACTTTGCCAGGCTTGAAGAGGAAATAAAAGATGTTGAACGGGGCGGAGCGGATTATATTCATGTTGATGTCATGGATGGCCATTTTGTTCCGAATATAACAATTGGTCCATTAATTGTAGAGGCAATTAGGCCAATAACAAAATTGACGTTAGATGTACATTTAATGATAGAAAATCCAGACCAATACATTAAAGCGTTTGCCGAAGCAGGAGCTGATTTATTATCGGTTCATATCGAGGCGTGTACACATTTACACAGAACGATTCAACAAATTAAATCTGAAGGAATGAAAGTAGGAGTCGTATTAAATCCACACACTCCTGTCTCGACGATCGAGCCTGTGATCGAAGATGTTGATCTTGTATTGCTCATGACAGTAAATCCAGGTTTTGGAGGACAATCTTTTATTCATTCGGTCCTGCCAAAAATTAAACAAGTGGCTGCCCTTATTGAAGAGCGACAGTTGCAGGTGGAGATTGAAGTGGATGGTGGTGTGACTCCGGAAACCGCTAAGCTTTGTGTCGAAGCAGGAGCGAATGTCCTGGTTGCAGGTTCAGCTATTTATAACAAACAGGATAGACGTCAGGCAATTGAAAGCATTAGAAATAACGCGCATATTATCGCCGCAGAGTAGAATGGCCATTTGTGATCAATATGTCTGGTACAGTTGTACAAAGGGAGAGATAAAAATAAGAAAATTACAGCGGATATTCTACTGTCACTAAAGTATATAACGGTGTCAAAAGGATGGAGGGTTACCCCCTCCTACCTTTATGACAGTTTAACGATATATATGTTCGCCGGAGCTGGAACCTAGATAATTATCGTGATCGTAATGTGATTTTGTATACTGTTCCTTACTTCGATTGGACGGGGCAATACCGACAAAGATGATATCAATAAAGGCTTATTTTGGAACATCTGTGTATCCGCAAAACATATCCATTCTTGTGAAATCATTATCTAAAGAAAGGGAGAGAGGATATGTCGGAGGTGATTCGGAAATCAATTACGCTGCTAACCACTATCATGCCAAATGAGGATAAAGAAGAGTGGAGTGCAACAGAAGTTAGCCGCGAACTAGATATTCCTATACAAACGGTGCATAGGTTGCTTTCTAGTCTTTCTGAATACGGATTTGTATTTAAAAACAAAGAAACGAAAAAATTCCGGTTAGGACTGACTTTAATGCAGCTAGGACTCTCAATACGGGATAACTCATTGGTCCGAAATAGTGCACTTCCAATCATGGAAAAACTGAGGAAGAGAACGAATGAAAGTGTTTATTTGACAGTTCCAGAGGGATATGAAGGGGTGATTATTGACGGCGTTGAGATGGATTTGCTTTTAAAAGTTGCCGAACCGATAGGGATGCGCACACCGTTATGTGTCGGAGCCTCTAAAAAGGCGATATTAGCTCATTTGAAAAGAAAGACCAGACAGCGGATAATCCATGAACTTATCGGATTAGGGAAAATAAAAGACGTAAAGAGACTCGAAAGTGAGTTAAAGGAGATTAAGGAATCGAAGATTGCCATCTCCTTTGGAGAGAGCACAGAGGGAACGGTAAGCATAGCATCACCGATTTTTTCTTGGGAAGACAAGGTTGTTGCATCCATAAGCGTTGGAGGACCAAAAGCAAGGTTTAACCAACAGCAGATCAAGTTTTTTATGTGCGAGACAAAAAAAGCCGCAATAGAAATATCGGAAGAACTGGGTTGGATTAACCTGGACAGATAGTGATTTGTTTTATAACGCCAATGTTAACATTACGGTAATTTGTCAGTGTTACAATCTACAAGTATCGTTAACAATGGAAAATTTTCAGTAATTTGAAATGATTACAAATGGGTTTGCATTCATGAGATTCGAAATATGTAAGTCGTTAAAAAACAATAATAAACATTGATTATTCAATACGGAAGAAGGTAATTGCGACTTGGTCGGAAACAAAAGGTTAGGCAACACCATTAATGACAGGCTAACAACAATCAAACATGGTTTCAGATGATCAAGTCAGGTATCCGCGGTGAGGATACTTTTTTTGTGGCCTGGAGGTGCATTGCACGTTGACAAACCGCGATAAGTACTAACTTGAACATATGCAAAAAGTCCGCGTTGAATTTACAGGAGATTGACATCGTTTCATTTAAAACTGATGCTCAAATGGATACAACACGATTGTAAGCACGCTTTTATCAAGTTTTCTTAATATAAGCACATCCCAATACATAAAAATGTGTTTTTCTCAATATTCAGGAAAATCGGATTTAATTTTTTAAAAATATATGTGAACATAAAATCATTACGTAATCAATCCTGTATCTATTACTAATTTTACGTCATCACAGGATCCAGAATAGAACGATTAAAAAGGTGTGGGATTGTGAAAGGAAAACTACAAATAAAAAGGGAGTGAAGATGATACAAAGTCGGTAACATAAACGGATTACATCTACTTAAGTCAAGAGCGGGGCATGCAGGTCATAAAGCAGGCGCGTTATGCACAGGACACAGATTGCCAGAACCTTCGTTTATGTAGAACACTATTGGAGAAGCTGGACACTTACAGATGTGGTTACGATAAGTATCCCACTCGATTAACAATTTTTACTGACCAGAAAATAAGGATGGACACGTTGGTTAATTATTGAGTTTTTCCTATGCATCTTACTTCAAAGGAGGAAAAAGCATGGCAAAAGTTGATTATCTGTCTTTACAGAAAGAGAAAATACCAAATCAGGCGTTACTTGACCGTTTTCCATTTCCATTTAAGGGAGATTCCTATCGTTATTCGAATAATTCAGTGGCTCTAGATCCTGCAGTAGTACTGGATATTACACCAGAATATTTCGAGGAAATTGAACAGAAACGACAAATTTTAGCAGATAAGAAAGCGCAATCATATCAATCCTTCACACATTCTCTGGAGGCACAGTGGGAAATTTTAGATATGATTATGCATGAAATGGCAACCGTGCATCCCAACTATTTCGGTTTGAGTAAAAGTGGCGATAACTGGACCTTCCAGAATCATTTATTAGGAGAAGAACAGGCGTTTATATTTGGGGATGCCTCAAGTTTACCTTATGAACCACTAGATTTCATTGGTCGGCATATTCAAGAGGACTTAATTTATATGGCACAGCGGGACGGGGACCTTTATATGGATGCAGGGCAACTGTGCTTCCCGGCGAATTGGTCGATTGCCTTCGATCTTGGCATGTCGTACTTGGAATTTCATTCTCCTGTTCCTGGCTTTGCTGAAAGCGGTTTAGCAGCGAAGGTTCGGAACTTCATCCTTAGAATGGAAGCTGGAAAACCATGGACCCGATTGAACTGGACGATAACAATTGAACCGATGCTGGATACGGCCCCAGAAACTTTTGATACGTGGGGAACGAAAAAAGATAGCATCACTCTTGATAATCTTGGGAATCTTGTACATTTAAGAGTTGAGGATCAAAGGTTGTTTCGTCTTCCGCGCAGCAACGGTATTCTGTTTGGAATCCATACACATTTGATTTCATTGGACGAATTGACACAAAACCATCAATGGGCGAAACGGTTTCATAGTGTACTAACTGACTTACCGGATCCCCTGGCACAATATAAAGGATTTGTATCCTACAAGGATAAGATAGTGACATACTTGGAGAAGAAAATAAAAGAATTATCCATAGAGTGAAAAGGAGGGGAACGACATTGCATACAATCAAATGCAGACTAATTCAAATAGAGAGAATTCTAGAGCAAGGTTTTATCGCAGAAGCAATATTAGTAGGAGGCATTAGTCCAGAAAAAATTGGCTTTGCAGACCAGGTTCAAACTGATGAAACTATATTTCAGCTACCAATTCATTTGGTTGAAACATCAAAGACAGAGGGAATATACCGACTATTATTCAATACCTCTGCACTCACGGATCAAGAACGTTTGGTGTTAACTGAACAACTCGCACAGCAAAACTTCTTTTTGGAACTTTCGGATGACTCAGTTTTCAAACTCGATCCTAATTTAAAAAAGCTGCTGGTGATAATTGATGAGTCAGCTTTCTTTGAAAGTTTGGCGATCATTGAGATGCTGTCTATCAATAATATAGAGACCATTGCTTATGTAAAAACTGAAGAACCACAGAGAGAATTTGTGGATTATCTTCAACAAAAACTCCCAGAAGGCATCTACTTTTTATCATCAATTAGCAGCGATGAAATTCATTCCATCTTTAATCAACAAACAATGGGTACAAAGCTGTTTTTATCTGGGCAGTGGCCAATGATTGATAGTTTGAAAGAGATGGCTTATGCTGCTGGTTTTTCCGATGAGGAAATCCAGTACAAAGGATATGGACGAAAAGTAGAAAAAATATTTTGTGTTAAATGTTACTCTTTCAATAGAAAGAAACAGACAGCTGAAACAAGGTGTGACCGTTGTAACACCGTTCTCGATGTGTCGCCACACTTTTCAAAAAGGCTTGACGCATACCTTGGCTACATTAAAGTTGAATGACTGCAGAGGGGGGAAAGCAGTGTCTTCAGGTACAATTAAGGTGATTGTAGCAGAAATTAAGTATGAATCTCCGACAGTTAAGAGCTTTAAGTTAATAGCAGCAAATGGCTCTTCATTGCCTGGTTTTAGTGGAGGATCTCATCTTACGACGTATATACAGTCCGAATTCGGATTGATTGAACGCCATTATTCACTCACAAACGATCCAGACACAAAAGAATATTATAAAATCGCCATTCGCCGCAGTGATCAGTCAAAAGGTGGCTCGATATTCTGGCATGACCATATAAAGGTGGGTGACCAGCTTGAGATTAGTTATCCTAGAAACCATTTTTCACTGAGTTTCAAGGCTAAACACCATGTCTTTATTGCCGCTGGCATTGGTATAACTCCTTTTTTGGCGATGTCGGCTGAATTGAAAAAGAAGGGAAAATCTTTTGAATTACACTATGCTGCTCCTACAAAGGAATTATGTGCCTTTTATTCGTATCTCTCTTCCACTTATCCTGAAGAAGCGAACTTTTACTTTTCAAAGGAAGGGCGAAGGATGACAACTGATGTAATGAAACATAAACCTATAGGGACGCACGTTTACTTCTGTGGAACTGAAGCAATGGTAAGGGAATACCAGGAAGCGGCGAAGAGCTATGGATATCCTGAAAAAAGTATCCACTTTGAACTGTTTACACCCCCGAGTTCTGGACCGAAGCACGCGTTTCAAGTGAAATTGCGTCAAAGTGATCAGATGATTGATGTTCCGGAAGGGGAAAGTCTGCTGGAAACTCTTTTGAAACACGGTATCCCGGCCCCACATTCATGTAAGATCGGGGGATGTGGCAGTTGTCAAGTTGATGTGTTGGACGGTGAAGTCGACCACAGGGATTTGTTCCTTTCGGATAATGAAAGGAAAGAAATAAATGTCATTTTAACATGTGTCTCAAGAGCGAAGAGTGGTTGCCTTGTGTTGGACTTATAGTATAAAACCACCAATTTTATCTTAAAGGTAACGTCAAATATAAACTGATATAAAGTGGACTGACATCCCCCCATCAGTATTTAAAAATATCATTAAGAGGGAGAGGGGCTAGATGCATACGGTAGAAATCCTGAGCTATACAGATTTCAATTTTGCGATTGAAGGGCAGGATGCCTCTTTGGAAGATATATTACCAGGTTTTAATAAGTGCGATCGTATTGGAGTCGTGGTACGGCAACCTGGTGGAGGCATGGGTGCAAGTGCCTTGCTTATGGCAGCGCTAACACGATTCTACGATCTTTATCGTCCGCTTCTGGGTGATGAGCCTGGGAAACTGCGAATATACCCTGAGTTCTTCGTCTTTCATGTAGGAAGACGCCATATGAATCATTCTTGGATGGATATTTGGCCACCTCATAAGGAGGTAGTAGTCGAGGACGACCCAGAACAGATTTTGGAGGCAATCAACGATCGAGGGATAACACGTTTACTCGTCGAGGATCTCACACCCTCGTCGGCCACATTTTTGCGAGAAACTATTAGCAGTGCTGAACATCGGATAGTCAGTGCTCTGGCGTACTCACCCACTGGACGTGTCGACAAGGCCGATGTGCAAATTATCAGTTGCTCGGTCGCTGAAGACAATGTCCTGTACTCGCTGAATATGTCGGAGGAACTGTCCAAAGAAGTTAAGGAGGAGTTGGCCCAGGCACGAAAACACCTTCTTGTCGGTGGCCGCGTGGCTGAAACTTACCGCCGGATTGAGCTAGCCGATGCGTTTCACATGCTAACGTTATCTACAGAACCGGGAACCACTACTCGCAGCTACATGTCTTTACTGGGAATAAGCAATCAGACATCTAGAAACAAACACCTGTTACATGTTGGAAAACGCTGACAAAAAAAGATGAGGAGAGGATTTAACATGGACGATCGAAAATTCAGAAGTGCAATGGGCAAATTTGCTACAGGAGTCACAGTGATAACAACAGAAGTAGATGGTAACGTACATGGTATGACCGCAAACGCCTTTATGTCTGTTTCCCTTGATCCAAAGTTAGTGGTGGTATCGATTGGCGAAAGGGCGCATATGTTGGCGAAAATTAAGATAAGCAAAAAATATGCTGTCAATATTTTATCCGCCGATCAACAAGAGTTATCAAAGATCTTTGCGGGACAAATCAAAGAGGAAAGAGACGTTCCCTTTGACACATTAAGCGGGGTCCCTGTTTTAAACGGAGCTCTTGCACAAGTGACATGCGAAGTTGTGGGCGAACATGTTGAAGGAGACCACACCTTATTCATTGGAAAAGTAACGAATATCCATCTGGAAGATAATGAACCGCTGATTTTCTTCAATGGTAAGTATCGTTCTTTGCTTACTGATGAGGTAGCTGTCAATAACTAAGTCTTGCTAAAGGAGGGGGCCACTTGGAAGTAATTTATGTGAATAACAGCAACCGAGATACCCATATTTCGAACAGCGAGCCTTGTGTGATCGCGCTTGGTTTTTTCGATGGTCTCCATCTAGGGCATCAACAAGTGATTAAAATCGCGAAGAGAGTAGCTGAGGAAAAGAAGGTATTGCTAGGATGTATGAGCTTTTTTCCACATCCGAAGGAAGTACTCCAAAAAGGGAGTAAAAAGTTTCAGTACCTAATGCCAATAGCGGAAAAGCAGAAAATTCTAAAGGAAATGGGCGTCGAGAAATTTTATATTGTTGAATTTGAGCGCGATTTTGCTTCATTATCCCCCGAACAATTTGTGCACAAATATCTCCTTGACTTTGGAGTGAAGAATGTTGTGGCAGGATTTGACTTTAGATATGGAAGCGACGGACGGGGGCATATGGATCGAATGAAGGATGACTCCAACGGTTTACTTGGAGCAATAAAGGTGGGGAAGGTCGAGTTTCAAGGGGAGAAGATAAGCTCTACTTTAATAAGAAGAACAATTCTTTCGGGAAAAATGGAGATAATTCCTCGTTATTTAGGTAGTCATTATCAAATAGAGGGTGAAGTATCATTAAATAAAACCACAGCTGAGATAAAAGTGAAACCTCATTTTCTCCTTCCTGCTCCAGGCGTCTATGAAGTAATTATTTCAAACGGGAAAGAAACATGGGAGCAAGTGGTTGTAGTCGCAAAGGAACAAATGAAATTTAGTCGTTCTCCCATGACCAACAGTTTATTAATGGATAAACAAACCGTTCGCATTGAGTGGGTAAAAAGTCTGCAATCCGGATTTTTAACCAGTTTAGTAAACCGACAAATTTTAGAAGGAGCCTCACGATCATGACTTTTAGTGATATCAGGGGTCTTCACGGGTCATTCATACATTGGGACAAAGGACAAAGCGCGAATCCAGTTACTTGTAACATAAATGCTAGCAAACTACGATGATTATACGGTGCCAGTCCTGTTAGTGGCCAAACTGTGGATTTGTGTTCACTTCATACGAAAAGTGGGTGTCCCAGAGTCTAATTGGGCCACCTACTTTTAATTTGGTGAAGACTCCTGTGGTTGAGTCGCGATCTCATGGCAACCATTTCCCACAACTCCCAGGCAGTTAATGAGTAGAGCTCATAAAAAAAGCGTATATTATTAAGTGCACCCTTTCATTTTAAAAAATATAAAATAATGAAAACCGTTCTTAGGAGTGTATTTAATGGGAAACAACACGATTGAAGAATGTGCAAACATAATTAAAAAATCAAAGAACATTGTCGTGCTAACCGGTGCTGGTATCAGTACGGAATCAGGAATTAAGGATTTCCGGTCACGAACGGGGATCTATAAAATGGCACCTGAATACATACTTTCGTTGGACTACTTTTATGAAAATCCAAAAGATTTCTATCAATTTGCCTTCGAGAATCTTTACCATCCGGATAGCTCTCCTAACAAAGGCCATGAGATTCTTGCAAAATGGGAAAATGAAGGGCGAGTCAAGCACATCATTACTCAGAATATAGACAGGCTCCATCAAAAAGCGGGGAGTAAAAACGTTATTGAGTTTCATGGAACAATGGAGACTGCAACCTGCTTAAATTGCGATCATAAATACTCAACTGAGGAAATGGCCCAGCGCTATAATCAAATGGATGATTTTTATGTTTGTGATCACTGTTCCACTGACGATAAAGAAGATCGGTATATAAAACCTGATGTAGTCTTGTTCGGAGATACAGGTGATTGGTTCACAGTCGAAGGATTTAATACGATCATCGACATCATCACTGAGGCTGACTGCGTCTTAGTCCTTGGTGCGAGTTTAAAGGTTACACCGTTCTCAACATTCCCGGCATATAGGGAAACAGGCATGCCATTAATCATTATTAATAAAGGGGACACATCTTACGATTTTGAACCAGATACGTATGTGATTAAGGATTTTATTGGTGAAACCTTAAGAAGGATTGATGAAAGGTTATAAACATGAAATGACAGTCTAGATGATTTTGCGCTCCTTGTTGCCCAAAATAGCTATTATAACCAGTATAATCGGATAAATATAAAAACACTAACATCGGCTGCCCGTTATTCGGGAGCCGATGTTTAATGAAATTGTATGTTTGAGTTTAGCGTCGTGCTTGCTGGCAGTTTTTAAAGGAAGATATAAATCATGTCCCTTGTTTTCTATGATAGAGATAGTCTATCTTTATTGTAATATAATAAATATTTTGAAAGAACATTGTATTAGTGGTTATTATGTGTTATTTTATCAAGTAAAAACTTCGTTCAATCTTACCTTGGTTAAAAACGACGTTGATTAGTAGAATAGCTGAGTCAACAGGATTGCATCTCTTTCAACCAATGCTGTGGAATTGCCGTTCTTTGATTGTATTGTTGTTGGATAAAATATATTCGCTGTTCAAAAATAAATCAAACTGTTATTGGAGGTGATGCTATTGTTAATACAAGTAAATATGGAAGAAGTAAGTGCGACCATCAATAAACTGTTTAACTCATTTCCAGTAAAGGTTGAAATGATACTGGAAGATAAAAGTATTGAAACGCTGCCACAAAAGTGTCCGGTCATTAATAAAATCAAAAAGACCGGCATAGATGTATTCATTCGAAATAAAGAAGAGCAAAATACTTGCATTACATGTTCTCTGAAAGATGAGTGTTTTGTTGAAACGATTATTATAAGATCTATAACCAAAAACAAAAAAGTAATCGGAGTTTTGTTGGTAACTCCCTTGGATGGTCAGGGAGACTGGCTAAAGAGAAACTTGGATAATATTGAAGTTCAACTTGATTTTTGCTGTCAATGGATAGGCAGTAAAATTGAAAATGACGAGTTAAAACAGGAAAACACCTCGATCTTGGAAGAAATGAATGGATTATTCACTTTTATTGAAGATCCCATTTTATTAGTTGGCCAGGATGGAACCATTCATCACTTGAGCAATAGTGTCAGCAAGCATTTTAGAAAAAGTAAGACGGTTTTACTGGGCGGAAACATAAACGAAATTATGCCCGATTCCGACTGGCTTGCTGTGAAGAACGCGAAGAAACAACAGGATTATAAAATTTCTATTGCAACTTCTGAAAATAAACAGGAAGAATATTTGGCTAAAGTTAAACCACTATATTCAAGCGGGATCATTGTTTCATTTCTTATTCAGTTGACACTTATCCAGGATTCAAAAAAGAAAATGAGAGAACAAAGGGTCCTTTACACCTTCAATGATGTGAAAGGCACAAGTGATTCGATTCAAACGGTTGTTGATATGGCGAAGCGGGTTGCACCAAGCGATGCCTCTATTTTATTGAGAGGTGAGAGCGGCACTGGGAAGGAAGTATTTGCACAATCAATCCATCAAGCAAGCCACCGGAAAAACGGAGCTTTTATCGCATTGAATTGTGCTGCCATTCCTGAAGCTTTACTGGAAAGTGAGCTTTTTGGACATGTAAAAGGAGCCTTCACTGGTTCAAGCGGCGACAAGCCTGGCAGATTTGAATTGGCGAATGGCGGGACGATCTTTCTTGATGAAATCGGAGATTTGTCACTGCATTTACAAGCAAAATTATTAAGGGTTGTTCAGGAAAGAAAAATTGAGCGCGTGGGAGATACAAAAAGCACTCCGGTTGATGTAAGGATTATCACAGCTACTCATCGTAATCTTGAAGAGCTTGTATGGAAGGGTGAATTCAGGGAAGATTTATATTATCGTCTAAATGTCATTCCCATTACGATTCCTCCTTTAAGAGAAAGAACAGAAGATATTCCGATTCTGGTTGATTATTTCATGAAAAAATTCTCCAAGGAGCTATTCCGCTCACCTAAGAGACTATCAAATGATGTATACGAACTCTTACTTGAGTATCAATGGTCGGGTAATATAAGGGAATTACAGAATGTTGTCCATCATTTTGTCCAATTAGAGATTGGTGACCTGGTGACCATGAAAAGCCTGCCAGCTTATTTAAGGGATTTATATGTGAAGGATAAAAAAATGGAAATGAAAAAAAGCATAATGATGCCAGCTAAAGGAACCATCCAACAAGATGAAAAAGAACTGATTATTGAATTATTGGATCTGTATGGCAGGGATACTGGTGCTAAAAAGAAGGTGGCAAATCACTTGAATATCAGCTTGCCTACTTTGTATAGAAGGCTTAGCAAATTCAATATTAAATAATCATTAGATTTTGAGAAAAAATGATAAATTGAGAAAACGTGAGAAAAAATGAGAAAACATTTTATTATTAGACCTTATAGGACATTCTTAGCTTTATCATTATTATAAAATTCTCATAATTCACTAAAATTAAAATCTTGTTATTCCCATCCAGCACAGGCTTGATTGGGTTTCTTTTTTTGGCACAGTTCTTGCATTGTATAAGAGAAAGGAGTACCCAACTATGTCATGGCAGATTAAAAAGCAGGACATACCGTTATTAGCAATTGGTGCAAAAATTTTATCTTGTGGGGGAGGCGGTAATACCAAAACGGTACAGAATTTATTGATGTCTATTATGAGCGATGAGGATGCAATAGTTGTAAAGACCATTTCTGACTTAGTGGATGAACGGGTTGTAGCGGTTGGTATTATGGGATCGACTATTTTATATGATGAACACATCCCAAGCGGGCGAGAGGGAGTGCAAGTTCTAGAAGTGTACGAATCGACTCATGGAACAAAAGTCGATGCACTTATCCCGATAGAAATTGGTGGAGTGAATGCCTTAACTCCTTTAGTAACGGCTGTTCTGAAGAATTTGCCTGTTGTTGATGGAGATGGAATGGGAAGGGCCTACCCCGAGTTATCGATGACAACTTTTCATTTATCAGGTATTCCGGTAGCACCATTAGTCCTGCAAACAGATGATGAAAATATGTTTATTGAGGATGTGGACACCATCCAAAGTACAACAGAACTGGCAAAGGATTTTATGGTCAGAAACGAAGGATTTGCCCATTTACTTTGTTTCGCAGCTAATGCTAGAAAAATAAAGACATCAATGATTCCAGGATCATTAAAGTTGATTCATCGGTTAGGAGTTGCCGTCAAAAAAGATACACTGAAGAGCCAAAAAATCGAAGAGATCAGCGCCGTATTCGAAAACTCGATCTACGGCAAACCTAATCTGGTCATCAGTGGCGTCGTTTCCGGGGTTAACCGCTGGTTTGAAAAAGGATCATTGGTAGGGAGGCTTATAGTGGAGGGCCGATTTTCATCTTCAAATAAAAGGATTGAAATAGAATTCAAGAATGAGTTCATTTCGATAAAAGAAGAAGAACAGTATGTTTGTACAACACCCGATCTTATCCTTGTATTAAATGAGGAAAATTTGCTCCCGTACAATGTTTCTGAAATACAGGCTGGACATTCTGTCATCGTATTCGCAGTGCAGGCTCCGAATATCCTTCGCACAAAAGAAATGCTTGAGCTTGTTGGTCCTGAGAATTTTGATTTAGCCGTTTCCTATAAATCTCTTCCTGGAGAATTTGATTATGAAACTAGGTATTGATGTTGGAGGAACAAATACAGATGCAGTTATTGTCCGGAATGATGGTAAGCTTCTTTCGTGGTCAAAGCATTTGACCACGAAAGATATTATTACTGGAATTGAGCTGGCCGCAAAGGAAGTATTGAAGGAAGCGAATATCCGGCCTCAACAAATTGATGGTATTTTCGTTGGTACGACGCATGTGCTTAATGCACTCTATCATCTCGTGAATCTCTCGAACACGGCGTTAATCCGGATTATCAAACATCCATCGTTGATTGAGCCTGCTGTAGAATGGCCGGATGGTTTGAAAAAATATTTAGCTAAGGTCTATCACTTCGAGAGCTCATATGATTACACAGGCAAAACGAATAGCCGTTCAACGACGAATTCAGATGCTTTCAAGCAGTTATTCCGCGATTTGAAAGAAATGAATATTGAATCAATCTGTATCGTCGGGGCTTATTCGCCTTTATATGCAAGTGAAGAACTTGAGCTCAGGAATTACATTAAAGAATCTTTCCCTGAGATTCCAATTACAATGTCACATAAAATTGGAAGTACTGGTTTCATAGAAAGGGAAAACGCGACTCTTTTAAATGCCATTGTTTCGAAGGTTATCCGTCAGGCAATGCTTGATTTATCGACCGTTTTCAGGAAGCTTTCACTAGAATGCCCGTGCTGGCTGACTCAAAATGACGGCTCGTTGATGGAAATCCAGGAAGCGATCGATTACCCTATCTTAACAATAGGATCCGGGGTTACCAATAGTCTCAGAGGGGCCAGTATCTTGAGCGGCTTGGACCGCTGTATCGTCGTCGATGTTGGCGGAAGTACAATTGATATCGGAAAGATCCTGAACAGCCAGCCGGAAGTATCGATAGGTTCAACTTCTATTCTGGGCATAGCCGTTAATATGCGGGTTCCGAAAATGTATTCCCTGCCTTATGGCGGAGGCAGTCTGATTTCAATCGAAGATGAATCTGTCCGGATAAAAGACACAATCGCCAGCGATATTGAACAACATGGGATATCATGGGGCGGTAACACGTGGACATTGACCGATTCTTTCCTTAAGGTTTATCCAGATTCTTTTTCAGATAAAAAAATAACACTTACGGGATTAGCAAAACTGTCCGAAGATGACTGTCAAAAAGTGATTAACACAGTAACACGTGAAATCAAGAAAAAGATAGCGAGGCTTCAGCAGAGCAATGAAGCTCTTTCGATTGTTTTAGTTGGTGGAGGCAGTTCCCTGCTTGTGAATAGGCTATTTGGAAAATACCAAAAAGTGTTCCATCCTGTCGGATTTCATATATGCAATGCAGTTGGAGCCTGTTTCGCACCTCTTAGTGCTCAGGTGGATAAAGTGTTCTGGCTTAGAGATAAGACGAAGCAGGAAATTATCGATGAGGAAAAGGAACAACTCATTCAACAGCTACTGAGGAAGGGAGCAACAAGGGACACAATTCAGGTGGTATCTATAGAAGAATTCCCCTTTGATTATTTGAAAGGGGAGGTATTGAGAATCCGTTTAAAGGCTTTAGGAGAATTGGAGTTTATTCCTTGAGGAGGCAAGGCGGTCATTTAATTATCACTGAACATTTATCGCATAATTCCACTAATTAAAAGGAGTGCAAGTAAATGAAAATCAAAGTAATTATGCCAATCACATCTGATATTTTTAATGAGGAAATTCTGGAAGAAGTTAAATTTTATGCATCTGAAACAACGGAAGTTGGAGTGACAAGTCTCGATTATGGCCCTGCATCTGTTGAAAGCGAATATGATGAAGCACTTTGTGTACCTAATTTCCTGGAAAAAGCTAAAGAGGCAGAGGAAGAGGGATACGACGGGGTGATCAGCGACTGCTTCGGTGACCCGGGAGTAAAGCCAGCAAGAGAAATTCTGGACATTCCGGTTGTGGGTGCTTGTGAATCCTCAATGCTGTTCGCAAGCTCATTGGCTAAATCATTTTCTGTCGTGACAGTGCTGCCGAATGTAGTCCCTATGATTGAAAATATCAGCAAAACATTAGGGGTCAACGGTAATTTGGCATCCGTCCGATATGTAAATATTCCTGTACTGGAAGTTCATGATAAGGATCGGCTAAAAAACGGACTGTATGAAGAAATGATCAAAGCAATCGAGCAAGATGGCGCGCACGCCCTAGTGCTGGGCTGTACCGGATTCATGGGTGTTGCAGCAGAACTACAACAACGCCTGAAGCAAAACGGGTACGAGGTTCCGGTCATTGACCCGGTATTCGCGGCAACAAAATTGCTGGAAAGTTTGATCGCTATGGGCGTAAAACAGAGCCGGCTGACTTACATGACGCCGCCTTCAAAAGAGCGGATCAAAGCTTAATTTGTTAAAAATCTTTTTATATGTTTAATTGTCGGAAAGTTCCAAAAATCGCCATTGGATTTTGTCTTGCCGCTTTGAGCGTTCAGGGTTGGACAAAATCCGTCTTTTGAAGGCAGAGGATTGGGGAAATTAATCATTGTAATAGGAGGTTGGATGTAATGGAAGAGACAAAGAAATTAGGAGATGATTATTCTCTGTCCAGAGTTCCGAAATCAGCGAGATTGCCAATGTGGGACATCATGCTTGTCCGGGTAGGCGCTCTTGCCACCCTGTCGCAATTTATGCTCGGTGCTGCGTTAGGTTACGGAATGACTTTTTGGCAGGCGTTTTGGGCGATGTTCTTTGGAAGTGTCATTTTACAGGTTATCAGTTTTCTTATCGGTTATGCGGGTGCAAAGGAAGGTCTTTCTACGAGTTTATTGTCGCGCTGGACTGGATTCGGCCGATACGGTTCCAGCATCATCGGCACGGTCATTGCCATTTGTACAATAGGCTGGTTTGGGGTGCAGAACTCTGTTTTTGCCAATGGATTAGTCGAGGCGACTGATGGGAGATTGACCCTTCCCGTTGCCGCCGCAATAACTGGCATGGGCGTAACAGTATTAGTTATCTTCGGATTCAAGCTGTTAAGTATGACTGCGAAAGTGGCCGTACCCGCCTTTTTATTGGTGGTAGGATTCGGAATCTATCAGGTTCTTAGTGATCATTCGATCAGCAGTTTAATGAGTACTCAGCCTCCGGGTGAGACAATGTCACTTGGAGTAGGTGCAACAATGGTCGCCGGTGGTTTCATGATCGGTGCTGTCATTACTCCTGACTTCAGCAGGTTTGCCCGAAACGGGAAAGATGTTTTCTGGATGACCACGATTGGTACTATTGTTGGTGAGATGGGTGTCGGTATGGTTGCTGTGTTGATGGCCCACGCTGCAAAAACGAGCGATGTTGTCAGTATCATGCTGCAAACATCCGGCTGGCTTGGTGCGGCAGTCGTTGTTTTTTCAACCGTTAAAATCAATAACCTGAATTTATATTCTTCTTCCCTGGGCTTTACGAATATCATTGACTCCGTTTTTAAGGTCAAGCTAAATCGTGGTATCGTGACTCTTGTCATTGGAGTAATTGGCACTGTGCTATCCATTCTGGGGATCCTTGACCGGTTTGTCGACTTCCTTGTTTTACTTGGAATTATGATTCCGCCGATTGCCGGGATCATGGTTGTTGATTATTTTATATTAAAAACGTATCGAACAGCACTTGATGAGAGCAGGAAGAATGGAACCTTGCCAGGCGAGCCTGAAAGATTGAATCCTGTTACACTTGTGGCCTGGATGGCGGGATTTGCAGGCGGTTATTTTATTACTTTTGGCATACCATCGATTAACTCACTCCTGATAAGCGGAGTTATCTATTACGCAGGTGTTTTAGCTGTAAAAGCGATCAGAAGCAAAAATGAGGTAAAAAGTACTGTTGTATCGTAATCTATCGCAAAATTGGAGGACATAAAAAATGAGAAAACTAGGAAAACAAGAAATCGAAGATATCGCGGTTGGTGCTGCCCTACTGGGAACAGGCGGTGGAGGTGACCCTTACATTGGCAAGCTTATGGCCCTTCAAGCTATCGAAGAATACGGGGAAATTACGCTGCTGGATGTGAATGAAGTGCCGGATGACGCCTTAGTCGTCCCTTCCGCGATGATGGGAGCACCGACGGTTATGCTTGAAAAAGCACCAGGCGGAGAGGAAGCGACAGCTGCTTTTAAAAATCTCGAAGCTTATTTGGGTAAGGAAATTTTCGCAACGATGCCAATAGAAGCAGGCGGATTAAATTCGATGCTTCCCCTTGCCCTTGCTGCAAAGCTTGGCTTGCCAGTCGTCGATGTTGATGGAATGGGCCGGGCGTTTCCCGAATTGCAAATGGTCACTTTCTATTTGGATGGGATCGCAGCAACGCCGATGGTTCTGGCGGATGAGAAAGGGAATACTTCATTGCTTTCTACCATCAATAATGTCTGGACTGAGAGAATTGCCCGTGCAGCTACCATTGAAATGGGCGGGTCATCCATGATTGCCATTTATCCAATGACCGGAAAAAACTTAAAGGAAAGCGGAATCAGCAATATCCTTAAGCTTGAAGAAGAGATTGGCAAGTCGATCAGGCTTGCGAAGCAAAACAATGCTGACCCGATTAAAGAAGTCCTGAAAAAGGCAAACGGATTTGAGTTGTTCCGCGGCAAAGTCAGCGATATCAACCGAAAAACTGAGACTGGTTTTGCCAGAGGCGTGGCGACATTCGAGGGTATCAATGAGTACAAAGGAGAGACGCTCGAGGTCAGGTTCCAAAATGAGCATTTGCTCGCCCAGACAACCGATCAGCGCCTCCTTTGTGTTACACCAGATTTAATTGCTGTGCTTGATGCGGAAACTGGCCTGCCAATCACAACGGAAGGAATCAGATATGGCGCCAGATGCGTGGTCATCGGAATGCCTTGCCATCCAAAATGGAGAACAGAGAAGGGCCTTGAAACAGTTGGTCCAAAATACTTTGGCTATAATGTTGATTATGTTCCGTTAGAGGAACTTGTAAAAAAAGGAGTGACAGCATAATGGGCGTTTATCGTATTGGAATTGATGTCGGGGGCACTCATACAGATGCAGTGCTATTAGATGAAAATAATACAGTCATTTCGGAGACGAAATCACCGACGACAGAAGATGTAGCGACTGGTATTTATACAGCGATGAAAAAAATCATCAATGATGCAAATGTTCCGAGAGAGCAAATCAAATATGCGATGCTTGGAACCACCCATTGCACCAACGCAATCGTGGAAAGAAAAAGGCTGAATAATATTGCTGCAATCCGCATTGGTGCTCCAGCCACTTTGGCAGTCAAACCACTGATAGGTGTGCCTGACGACCTCCGCGCGGCACTCGGTAAATATGTCTACCTTATCCGTGGAGGCCATGAATTCGACGGACGGGAAATTGTTGAATTAGATGAAGAACATTTATATCGGATTGCCAAAGAAATCAAAGGGAAAGTCGATTCAATTGCGATAACTTCCGTTTTTTCTCCCGTATCGCAAAAGCATGAACAACGAGCAAGTGAAATTTTGAAAGAAGTACTTGGAGACGACATTTCGGTTTCTTTATCGTCCGAAATCGGTTCAGTCGGATTACTGGAAAGGGAAAATGCTACGATCCTCAATGCAGCTGTTGTAAATGTGGCTAAAACGGCAGCTGACGGATTTATCAATGCTTTGAAAAATGAAGGGATTGAAGCGAGAGTCTTTTTCGGACAAAATGATGGTACATTAATGTCTGTAGAATATGCGGTCAAATACCCAATTTTCACAATCGCCTGCGGACCAACGAACTCATTGCGCGGCGCATCGTACTTGAGTGATTTCTCGGATGCGATCGTTGTCGATGTCGGTGGAACTACGTCCGATATTGGTGTGCTAGTTCAATCGTTCCCAAGAGAATCTTCTTTAGCGGTTGAGATTGGCGGAGCGCGGACAAACTTCCGGATGCCTGACCTTATTTCCATCGGACTTGGTGGGGGTACGATCATCCGGATCAAGGATAATGGGGAATTTACGGTTGGACCAGACAGTGTCGGTTATCGTTTGCCTGAAAAGGCCTTGATTTTTGGAGGGGACACTTTAACAACGACAGATGTTGCTGTGGCCCTTGGAAAAGTAGAGCTTGGTGACCCTTCAAAAGTGGCCCATCTTGATAAGGAATTATTAAATAAAGTTTATGATAAAATGGTAGATCTAGTCGAAGAAGCCATTGATAAGATGAAAACCAGCGCAGCTCCTGTACCAGTCATTCTCGTTGGCGGCGGCGGCATCTTGCTCCCGGAAAAATTAAATGGAGCATCAGAAGTGATTCGCCCTCAGCATTCAGGAGTAGCCAATGCGATCGGCGCAGCCATCTCCCAAGTAAGTGGACAAATTGAAAAAGTCTATGCACTAGCTGAAATCGGCAGAGAAAAAGCATTAGAGCTGGCCAAGGAAAAAGCGGTGTCTGAAGCAATCAATGCCGGTGCTGATCCAGACAGCATCATCATCGTGGACATAGAAGACGTTCCCCTTGCCTACATGCCTGGCAATGCCACTCGTATTCGTGTGAAAGCAGCCGGTGATTTAGCCCAGGTTGATGTGACTGAACTGGTGTGATACAAGCTGAATTCAAAAAGCTCTAGTATAATCTAGAGCTTTTTCTAATACAAGGGAGGTACACAATATGAGCACAAGAACTTGCATAGAAGAAATCAAAAATAAAACATTGATCATTGACGCGCACTTTGATTTATTAATGGACGTCTCCATTCAAAGGGAGAAAGGCAGAAAAAAGGTGATTGAAGCAGATTATTTTTCACGTTTTAAAGAAGGTGGTGTCAATATCATTATTGCAGCCATCTTCATTGATAGTGCATTTCTGCCTGAAATGGCACTGCGGAAGGCGCTCAATCAAGTAAGTGCTTTATATGAAGAAGTACAGGAATCTCCAGATAAATTGATGATTTGCCGGAATAGCGATGACATGACCGCTGCTCAACAATCCGGAAAAATTGGTTTTCTATTATCTCTCGAGGGCGTGGAACCAATAGGGACAGATTTAAGCTTATTAAGAGTGTTCTTTGAATTGGGTGTCAGAAACTGCGGCTTGGTTTGGAGCAGAAGGAACGCGGTCGGGGAAGGCAGCCATTTCAGCCCTGTTCGCGAAGGTAGAAAGGGAGGGATTTCCCACTTTGGTGTCCAGTTGATTGAAGAGGCCGAAAAACTTGGTATCACGATCGATGTTTCCCACTTAAATGATGAAGGATTTTGGGATGTTGTGGAAATTTCAAAGAAGCCAATCATTGCTTCCCATTCGAATTCAAGGATCCTATCCAATACAATGCGTAATTTAACAGATGAACAAATCAAAGCCATTGCCTCAACCGGCGGGGTAATAGGGGTGAACGCAGTTAGTATTGTTGTTGCATCAAATGATGAATACAGCACTCTTGAGCATTATATTAATCATATTGAGCATATTGTTAATCTTGTTGGAATTGACCATGTCGGCATCGGGCTGGACCTGTGTGACGATTTCTTCAAATATGTGTCAGCAGATGACTTAGCCAGTATGCCGCGTAAACCCTTTGACGTAATAGAAGGGCATCAAAATCTTCCCAAATTAATAGAAGGCTTGATTAATAGGGGCTACAAAGATGAAGACCTGAAAAAAATACTAGGCGGAAATTTTTTAAGAATATTTTAATTCTCGGTGACTGTGGAATATTGACTAATTATTTTACTCATGTGAAACACTCCGCAATGCTGCAGGATGATGTTGTTGTCATTGTCTTCTGCAAACATGAATATCAGCAGGATTGGCTTGAAGAACGGTATCGGCAAGAGGTTTTCTTTACAGTCAAGGAAGTGACTGGAAGGACATATGAAATTGAAATTGAGGTATTAAATTGAAATAGATTTAAATTTCGCAGAGGCTACTATAGACTTTGCGTTTTTTGTTGGTTTCAAATTGCGACCTTTAATTTAGTTTTTCAAATTTCCGGACCATGATTTTACTTACTTGCAAAAGAGAGCAGTTATCGTGGACTTGTTCTTTATCAATTAAATCAAGGAAAACCAGAAATTTCAGAAAAAATAAAAAAATGAATTGACTGAAAGCGCTTTTAATACTAAAATGTGTTTATGATATTATCAAAACTTAACCAAAAGATAACAAAAATAAACAAATGGGGGTGTCTGATCTTAACAAATATTGATAAGGTATCGATTAAATCTTTCAATCACAGGAACAACATGTCCCAACTAGAAACATTACATAAGCAGCGGATTGATTGAAAGCACAACTCAAATGAGGACCTTAATAACATCAACAAATCAACAGCCGCGCGTTACACAATAACAACTTGCAACTAGAAACTACAAAACTCCAAATGTTGATAACCTTTGAATTTGTGAAATTAAGAAACTTAAATCTAAAATATTTATTCTACCGAAAATACCAGATTCCTTCTGAACATGACGACAACTAGTTTGAGTCAAGCATTTGTTGGCGGAATTTATTTCCACCTAAAACGTGTAAGCGGATTCAT
>NZ_PGVA01000070.1 GCF_002860125.1 Bacillus canaveralius
GGAACACCCTGAAACCCGAGGACAAGAAGACAATATCTAATTCCTGTTTTCTACTCTACAAAGTTTAAAATAAAAATATAAATAGCGAACCTGCGTTCGTAAAAGAAAGGAGGACAACACGTGAAATTAACTCATAAGTTTAAAATTCCATATAAAAAAGATTTATATCATCAATTAAAAAATAAACAACTTGAATCCGGGAAATGCTGGTCCGATGTTGTTCGATATGCAAATGACCATTATTTCACTTTTAAAAAATGGATTTCGACTTCCGAACTTGTGAAAATGACTAAAAATACGTATGACCTTCATTCTCAAACCGTTCAAGAAATTGTCGCCAAATATGATGAAAATCGAACATCTACTTTAACTAAACGTCGAAATGGAGATAAAAACGCTAAATATCCTTGGCGATCTAAACGCTTCTTCTCCATTCCATATAAAAAGTCGGCTATTAGCGTGAAAGACAACATCATCATCTTAAAGAACAGCAACTATTCAAACAAGTTATCTTTAAAAAATATGGTCGAAAAGAAGAAGAAAAAAGGCTGGAACGAAACGGTCAAAAAACAAAAAGATTATATCGAAATTCCAAATTTAGCGATTGAAAACTTATCCAACATTTCTTATGCAGAAATTGTTTATAAAAACGGTTCGTATTGGTTTCATTATGTCATTGAAGTTGAAGAAGAAGCAAAAGTTAAAAGATTCAAACCTGCTGGTTCTGATTTAGGAGAAATTCATTCCATCACGTTGGCAACTGAAGATAAAGCTTTAGTGATTTCCGGCCGGGCGATTCGTTCCATCAAACAACGCAGAGCCAAGTTGCTTTCTGAACTGTCAAAGAAAATCAGCCGATGTAAGAAAGGCTCCCGGCAACAGAAGAAGTATATCAAAGCTAAAAATCGTTTAAAGTCAAAATCAGATGCTCAAATTGAATATTTGATCCACAAGTCTACAAAAGAAGCGATTAACTTTTTAGTACAGGAAAAAGTATCTGATCTAGTGGTTGGAAATCCCGAAGGGATTGAGAAGAACAGCAAAAAAGACGAAAATAAAAAGAAGAAAAATAATAAAACCAGAAGACAGCAACTCTCAGGCTGGTCTTATGGTGAATTCAAACAACAATTAAAATATAAATCCGAACTTAAGGGCATCAACATTCACTTCGTGAATGAAAGCTATACTTCTCAAGACTGCCCTTTTTGCGGTGGAAGGCATAAAGCCAATGGCCGCAAGTTTAAATGTTCTGTACACAATACAGAAATCCATCGGGATGTGAACGGGGCACAAAATATATGCCGGAAAAGATTCGCGATGGAGACAAAATCGGTCGATGTTTTGTATCGACAACCCGTTTGGTACCGAAGGTACCTGACAGTAAAAAAACGTAAGGAAACAAGTGATAAAAGTATCGCCTGGAGGAAGGCGTAGTAGGCACGACACCGCCCTTTTATTGGACTGTTTCTCCAATAAATGTTGCTTGCCGTATCCCTGCCTCTGCTTTAGGTCCCTTCTCCGGAAGGGGCTATACCTGAAATAAGCAAGGTAATAGCAAGAAAAGAAGCCCACGGCTTCAGTCGTGGGTGGTGTCACGGTAAAGGCCCTGTCCCAACTTATTAAAAGGCAGGGTAAATAAAACGATTTTATTAAAGTTATTCTTCATGGCAATTCGTTCGATATTGGATAAAAGAATTGAGCCGATTCCCCTGCCGCGATACTCTCTTTTTATGTAAATGGACAAATCGGTGACTCCGTTATACGCGCATCGATTCGAATAACGATTCAACGATGCCCAACCGACAACTTCATTATTTTGCACGGCTACTACAACGGCAAAACGCTCGTTATGCTGGCTAAACCAATCTTCCATATAATCCAAGCCCTTCTGATCCTCTTCTAATGTAGCAACCCGGTCTTCAATTCCTTGGTTGTAAATTTGCAAAATCGATTGTAAATCCTCTTTGGTTGCCAATCTTGTCTCGATATCCGTGTTCAAACCCGATCTCCCCTTCTTACTTGGTATTTTTAAATATTGTATAAAATTATTTGCATTTTGAAAATAAAATAGTTGCAAAATGCAAATAAATAATTTATAACTGAACTAGAGGTGAATGCAATGGAAAGTAACAACTTAAGAAGCGTGTTTCAAATGGTGGTCAGAAGGTTTGGCTTTCTCAATGAACGATGCTGTGAGAGCTGCTGCGGAGAAGATGTGAGCCTGGTTCAGAGCCATATTATTTATGAAATATCAAGACAAAACGAGCCTTCGATGCAGGATGTCGCCGGTGAACTTGGCTTGGATATTACAACTTTCAGCCGGCAGGTCAAGGCACTTGTTGCGCAGGGATTAGTGAAAAAGACCCCTCATCCTCTCGATAACCGGGTGAACATTTTGTCGCTTACTGCTGAAGGCAAGAGAATTGAAGAAAACATTAATCAAGAGATGAATAATTATCTTAATCAAATTTTATCTCATTTGAGCGAGTATGAACGTGAGTCTGTCATCCGGTCGATGACACTGTTGGACGATGCGATGAGGAAATCGGAAAACTATTGTTGTCCTCCGAAATAAGGAGGATTAACTTTTACATATATAATTGCATTTTGCAAGTAATTAAGGAGGGCTATTATGTGGAAAGATATAATTTTTAGCTTTTTGTCGATTGCTCTTGAATTGACGGTCTTGTTTTTTATTATCTCTTTTGCAGTCAGTATTCTTCAGGGATTGATCCCGTATGAAAAAATCGAAAAGTATCTATTGAATTCCAATAAAATTGTCGGTGCTTTCGTTGCTATCGTTTTAGCATTTATTACTCCGTTTTGTTCATGTTCGACGATCCCGGTTGTTGTCGGCATGCTCCAGAAGAAAATCAGATTCGGTTTTGTGATGATTTTCTTGTTTGCGTCACCGGTTCTTGACCCGACGATATTAACTTTGATGGGTGCCTTGCTCGGATGGAAAGTAGCGATCATCTATACCGTCATTACCACGATCTTTTCCATCGTAATAGGTTTCACTCTTGAAGCTTTTGGTTTTGAAAATGCCGTTAAAAATGTGATTATCTCAGGTGGAAAAGAACAGAGCAGTAAATTTAATCTAAAAAAAGCTTGGGATGAAACATTAAGCCTAATGAAGACCGTTTATCCTTATCTTATTATCGGAGCTTTCATTGGTTCAATCATTCATGGAGCAATTCCTACAGATTTCATTACAACTTACTTTGGCGGTGACCAATGGTGGTTAATTCCTGTAGCGGCTATCATTGGTATCCCATTGTATATTCGTCTTTCAACGATGATTCCAATCGCGCAAATGATGATTGTCAAAGGGATGGCATTAGGCCCTGTGATGGCAATAATGATTAGTTCGACCGGCGCAAGCTTACCGGAAGTTGCACTGCTTAATTCGATTTTCCATAAACGTTTAGTTGTTGCCTTTATTTTATCTGTATTCTCAATGTCTACACTTTCGGGCACGCTGTTCTATTTTATATAAGGTATTAATCTTTTATAAAAGATTGATATATAACAAATTAAAAGGAGTGGTTACAATGTTTTCTTATGAACAACATATGTTAGTTGATTTAAAGAGGAAGCAAATAGAAAAAGCTGCGAATGAAGCTTGGAAGTTTGCCTCAATCACAAAAGAAAATATGTTTGTAAAGGTAGTGAAGAATTTGAAAGTGAGTCGAGAAGCTAGTGTATTAAGCCAGCCACCTAGTTGCAGCGAATGCTAACGAACAATAAAAATAAAAAATGGAGATGATCTTATGTTTAACCTATTCAAAAAGAGTTCTGAAGAAAATGCAAGCTGTTGTAATGTTCAGATCGTAGAAGTAAAAGATCAGGGAACTAATGATGAAGATGAATGTTGTTCGTCCGAAAAAAAAGAACAATGCTGTTCTAACAATGAGCATGACGAATGCTGTTCCAGATAGTGTCGCTTTAAATTATTGACTCTATCAGATCCCCCTTCAAATTGAAGGGGGATTGAATCTTTTGAGTAAACGCCAAATCCGGCTTTTAAATGCTTGATAAATAAATTATATGGAGTTACCTACTCCATTTCTGGATGGCAATTGTCAGCCGCCTTCTATACAAGTTGTACTAGTACTGCCAACCTCTTCATTCAATTCAGCAAGAAGCAAAATAAGAATTTCTTCTTTGACCACTGACTCTAAGGTTTTATCAGTTAGTTGTATATTATATTTATTAAATACTTCTTTTGTAGACTCCCAAACTAGAACAATAGACTTTGGAGACATATTCGATTGAATCACCATTTAATTTTACCCCTTATATTTATGATTGTCTCGGTCCCCACAGCATAATGGAAACACCTATCATACAAATAATGGCACCAATCCAGTCATATGTATCAGGAGTTTTTTTATCTACTCCCCATCCCCATAAAACAGATAGAATGATAAAAACTCCTCCGTATGCAGCATAGACTCTGCCGAAAGAAGGAAACGACTGAAATGTTGCAATAACCCCGTATAAGGCTAAAGATAATCCTCCAAAAATGCCCAGGTAAAATGGCTTTCCTTCCCGCAACCATAACCAGATCAGATAACCCCCGCCAATTTCTGCAATACCGGCAAGTATGAATAACATAATGGAATACATGTTTTTAATTCTCCCCCAGCTGGTCGTCATTGAATATTATAGATAAAGTCCTATTGCTGCAGCAACGCCACTTAAAATAATGGAGCTTAACACATATATTAATGCTAATTTAATTTCTTTGGATTGCAGCAGCATGATTACTTCATATCCAAAAGTTGAAAAAGTCGTGAAAGCACCACAGAAGCCGACACCAAATAGAAACCATCCCCAGTCCTCTATTTGATTACTAAGATGGAGATTAGCAATGAAACCCAGCAGAAAAGAACCTGTGATGTTAATAAGCCAGGTTCCCGTTGGAAAAGGAAATAATCTTTGTGCCCGTTTATTTATAATCGTACCTAATATGTATCTGGCAGCAGCGCCGAATGAACCACCCAATCCAATTAACCAAATCATCCTGCTCCACCTTTAACATTTGCTAATTTGTAGCCTATGAAAACAAGAAGTATACCTAAAATTATACTCGCAAGAATGTATAAAATGGCTAACAATTCATAGCCGTTCTTCAATAAGTTAATCGTTTCGAGTGAGAACGCTGAAAAGGTAGTAAAGGAGCCAGTAAATCCAGTGCCGATAAACAAAACTGTTTCGGGTCTGACGGTTTTTCTTTCACTTACGGACGTTAAAAACCAGCCAAGGAATAAACATCCTAACAGATTAATTGTTAAAGTGCCTATTGGGAACCTGTCTGCAGCTAACCACTCTCCCAATGCATACCTGCAAATAGCACCGAAAAAACCACCAATCATCACATAGAGCACATTCATTTTATCACCTATCTTTATCAAACAAATCGTTTTTATTAAAATTATTATTTCATAAAAAACTGGTTTGTTGGTAGTTTTTAGAACATTTTCATTAATATAAAAAATCCTGCCTATATTTTTGGCAGGATTCATCAGCTTGTTCATTATTGGTTGTTAGTCATTGGATATTGTATTCTAATGTCCAATTAAGAATGTTTTGTTAACAACAATCACTTTCATTCCCTAACAATACAAGTCCATTTTTCTCCTGATTAATTTCGAGAGTAAGACTTTCTGTATAGGGTTCAATATTAGGATCAATTGCGACATGTATCCCATTAATAGTTACCACTTTATCATCTTTATCTGGCTCATCCAGAGCCAGCCCCAACTGTGGTTTACCTCAGCCAAAACCTGCAAAATATATACGAATATTTGAAGCATCCCGTTTTTGAAACAATTGGTTCAAGAGATCACGAGCCTGATCTGTAATGTTCAATTTGTTCCACCTCTCAATGATTAATAAGATTTTTTATTTGTTGATATCCGATATTTTTATCCTTTAACCATGGAATAACAGCGGCTTTTTTTGCTAATTCATTCTTTACTGTTTGAATCCAGTAATTCTCTGCCAATGATCGCCCTCTTAAAACTGGATCGGTTGTATCAGTAGCATGAAAACTTTGATTAATGATCCACCAATTAGGAGAAATTTCAGCACGTCTTAAATCTTCCTGCAATCGCTTTGCCTCCAAAACAGGTGTAGCTTCAGGAAGAGTAATGATAATGACCTCAGTTTCTTTAGTGTTTCTTAAACGAGGTAGGAGGTCCTTTACACTTTCTGATACTTCTCCAGTAGAGCGCTCCAATTCTTTATGGTAGGATTGAGCCGCATCAAGAAGAAGCAAAGTATGGCCGGTTGGTGCTGTATCTATAACTACGATTTCATCTTTGGATTTTGCTACCACGTCAGCAAACGCCCGGAAAATGGCGATTTCCTCTGTACAAGGTGATTCCAAGTCTTCTTTTATATAAGCTATTGCATCTTCATCCAAATCGACGGAGGCTTTGCTCAACACTTCATTTCGATATTTCTCAACTTCTGTTTTCGGATCAATTCGGCTGATTGATAAATTCTTAGGAACATCGTTCACTCCTAATATATTAGCTAAGTGTGCAGCAGGATCCGTTGTCGTTAAGTGAACACGATGTCCTTTTTCTATAAGTCCCACTGCGATCGCTGCAGCAATCGTTGTTTTACCAACTCCACCTTTCCCCATCGTAAATATTACACGAATTCCCCGCTGATCTAAATCATCAATTACATCTTTAAAGTCAGGTAAAGAAAGAATTTCGAGTTCTTGATAGGATATTTCTTGGATTGCTTCTTTCTCGAAGAATTTTGTTAATGCATCTGTTCCTGTCAGAGAATAAGAAACGAGAGGTGTTTCAAATAATGATAGTGTCAATAAGTACTCAGGTATTTGAGATAATGCATCTTGCTGCTTCTGATAAAAAGCAGCAGAAATTTCATCATCTTCTTTGACGTGTTGAAGAACCCCGTTAATCAATACCATTTGATTTAAAATACCAATTTCACCAAGTTCCTTTGCTGCTCTCTCTGCTTCTTTAAGAGAAGAAACATCTGCGCGTGCAACAAGGACCAGTGTTGTTTTGTTCTTATCGGAAAGTGCCTCAACTGACTTGGAATACAATTCTTTTTTATCAGCCAAGCCGGACAGTGGACCTAAACAACTGGCTCCATGAGTATTGTCATTTAAGAAATCCGTCCAGGCAGTCGGAAGTTGTAAAAGACGTAAAGTATGACCTGTTGGTGCTGTATCAAATATGATATGATCATACGTTTCTGTAATATAGGGATTGGCCAACAGATTTGTAAATTCATCGAAGGCAGTAATTTCAACTGTACAAGCGCCCGATAATTGTTCTTCCATAGTTTGGATGACACTGTCAGGCATCTTTCCGCGATATGGACCTACCAATTTTTCACGATATTGCCTTGCTGCCTCTTCAGGATCAAGGTTGCAGGCAAAAAGACCTTTTACTTGTGGTATCGGGATCATTTCATTGCTCAATTCTACTTCAAAGACATCCTGTAGATTGGAAGCTGGATCCGTGGAAACGATTAAAACCTTGTTTCCCTTGTTTACAAGAGCTATAGCCAGTGCGCTTGCAGTGGATGTCTTGCCAACTCCTCCTTTTCCGGTAAAGAACATGTATGGTGTTAGACTGACTTCTGCCGGGTTAAATACAGGAAACATAAAAGCCACCTTCTCCCTTATAAAAGCTTATTTGTAGATTTCTTTATTGACAATTCACTGCTGTCCATTTCAAACCACTCTGCCAGTTCATCGTTTGCAGGATATGCTGCTTCTTTTACTACTTCATCATTAAATAACACAATCGGTAATACACTAGGGCCTTTTTCATTTAACAACTGAGATATCTTGGCGTTATCAATAAAAACATCTGGTTCACTAGCTAAGTTATACCTTTTTACAGTAAACCCTTTCCCTTCTATCAGGAAAAGTGCAGAAGCAATACGCGTCAATTCGGGATCTACACTCGGTCCACACACCCCGGTCGGGCAGCACATTGCTGGATCAAATACCTCTAGTTTTTTCATGTGATTACACTCCTTGAAAGAATAGCCGAGATTTCTCCCGGAATCGGTATTACTTTCCTGTTTCAGCAAATTGCTTAATGCGTTCTCCAATTTCATCACGTACACGTTGAAAAACTGCCCATTTCTCTTCATCGGTTCCTTCAGCTTTTGCAGGATCGTCGAAGCCCCAATGGTCGCGTTTTATATGAGGAGGAGTCATTGGGCACTTGTCTGCTGCGTCACCGCATAAAGTGACAACAAAGTCTGCATTGTTTAATATTTCAGTGTCAATGATGTCTGATGTTTGATGGGAAATATCAATATCTACTTCCTTCATTGCTTTAACGGCATTTGGATTTAACCCATGTGCTTCGATTCCGGCACTGAGAACTCGCCACTGATCACCTAGAAATTTTTTTGCCCATCCTTCGGCCATTTGGCTGCGGCATGAGTTACCTGTACACAAGAAATAGATGGTTTTTTTATTTGACATGTTTTACTGCTCCTTTTCCTTTGTTTTATTAACTGGTTAAATTATGAGTAACCATAGGTACAACCCTAATAATGTGATAAACAATACCGGAATGGTTAAGACGATTCCCGTTTTAAAATAGGTACCCCACGATATTTTGACACCCTTCTGCGATAGAACATGCAACCACAGCAAGGTTGCCAGAGAACCAATAGGTGTAATCTTAGGACCTAAATCTGACCCAATAACATTTGCATAAATAAGCGCTTCTTTCATTGTCCCCGCAGCTGTAGTATCTGCGATAGCGAGGGCATCAATCATGACAGTAGGCATGTTATTCATCACCGAAGAAAGAATCGCCGCAATGAAGCCCATCAACATCGTACCGGCAAATAACCCTTCGTCAACCCCGATTTGGATTACATCGGCCAGGATAGTTGTTAGTCCCGCATTACGTAGACCGTAAACGACCACATACATTCCGATTGAGAAAAAGACGATTGCCCAGGGAGCGCCTTTTAGGACTTGCTTCGTATTGACTGCCGGGCTTTTTCTTGCCATAAATAAAAAGAAAATCGCGATAATGCCGGCAATAATCGAGACAGGTATATTGAAGAACTCACTGGCAAAATAGCCAACCAATAATACAGCTAATACTTCCCATGACAGGCGAAACATTTTTTTATCGCGAATCGCGTCGACTGGTCTTTTTAAATCATTCAAGTCATATCGCCTTGGAATGCTTGTTCTAAAATAAAGAAATAAAACTACAATGCTGGCTACTAGTGAAAACAAGTTTGGAACGATCATTCGGGAAGCATATTCACTAAAACCAATTCCAAAAAAGTCTGCCGAAACAATATTCACCAGGTTACTGACGACTAAAGGTAAAGACGTTGTATCAGCTATAAAACCACTTGCAATGATAAATGGGAAAACCATTTTCTCATCGAAATTTAATGCTCTTACCATTGCTAAAACGATCGGCGTTAATATTAGTGCTGCTCCATCGTTCGCAAAAAATGCCGCTACAATCGCTCCTAATATCGATACATAGACAAACATTTTGATTCCATCACCTTTAGCTACTCTCGCCATATGAAGTGCAGACCATTCAAAAAATCCTATTTCATCAAGAATCAAGGAAATGATGATAATCGCAATAAAGGCAAGTGTTGCGTTCCAAACAATGTTCGTTACATCGAGAACATCCTGAAAATCAACGACTCCAACGATAAGGGCTAGAATCGCTCCTCCACACGCAGACCACCCGATCGATAAATTTTTCGGCTGCCAGATGACAAGTACGAGCGTCACTAAAAAAATGACAGATGCTAAAACAATCTGTAACATTGGTTGCTATCCTCCATTAATCACATGAAATTCTCAATCCTTGCTGCTCTAGCCAAATGAATTTTTCTTCCTGACTCGGAACATGCTTTAATACATCTCGAACCATAGGAAAAAAAGCATTTTCGCGATTTAGGGAGTAAATAATCCACTGTCCTCTTCGGTTCTCTTTGACTAAACCGGCATCTTTCAGTTTTCGTAAATGCTGGCTGATGGCGGGCTGGGACATTTTAAAGATATCAACAAACTCACAAACACAGCATTCATTAATCATAAGCAGGCCTAACATCGCTAAGCGTGTTTTGTCCCCTAAAAGCTTTAGTATCTTGGCATTATCTTCTAATGACCTGTCTCCCATTGCTACCCTCCTTTATAAACATATAAGAACTTACTTATATAATAAAACACTTATATTTAGAAAACAACAATAAATTTTAAAAGAGAGAAAATGGTTCTGTATCCTTTTTATATTTCTGTGCAAATGCTTTTAAAATAAAAAGCCGACGTTAACTATTCTGTAGATAACCCCGGCTCGTATCTATTTCATTATTTGTTAATTACAACATCAATCGAAAATAATTCTTTCAGGCCGGTTTTTCCAACTGAAGTGATTTTAATTGCCCTCGTCTGTGGTATTCGCTGGATCCACTTTAACTCTAACAGTTTCGGTCTTGGAACTCAGCTAGGAAAAACTTTTCGGTCGGAGCTATAATATAGTAGACCAAAGTTAGTTTTCATAACCAAGCAAAACAGCCGGTATCATAATGATAATCCGGCTGTTTTGCATTTGCTATTCAATATGGTTAGCTGATTTTGTTAAGGGCTGCTGTAAGCGTGTCGACAACAAAGTCCAAATCTTTCTGTTCGATATTTAATGGCGGAGATAGTGTTAATACATTATTGTATCCGGCAACCGTGGTGCCATTTTTGCCGATTAATAAACCGGACTTTTTGCAATCAGCAATCACTTCATTCACTAGAGCGCTATCCAGTGGTTCCTTCGAGTCTTTGTTCTTCACTAATTCAATTCCAATCAATAGCCCCTTGCCGCGGACATCGCCCACATAAGGGTGGTTTGTCAGCAGATTGGTTAACTCATTCAAAACCTTTTCCCCCAGATCCCGGGAGCGATCAAACAATTTTTCCTCTTCCATAATCTCAAGATTTTTTATCGCCAGGGCACAGGCGGCCGGATTTCCGCCGAACGTATTGACGTGCCGGAAAAAATCATATTCATCGGCGCTCTTGAAAGCTTCATAGATTTCTTTTCTTACAGCTGTTGCGGAAAGCGGTAAATAAGCGCTCGTAATTCCTTTTGCCATTGTTATGATGTCGGGTTTTATGCCATAGTTCATAAAGCCAAACGGTTTACCGGTGCGGCCAAAACCGCAGATGACTTCATCTACAATCAGAAGTGCCCCGTGTTTTTCGCACACCTGTTTAGCGGCTTGCATATAACCTTCTGGTGGAACAAGCACTCCCCCTCCTGTAATAATCGGTTCCATAATCATCGCAGCAATTGTTTCACTCAACTCCCACGTCATCACCCGGTCTATTTCTTTTACTGAAGCCAGTTCATGGGGGTCAGAAACGTTGCAATCATCCCGGTATGAATCCGGAGGCGATACATGGATGAAGCCTGGGGATAGCGGCTCGTATTTGTATTTTCTTTGCGCCTGGCCTGTTGCTGCTAAAGCTCCCATTGAATTGCCGTGGTAGCCGCGGTAGCGGGAAATGATTTTATAGCGATTATGCTCCCCGCTTTGCTGATGATATTGCCGGGCGATTTTAAACGCGGTTTCGTTTGCCTCAGAGCCGCTGTTTGAGAAAAAAATGACGTACTCATCTTCAAGAATCTCATTTAATTTTTCTGCCAGCTTAATAGCCGGAACATGGCTGTTTGTCAGCGGAAAATAAGCCATTTCCTTCAACTGTTCATAAGCCGCTTCGGCAAGCTCCGTTCTTCCATATCCAACATTTACACACCATAAGCCTGCCATCGCGTCTAAATAACGCTTTCCCTCTGCATCGGTGATCCATGATCCTTCAGCTTTTGCCGCGACAATCGTCGCCTTTGGATTGTAAGGCTTCATCGAATGCCAAATGTATTTTTCATCCTGCTCCAACAATTGGTCCTGGGAATGACTCGTTTGAACCATTTTTATCACTCCTTTGCTAAAAATCAAATCGGGAGGTGATCATTTTTTTGCGGGTATAGAAGTTTAATCCGTCTTTACCATTTACATGGAGATCTCCATAGAACGAATCCTTCCAGCCGGAGAATGGGAAGAAGGCCATCGTTGCCGGAACACCGACATTAATGCCAAGCATGCCTGCATCAGCTTCTTCACGGAATTGCCGGATTGCTTTTGCGTTATTTGTATAAATAGTTGCGCCGTTTCCGTATCTTGATTTTCTCATAAAGTCGAGTGCTTCATCCAGATCTCTGGCGCGAAGAACGCTTAGTACTGGTGCGAAAATTTCATCCTTTGCGATCGTCATTTCCGGCCGGACATGGTCGAAAATAGTCGGCCCTATGAAATTCCCCTTGGCATGCTCAGCCATTTCCCTCCGTCCATCCCGGATAAGTTCGGCTCCGTCAGTAATTCCCTTTTCGATATAGCCAAGAACTTTATCGCGATGCTGCTTCCGGATCACCGGAGTTAATAACACCTCGTCATCCATGCCGTTCCCGATGATCAATTCATCTGCTTTTTTCTTTAAGATATCTACAAAAGGTCCATTATCGCCGACTACGACAACCGCGCTGCAAGCCATGCACCGCTGTCCGGCACTTCCGAAAGTAGAACTGATGATATGCTGGACAGCCTTTTCCATATTCGCATCCGGCATGACGATATGATGATTCTTTGCTCCTGAAAGAGCCTGGACCCGCTTTCCTTCTGCGGATGCCCGTTCATATACATACTTGGCCACCGGCTGTGAACCAACAAAAGAGATCGCGGCAACATCTTCATGATCAAGCAATCCATTGACAACTTCATGGGCTCCATGAACAACATTCAATACACCCGGAGGCGCTCCCGCTTCCGAAAACAACTCTGCAAGCTTGTTGGCCAGGATCGGTGTTCGTTCAGAAGGCTTCAACACAAACGTATTCCCGCAGGCAATCGCTAACGGAAACATCCAAAGCGGTACCATCATCGGAAAGTTAAACGGGGTAATCCCACCTACGACGCCGAGCGGATAGCGAAACATTTCTGAATCCATGTCCTCTGCAATACCTGATATCGTTTCTCCCATTATTAATGTAGGTGCACCTGCAGCAAATTCGACACACTCGATCCCGCGCTGCACTTCTCCATGTGCTTCCTTATACGCCTTGCCATTCTCCCCGACAATCAGCCTGGCCAGTTCTTCGTGGTTTTCTGTTAATAAATAATGATATTTAAATAGAATTCTTGCTCTTTTCGGCACAGGCACGTTTTTCCATGAGTCGAACGCGTTCTTTGCTGCGGACACGGCAAAATTTACATCCTCTTTTGTGGAAAGCGGAACTTTTGCCAATAGCTCGTTTGTTGCTGGGTTTGGCACCTCAAGTGCTTGCTGGCTAGTTGAATGTATCCACTGACCATTAATATAATTTTCGAGAACCGTTGTATCATTTGTAGTGATATTCATGTTTCGACCTCCTTTGTGATTGAATTTTCGTTATATCAACGAAACGTTCCCCCTTCTTGTCAGCAAAAATATAATCCTTATATATGATTATCGCGAACCAGCAAAAGGCATTCATTAGACATTTTGTAAAAAGTATGACAGAATTTCTTCCACACTTTGACAACTTATCGGTAAAAGGATTTTGAATCATTCAGATCCATCCTCCGCTGTGTATGAGAAGGGGTTAAATAATCTTTTACAAGAAGCATAAACTCGATTGCAACCCGTTTTTCATGGTCCATAAAATCTTCTCCAAGAAGGTTTTCAATTTTTTGAAGACGATGGTATAAGGTTTGCCGCACGATAAAAAGCTGTTTCGATGTTTCTTGCTTTGACCCATTGCATTGTAAGTACGCTGTTAAGGTTTCCAGAAGTTTCCCATTATACTTTTGATCATATTCAATAACCGGCAGCAAGTATTCCATGACAAGTTCTTGTAAATCGATATGTTTATTCATCAGGGCAATGAGACGATACAGATGTAAATCTTCATAGAAATGATAAATCTTGCCCATCGTCAGCTTGTGTTGGATGTTGAGCGTTTCTTTGGCTGTATAATAGCTCTTATGCAGATCGTTTAAGTTATCAATAAACTTGCCTGCGCCTATAAAAATTTTTCCCGAATTTTGTTTTCTCATAAACTCAGAATCTTCTAGTGACTTAATCGCGTTTGTGATTCGTTCTTTTAAATTCCTTTTTGTCCGGTTATTCAATAGAATGAAAATGATTTCATTTCTTTTTTCGACTGAAAATACAGCACAGCCATGCTGTTCAAAAACAGAGCGGAACAGAAGTTTTAAATAAGTGATATCCTGACTCGGCTTTTCCTTTAAGACCGTAAGCTTTGCAATTAAAACTACCGCATCATTGGCCGCATTTTTAATACCGTGCTCAACCAAGTATTCGGTAATGCTCTCGTTCGGATGTTCACCTGCAAGCCATCCATGCAGCCACTCAAACTCTTCCACCCGCTTCTTCTCTTCCACAAACAAATCTCTTAATAAATGCTGGGCTAAAGCGGTTGAAGTTCGATCTAAAATTAACAAATCGAATTCATTAATCGGAAGTTCTTTTGAGTAGATATATAGTTCCGCGTATTCCTGTCCAAATAAATAAATGGGCGAATATGCGAAATGATCAGTAGGCAATGGATCCGCTTCTTGAAGGCAGTGAATAATAGAGCTTTGCTCCTGGCTGCTGATACTGGGAACGAATTCGTATTGCTGATCCTTCAGGCGAAAAATGATTTGGACATCCAGAGCTGAAAATATAATTTGCAGAATATCCTCATACGTTTCGATTGTAAGCAACCGTTTGTTCAGGCTTTGCGAATAGTTCTCCAAATCGGAGATCATCCGATATTGTTGATTGATTAGAACCGAATGGATATCTTGGGTGATTTCAACAAAGGGCACCTCTTGTTGAAAAATAATGATTGGAAATTGATGCTGGTTGGCAATATCAATGACTTCCCCAGGTATTTCTGTCATATAGGTTCCGAGCTCGATGCATAAGGCGGCGGCATTGTTTTCTAAAAGCTGCTTAAGCATGGAAATAAACAAATTCTCATCCTCTTGCCAAGCTACTCCGGTTGATAAAATGAGTTCATTTCCGTTTAAGAGATTGCGAATATTCGTCACTTCGACAACATGTACCCATTTCACAATTCGATGAATGCCTTCTTCTCCGGCTATTACAATCGTGTTTTCGAAGTGTTTCCGACTTAAAATATCCTCGACCTTAAGTTGAAAATGTCCTTTCATCGCGCAGCTCCCCCATAATCGGAATCTTCGTTCAACGTTATCAATAAAAAGGATTGGAGAGCTGATCCAATCCTTTACTTACAATAGTTAATGAATGAGCGGCAGATATCTTTGGATTTCCTTTAACATTGACTCATATTGCTCTTTGTCTGTAAAATCGTCTGAACCCCAATTGTTCAAAATCCAGGCTGCCAATTCCCTTGCAGAATTGAACACTTCCCCGCTTGAGTCTGATTTCCTGATCGTGTAGCGTCCATTGTCTTCATCGATTGTCACTTCGCACGGGAAGGCATTGTCCTTTGATTTCAAAAAGAATTCCACATTCTTTCTCTCCTTTTTGAAACAATTTTTTGAAATAATTCATTTACAGATCGGCCTCTGCTACCTTTTTAATTCGCTGTTCTATGTTGATGAATGAGAAGACTTGAAAAGTACTTTCGCGCATTTGCTGTTCCAATAAGTAGGGTTTCATGCTTTTTTCCATCTGGATGGATAAAATCGACTAAAGCTCCGTCCAAGTTTTCTTGTACGCTGTTGATCCGATATCCCTTTTCTATCAGAAAATCGATTTTGTCTCTTTCATCGAGAAATTGTCGATGCTCAGACATTAAATCCCCCTCCGTGTTTTCATCTTTTAATAATGATTAATCCAGCGTGACATTTGTCGGAATCTCGTGTAAAACCGGCTCAAATTGCTCATCTTCGATCATCCAATCCCGCCCGACCGAAATTCCTAAATATTTTTCATCGCTTGGATCTTCTATTTCGGCCTGTTTATATTTTTTGAACCACCAGAATTTTGCAAGTATATAGTAGAGGACGGCACCAACTAAAAATCCAGCCAAAAACCCGTAGTTCGGTACAAAATAGGAAGCGGCGGCGCCAATGATCCAGGATATGAATCCGGCTAAGTTTATACCGCTCATATATTTAAACTGCCCCTGGCTTTCAAATAACTCCGGCACATTTACCCTTCTTTTACGGAGCAGATAATAATCGGCAAATAGAATACCAACAATTGCTGACAATATCCCGCCGACGAATAAGAGAAAGGGAATAATGATCGCAAATAAATTCCATGGCTGTACGATTGAGCCGACAATCCCCGCCGTAATAACCCCAGCCCAAAATGGAAACTTGGGTCCGCCAACATTAGAGAAAATAGTCGCAGCCGGCACAACATTCGCTGCCGTATTGGTCGACCATTGGGCTAAGACGATCATTAACAATAAAATAGCAAGGATAACACCGCCAGCAGCCTCTTGAAGAGCCGCAACTGGGTCGTAGTTCAGTACCGCGATGTATGAAATGGCACCAATAATAATCATGAAGGTCTGTGTTAACGGCATAGCAACGAGATTTCCGATTAACGACCCTTTATTCCTTTTAAACCAGTTCTTTTCATTGACAGGTGCTTTCATAAAACGGGAAATGCTTGGAATATCTGCACTAAGCGTCGCCCAAAAGCCCATATTACTGAAAATGACGATTAAAAAAGCTGTAAACGCATCACTGCCGGTAGCAGGATTTTCTGCCCAAGTCCAAATGTTTCGTCCCTGGCCAGCAGCAGTATCTGATAATGAAACGTACATCCAAACCGAAATTAAGATGATGATCGGTGCCGCTAAATCGGCAAAGCGTTCAATGGATTTAATTCCGAGAGCCGTATTGACCAATTGTACAATCGCAAAAATGAGGTAACAAATAAACCAGTTGTCAAAACCAATTAAAATATCTAATATGCCATTCATCGCTGTTGCTCCAAAGTACGTGTTAATGCCAAACCACATCGAAGCAGTAATGCCGCGTGTGACGGAAGGGATATGTGTGCCGATTGTTCCAAATGGTGCTCTCATATAAACCGGAAATGACAATCCGTGTTCAATCCCAATATCGGCGATTAACGAAATAAATAAGCCGATCGCAAGGCAGCCAATAACAGTCGCAATGATCACTAACGGTAAAGGCAATGTCATAACACCAGAACCGCCAATCGCAAAGGTTGCCAGCACGACAACCATCCCTACCCACATAAAAGAAAAACCTAATGAAGTGATTTTTCGGTCTTTTTGCTGAATTGGAAACAAATCCGGTGATTTCAAGTGGCTTTTTTTCATACCAACTCTCCTTTTTTCGGTTGAAATTGCAGAAAATCCAGATCATATTTCATAAACCGAATCGCGTTGATGGATATCGACAAGGAGATAAAAGCGGGATGTTTGTCTTCAACAAATTAAGGCAGGAGTACTCTGATGAAGGTATTTTGTTAAATCGATTGCATTTCAGTTTGCCCTAATGCAGTGTGCAGTGAATATTTCGCCCTCTTCAAATATTGACCGGATCCAGGCGTACCGACAAATTGCTTGTTGCGAATGACGAATTCTCCTTTTGATAACACGGAAACAGGCTCTCCGTAAACTTTCATGCCTTCAAATGCATTATAGTCGACGGCCATATGGTGGCTTTCAGCAGAAATCGTCCGTACCACATTGGGATCGAAAATCACGATATCAGCATCAGTTCCAATGGCAATCGTCCCTTTTTTCGGAAATAACCCAAATAGCTTGGCGACGCGAGTGGATGTAATATCAACAAACTGATTTAAAGTAATGCGTCCCTTCTTGACGCCCTCAGAGAATAAGATCGAGATTCTGTCTTCAATGGTTGGGCCGCCATTCGGGATTTTTGTAAAATCATTTCGTCCTAAATCCTTTTGCCCTTTAAAGTCGAATGAACACTGGTCCGATCCGAGCGTCTGCAGCTGTCCATTTTTTAACGCATTCCAGAGGACGTCCTGATTCCATTTCTCCCTTAACGGCGGTGACCAAACGTATTTGGCACCTTCAAAATTTGGCTTTTCTAAATAGCTTTGATCAAGGACCAAATATTGCGGGCAAGTTTCTCCCCAAATATCAAAGCCTTTACTGCGGGCTTCGGCGATTCTTTCAACCGCATCCGCACATGAAACGTGAACGACATATAACTGTGAATTGGCGAGTCCTGCCAGCTGGGCAGCGCGCCCTGTTGCTTCTCCCTCCACTACAGGGGGGCGTGTTAAGGCATGATAGATTGGGTCTCTGTTTCCTTCTGCGATTGCTTTTTTTGTTAAGTAATCGATAACGTCACCATTCTCAGCGTGAACCATCACTAGGGCCCCGAGTTCTTTAGCTGCCAGGAGTGTTCGGAATAATGTTTCATCATCGGCCTGGAAAACATTTTTATAAGCCATAAACACTTTAAATGATGTGATTCCTTCTTCTTCTATCACTTGCGGAAGCTCACCCAGGACATGTTCATTAATTTCACCAATCATGAGGTGGAAACCATAGTCAATAACTGCTTTCTGTTTTGACTTTGCATGCCAAGTCTGAATCGAATTTTTTAGAGGTTCCCCTTTATTCGTCAAACAAAAATCAATAATCGTAGTAGTTCCGCCAAAGGCAGCCGCGATTGTCCCTGTTTCAAAATCGTCTTTTGTCACCGTACCGCCAAATGGCATGTCAAGGTGGGTGTGCGGATCGATTCCGCCAGGAAAGACGAAACAGCCGGCCGCATCAATGATTTCAGCCCCAGGAGCGGATAAGCTTGAACCGATTGTCGATATTTTTCCATTCTCAACTAAAATGTCTGCCTGAAATGTATCTGATGCTGTCACGATGATGCCGTTTTTGATGAGTTTTATCATATTCGATTTCCTCCCTGACAAGTTTTCTACAACTGCTTCACACTTTGAGCCAGACTAAGGACTGCCTGACGCTCATTCCAACTCATTGGCGGTTGTTCATGAGGAACCTCGATCATGTCAATCGCGCCGTCAACCGGACAGACGATCGAGCATAAGTTACAACCGACACAATCTTCTTCCCGTACTTTTAAATAGCTTTTTCCACTCGCATCCGCTAATATGTCGATGCATTGATGCGATGTATCTTCACAGGCAATATGGCACTTATTACAATTGATGCAAACCTCTGTATTTATTTGGGCAACGATATTGTAATTAAGGTCCAGATTTCCCCAGTCCGAATATCTGGGTACGGTTTTTCCAATCAGTTCTGATACAGAGGAAATTCCTTTCTCATTTAAGTAGTGATCAAGTCCTTCCACCATATCTTCAATAATCCGAAACCCGTGATGCATCGCCGCAGTACAAATTTGCACCCCTGTCGCACCCATGAGCATAAATTCAACGGCATTTTGCCAGTTCGAGATTCCACCAATTCCGGATATCGGGACATTGATTCTTGGATTGCGGGCACATTCCGCGACCATGCTTAATGCAATTGGCTTAACAGCAGGGCCGCAATATCCGCCATGAGCCCCTTTTCCGGCAACATGCGGTATTGTATTCCATGAATCAATATCAACACCGGCCAGGCTATTGATCGTGTTGATCATACTGACTGCATCTGCTCCCCCGTTGACAGCGGCTTCTGCAGTCGCTGTGATGTCCGTGATATTCGGCGTCAATTTCACGATAACCGGGGTTTTAGCCGCTTCTTTAACCCAATATGTCTGCTTCTCAACCAGTTCCGGCACTTGACCGGAAGCAGAGCCCATCCCGCGCTCGGCCATCCCGTGTGGACAACCGAAGTTTAATTCCAGTCCATCAACGCCGACATCCTCAACACGCTTAACAATTTCATGCCATTTTTCCTGCTTCGGTTCAACCATTAACGATGCCACAACTGCATGATTGGGAAATCGCTTTTTAGTCTCATAAATTTCTTTTAAATTGACATCCAGCGGCCGATCCGTAATTAGTTCAATGTTGTTAAACCCCGCTACCTTTTGCCCATTAAAACTGATAGCAGCGAATCGTGATGTAACATTTAATATCGGGTCACCCAATGTTTTCCATACTGCTCCTCCCCAGCCTGCTTCAAAGGCTCTTTGTACCTGATAGCCGGAATTGGTTGGAGGGGCTGAGGCAAGCCAGAATGGATTGGGTGACCTAATTCCAGCGAGATTAATGCTTAAATCTGCCATCTCTTTCTCTCCCTTTTTTGTGGAATAAAAGAAATCCAAGTGTTCTTTTTAATTCGTGTTTCGGATGATTTATTTTGAGAAATGAGGCATTTTCGATAAATGAGAGAAACTTTTCATAACTGGCTGATATGCTACTTAAGCTGTTTCAAAAGCCGTAGTAAGCAGCATGTGAATGGAGTAGGCTGCTTTTTTTCCTTGCTGGGCAGCAGTTACGACCATGGCGTCGCCTTTTCCTTTACCAAAAACGATGTCACCACAAGCAAATATTTTAGGATTTGACGTTTGAAAGGTTTCTTGGTTGACTTGGACGACGCCGTTTTCATGGCGAAGGCGGAACGATTCGATTAACTGCAAATGTCGTGATTGTCCGATCGCTTTAATAACAGCATCAACCGGAATCACATGTTCGGAGCCGCTAATCGGTACCGGGCTCCGGCGTCCGTCTCGCTCAGGCTCACCAAGCTTCATTTTGATACACTCGATTCCGGTTACCTTCCCGTTTTGAGCAGCGATGATTCGTTTCGGTGCGGTTAACCAGCGGAACTCGACGCCATCCTGTTTGGCAAATTCATACTCAAAATCATAAGCAGACATCTCCTCTTCGGTTCTACGATAGAGGATTTTTACATTGTCAGCCCCAAGACGGACCGAACATGTGGCAGCGTCGATGGCAGTATTTCCAGCACCAATCACGACTGCACGCTTTCCGATCAAGTCCTTTGATAATTGGCCGCTTTTCGTTGCCTTTACGAATTCGATTGCATCGAATACCCCATCTGCGTTTTCGCCTTCAATATTGAGGCTTGGGACATTCGCCATTCCAGCAGCAAGGATGATAAAGTCGAAATTTTCAGTTAAATATTCCGCTGAAACATCCCTTCCGACCATCGTATTTGTTCTGATCTTTACATTGAGTTTTTGAACTTGTTCAACTTCCCAGAATGAAATCGACTGTGGCAAACGGAAGGAAACGATGCCAAACGTATTTAATCCGCCGGCTATTTCTGCTGCTTCGAAAATCGTAACTTCATAGCCTAATCTGGCAAGCTCCCTGGCAGCAGATAATCCTGCAGGACCCGATCCGATCACGGCAACTGTTCTGCCGTTTAGTTTTCCTGGTTGAAAAAGGGTTTGTTCATTTTGAATCGCCCAATCTGTTGCATATCGCTGCAGGTTACCGATCATGATCGGCTTTGTTGAATCATTTAGTACACAAGCACCTTCACAAAGCTCTTCGGTAGGACAAACCCGGGCACAGCTTGCACCAATTGGATTAGAAATCATGATCGTCTTGGCAGACCCCAGTAAATTTCCGGAGCTGATTTTTTTAATAAACGCTGGGATATCGATCCCGGTCGGGCACGCCTTAATGCAGGGAGCGTCATAACAATAAAGGCATCGATTCGACTCTTCAAACGCTTCTTGACGGGTCAGGCCTGGTTCAACTTCATGGAAATTCTGTTTGAGATCGGTCCAGGAAATACGCTGCTTTTTTGCAGTAGCCAATGAGAAGCCCTCCTTTTCTCAATCTTTCAAATAATGAATACATTCCAAGGGGCCAGTCGGCTGACCCCAGTGGTGTTAAATTCCCTTTTGTTAAGGGAGTAATGCTGACATTTCTCCGTAGGTCTCAGGGCGGCGATCCCGATAAAACTGCCATGTGTCACGAACTTCACGAATGATTTTCTTATTCATCTCACCGATGATCACTTCATCCTTATCCCGGCTTGCGGTAGCGACAAAATTCCCTCTTGGGTCGACTAAATAGGATTGGCCATAAAATTCACCCATTTTCCATGGTGATTCAAAGCCAACCCGGTTAATTGCGCCCAAGTAGTAGCCGTTTGCAACCGCATGGGCCGGCTGCTCCAGCTTCCATAAATATTCGGATAGGCCTGCGACCGTAGCAGAAGGGTTAAAGACGATTTCAGCACCATTTAAGCCAAGTAACCTCGCTCCCTCCGGGAAGTGGCGATCATAGCATATATATACTCCAACCTTTGCAAATGCAGTATCGAATACAGGATAGCCGAGGTTTCCAGGTTTAAAGTAAAACTTCTCCCAAAACCCATAACCATCATTTCCTACCCCGACATGGGGAATATGCTGCTTTCGATATTTTCCGAGATAAGAGCCATCTGCATCGATCACGGCAGCTGTGTTATAGTAAGTAGCAATCCCTTCTCTCTCATAGATCGGCAGGATAATTACGACAGCGAGTTCCCTGGCCAACTCCCTGAATAAGCTGGTCGTTGGTCCATTCGGGATTTCTTCGGCCGCATCATACCATTTCGTATTTTGCTCGGAGCAGAAATACGGTCCATAAAAAATCTCCTGCAAGCAAATGATTTGTGCTCCATTGCTGGCAGCCTCTTTTACCAGCTTGATGTGTTTTTCAATCGCTTTTTCCTTATGAACCTCGACCGGTTCGTTTCCATCTACATCGTGGGTTGCTTGAATTAACCCGATTTTCACAATATCTGACATCGTTTCGCCCCCTAATATTGACATAACCCGCGATAAAATCTAATTCCTCCTTTTTAGTTAAAATTTTTATCAGAAAATTCTGCATCTTATTTTTATTTTACAGATGATAAAATTGCATATCATTATACAACCTGTAAAATGATGCAAGCATTTGTTTAACCAATATGTAAGATGTATTTTTTACATAGCTATGACTGAACGAGTAAGAAAGTAAACTGATTTTGAGGATTGGTCAGCTTGTCTATTCCCTTTTAGACAAGTAGGTGGTGTGGAAATGCAAGCCCTATAGGGTGACTTTCTTGTACACTTTTCTGAATCTTTAACCAATTTAACATAAGAAGACAAAAAAATTTGTCAAAATTAAATTGAAGCGATCTTTTTCTTTTAGGAAACAAACAGGAACTACTTTTATTCGAACCCCTTTACATATGCAGATGAAAAAGCTTTCAAAAATCTAATATGCAAGGAGAATCAGTATGTGATACCTCAAAAAGTTCTCGACAGTTCCTACTAATATTGGCGAATGATTTTGAAGGCGGTGTTGCTATGTCATGAAAAGCAAAAAGCGTACTTCCAATTTGGATGTACGCTTTTTCATTATTTTTAAATAAACAACAGCAAGCTGACTGCCATCACGGCCATACCGCCGACCAGCCCATAGATGGATAAGTGTTCTTCATCGTATTTTTTTGCGGCTGGCAACAGTTCGTCAACGGATATAAAAACCATTATTCCAGCAACAGCAGCGAAGATGACCCCGAACATGATATCGTTCAGAAAGGGCATTAAAATGAAGTAAGCAACAATCGCTCCGACTGGCTCTGACAATCCAGACAGGAATGAAAGCTTAAATGCTTTTTTCTTATCTCCCGTTGCAAAGTAAACAGGGACAGATACAGCAATTCCTTCAGGAATATTATGAATCGCGATAGCGACGGCAATCGCAATCCCAAGTCCTGGATTTTGTAAGGCTGAAGTAAAGGTAGCAATTCCTTCAGGGAAGTTGTGGATGGCTATGGCAAGGGCCGTAAATGTTCCCATTTTTAGTAGCTGTGGATCGCCGTTTACAGCCTTTTCTGGTTTAGTCATATCCTCGACTTTCTTAAGTTCGTGTGGGTTTCCTTGTTTGGGAATAAATTTGTCAATCAACGCAATTAAAAGAATTCCACCAAAGAAACCGGCAACCGTCACCCAGTTTCCCAACTCAACTCCTAGCGACCCTACGAGAGCATCCTTTGCTTTCACAAAAATCTCGATCATGGATACGTAGATCATCACCCCTGCTGAAAAACCGAGTGACACTGATAAAAATTTCGTATTTGTAGTAGATGTGAAAAATGCAAGAACACTTCCAATTCCTGTGGCGAGGCCAGCCATTAACGTCAGGCCAAATGCAAATAAAATATTTTCAGCGATCATCTCTTCTCTCCCTAACTTTGGTGTCCTGGAATAGCACGTTTTTATAAAGCTGTTTTGCGGTTCTTCAATATCAAAGTCTAAAAATGTCTTCAATACGACTTCTTCTAAATTAAATGTATGCTGTATCAAAAGGAAAGTTTCCTATGGGAAACATTTTACACCTAAGGAAACATGGGCGTCAACTGCTTTGTTTTGACTTGATACTTTCCATTATCGACCAATATGCCCCTGTTTTAACGATAATAATGCGAAATGTCACTGAGGCGATAAGAAAGAAGCGTTGGATTATTTTACGTGCATGGCGCAATATGATTGCAGCCCGGCTCGGGAAGATTTGCAAGGCTCAGGGATTGCGTGCCCGGACCTTAAAGATACCCTTGCTCCTTGGTACAATTTTATGAGGAGCATAAATCTGATTATCACATAAAAAGGTGAATAAGATGGAAAGTTACTCTATGTTGATTAACAAGCAGGAAGCCTTTTTTCGAACAGGCAAAACGAAGGACTTAGCTTTTCGGGTATCTGCTTTACAAAAATTAAAAAACTCAATAAATACATATGAAACCACCATTCCGTTTCGATACCCGAGTATAAAGAACGGACTCAAAAAATAAAATTGTTTATTAAATGATGGTTTATTCGTAAAGCAAAAAGAGTGCTCGGCGGCACTCTTTTTATTTAATGAGAAACATTATTGTTTTGTGTTTGTGGCTGTCCTTGCCCAGGTTCGTACGCATTCAACATCGCTTGCATGTCTTGCGGTGCAAATTGTGGTACCTGGTAGTAGTGCCGCTTGTTTTGGTAAATGGAAATTTCATAGGCCATTTCAATACAGTTTGGAATCGAGTCGGCGAGCACTCTGCGAACGACCGGATTGGTTGACTCCAATGCGGCCATCGTTTTTACTGTCGCCAGCGATTTTACCGCTCCCAGTAAAATGCTCGACACGCTTTGCTCATTAAATTCCGAAACGCTTTGTATTGGCTTAACTGGCTCTGTTGGTTCGATGCCATATATAAAATCATTATCTGGTTCCATTTTGTAGCTCTGTGTTGGTTTGAAAGGGTCTTTTCCTGTTTTGAAGCTATCCAGTGTGATGTTGTATTCTTCCTGCATAAAGCGATATTGGCGATCGATAATATCAACCAGCTCCGGATCTTTCACAAATTGGCGAAATAGCAGATAGGTGTTAAGAGCGTCAACTGATCCTGATAAGACCTCGTGTACATCAAGCACTTCATGGCCGCCATGATTCAACTGCTGGGGAACATCCCCTATATGCATATTTTCGTGCATTGCTTCCTGTTGATTTTCCACTTTGAAGCCCTCCTTATATGTACTTACTGCGTTATTATTTTTCATGACAGGCGAATTTATCCAAAACTGCAACAAAAACCTGTAAGTCGTTCCTTAAACAAGGGTTATAGCTTTCTTAGTTCGACGGATCTTTTTTGGAGGTATCTCGGTTTATTCGAACTTATGATGAGCGTTTCTTTTAAAACCAGGTTCACCCCCTTTAAATAGAAAATAAAATGCAGAAGTGGCAAACTCTGTTTATCGGTTTTCGTTCTTGGACTATTCAAATTAATTGACAATAATAGTATTTTTAATTACGATACGTTTGATTATAAAAAAGCTAAAAAAGGATGTGGAGAATATGTTTGACATCGCCATTATTGGAGCAGGACCAGCCGGAGCGAGCGCAGCTATTTTTTCGGCGAAAGCAGGCAAGAGCACGCTGGTGATTGACAATGATAAAGGAATGACAAAACGGGCTTGGATTGAAAATCACTACGGAGTAGAGGAAATAACCGGTCCAGACTTGATTGAGATTGGTAAAAAACAAGCGCAAAAATTTGGTGCTGAAATCGTCAATGGATCGGCAGTGCATTTGCAGAAAAAAGAAGAAGGTTTTGAAATTCAAACAGAAAATGCTACATATACAGCGAAGCATGTAATCCTCGCGACTGGACTCGCGCTGGACCTTGCAGAGAAAACCGGTATTCATACAAAGCCGGGCACAGAGCCCAGAATTAAAACAGTGCTGAATACTGATCAAAATGGAAAGACAAATATTGAAGGAATTTGGGCAGCTGGAACAGCTGCCGGAGTCAGCGTTCACACAATTATCACTGCGGGTGATGGGGCTAAGGTGGCTATTAACATTATTAGTGAACTGAACGGGGAAAGATATGTAGACCATGATGTTCTACAATCAAAATAACTTTTCTCCTTGTATGATATGAGCTACAAAAAAACCGCAAATTTGCGGTTTTTTTGTGCCAGATAGTTTATTATACAAATTCATTTACTTTCATTGAAGACCTGTGTTCTCCCAAATTGTTAGAAACCCTTCTGTAGTTAAAAAAAGGATAAAAGAAAAAACTCTTTTATCCAAGTGTCACGCTATTTTTTTATTAATTTTAGCTAATTTCAAGTTTACTTCTTCTTCTGTTAGATTATGTTCTTTAACATAAAGATTTCGCGGATGAACCCGGCATTCATGGCTGCAGCCACGCATATAAAAGTGTTCATTTTCTTCTGAACAGATGATTTGTTTGTTGCATTCCGGATTAGCACAATTGACGTAACGTTCGCAAGGTTCGTTTGTAAAATAGTCCTTTCCTACAACGACATGCTCAACGCGGTTAACCGGGACACTAATCCTTTCATCAAATACGTAACACTGGCCATCCCAGAGTTGTCCGCGTACTTCAGGATCTTTTCCATATGTTACAATTCCGCCGTGAAGCTGTGAAACATCTTCAAAGCCCTCTTTCAATAACCATCCAGAGAATTTTTCACAGCGGATCCCGCCGGTACAATAAGTTAAGATTTTTTTTCCCTCAAATGCTTCTTTGTTTTTACGGATCCAATCCGGCAGCTCCCGGAATGCTTCAATATCCGGTCTGACTGCGCCTCTAAAATGCCCTAAATCATATTCATAGTCATTTCGTGCATCTATGACAACGGTATCATCAGATTGCATTTGATCATAGAATTCCTTTGGACTGAGGTAGTTACCAGTTAATTCTAAAGGATTGACGTCATCTTCCAGTCCGAGGTGGACAAGTTCCTTGCGGTGGCGAACATGCATCTTTTTAAAGGCATGACCGCTTTCGTCATCTATTTTGAAAACCATATCTGCGAAGCGGGGATCCTGTTTCATGGTATGCATATATGTTTCGGTTTGGTCCATCGTTCCGGAAACAGTTCCGTTAATACCCTCTTTAGCAACTAAAATCCGGCCTTTTAAACCAATCTCTTTACAAAGTTTTAAATGATCTATGGTAAATTGTTCCGGATCCTCAATCGGAACATATTGATAATAAAGTAAAACTCGATATGAGTGATTTTCCAAGATTAACACCACCTTACGTAATTTCTCACTTAGTACTACATATTATAAACTTACTTATGTTAAAAACACTAAATATTATACCAAAAAAACATCGTTCTGTTAAGAAGAATTTTTCATCTAGCAAAATGACACTTTAAAAGGACATGATCAAACGGCGCAATCGAGGCTGAAATCACATGTCCTTCCATTTTTAGTCTTATTTTACTCTTAATAACCGCAATGAGTTAGCAATCACAATTAAAGTGGCCCCCATATCGGCGAAGATTGCCATCCACAGTGTTAACCAGCCTGGTATGATTAACAATAAGGCTAACACCTTTAACCCTAAAGCAAATGTTATATTTTGCTTAATAACTCCAAGCGCTTTTCGGCTGAGTTCCATCGTATAAGGCAATTTATTGAGATCATCTGCCATTAGCGCGATATCGGCCGTTTCCAATGCTGTGTCTGTTCCGGCACCGCCCATGGCGATTCCGACAGTTGCCGCTGCCAACGCGGGAGCGTCATTTATACCATCTCCAACCATGGCAACCTTTCCATACTTCTTTCTTAATGATTTAACAGCTTCAAGCTTGTCCTGTGGCAACAACTCGGCTTTAACTTCAGTTAAGCCTGCCTGGCTGCCGATTGCCTGTCCGATTGCTTCGTTATCCCCTGTTAACATGACGGTCTTTTGAATGCCTATTTCATGTAATTTTCGAATTACATTTGTGCTGCTGCTCCTCACTTGATCAGCGACAGCAATCAGTCCGATTACTTCTTCGTTTGTACCGACCAGCATCACCGTCTTGCCTTGTTTTTGCAGCTTGATTATTTTTTCTGCAACGGAGGCAGTTAGGCGCATCATCTCTTCAAATAATTTTGGGCTGCCGATATAATACGTGCGATCTTTTACGGTCGCTTTTGCGCCTTTACCTGTGATGGATTGAAAACCTTCCGCAGCATAGTCATTCGTAAAAACACCTTTTTCTTCAGCTTTTCGAAGGATCGCAGATGCCAATGGGTGCTGGGAGAACTTTTCAATCGCCATCGAAATTCCTAAAATTTCGTTTTCATTCATGTTATTTAACACTTCGATATTGGTTACTTCCGGTGTTCCCTTTGTTAACGTTCCGGTTTTATCAAAAGCAATGACTTTTAATCGTCCTGCTTCTTCGAGGTGAATACCACCTTTGATCAGTACGCCTTTTTTTGCGGCGTTTCCGATCGCTGTGACAATCGCAACAGGAGTAGAAATGACCAGGGCACATGGACAGCCGACGACGAGGACGGCTAAACCACGGTACACCCAATCAGACCAATCTCCTGCCATGAATAACGGAGGGACAACTGCTATGAATAACGCGATGGCCATTATGGCCGGAGTGTAGTATTTCGCGAATTTATCAACAAACGCCTGTGTTGGTGCGCGTTCAGCCTGGGCTTCTTCGACTAGGTGAATGATCTTTGCAATGGTCGTGTCGTCGACTCGTTTTGTTACTTTTACTTGTAAAGAGCCTTCTTCATTCAAGGTACCAGCAAATACTTCATCGCCACATGTTTTTAAAACAGGAATAGATTCGCCTGTTATGGCTGCTTGGTTAATCGAAGATTGGCCGTCAACCACTACGCCGTCCATAGCCAGTTTTTGCCCAGGCTTGACGATTAGAATATCACTAATTTGAATATCCTCCACGTCCAATTCCACTTCCTGATTTTCTCGTTTGACTAATGCCTTTTTCGGAGCTACATCCATTAAAGAGCGAATCGATTGGCGGGCCTTATTCATTGAATAACTTTCCAATGCTTCACTCAAGGTAAATAAGAAAACAACAACTGCTCCCTCGCCCCATTCTCCAATCACGGCAGCGCCAATAATCGCAATCGTCATTAACGTTTTCATGTCAAATTGGAGCTTTAAAAGATTCATTAACCCGACTTTGAATAGATCGTAGCCGCCGATAAAGATCGATAAAAGAAAAATGGAGATTGTAGCAGGATGCTCCTCTCCTAACGAGTACATCGAAACATAACCACAGATAAGGAAAAAGAGCGAGATGAATGTATTTCTATTTTCAGCTTTCTTCCAGAACGGTACTTTTTCCTGTGCATCTCTTTGACGTTCAGGCAGTACTTTAATCCCGTCAAATGCACCTGCTTCTTCAAGCTGGTCAACGGTTACTTCTCCATAGACCGTCACTTTTGAAGCGCCGAAGTTTAATTGAATGTCGTTTACAGACTGGATATCACGGATGTTTTTCTCGAATTTCGCTGCACAGTTGGTGCAGGAAAGGCCTTGTAAACGATAAGTTTGTTTATTGTTCTCCAACGATTTCTCCATCTGCTGCACCTTCTTTTGAATGGATTAAAGCAATTGAAACGAGCTGATGTATGTGTTCATCAGCTAACGAATAAAATACCAGCTTTCCTTCCTTCCGATAACTTGCCAGTCCCATTTTTCGCAATAATCGCAAATGGTGGGAAGCGGTGGCTGTAGTCGAGCCGATAATATTAGCCACATCACAAACACATAATTCTTTTTCTATTGTTAAAGCATAAGCAATTTTAATTCTGGTCGAGTCAGACAATGCTTTAAAAAGTAATTCAACACCCCTCACCTCGTCCACTCGGGCTTTGACACGATTTACTTTATCTTCATCAAAGCAAAACGTTTCGCATGTGTCATAAAGGGCTGATTCTAACGTCTTTTCAATCATTTACTTCACCTCATTCAAATGAATGTTTGAATATAAATTTAGTTTATGCCAGGTTTACAAAATTGTCAAAGATTATTCAAATAAACCTTTGAATATTATGATCAATTGTTTAACTGATAATCCCTGGGTTATAGCTCTCGCGATTGCTGTATAAATACATTGGCCGGAATGGTAAAATTGCTGAAAAAACCTTGCAATTTTATACATTTCACAAGTATTCCGGGTATATATTCAATATTCTGTATGTAGGAGGTTGACAATGAAGGCAGTTACTGGATATTGCTATCCCACTCGATTATAAAAAAGCTGTCGATTTATCATCGGCAGCTTTTTTATGAAATGAACAGCAAAAATCTATTGTTGAATTTAAATAACCTGTCCTTTCGTTTTCATCTCCTGCATATAATGTGATGAATAAACCATCGGGAGGACATAAATGATTAATTTATTCGAAAAAGCCGTCATGGGAATGGCTATCATAAGATTGTTTTCAGGCAGTATTGAAATATTTGCGGCTTTTTTAATGCTGAAATTTAATGAAATAGAAAAAGCACTTATCATTAATAGTTCGCTTGCTTTGATAGGACCGATCGTATTAATCGTTACGACGACTATCGGTCTTTTTGGGATAGCTGATAATATTTCGTTCGGCAAATTCATTTGGATTTTTATTGGTGTCGCCTGCATTCTGTATGGCGTAAAGGGGAACTAACCGCATAGAAGACTACTGTGTATTTTCTACCACGAGTCGCAAATCACTGTTAGTTTTACGGTTCATGATTCGATCCTGTCAAAACCCTGCCGAGGCTGATCGAGATATGGTTATACAGTTCCCCTGTTGCGAAAAGGGCAGCAGCTGCCTGGAATTCCTTCCACTCGACTTCATAACCATCTGACTCAAGGCGCTTGTCGAGTGTTCTGAGCGATTTCAGGATCATCAGCGGACCGTTTTCTGATAACCGATCCTGACCGCCTCTCCTTTCTGTGCTTGTTTATTACCAGCAGGCTCATCCTCGTTTTGATTGCAACCGAAAAGAAGCGTCCCCGTCATTCATAAGCTTATAAATAGCTCTTTTTTTCATATGAATGATCCACCCTTTCGTTTTTTTTCGGAAATACCATTTATGTCTTTTTTAGCCTATGCGCAAATGAAAAGTAGGTTCCTGTCTGATAATAAAAATCATAGGACATAAATTGTTCTTATGTAGGTAAACTAAAGGACGACAAATAAAAGGGGGTAAATATGATGGGTATTTTGAGCGGCAATCCGCAAGACGAACCGTTACATTCTGGTGAAGTCTTCAATCTTTGGTCACATTTGTATGGGACAAAAGGAACATTGGTAACTTTGCAAGTATTGGCCAACCACACTGGAGATCATGATTTAAAGGTGTTTTTAGAGGATTTGAAGGAAAATTGCCTTAAGCAGGAGGCGCAGCAAGTTGAAGCTGTTTTAAAACAAACGGGTATTCGTCTGCCCCCTGCCCCGCCAGACCGGCCAAATGTAGAAGTGCAGGATATCCCGGCTGGAGCAAGGTTTAACGATCCAGAGATCGCGACTCTAGTCCAAAAAGAAATCATGGCGGGGCAGATTTTATGCAGTTATATTATGGGAATCTCCATTCGTGAAGATATAGGCGAAATGTATGGCGAGTTCCATACACAAAAAGCCGAGTATGCGTCAAAACTATTAAAAATTTTGAAAGATAAAGGATGGCTCGTTCCCCCTCCATTAGACATCAAATAAGGTTCCAGTCAAGGTACTACAACACTGAAGGACGTGAAGATTGAAGTGGCTAAAAAAAAGGGTATGACCATTACCGCAATCGGTTCGATACCGCTGATTATGACACTGGGAAACTCAATGCTAATTCCGGTTTTCCCGGCAATGAAATCTGATTTAAACATTTCTCAAATGCAGGTAAGTTTGACAATAACTGTTTTTTCTGTTGCTGCAGCGATTTCCATTCCGATTCTTGGCTATCTGTCTGACCGGCTTTCACGCAAGGTTATTATTATTCCTGCCTTGATTTTGTATGGGCTTGGCGGCTTGCTCGCAGGTTTTGCAGCTGCTTCTTTTCCATCCCCATATATCTGGATTATAATCGGCAGAATCTTGCAGGGGATCGGTGCTGCCGGCACTGCCCCACTCGCGATGGCTTTAACCGGCGATTTATTTAAAGGCGGAGAACAAAGCCGTGTGCTCGGGATTGTTGAGGCGTCCAACGGATTGGGAAAGGTGTTATCGCCTATTCTCGGATCTCTGCTTGGCTTAATTGTATGGTACTCGGTATTTTTCGCTTTCCCGGCAATATGTTTTTTTTCAATTTTATTAACATGGATTTTTATAAAAGAGAAAAGAAACAGACAGGCGCCCCCTCCCTTTGGAAAATATTTGCGAGGTCTTTTAACCGTCTTCAAATACGAAGGCAGATGGCTTTTCACTACCTATCTGGCTGGAGGAACCGTTTTATTTACTTTGTTCGGGATTCTCTTTTATCTATCCGATTTGTTGGAAAGCCAGTACAAAATAGATGGTGTTATGAAAGGTCTAATTCTGGCAATACCATTACTTGTCATGGTTACAACATCCTATATCACCGGCAGTAAAATCGGGAAAAACCTTGAGAAAATGAAAAAACTGGTTATATTAGGATTTTTGTTCATGACGATATCTTATGCGTCTCTCATTTTAGTTGATAAACTTGTCCCGTTTTTGGCGGTATTATTATTAAGCAGCGTTGGATCAGGACTCATTCTCCCATGTGTGAATAGCATTATTACTGGCGCAGTCGGCAAGGAACGAAGAGGATTCGTGACGTCCTTATACGGATCTGTCCGGTTCCTCGGTGTTGCGATTGGTCCGCCTATTTTCACCCGTTTGATGGCATGGTCCAGAACCGGGATGTTTTTATCAATTGCTATTCTTACGCTTATCGTCGGGTTGCTTGCCTTAACGATGATACATGTTGAAGGAAAAGACGGACATAAAAAGAAGGATACCCCTGTTCGCTATAAGTACGTTTAATGGATGCTTATTTTTTCCGCCAGTTAAAAGTATAGGACTGGTAAAAATCAATCCCGCATACCAAATCAACCATTTTTGTTGAAATCCACTGGCTAATCAAGGCCAGTACAATAATTTTCCAATCAATAATTGCAGCTGTAAGGATAAATATACTGCAATTAATCATAAATAAAGGTCTCCCAGGAAGGGTATTCCGTGCAGACGAGATAATCAGGGCGATGACGCCGACTCCGCCGTTGGAGACGCCTTGACGCAGTAAAATCCCTACGCCGGTCCCTAATAAAATTGATCCTAGTAAGAGATCAACTACCAGGGCCCGGTTAGAGATTTGAATACTGTGCTGAAAAAAATAAACGGAAAAGGATGCGATGGTGATCCCGGCCATCGTCCATAAGGCGCATCGATTTCCTAGATATTTGATCGCAAGTACCAGCGCCGAAAAATTTGTAAGCCAAAGAGAAAACCCCATATTCATCGTAAACCAATAATTTAACAACACGGCGATCCCACCTGCTCCCCCGGAAGGAATAGCATGGGGAAAAAGGAACAATCCCATTCCCATTCCTTGAATTGCACCCCCGGCAAGTACTAGTCCACTTTTACGGATGAATTTTTTCATTTGGATCATTCCTGTCGTATGTTTGGACTGATTGATTATACTGTACCTGTGGACAACTATCCCCATATTTTATTCGTTTCCATCATTGAATATGATCAGAATTTATACGGTTTTTTTAACCTGTGGCTTTTGTGCTGATCAACAATAAAAAACTGACCCCCCTACGGAATCAGTTTTCCTGAAGTTGTTCAATTATGAAATGCCAACTGGCTGCTTGCGATTTACTGTTCTTTTCTGAGATGCATAGCTGTGTAGAATCATTCCGAGGATAACTAAAAAGATTCCTGTCCAAGATAATAGTGTCGGAAAATTAATTGATAAAAATATAAGCTCCAATGCTAACGCAAATAGAACTTCCATTGACTGAGTGGCTTCGACCGAAGCTAATTTTTGCATGTCTCCCCTCACCAAATCTGTTGCTTTGAAGAACAGAGCGGTCGCGATGACGCCAGAACAAATCGCAACTAAAACGGCCTGCATCACCTGATCACTACCCGGCAGACCGACGGTAAAAACACCATAAAAAGCGAGCAAGAACCAGAAGGGCAAGCTGGCTAAAGTCATCCCTAACGCCCTCTGATAAGCATCCAAACGGCCCTTGCCAATTTCCATCATCTTGCGGTTTCCCAGCGGATAAGCAAATGACGCAATGATAACCGGGATGATTCCTAAAAATAAGGCGCCAAAAGAAATATGGCTTGTGTTTTCAATTTGCATAAGAACAATGCCCACCAGAATGACCACTGACATCATAAGGCCTCTGTACGGAATTTCCCCTCTAATCTTGATAGGACCATTCTTCGTTTGAATCGTTTCAATAAAAGCTGGTGCCAGTAATGAACCTGATATGATCGTGATTTGCCAAGTTCCTGCAACCAGCCAGCCCGGTGAATAGGCAGCGGCAAAACATATCGGTGCATAAAATAATCCGAATCCTACAAAACTCCACAGCAGCCAGGATCGTGGTTGCTCCTTCATTGCTTTTAACAGTGGCAACAGGTTTCTTCTTGCCAGGACTATTATTAAAAGGAACGGAACCATAAAAATAAACCGCAATGACGCACTCCATATCCAACTCCCGCCAGACAATTCCATTGACCTGTTCAGAACAAATGTAACCGAAAAAAAGAAAGCTGCAAAAATACCTAATAATATCGGGCGCAAAATTTCACCTCAGGTCTGTGTTTGATTCTTGCCAAGGCCTAACCAACTTTCTTCAACCAGCCTGTCAGCTAAAGTTTAATGATTTGCATCGTGTCTTTTTTCATAACACCAATATATTTCATTTGGTTTATTTTTTCAATATTCTATTTTTTAAGGAGGATACTATTTTACATTATTTATTAATGTGAGAGTGTAAAAAGACTAAAAAAGGCACCTTAGATTAGGCGCCAAAGTTTTTTATCCATTCAATTTAATTCCCGCACTTCTACAGGATGTAAAACTCGTTCAATCTTATCTGTTATCAAATTCTAAATGATGCTCTCCAAAACGTTCTGTTTTTTTAAAAAGGAATATTGAAATTGGAAGTATTTTTTTGCAGCAACTTCTATATTATATGTAGACAAGACTTGTCGCTTTTCCGCTTCTGGCTGCAAGATCGTCCACATGAAACATATATTGTACAAAGTAAACAATGGAAAAGCAAGGTGATCATTATCATTCATAAACTTGCGGCTATTTTTATCGGCAGTCTGTTAATAGGGATTGGAATTAATGGTTTTTTAGTACCTCACCAATTGTTGGATGGAGGGATTGTCGGGATTGCCCTTATTCTCCATTACTACTTCAGTTTCCAGACCGGGATCTCGATGTTTTTGTTGAGTATTCCTCTTTGTGTGTATGCGTGGTTCAAGGAACGTAATTATTTTATGAGCAGTTTTCAAGGACTGGTCGTTTCTTCGTTTTTTATTGATTGGCTGGCACCATTACAAAGCCATTTTCCCTTGCCCATATTGATCAGTTCCATCTTAGGCGGGATCATCATTGGAGTCGGAATCGGGGTCCTTCTCCGCTTCGAGGCAAGCACGGGTGGTACTGACTTATTGGCACATATCATCTCAAAGGCTGCATCGATAAACATTGGACTGATTATTTTTCTGATTGATGGACTTGTAGCGTTGATGGCCTTTAAAACGTTAGGGGCCCGAAGCTTTATCTTTTCAGTCATAACGATTTTTATTGTTGGGGCGGTAACCTCTTTATTTGTTAGGAATAATCATCGCAATTATTTATTATGGCGCTATCATATTTAAACCTAGAACTTAAAAAAAGGAATAATAAAGGAAACTTCCCTGCACATGGGAGTTGCCTTTTATGTTTAAGTTGAGGAATAAATTCTCCATGGGCAGTCTCATAGAAACTGATAGTCAGTTATCAAAATTCTGCTTTAACCAATTTTTTAAAAAGAGAGTTAAGATGATGTAACGTTTGAAATGATAGATGAATAATCTGTTTTCGAGAGGAGGCATTAGAATGAACAATAATGAAAATGCTAACCCACTAAATGAGTGGGATGAAACTGATCAAGACGTTAGAAACGTAAAGAGCAAATGTGAAAGGTATACGTCTTACCATGTCATTGGTCACTTAACTGATGGTTCAAGAGTTGAAGGAATTATTGAAGATACCGACAATGAAGGCGTAACGATGCTAGTACCAGAAGAGGTTGATGAAAGTACTGACGATTACAGACAATTTGGCGGTTATGGCGGATATGGTGGTTACCGGAGAAGATTTCGCCGATTTCGCCGCCGCCGATTCCCGTATCCGTACTTCGTTTTTCCGTTTATCATCCCGTACCCTTACTACTATCCAAGACCATATTATTAAAACTGATTGACGCAGTGGTATAAACGTGTCATAAAAAGAAGCAAGGATAATTATAAGTATACTTATAATTATCCTTGCTTTGTATGAATATATCAAAAAGAATGAAGCGGAAAGTTGTCCTTGTTTTGCTCTTTTGTCTTTAAGCTAGCTTCAACACCACCGGACAATGATCACTGCCCATCACATCGCAATGGATTTCTGAGTCCTCAATCGACTCTGCCAATCTCTCAGAAACGATGAAATAGTCAATGCGCCAGCCGATATTGCGTTCCCTTACTTTGTTCATATACGACCACCATGTATAGGCACCTTCCTTCTCAGGGTATAAAGAACGGAATGTGTCGATAAAGCCGCTATTCAGCAATTCGGACATTTTACCGCGTTCTTCATCAGTAAATCCGGAATTGCCTTTGTTCGACTTCGGATTTTTCAAATCAATTTCATTGTGGGCCACATTTAAGTCGCCGCAGAAAATGACCGGCTTAATCGTATCCAATTCAATCAAGTATTGGCGAAAATGGTCTTCCCAATCGATTCGTCGTTCGATTCTGGCCAAATCGCGCTGGGAATTCGGTGTATAAACATTCACGACATAGAAGTCCTCAAACTCCAATGTGATTGCTCTGCCCTCGTCATCCAAGACGTGGCCGATCCCATATTGGACTGACAGCGGCTCCACCTTTGAAAATATCGCAGTGCCTGAATATCCTTTTTTCGCAGCATAATTCCAATATTGGCTATAACCTTCTAAATCGAGATTGATTTGACCTTCCTGCAGTTTTGTTTCCTGCACGCAGAATATATCCGCATCCACTTCTTTAAAATAATCCAAAAATCCTTTTCCAGCACAGGCTCTTAAGCCATTCACATTCCATGAAACCAATTTCATAAAATAGTATTCTCCTCGTAGTAGTATTTCTGGTATCTATTTTAATGGAACTTACAGAAGTTATAAATAAATAAGATTGGACGACTGGAATTGGATTAAGAAAAGGGAGACCTCTATGCCCCCCCCTCCCACTTATTCAAGAATGACATTCGGATTGTAGCTATCCATGAAGCTGCTTACTACTTCTTCAAGAGAGTCATCGCCTACATGAACCTGTACGAGAACTTCATTTCGGTTTTCTACAGCGGTTACTTTTGCATCATCGTCCATCCGGTTCATTCTTAATTGGATCCGCAAGTCATCCGCAACAGAATTAGCTTGAAATTGCTTGTCCAGTATGTATCTGTAATTCCTCATTCTCTTCCTCCTTTCGCAGTTTATTGTCAATGTGTTTTACTATCAGATCGCAGTTATCTGTTTTGTATCCTATGCGAGCCACTAAAGCTGAATTGAAGCTATACCCACTTTTTCTTTAACAGCTTGATTTCATCTTTGTGGGTAAAATTTGCGTCTTTAGGTGTTTCTAATATAAAAGGGATTTTTTTTAGTAACGGAGTTTTGATTAATTGATCAAAATGATCTTCGGAAATGTGGCCATTCTTAAAAATATTGGCGTGCCGGTCCTTACCAGAGCCGGCTGGATACTTGGAATTGTTAAAGTGGATCACACGCAAATTCTTCAAATATCCTAATTCCTTACCGTTTTCAATAAATTCAGGATGGTTCTCGCCATTCCACAGATCGCTTGCAAAAGCATGGCAAGTGTCAAGGCAAAAACCGATTTTCTCGGGAAAATCAACTAGGTTACGAACCTGAACGATCTCTTCCAGTGTTGTTCCGATTGCTCCTGCTTTTCCAGCGTTGTTTTCAAGTAAGATTAAACAATCCCCCTCCCACTTAGCGAGGATCTCATTGAGTATCGAGATCATCAGTTGGTAGCTGGCGAGAGGATCCTTATCACTGACCCTGCCTCCAAAGTGGACAACAACACCAATCGAGCCGCAAGAATCAGCAATTTCCAAGTCATTGAGCAATGACATGATTACCTTTTCCTTCTTTTCATCATTTTCCGGTGTAAGACTTGTTGGATAGGGTGTATGGGCAACTGACTCAAGCTTGTGCTCCTGGCAAAACTCTTGACAAAGCTTCGCGTCAATTTTATTGAAATCCTTAACTGACAGGCTTCGCGGGTTTTTGGGGAAATATTGAAAAGCAGCAGCTTCTATGGCTGCTGCATGTTTTGCTGCTTCCAAGTAACCATGCCTTATACTAACATGACATCCGAATTTCATGAGATCACTTCCGTTCTCCCTGTTACTGATCCTAGGTTGTGAAATTAGGGATAATTCTATACCGGATTTTTTAAACAGCAGCAGCTTTCTTCTGCAATCAATTAATTACTGTTTAAAGGTATAACTGCGATGTCGATTAAGCATGATTTTGTAACAGAAAGTTCTTATCTGAATTTAATATTACTATTTTAGCAGTAGTAAAATTATAGAGTAGACGATCATACATAATGGAGGTTTTCTTATGAAAAGTGCACGATGGTACAATGCCAGGGATATTCGGGTAGAAACAATCGAAGAGCCGCAAATTCAACCGGGTAAAGTTAAAATCAAAGTCGAATGGTGTGGTATTTGTGGCAGTGATTTACACGAATATGCGGCTGGACCAATCTTCATTCCCGTTGAGGTTGCGCATCCGGTCAGTAAGGAATTAGCCCCTATTGTGATGGGACATGAATTTTCCGGAAAAGTGGCCGAAGTCGGCGAAGGCGTAACCAAAGTAAAAGTGGGTGACCCTGTCGTTGTTGAGCCGATTCTTTCCTGCGGTGAATGTGCTGCCTGTAAGAAAGGGAAATACAATCTTTGTGATTCATTAGGTTTCCATGGTTTATCCGGCGGGGGCGGAGGCTTTTCAGAATTCACTATGGTAGATGAGCATATGGTGCATAAAATGCCTGAGGGCCTCTCTTTTGAACAGGGTGCACTTGTTGAGCCCGCTGCTGTAGCGTTACATTCAGTACGCTTAAGTAAATTAAAAGCCGGCGATAAAGCTGCCGTATACGGAGCAGGGCCGATCGGTTTATTGTTGATTGATGCATTAAAAGCTGCTGGTGCTTCCGAAATCTATGCGGTAGAATTATCCCCTGAACGGATTGCCAAAGCGAAGGAACTCGGTGTCACAGCTGTCATTAATCCTGCTGAAGAAGATGTTGTTGCCAAGCTTCAGCAGCTTACAAATGGCGGAGTGGACGTTGCCTTTGAAGTTACCGGGGTCCCGGCTGTGCTCCAGCAATGTATTGACAGTACATCATTTGAAGGTGAGACGATTATCGTCAGCATTTGGGAGTCGAATGCATCAATCTTGCCGAACAATATCGTGTTAAAAGAAAGATCGGTCAAGGGAATCATTGCTTATCGCGACATCTTCCCGGCTGTTATGGAATTGATGAAACAGGGCTATTTTACAGCCGAAAACCTGGTGACTGAACGGATCGCCCTTGATGAAATTGTTGACAAAGGCTTTAACGCCCTGATGAGAGAAAAAAATCAAGTGAAGATTTTAGTGAAGCCATAATAAAGTAGGGTCTGTCTGCTATTAATTGGAGACAGACCCTTTATAGTTCTTGCGCGCTTTGCTTTTCTAATCTTCCATAGTTATTGATTGACCAATATCGCACAAATCCTATCTTCGATTTCTTTTCCTTTTGTATCGTCAAGCAAATTATTCAAAACGATCGAAAAAATTAGCGTTTCGCCGCTTTTCGTATTCACATACCCAGATAGAGAACTGACAGTGGAGATCGTGCCTGTTTTTGCTTTGACATTTCCCTGAAGAGGCGGCGATTTCATGCGGTTTCGCAATGTTCCGCCTGCCATTCTTTCCGACGCACCGGCAACGGGCAATGAGTTCAGAAAAACCGGAAACCATTCTTGTCCCTGCACGGAATACAGCAGACTGGAAAGCTCATTAGCAGGAATTAAATTAACGTGCGATATACCTGATCCGTCCCTTAAGACCAATGTTTCGGTATTCACCCCATATTTGGGCAACTCTGCTTCGATAACTTCGAGTCCTTTTTCCCAGCTGCCTTCACCCTTAACAGTTTTCCCCATTTCCTTGACGAGTGTTTCAGCATGCCCATTGTTGCTTAATTTCATAAAAGGAATGAGCAGTTCGGATAATGGCATCGATTGATGAGCTGAGACCAGCTTCGCGGATTCAGGGGTGGCTCCCGTTTTTACTTTTCCCGATATTCGGATGTGATGCTCTGACAATGATTGTTTAAATAAGTCCAGCGCGTAACCGCTCGGCTCCCACACCGCTACCCATTCTCTTGATCTGCTTGCTTGCAGCGGGACTGTTCCTTCAATTGTAATGGTGTTCGATCCATGCTCCCGTTCAATCTTGATTTCTTTTTTTCCGTCAGCGGGAACGGTTTTTGCGAGGTTTATAATTTCTACGTAATCGGTTTGAGGTGTTAATGAAACCATTGGTTGGTCACCATCTTGGCTGCCGGGATTTACATCGACAATGACGGTCCCGGCATCAAAGTCTTCATTGGGTGAGGCGGTTAAAGCGGATACCTGGGCAGCATAATATTCGGTTTCATCGCTCCATGATACATCGGTCGAGTAGCGGACATCATCGTACCATGTATCATCTCCAATCAAATCACCGTGGATCATTTTAACACCTGATTGTTGTAGTTCTTTCGCCATGTTGTCAAAATCAGTTTTCAGCAGTGTTGGGTCTCCTTTTCCCTTTAAATAAAGATTTCCGCGCAGTATTTTCCCTTTTACAGTTCCATCAGTCAGTAATTCTGTTGTGAATACATGGTTTGGTCCAAGTGTTGATAAGGCTGTTGCTGCTGTAAAAAGCTTCATGTTGGAGGCAGGTCTTAACCGGATATCGCCAATATGCTCATAGATCATGTCGCCTGTAGAAGCAGAACGTACACTAACACCTGCCAGTGCACCTTTCAAGTGCGGATCATTATTTAAAAGTTCGTTCAGCTGCTGGACGAGCGTTCCCCCTTCTTCAGTTGCTTGAACAGGAGGTCCATTTTCATGAATGTAAGGGACAAAAGCCAACACAAAAATCAACATAATGCTTATAATTATTTTCATTTTCTGTTTCATGAGCCATTACCACCTTCCATTTTTGATATGTAACACTTCTTTATGGAAAGGCTTCTTACCTTTATTTTGTTCCTGAGGAAAAAGGACTGTTTTCTGGAACTACCATATTTTACTCAAACCATACCATATATATGAACTCTGATTGACGGCCGGTTTTGTAAATGTGCGTTAATCAGGTTGATACATGGAGCATATCAATGTACAAACCCTCATATACTTTTATGATGATAAAGCAAATATTCTTAACTTACCGGTAAAAAGCTGATAATATATTGAAATAAAGCGAAGATCATTAGGGGTGAAATTATGAGTGTACACGAAGCGATTACAAAGCATGTGAAAAAACAAAATAAAATTATTGATGAATTCCTGGCTTTAGATAAGCAGAGGGAACATTATATTGAAGAAGCGATTATATTGTGCAAACAAGGCAGTGAGTTTACGACAGATAAAATTAATCAAGTGACCGGCGAAATGAATGAACTATCGAAACAAGGAATTGTTCCGCCCCGTAAATATGTCACTGTAGATATGGTAAAAGAATATGTGATGAAGTTGGATCGACGCGGTGATGAAGTTTAATTCCATTGGAGTTATGCCTGTTAATATGCCTGTATACGTTGGGACGTTTAACCAGCTTAAACATTCATTCGATATCAGGATGAAACTGATATTGGATGGACGTTTAACCAGCTTAAACATTCATTCGATATCAGGATGAAACTGATATTGGACAAGGTCGATGCAGCGTTCGCGTGTGAGGGTTATCCCTTCGCTTTCAAGAGACAGCCTTTGAACCATGTAGTGTTCATCATCTTTCAAGCCTATTTCGCCTTTGGAATTGATGACTCGATGCCACGGCAAGTTATATTTTTTGCTCATCGAATGAAGGATTCTCACTACTTGCCTGGCACCGCGAGGGCTCCCTGCCAACCGCGCAATTTGTCCGTAAGTCATAACTGTGCCTTCTGGTATGTTTTTTATTATTGCAATTGCTCTTTCGGTAAATATCCCCATATTTTATCCTTTCCTCTTACTCATTGCTAAAAAACTTTCTTTTTGTTACTCTTTCATTTTAATAAAAATCAATATTTTAAGAAAGCCATTTTGAAACTTACTAAAAAGAGCCGCCACAGTTTTATGGCGACTCTTTGATATTAGTTTGTATTTATGATCCTCGCAGCCCATTCCGGATAATCAATAAACGGGTTTCTGTTTCCCTGCAGTTCATGTATGGCTGCATTTCTGTGTTTTTCATAAATGCTGACCGGAAAGCTGTGATGCCAATCCAGCAAAAAGTTTAGGTCGACTTTCTCTTTGATATTAATTGCGCCTTCGTACCTGATGAAAAAATATAGAGTTGCCCTGGCGACAATTCCTTTACCGTATTCCGGTTCGAATCGCCCGTTTTCTGCCATTCCGCACCCTTCTCTAATTCCAAAAATCCGGCCTTCTGGTGTATAGGAAGGAAAATCAAAGTACGGGAAATTACTTCTCATGCTGTTGCACGAAGGCTCGCAAGCAAAAAGATGGTGCAGGTCTCCTCTCATCGGCTCCTTTTCATCAAACCATGATTGGGGAACAACATGCTCACAATTAAGAATATTTTGTCCGGATAAAGCACCTATTCCCCGACCTTTAATCTGTTCAAGCAGCTTGATATCTTGTTCGATCGTTTTCAGAGCGTCCATCTTTTTCCCGGAATACAAACTCTTCAATTCCCCATTTTCCTGCAAATCTACCCATGGGTAGACGTAGCGGTGCGGAGAATAAGTGAGTTCTGTAAGGTGAGTTTTTATTATAAGCGCTTGGATATCATTCTTTATCAGTTCATTTTCATCGCTTATAGCCCGGTAATAATCTTCCTTTAACGTTGCATCATAATGCTCGTCATAGTATGGCTGCTTTCTATTTGTGATCAAGTGCGCTTTTGCGGCTTCCAGTGCTTGCATTAAATCGTTCATGACGACCCTAACACCTTTGCCTGAAATTCTTGATCAAACACTTTATTTAAATGCTCCAAGACGGTTAAATAGACAAGTCCGTTTCCTTCAAGCTTGGGAGAATGCCCCAACGGTACCGTTCTTTTGATTAGCTGTGCATATAGCTCTGGTTCTGAAAGCTTTCGTTCAAATGCTTTATTGGCTGAATCTTTGATTAAAGCAAGCGCGCCCGCTACGTGCGGAGCAGACATTGAAGTCCCGCTCAACGAAGCGTACTTTCCATCAAGATAGGTTGAAACGATGTTTTCACCTGGCGCGACTAAATCGATTTCGTTATGTGAATTTGTAAATTCCGACGATCGTCGCTCCAAATTGATCGCCCCTACGCTAATAACTTCATTGTAGCAACCCGGGTAGGCAAATTCATCTGTCGAGTCGTTGCCGTCTCCCTCGTTTCCAGCGGCGCAAACTACAAGGATATTGTTTTCTACCGCTTTTTTGATAGCTTCATGCAGTTCAGGATTATCATTTGGACCGCCAAGAGACATTGAAATAATATCTACCTTTTGTTCGATAGCATAGAGTATGCCATTAATGATCCAATCATATTGCCCTGATCCATTTTTATCCAACACTTTTACAATAAGCAGGTTCGCTTCTGGAGCTACACCGATTACCCCGAAATCGTTTCCCTCAGCAGCAATTGTTCCGGCAACGTGGGTGCCATGCCCATTGTAATCCCTGTAAACATTCGCGTTACTACCATCATCGGTTGTAAAGTTGCGCCCGCCAATAATTCGCCCTTTTAGATCTGGATGGCTGATGTCACAGCCCGTATCTAAAGTGGCTACTGTCATTCCTTTTCCTTTCGTCTCTGCCCAAATCTTTGGTGCTTGAATCAATTCCACCCCTGAAGGAACCTCATTAATGCTTTCAACCTGTTGTATCACTTGGTACGGAATCACGCGGACATAATGCTCCATTTCTTTCCCTCCCTATCGATAAAATTGAAGCCGGTTCTGGATGTTGGCTATATTTTAACAATTCTAGCTAGATGAAAACAGTTTCGAATGGAGTGTTGTTTTTATGGATTAATAGATTAGTATGCTACAAAAGTTGGACATTTTGTATGAAACTTTTACTTTTTTTGAGCTTTTATAGTAGCGAGCAAAGAAAGCAAGTCGCGATAAATTTCTACTATCGCATCGATTTTCATTCTCACTAATCCACTCGAAGAAGGCACAACAAAATCGATTGTTCCGTTCACCACAGATTGCTCCTGCTTTCCCCAATTAACATCTTTTTTTTCACTATATTCTTGATATACTCCTTTGCCGACAAAACAAACGATTTTTGGCTTGAATTGCTGAATTTTTTCCCTTAATTGCTGCTTGCCTTTCGTATATTCTTCTTTTGTGATTTCATCGGCAGCTTTGGTGGGCCGCGGAACAATGTTTGTAAGGCCATAGCCAAGTTCTAAAAGCAGATGATCTTCCGTTGTGTGGTATTTTCTTGGTGTTAAGCCTGCCTCATATAATATTTTCCAAAATCGATTATTAGGATTTGCATAATGATGTCCTATCTCTGCAGATCGAATGCTTGGATTAAATCCAACGAAGATCATATCAAGACCTTCTTTTAAGTGATCAGGGATTGGTTCCATTATCGGTCTCTCCTCTTTTGGTTTTTGTAAAATTGTCGTGTATTACTCAGACATAAAAAAAGAGAGCATTTCTGCTCCCCTCAATGTATTACTCAGATACTTTAATTGTCTTAATATCTGCTCCTTGTTTCATGTTAAGAGCATGTTCTAAGCCTTCTGTAACTTTACCAAAAACGGTATGAACTCCATTAAGATGAGGTTGGGGCTCATGTACAATAAAGAATTGGCTGCCTCCTGTATCTCTACCAGCATGAGCCATTGATAAAGACCCTGCTACGTGCTTATGAGGGTTGCCTTCTGTCTCACATTTAATTGTGTAACCAGGGCCGCCAGTTCCATTTTTATTAGGGCATCCGCCTTGACTTACGAATCCCGGGATTACTCTGTGAAAGTTTAATCCATCGTAAAAGCCCTCATTAGCTAGCTTTTCAAAGTTGGCCACTGTGTTAGGAGCTTCCTCAGGGTATAGCTCAAAGCTAAGCTTAGCTCCATCTGCTAATTCTATGTATCCTGTTTTTGCCATTTAAATCATCTCCTTATGTTTAAAAAATCATAGATAATCATAACATTTTTACCGAAAGAAATAAAAGTAACAGCCCTTTTACCAGAATATTGAATAGTGTTACAAATATTTATTATCCTGCACTCTCATCCGAAATGCTGCTATCTATCATTTCATCAAGCCGCTGCAAGCTCCGCATCGCCCGGTCGAGATCTATGTTACGGTAGTGATGCGCTCCACCAGGTTCTTCATCCTTTTCATCGGCGAGCTTAATAATCGTCTGAATAGGAGATCTGACTACTTCACCGCCAGGCAAAAAGGAGTCAGTGTGAAAAAGAATCGCCAGGGCAATGTTCTTTGCCTTGATTGGATTTTCCCCAAGCCGAATTAACAGTTTATGTGCGCGTTCCGCTCCCTTAATAGCGTGAATGTCATTTTGCTTATACAGGTTGTAGTCCCATTTGCCGTTCTTGTACCATGTATAATGGCCAATATCATGAAGAAAACCTGCTTTGGCTGCAATATCAATATCTTCTCCTTGTTCTTTCGCCAAATGAAAAGCATGATAAGAAACGGCAATCGCATGGGCCAGCCCTGATCTTGTTAAATATTTTTGTGCAATTCGATGTTGGAAAATATTTGTTAACGTAACATCGCGCATAGAATCACCTTATTTTAAAATTTCTAACAGGCCCAATGATGATACAAATATAATTCCTTTTTAACAGGTAAAATAAACTCCCTAAATGAATTAGTCATTTCACACGTATCAGTATTGTTAATAATTCCGTTTATTGATCGCTTTTTGCTTGTTCATGACTTCGTATGATTTCTCGATAATATCAGTCAGGACATCACTTTTATAAATACGCCCGATTTTGGTATTTTCCTGATAATAATCGACGATCTCATCCAATTTATCTGCAGTTTCCTTTCCGATTCGTACGTTGAGCTGAATTCTTTCTTTGTTATCCATTATATAGTCTCATTCCTATCTTTGAGATATCATTTGCTAGCAGTTTGCTAATTTAATTATAGCAATAACCTATCCTAGCTTTTTTATGAAAATAAGTCAAAAAAAAAGAACAGTCTAGACTGCTCACTAATTTAATTTCTAATCTCTTCCCACTTATTCCTTATTCTATCTCCGAACTTTTCTAGATCATCGATTCCTTCATTCAATTTCTCTTTCCATTTCGGCATTTCTTCCTTGAGCCTGCCTTCAATTTTCTCAGCCTGCTCTTTTATTGACTCCTGAAACTGCTCTGTATCACTGGATCCATTCAATTGTGTATTTACCGAGTCAGTATTGAAATCACCAGGTTTAATAAATGGTTGCGAATTTTCCATGATCGCCCGAAAGATGGGTACAACAGTATCAGAACTGCTGTTAGGCAAATAGTGTTCCCGATCGGTTTGGTCATAACCAAGCCATACCGCACCGACAAGGGTTGGAGTATAGCCGACAAACCACTGATCTTTTGTCCCGTTGATATCATTATATGGTAACTGGGTGGAGCCGGTTTTTCCGGCGATTTGCAGACCCGGAATGTTTGTACCTTTGCCTGTCCCGGTTTCAACGACATTCAAAAGCATTGAATTCATTTGCTTGGCAACAGCTCTTGTAGTTACCCGTTCTGTTGTTGCTTTTCTTTTCGCAATCACATTTCCGGTTGGACCAACAATCTTCGTAATCAGATGTGAATCAGTTCTTTTTCCGTTGTTGGGAAAAACAGAATATGCTTCAGCCAGCTGTAGCGGTGACACGCCTTTATGCATCCCGCCAAGGGCAATCCCAAGGTATTTATCCTCTTTTTCAACTGGAATGCCAAACCGTTTTAAGGAATCCAGTCCTTTGTCAATCCCAATTTGGTCGAGGAGCCAAACAGCCGGTACATTTAGCGAATTCTCAACCGCTTGGTACATCGGAACGTCGCCTTCATATGTCTTTGAGAAATTCTCGGGTGTATAAGAACCAAAAGACATCGGTTCATCTTTCAGGATCGAAGTAGGCAGGTAGCCTTCTTCAAGAGCCGGCGTATAGACGGCAAGCGGTTTTAGCGTTGAGCCCGGCTGTGCTTTAATATGGGTTGCACGGTTAAAACCGCGGAACACCGCTTCTCCCCGTCCGCCGACAAGCCCGCGTACTCCTCCGGTTTCCGGATCAAGCAACACCGCCCCGCTTTGGACAAGGGCATCTTTTTTACCTCTTGGAAAAAGGGAATCGCGTTCGTATACGGTCTCAAGGCTCGATTGAAGATTCTGGTCCATTTCGGTATAGATCCGGTATCCGCGTGTTAAAATTTCCTCCTGGGTCAGGCCGTATTTGTGAATAGCTTCGTCGAGCACAGCATCTATATAATATGGATATTCGCGTTCGATAAAGCTGCCGCCGCCATCTTCTAGCTGGATCTTTTCGCTTTTTGCACTTTTATATTCATCTGCAGAGATTGCACCGATTTCTTTCATTTTAGCAAGGACAATGTCCCTCCGCTCGATGGCCTGGTCGTAATTCTCGTAAGGATTGTATGCGGAAGGAGCCTGAAGCAACCCTGCAAGCAGGGCGGACTCACTGATCGTGACCTCATTGATCCCTTTGTTGTAATACTTTGTTGCTGCATGGTCAATTCCCCAGGCGCCGCTCCCGAAATAAACTTGATTTAAGTACATTTCGAGAATCTCGTCTTTTTTATAATTGTTTTCAATTTCAATCGCTAAAAATAACTCCTCGACTTTCCGTTTATATGACCTTTCAGGCGATAGCAGTGCGTTTTTCGTCAGCTGTTGGGTAATCGTGCTTCCCCCGCCAGTGATTCTCCCGGCAAACAGATTACGAAAAAATGCCCTGGCAATCCCCTTTATATCAAATCCGTTATGTTCATAAAAACGTTCATCTTCAATGGCAATCACGGCATATTTCATATGTTCTGGCAGCTCTTCAATCGAGACTCCCTCAGTCCGATTTGTTGCCAGTTTGCTGGCGACATCGCCATCTTTATCATAAATAACGGCCGATTGCTTTAAACCGTCCTTTAAAGACTGTACATTTGCGGTGCTTGCCATAAAGGCAAAAAAGAGAATGGATAATAAAATAAATACCAGTAAAATTAATAATAAAATCTGGCTTAAATGTTTATTCTTCCAAAACCGTACAACCGCTTCCCAATAAGGCTGTAAATTTTTCATTTTGTCTCCTTGGCTTTTCATAGATCATTTCTTTTTAGGAATTAAGTATTGTTTCTATTATACCAAATTTAGCTGTTGTTGGATTTCTCCAGATATAACCGCTCCTTTTTACAAGTACAATTACGATTACAGTACTTTTGTCAGGAAAATCCGTTTAGTTGTCATCCGTTGTATAGTGTTCATTTATCTTCAGGTTATCTTCTTCATCTGGAAGAATAACAAAAACCCTCCGTTTTGAAATAAGAGGGCTTTTGTTATTTATGCTTTTATTGATATTTTTGCTCAAACCATTCTTTTGCTTTGTTGACTTCTTCTCTTGTTAGTTCGTGTCCGCCTTCCCCCCAATGTTCCGTGACACTGGCTCCTGCTTGCTGCAGGTTTTCAGCGAGTTCCTTTGTTTCAGCTGCCGGGATAAGCGGGTCCCGTTTTCCGGCTCCTATGAAAACGGATATGTTGCTTAAATCAGGCAATTCCTTTCCTCTAAGTGGAACCATGGCGTGTAACAAAATCGCTCCATGCAAAGATTCTGCGTCATGATACAGAAGACTTGCTGCTATATTTGCGCCGTTGGAGTAACCGAGGGCAACGACTCGGTTGCGGTCAAATCCGTATTCCGTGGCCTTGTCTGAAATAAATTCATTCAGTTCGATCGTTCTAAAAATGAGGTCTTCTTCATCAAAGACTCCTTCAGCCAACCTTCTAAAAAAACGCGGCATCCCGTTTTCGAGTATATTGCCTCTCACACCGAGGATTGACGCTTGTGGTGCGACTATATTTGCTAAAGGAAGTAAATCTTCCTCATTCCCGCCGGTTCCATGAAGAAGGAGAAGCGTTGGTGCATGTTTATCTTTTCCTTTAATAAATATATGCTTCATTCATTTAGCTCCTTTGTCTTACCGCAATTATTCTTTTGTATCAAGCGGCTTGAGTCTTGCTTCAATGGCTTCGCGCCGGTCTTCAAAATAAGGAGGCAAGGACAATTTTTCTCCAAGACTTTCAAACGGTTCGTCACCTTCAAAGCCAGGACCATCTGTTGCTAACTCAAATAAAATTCCATTAGGCTCCCTGAAATAAACTGAACGGAAATAATATCTTTCCACAAAACCTGAATTGGGAATTCGCAGCTCTTTCAATAGCTCTGCCCATCGTTTCAGTTCTTCCTCATTTTCTACCCTGAACGCGACATGGTGCACGCTGCCGCGGCCCGGCCTTTCAACAGGAAGATCCGCTCGTTCCTGAAGGTGTATTTCAGCTCCGGTTCCGCCTTCTCCTGTCTCATACACAAAAACTTGTTGATCACCTTCGTTATATGTACCCTTTTCCCTGAAACCCATCACCTGAGTTAAAATATTCGTGGTTGCTTCAAGCTGGCCAACAGTTAATAGTACAGGTCCGAGTCCGCGTACGGCGTGTTCAGCAGGAACCGGGCTTTTATCCCATGGATGTCCGCCAGCCACACCTTTGTTATTTTGATCGGAAACAAGTATTAACCGCTGGCCTTCAAAGTCACGAAAAGCAAGTGTAGCGCGTCCGGTTGCATTCGATATTTCATCATGGTCAACTCCCAGCTCGGCAAACCGATTTTTCCAGTATGTTAAGGAGTCGTCGGTTGGAACCCTTAAAGAAGTGGCAGAAATACTGTTGGTACCGTGATAAGTGTTTCCGGCATTTGGAATTTCAAAAAAGGTTAAATCGGTGCCGGGGTTTCCCCGTTCATCGGCATAAAACAAATGATAAACAGAGGTATCATCCTGATTAACTGTCTTTTTAACGAGGCGAAGGCCTAATGTTTTTGTATAAAATTCATAGTTGCGTTTTGCATTCGCAGTGATTGCCGAGACGTGATGCTGTCCTTTTAATGGTTTTAAATTCATATAAGTTCACCCTTTATCGTTTAATCTTCAGTCTGTGCCATATTCATCTATTTCACTATATTTTGTTTCTTTCATTTTGGATCAAGCGAAAAGGAAAAGCAACTAAACGGTTTTGAACAATGAAAATGTGTATTGCTTGTTTGTTAACGGGCTTCGTGTTATAATAGTTAAGCGATGAGCTAAATTGAGTAAGTCGGCAGACATTAAATGCACGATGTGGCGTGCAGTCCAGCCGCCTCAATACGCAAAAGATCCCTTTATGGGGTCTTTTTTTATTTCATGCGTGCCCAGCAAGCCGTTAATTGCTAGTTGGTGAAAGTCCAACCCGAGTAAGTGTCAAGA
>NZ_PGVA01000008.1 GCF_002860125.1 Bacillus canaveralius
GATTTTTATTCCATTTTTTCACCCTTGACTTTTTCATAGATTTTTTGTGCAACGCTAGTGAAATAAAATATATTATTACTAATATAAGAAGTTCTAAACGGTTTTGGCTTGCCAATTTTAAATGTTTCATCCAATCTTTAACAAACTGTTATAAACATAGTTTATCAGTTTTCTTTATTATATTATAAGATAACTCAATCTTCTCGCAGAAAAGTGAATACCAAAGCCTTACAAGTTAATAGATATTCTTTTGAACTAAACTGCCCTTCGTTATGTTGTTGCTATAACGTCATGAACTCTGGAGACGTAGCTCGTCATAGCGACATTTTTGTCAATATCTCAAAATTAGTGTGAATGTTCCAGACTCCAATTTTAATAGAAGAAGGAAAACTTAAATGGTTCCTGCTTCTGTTTTAAAATCATCTGCGAGACACACTCTACGACTTGCATAGTGATCACAGATAGTAATGATGTAATAGTGTTAACTGAACAGTTATTCTAAAAGGAATTTTACTATAAATTAACATTCATGAAAATGTCCACTTATTTCTTGTTCCTCAATCGCGCCCGTTTGCTGAATAGTATTAGTTCCTAAAAAAAATATATATGCACAAAAAAAGCCCGGTTAATTTAACTCGAGCAGGCATATTATGATAGATCTAAGGTAAGTGTTCTGCATCAAATTTATTTCTTAGTCAGCCAAGCACAGCACTCCACATGTGTGGAATGTATGTAGACATACAAGAGATGTTGGTGGGTTTTAATTATTTCAAGGTTCATCTCTTTTTTCGTATATTTGCTTAAACGTTATACAATAAACATTGCAATTACCGTCTAGCGACGCCACGCAAACATAGAATGATTCATTACTCGATAGACAGCACCCTTCGCTATAACAGTTCCCTTCATTGAAGTTAAGAGAGTAAACCAGCTTTTATGACGGAAAACCAAAAAAGTTAAACTGTATTCTGTTTTTTTGATGGAAAAGAAATCATCTTTTCCTATTTGATATGCAACGGGAAGATAGTGTTGCCACATTCCTCATATATGGATAATTAGAGTTGGCTACAAATGATCGCCGGTATCACAAGGAACTATTTTCCAGTCCATTAACCGTTTATTATTTCAGTATTCAACCGATATAATAAATGAATTCTATTAATTACAGGTAATGTTGACTTGTTATCTAATGCGACATTGCCCTTAAAGGAGTGATGATAAAAACAGAATGCATCATAACTTACTGATATCCCCGCAAAGTTATTTTTTTATTAGTACAATAGTAAAAAATTCTTAATCTTTCATTTGTTTTTATGCTAGACTAACAGTGTGTTAAATACAGGAACTTGAGATTTTATTTAAGAGTAAATTTTTATTATAGGGAGTTCATGATGCAAAGAAAAACTTTATTACTTCTTGGTATGCTACTGATGGGGTTTGTGTTTCTCTCGAAAGTAAGTATTGCCTATGCAGTCACAGGAAATTACAACGTAGATTCCAGTTATTATTTCATTCAATTTAATGGTGCACAGCAAGAGATTATCGTAAATGATAATATAGCATTGACATTAACCGGATGGACAGATGAATCGAAAACAACTGTTAATGGTACCATTCATACTGTTTCGACCAATATAACGGAAGATGTCACATTTGATGTGAACAATGAACTGAATGAATTAACTGTCACTACAAATGAAAGTATACATTATCGCATAGCGGTTTCTGACTCATTTAAAGCTGAAATAGTAGAGCCTCTTGAGTTAAATGACCGAATTACAGTAGTTGCAGAAAACGCAAATGGGACTTCCATTGAAAAAGTGGGAGCGATTGATGAATATGATACTGTGGTTGAAAATAAAGGATTAACTTACTATAAAACTGATGCAAATAATCAAAAAGTAGTGATTACTCAGGAAGAATACAATGCTTTAAATTCTGCTGTTTCCGGGGAAACGTCTTTTAGTGCACAGGCGGTAGCTCCTTCTGTTCGTTATGCTAGTCATGTAGAATACATAGGTTGGCAAAACGCTGTTTCTGATGGGGCAATGTCAGGTACACAAGGACAAGCAAAACAGTTGGAGGCAATGCAGATTTCCATTGAAAATGCTCCTTATTCCGGAGGAATTTCTTACAAGACCCATGTCCAAGATTATGGGTGGTTGACCAGTGCTTCTGATGGAGAAACGAGTGGGACTACTGGGCAAGCGAAGCAAGTGGAAGCGATTCAAGTGAACTTAACAGGAGAAATGGCAAACCATTACGATGTTTATTATCGCGTTCACTCGGCGTTTTATGGCTGGTTAGGCTGGGCAAAGAATGGTGCATCTGCGGGTACAGAGGGACTGGCTAAACAATCGGAAGCAATTGAGATTGTTTTAGTCGAAAAAGGCGGTGCAGCTCCTGGTTCAACAGATAAACCAATTATTACGGCCCCCTCTTTAGCTTATTCCACGCATGTTGAAACGTACGGTTGGCTGGATTTTGTAGCAAATGGAGCAACGGGTGGAACCGTAGGGCAAGCAAAACGTTTGGAAGCCATGAAGATTGATCTTCAAGATGCTCCTTATAGTGGAGATGTTATATATACAACGCATGTTCAAGAATATGGCTGGTTGACCAGTGTTTCTGATGGGGTAACAAGTGGTACAACTGGGGAAGGCAAGCAAGTCGAAGCGATTCAAGTGAACTTGACTGGAGAAATGGCGAACCATTACGATGTTTATTATCGCGTTCACTCGGAGCTTTATGGCTGGTTAGGCTGGGCAAAAAATGGTGCATCTGCAGGAACACAGGGACTGGCTAAACAATTGGAAGCAATTGAGATTGTTTTGGTCAAAAAAGGTCGAACAGCGCCTGGTTCAACAGACAAACCATTTATCACAGGTCCGTCTTTAGCTTATTCGACGCATGTTGAAACTTATGGTTGGCTGAATTTCGTAGCAAATGGAGCAACGGGCGGAACCGTAGGGCAAGGGAAACGTTTAGAAGCAATTAAGATTGATCTGCAAGATGCTCCTTACAGTGGAAATATTACGTATTCAACGCATGTTCAAGAATATGGCTGGATGGCTAGTGTTTCTGAAGGAGAAATGAGTGGTACAACTTGGCAAGGCAAGCGAGTTGAAGCGATTCAAGTGAACTTAACAGGAGAAATGGCAAACCACTACGATGTTTATTATCGTGTGCACTCACAAGATTTTGGTTGGTTAGGCTGGGCCAAAAATGGGATGAAAGCTGGTTCACAAGGGCTTGAAAAACAAGCAGAGGCTATTGAAATCAAGTTAGTTCGTAAAGGTCAAGGTGAACCAGTCAATGCAAACGTTGCATTCAAGCTACCATTGAAAGTATTTTTAGACCCGGGACATGGCGGTTCTGATCCTGGTGCAGTTGCTGGTGGTTATCGTGAATCGGACTTCAATTTGGCTGTTGCAAAAAAAGTTCAATCATTATTGGTACAACGTGGCTATACAGTTTATATGTCTCGTAATAACGATACTACCGTATCATTACTGGACCGTCCTCAAATGGCGAATAATTTAAATGCAGATATTTTCGTTAGTATTCATACTAACTCATCAGGAACAACGACTGTTAATGGTATTGAGTCTTACTACTATGAATATAATCCTAGTTACCCATCAAAAATCAATCAAGATATGCATAATAATCCAGAAAGAATTGCAAAGAGTGTGACACTTGCAAATATCATTAATGACAAAATGGTTGGCTATACAGGGGCCAATAATCGTGGAACTGATGGAGATACATTTGCAGTAATACGTGAAGCAGCCATGCCTGCAACTCTACTGGAGATGGGTTTTATTAGCAATTCGAGTGAACGTCAAAAATTAGCATCAGATTCATATCAAAATACATTAGCAAGAGCAATTGCTGACGGAATTGATCAGTATTTTCAAATTTATTAATCAGTCTGCTTGATAAAAAATGAACGAAGTTCATAAGTGACAAAGAATCAAATTTAGGACTAGAAATCAAAAGGAGATTTCTAGTCCTTTTTTTCATATTAATGACTCAAACTTCGTAGTGCAAAATGACAAACAAAGCCTTGATGCATTGGAAAGGCCGTCTATTCACCAAGGGTATGTTTGTTCAAAACCATAATATGAAGCGTGAATTGTTGGTAATTCTCAGCACTGATTGTACGTTTTCTGAACAAGAAGTTGTACGAATCTACGGTATACGTTGGGATATTAAGGTCTTCTTTAAGACGACTAAATCTCTATTACGCCTACAAAAAGAATTCCAAGGCATGTCATACGATTTGGTTATCAGCCAGACACCATTGTTTTTTCAAGATACATTGTCTTATCGGGGCAGCACCGATACAACACAGGCTCAACGTACATTATTAGGTATGACTCTTCCTTCAATTCCGTTAGCTTCTTAATGCAAAAATTAAAACATGGAACAATCTTTCCAATGAAAATCATAACGAGCAAATACAAATTATTCAAAGTAACTTTCTAAAATTTCAATAACTTGACGCTCTTACACCTGATTGATTACATCGCCTTTATAGAAAAAATTCAAATAAAAGCAGATGGTACAGCTAGAATCTTTTTATAAATTCTCGTTACCACCTGCTACTATTTAACGTGATTTTAGCAACACGCAGCATTCAACATGGCTTGAGTGTTGATTGCAGAACAAACTGTAGCATTGTTTACCGTTCTACTTTTTTCAATCCTCAAAGTCATCTTATTAAATCGTCTTGCTCTGTGGGGTAAATTCTAAAATAACCCTGCTTTTTTTAACAATGAAGTACCCCTCTATTAGTCTTCGAAAATACGATTCAAGAACTCCTTATTTTCTTCATATTCTTCTTTATTTAATAAGTTGTATTTTCTAACTTCTAAGTCAATGATATTGTCAAATTCAACATCTTGAAAATCATCCTTGTTAAATCCTAGCGTAGATACGATAAGCTGAGTATCCTGGTTGTTATTCTTAAAAATATAATTAAAGAGTGCCTTCTGTTTATCCTCATTAATTCCACATTATTCGGACTATCTAATACTAGCGGAAAACGAATCGCGTCTGGATTCAGTTCGAATTTTACCTTCAACAGATTAAAGTACCAAATAATGGTCGAAACAGGAATGTTGCTTCCCCTGGCAGAGAATGAACCGTTTATTTTTTTGACTTTGTCTAATGATAATTCTTTTAACGCAAATCGGTTCACAGATTCAATCATTATCACTTCACCGCATGTGGGGTCAGGCCCCAAAAAAGTTATTGACGAAATTGTTCATCAATTTTAAAATAGATTATGAAAATAGTTTTCATGGAAAGGGTGATAATTGATGAGTGTTTTCTTTGAGAAGGCGCAGCGGTTTGGTAAATCATTTATGCTGCCAATTGCTGTTTTGCCTGCTGCCGGTCTTTTACTTGGAATTGGCGGTGCGTTATCAAATCCGAACACTTTGAAAGCGTATCCATTTTTGGATGTTGGCTGGCTTCAGGCTATCTTTCAAATTATGAGTGCCGCCGGTTCGATTGTTTTTGCCAATCTGGCCATCTTGTTCGCAGTCGGTATTGCGGTTGGACTGGCAAAGTCTGATAAAGGTACCGCAGGGTTAGCGGCTGTATTGGGGTATCTGGTTATGAATGCTTCCACTGGCGCAATGCTTGTTATAACTGGTAAGCTTGTGACTGAAAATCCAGCTGCTGTCGGACAGGGAACTATTCTAGGTATTCAAACCCTTGAGACCGGGGTATTTGGTGGAGCTGTTGTCGGGATTTTAACTGCATTTCTTCATACCCGTTATAACAAGGCACAGCTTCCACAATTCCTTGGGTTTTTCGCTGGTTCCCGCTTTATTCCGATTATTACGTCATTCGCAGCTATCTTTCTTGGTGTATTGATGTTTATTATCTGGCCCCCTATTCAATCCGGAATTTTCAACATCGGCGGATTGGTTGAGCAAACGGGCTATATCGGAACGCTGATTTACGGATTTATTTTACGACTGCTCGGTCCATTCGGTCTTCATCATATCTTTTATATGCCGTTCTGGACAACAGGCCTTGGCGGTTCCTTAGTCGTGGATGGAACACTGGTAGAGGGCACGCAAAAAATCTTCTTTGCCCAACTCGGTGATCCGAATACAGAGCAATTTTTCATCGGAACTTCACGGTTTATGTCCGGCCGGTTTATTACGATGATGTTTGGCCTCATTGGGGCAGCACTAGCAATCTATCATACTGCAAAACCCGAAAATAAGAAAAAAGTCTTTGGATTAATGCTTTCAGCTGCGTTGACTTCTTTCTTAACCGGGATCACTGAACCGATCGAATTCTCGTTCTTGTTTATCGCGCCGATCCTGTATGTCATTCATGCCTTTTTTGATGGTCTCGCTTTTATGATGGCCCATATATTCGAAATCACAATCGGCCAAACATTTTCAGGCGGTTTTATCGATTTTATTTTATTCGGGATCTTACAGGGTAATGAAAAGACAAACTGGATTTACGTGCCTATGATTGGAGCTGTCTGGTTTGCACTTTATTATTTCACCTTCCGATTTGCGATCTTGAAGTTTAAGCTGCAAACCCCAGGCCGCGAGCAAGAAAACGATTCAAACCTGGGTTTAATTGATTCAAGCGAAAGAGCAGCAATGATCACCAGTGCCCTTGGTGGAAAAGAAAATATCAGTGATCTTGATTGTTGTGCGACAAGACTTCGTGTCACCGTCTTAGATCCTGCACTCGTTTCCGAGGAGACTTTGAAGCAAACAGGTGCGAGGGGAGTCATTGTGAAAGGAAACGGAGTTCAAGTGATTTACGGCCCCCATGTGACGATCATTAAAAATGAAATAGAGGAATTGATAGGAGCCTAACTCAATGCAGACAACTATATTACAACAAGTGAAAAACAACTTAATTGTGTCATGCCAGGCACTCCAAGACGAACCCCTGCACAGTTCGATGATTATGGGGAGAATGGCTTTAGCCGCACAACAAGGCGGTGCAGCAGGAATACGCTCCAATACAAAAGCTGACATCGAGGAAATTAAGAAAACGGTCAACTTACCGGTTATCGGGATCGTAAAACGGAACTATCCTGATAGTGAGGTTTTCATTACACCAACAATGCCGGAAATTGATGAGGTGGCTGCTTCCGGGAGCGAAATGGCTGCCCTCGATGCAACTAATAGATGGCGGCCAAATGGTGTAAAGCTTTCTGACTTAATAAAAGAGGTTAGGGAAAAGTATCCTCACCTTCTATTAATGGCGGATATTTCAACTGTAGATGAGGCGGTAACAGCAGAAGAATTTGGGTTCGACTGTGTGTCAACCACGTTAATCGGCTATACAAATGAAACAGAAGGCCAGAAAGTGTATGAGAACGATTTTGAAATATTGAAAAACATCGTGAAATCTGTGAAAATACCGGTTATCGCCGAAGGAAGCATTCTAACTCCTGAAATGGCAAAACGCTGCCTTGAAGTTGGCGCGCACTCAGTTGTTGTAGGCGGGGCAATTACAAGACCACAGCAAATCACCCGGAGATTTACCGAGTATATGAAAAAGAATTGACGAAGAAAACTCCCGGATTTTTTCGGGAGTTTTCTTATTGCCCTTCTTCTCGCATGGCATGAATAACGTTCAGCGTTTTGTCCCGTTTCGCGCGCAGATCTTCATCCTCAAGAAGCAGCAAAGAAATCACATCCAGCACATAAAGAATCGAAAGCTGGCTATTAATAAATTGATCATCATTTAAGATTTTTGTACTTGAAGTGAAAAGGACTTCTTCTGACAAATTCGTTAACGGGGTGTGATCATGATTTGTGATGCTGACAATTTTGCCCCCGTTCTGTCTGGCGATTCCGGCAGCTTTAATAATTTCTTCTGTATTTCCAGAGTTGGAGATGCAAATAACAAGATCTTTCTCACCTGCAAGGGAACTGCCCATCAACATCATATGAGGATCAATGACGGCGTCTACAATAAGACCCATCCTCATGAGACGGTATTTCAGTTCAAGCGCCGTCAATCCCGAACTTCCGATTCCAAAAACGAGGATTTTTTCGGCTTCTTTGATCATTTGTACAACAGTCGTGACTTGGTCTCTATCAATCAGAGATACAGTTGAATCGACTACCTGCTGATAAAAACTCTCAACCTTTCCAAAACTGTTCTTATGATCCTTAGCCCCTTCCAGCTCCCTGTTCAGCATCACTTTAAATTCCATAAAGCTGCTGCATTCAATCTTTTTACAAAAACGGGTAACCGTCGAAGTAGAGGAATTTGTCTTCACGGCTAAATCCTTAATATTAATATTTAAGATCGAACCTTTATTCTCCAAAACAAAATTTGCAATTTCCTTTTCTCTCACCGAAAATTGTGGGTAATTAATCTGGATTTGATCCAGCACATTGTATTTTCTCATTATTTGCCCCTCAGAATTTGGTTTCTACCGCTATTATCTCAAAACATTCGTTAAAGTTGAAATACTAGCTTCGCTGTAAACGGACACATTGAAAACTTAAATGATGAATATTGGCCAGCGTGTCAGTAAAGTTACTCAAGGCTCACTTCATTAAGGGGCAGATTCAAAAAAAAGAGGGCAATTTCCCCAATGAGAAATTGTCCCCTTTTTAACAGTCTAAATTATTTAAAACAATATTGTTTGAACCTGATTAGATTTTGCCTCAATTTCTACTAGATTCTCTCTTAAAATTAACGACTCCAAAGGCTTTTCATTTAAGTTTGCTTTGTAGGCCTGTTCCACGCTAGAGCCAAGTTCAAATGAAGCCAGCTTAGTGTTATCGGTTGGATTGTAAAAGCGGAGAACTAAGCGGTCATCCTTTTCTGCTTTTTTCAGAGTACTTAATACAACCTGCGGATTGGTTTCTTTCAGCAGGCTGAAACTTACTGGTGTTTTCACGATTGCTTGATTTAGTTTCATCGCATTGTATGGAATCTTATTATAAAGATGGATCGGTGTTAAATACTCTTTTGCCAATCGTCCCACGTTAACCTCTGAGTCCGCCCCTTTCTGGATGCTAATCGCAAAATCTAAAGTTAATTTGCCAAGCATTTGCGAATCAGGAGTAGGCAGCTTGATCCCAGAAGGACGACCAGGTCTGCGTAGCAATTCTTCTTTTCCGAGAACTCCGATACTTCTAAAAAGGGTTATGGCGATAGTATCATATTCTTCCCCTACAATTTCATATTCTCTCGTGCTGTTTGTTAAGATGTATACTCCATGCTGTTGATTTCTAAGGCCAGTAAAGCTGAGCATTGGATATATCGAATCCGGGCGCTCATCCCAATTCTCTTCTTCCCACACTTCCATCGCTTCATCATATACTTTACGTTTAATTATGCCGAATTGATTATCAGCAACAGAAAACGCTGAGGCTATTCCAGTCGGGATAAGCGCTCTTAAGCGGTGATCCCTGGCATGGTTGACAACTTCAAACTTTACTTCGATTATCGGCTTATGTTTAGGAACAGTTAATACAATGTGGACATCCACTGAACTATTTACTACTTTTTGCTTTCTGTGCTCTAAACTTTCAGGTACGGCCAAAGTATATTGGATATCTATGAATGAAGTGTATCGGTTCTCAGTTATCTCAATCGCGGCCTTTACGTGATCGTTATAGAGCAGCTGTTCATCTGCCAATGGAGAATAATCATATTCATCACCGTCATCTCCACCGTTCTCAAGCAAAAGTACTTGTTCAAACGTTTGATTAATTTTTTTATCATAGATATTAATCGAACCGTTCGAGTTAACAGTAATGTCAAAGAAATCCGTGCAAACACTGTCTGCTGAGCACAGTGTGGGTTCCTTCTTCCGGGTATCCTCGACAACAAAATATGTTTTATAACCTAAAGACGGGATGCTGTCCCTTAATTGCACCGTATATTTAATAAACGGATCGTAGTTTCCGTAGTGAACAATTTGCCGGTCAATTAAACCCGGATCGATGATTTCACTTTTTAAAACTTCAAACTCAATTTCCTCTTCTTCTTCGTTAAGTAGCTTGAATGAATGAAACTTTGAAATCACCGTTGCTGTCATCACTTCATCTCTAACGTAAGGAAGAAAGTTAAATGCTGTAAGGCGGTCGTAATTCCATTCTGTTCCTATTGAGTCTACAATTTTCCGTTTATAAAATTCTATTAATTGATCAACCTTTTCTTCAGCAAGGGTGAATCGGTTAAAAATTTCTTGATGGACCTTGTCAGAACAACAACAGCCAATACTGTCATGAGCGTGGTTTTTCATAATCTCTTTCCAGATGAGCTCAATTAAGCCATGGTGATATTCGAAACCGAGACTATAAGCTACGGATGCAAGCGGCTCTAAAATATTGGCCAATTTGTTTTCGATTCTTGCATTCGCAGCTTTAATATCCATTCTTGTAGAATAAATACTCCGATGAACACGCATGTATTTCCCGTCCAGAAACTCACCTTTCAAGGTAGGTAGATCACTACTTTTTTCAATTTCAGCAAAGACGTTCTCATACCTGCTTAAGAAAAACTCGCGATCAGGATATAACTTGCTAAGTTTTTCTATAATAGTAGAAATATTTTTTTGAATCGGCATTTGATCATGACCGTTCGGCAAGATAATATTTTCTGTTGTAGCACCTTGGTCCAAAATAGTAAAGTATTTGTCAATACGTTCCTGAAGCTTTTCTTCATCCTCAGGCAAGTATTTACCAATGGCATAGCCTAATGGAAATAACTGAACAAGCACCTTCGAACCATCATCAGCTTCCCAATAAAATTCTGTTTTATCTGTGCCGTGACGTTCTGAAGTACCCCGCCAAAATATAGAGTACTTGATATCAAAGCCTTTTAATATTTGTGGCATTTGAGAAGATTGTCCAAATGAATCCGGGAGATAGCCAATCTTCATATAACTTCCAAACTGTTCACTATCTTTAATACCATACAACAAATTACGAACAATCGACTCCCCGCCTACGATCATTTCATCTGTTTGCGTATACCAGGGGCCAATGATAAGTTTGCCCTCCTGCACAAGCTTTTTTACTCGTTCCTTGTTCTCAGGCTTAACTGCGAAGTAATCTTCTAAAATAGCTGTTTGTCCATCAAGAACATAGTAAGGGTAATCCGAATCGTTCTCCAATGTTTCCAAAATTTCTTCCATATTATTAACTAAAAGGATTCTTGATTCCTCAGTTGTAAAGTACCATTCTCTATCCCAGTGCATATGCGGGACAATATGAACCTTTTTCATGATGTCCTCCAATCTTTTAGGCGGCTGAGTGCTTCAAAATCCCACAAGCTGCTTATGCTGCAGCTTGTGTGGAATTTCTCTTGCCATTTTCTTTCTTCAGTTTGTTTTTTCGGGTGACAATTAGTAAAAACATTGATATCAATGCACCAAGAAGCGCTGCACCTAACCATATACCCGCTCCAATAATCACTGGTTTTCCTTGCAGCAATGCCAATGAGAATATTCCAGCACCGGGTACATTTAAGCCGATTTGAAAATATGACACAATCGCTCCGGTGATGGCTGAGCCGACGATTAATGAGAATATGACGCGAAGCGGATCTCTCATCGCAAATGGAATCGCTCCCTCAGTAATGCCTGCTAGAACCAATAGCCAAGTTTGCTTACCGACCTCAATTTCTTCTTTATCATAATATTTTCTTGCAACAATCGTTGCCCCTGTGATTGCAAATCCAGAAACCATCTTGACGGATGCAAAAGCTGCATATGGAACAAAGTTGCCGCTTGCCATTGCTCCAATACAGAATGTATAGGCCGCTTTGTTGACTGGCCCGCCAAGATCAAATGATACCATTGCGCCGAGAACCGCACCTAACAAAATCGCGTTTGTACCAGACATTCCCTCTAACCAGCTGAGCAAGCCCTGATTTAAAGATGCCAACGGTTTTCCCACCACAAACAGCATTATAGAGCCGACAACAAGCGTACCAACAACCGGATATAGCCAGAAGCTGATGAAACCAGCAAAAGTTCCTTTTGGCCTTATTCTCTGTTTCAAATATTTTAGAAAATAACCTGCTAGAATACCTCCAAGCATACCGCCCAAGAAGCCACTGCCGATTAAGTTAGCCGCAACCCCTGCTGCAAACCCGGGTCCTAAAGCAGGCTTATCGGCAATGGAATACGCCATATAGGCTGCAAGAATAGGCACCATTAACGTACCCAATAAGGTTCCACCCAGTTGTCTCAATAACCAGAGCCACGATCCTTCCGTATTGTAAACTTCCTGGAGACCAAAAGCCTGGGCAATCAATACAGCTGCAGCCAGAGTCATTCCACCGGCTACAATAACCGGAATGATGTAAGAAATACCTGTTAAAATAGAATCCTTAATTTCTGTTTTAAAGCTTTTTTTGTCATTGTCTTCAAACCCGGCATCTGTACCGGAATAATCTTTTTTAGGTACTCTCTCAGATTTCTCAATAGCCTGAGCCACTATTGCTTTTGCATTCTTAAGCGGGGTGGCAACTGATGTCTTAATTTTCGGAAGATGGCTATACCTCTCCTCATTTTTGACAGCAACATCAGTGGCAAAAATAACAACATCCGCTGTGCTCAACATACGCTGTGTATGACGATCCTCTATACCGTTTGCTCCCTGCTTTTCTACATAAATGTCGACGCCCAGCTCTTTTCCTGCCTTAACCAGCGCTTCAGCTGCCATGTAAGTATGCGCAATACCAGCCGGGCAAGCGGTGATAGCCAAAATGGTTTTGTTGATTTTCTTTACTGCCTCAGCTTTTTCTTCTATTCTTTGAACATCCAGATTTTCATATAGCTCAATATTTGTTGTTGAATTCAGCAACTGATTTTTATATTCCTCATCTGATAACCTTTTAACCAACTCTGATAATAACGATAAATGCGTTGAACCGCTTTCATTTTCTGGAATAGCCAACAAGATAATTAACTTTACTTGATTGTTGGGATCGATGCTTTCCCAAAGTCTTACAGGATCTTGAAGTGTTGCAACCGCAAAGGCAGGTTCTTTCACCGTTGTGGATTTACCATGGGGGATTGCCAGTCCGCCTTCAAAGCCGGTAGGAGACAACTGTTCCCTTTCCATGACAGAATGATAGAAATCTTCTTCCGAGTGTAATTTGCCTGCTTCATAAAGTTTTTTGACTAGGAACTTTATGGCTTCATCTTTTGACACGAATGATTGATGAATGCTAATTAATTCTGGTGATGTTAAACTTGCTAACTGCATCTGCTAAACCCCCTTATTTATTGATTTGTAAGATTAAATTTATCGTAGCATTAAAAAAAATAAGAAGAGATTTCTTCTTATTTTTACACGAGTTATATCCAGAAAAGCGCTTTCATGTGTATTTATACACACTACCCAGCTTCATTCCATATATATTCCGATAAAACTCTCAGCACAATCACCAGCGAAGTTTTGTCTGTCACATTATATCCATTTAAAACTTTTTTAGGTGCATGACAATATAAATTGATATCCGCCAACTTTTGCAGGGCATTTGCATTAAAATGTGTGAGCGATATAATCGTGATCAATCTGTCTTTCCCCAGCTCTGCCATCTTTAACACCTGATCAGTTTCACCGGACAAACTGATCAGAAAGAGAACATCCTTACTTTTAAGTTCTTCGATTCCATGCCTAATTTCGTGAGGATGAATGTAAAACTCAGTTTGCTTTCCAGTAACCTTTAAATTCTTCACTAACATTTCACAAAAAGGGACAGTATCACCTACCCCGTAAACAAGAATCTTTTTTGCGTCACGAAGTACTTTTGAAACCATTTCTATTTTATCCATATCGATTAACTGCAACGTCTTTTGTACGGTTGCATGAAGGTCCCCTTCAAGCTCACCATGTCCTTCAAGTTCTGTCTCCAGTTCATCTTTAAGGCTGTTTTTCAGTTGCGAGAAACCGTCATACCCCAGCTTTTTTGATAATCTCGTAATCGTATTGGGAACTGTATACAAAGATGCAGCAAGTGATTGTATGGATAAGCTAACGACAAGCCTTTTATTGCTCATAATATATTCAATGATTTGGTCATCTGTATCGTTCAGCTTATATTCATATTTGCGTGCCCGTTCTTCTAAAAACATTAACAAACACCCCTGCTTTTCTTTGCGTAACTTAAATTTATCTTATTATATCAATTCGTTTTCGGGAACCAAAACTACTAATAAGAAAAATCCTAACTCAATATTCATCCCTGGTCGGTACTCCTGAATCCTAAACTCAGATAAAGGTTGATGGCCCGATTGTTCGTTGTTTGGGTTTTTAAGTAAGCCTCTTTGTGGAATTTAGATAGCCGTTGCAGTATGACAGATAGCAATGGTTTGGCCAGTTTTTTCCCCTGGTATCCAGGGAGAATTGCAACCCAGTGAATCCGGCCCATTGCTATGTTATCTTTATCAAACCATGCTGATGCTGTTCCTATTACTTGGCCCTGTTCATTTTCGATGAAAAGTACCCGCTTTTTCACTTCCTCTAAATAAGGTTGATACTCCCAATTAAAGCGCTCGAGTGCTTTTTCTACACTTTCAAATTCATTTGCAGCAGTTAATATTTTTGCCCACTGCTCTAGGTCTACTAGTTCAAAGTTCCTAATGCTATAATTTATAGGGAGCGTGTAGGATGGAATAAAATTTAAATCATGCTTCATGATTAGGGATTTTCTTTCCATGTCATTACCTCTTTTTTTTATTACTATTGTACCATCCTATCCATTCGTCCTGATATTACACTTTTATATTAAAGCATGGATTCATAAAGGAATAAGAGGGATCACGATGAATAAAAGACAAGCCGAAATTTTAATCATTCTCTTGGAACATGAAAGAGAAGAATTTTCTGTACAAATGCTCGCGGATAAAGTCGAGTGTTCAGAAAAGACGATCCGCAATGATTTTAAAATAATTGACGATTGGTTGAAAAAAGAATCTAAAGTGATTTTAGTGAGAAAGCCCAATATTGGAGTCTATTTGGAAGGAAGCGAAGAAGATAAAAACGAGCTCCTTCAGAAGGTTAAGCTTGAAAAAGGCGAGGGGATTTCCGATAGTGTCCGGAAACTTACTATTGCTAAAATGCTTTTATTAAAAAATGATATTTTAACGATGCAAGAGTTGGCCAATGAATTTTTCATTAGTAAAACCGTTATACGAAGTGACCTGGAAGAAATCGATGAATGGCTCCGGAAGTACCATCTCCAGTTATTAATAAAGCCGAAGCATGGAATCAGAATTGTTGGCAATGAACGGGATCGCAGGATTGCCTTTGCACAAATCACGCAATTGTTAATGCATTCTACAGACGAAGAGAGAAAAGTCATCGAAAGTATTTTTTCACCTACTGATATTGGTATCGTCAAAAATGAACTAAAAAAGATCGAACGGCAATTGGGCTACTCATTTACCGATGAAGCGTTAGATAACTTAATTACACATATTCTCATTTCAATTAAACGAGTTAAACTTGGCAATAAAATTAACATCGGAGCAGAGGATGTATATAAAGTAAAGGACAAACCTGAATATGCAGCGGTTCAAAGATTATTAGGGGAACTGGAGAAAGTTATGGCTGTTAAACTGCCTCAAGAAGAAGTTGCCTATATGACATTAAGACTGTTAGGAACAAAAATATATTATAACTTTAAAATGGATACAGCTAAGCAAAATGAAGAACTTGCAAAATTCGACCCTGCCGTTGTTTCTTTTGCAAAGAAATTGATTCATACGGTTTCAGATGTTTCAGGGGAAGGCTTTGATTCAGATGAATATTTGCTCTTAGGTCTGGCCTCACATTTACAAACCGCTTTCTACCGTCTAAAGCATTCTTTTCCGGTCGCAAACCCAATGTTGAATGAGATTAAGAGAATGTATTTCAGCTTATTCGAGATCATTTATTATGTTTTGCCGACAATGGAAGAGGAATTAGAAATTTTTATTCCAGAGGATGAAGTTGCTTATATTGTCTTACACTTTCAGGCATCTTTAGAAAGAATGAAGAAAAGGAATGCTGAAAACCTAAAAGTTCTCCTTGTTTGTTCAATGGGGATTGGGATGTCACAGCTATTGCAAACAAAGCTCGAGCGTAAATTCCATTCCCTTGATATTGTCGGGGCAACCTCTGTTAATGAAGCGAAAAATGAGATTCAAACGAAAAATCCCGATTTTATTATCAGTACAGTTCCCTTTGAAGCGGCAGGTATTCCAACCATTAAAGTATCGCCTTTATTAATGCTTGAAGAAGAAAGAAAAATCGACGAATTTATTCATTCATATTCAAACGACAAAGATAAACTAAATTACCCTGCCATCCGACTTCGTTTGGATGAAGAGCTTATTTTTGTCAATCTCCCACCGAAAAGCCGTGCAGAAGTCATTGAACAATTGGCTGATTCCATGAAAGAGAAAGGCTTTACAGATGGCCAGTATAAAGAAAGTGTTTTGCTGCGCGAACAGCAATCGTCAACGGTAATTAATGGAGAAATGGCCATTCCCCATGGAAGCCCTGATTTTGTCCATGAAGCAAGGATTGCCGTCGCTGTATTTAACGAACCTATTCAATGGGGGAATAATCCCGTCTCAATCGTTTTTCTGTTAGCGATAAGCCATAAAGATAAAGGTTTATTAAAGGAATTATTCAAGGACATCTCCCGTTTAGCGGACGATCAACATGCGCTAACGAAGTTAAAACAACTTAAGACCATACCAGAAATTCTCGATTTCTTTTAATCCATATGAAACCCTTTTCATATAATTTTCTTTTGCCGGAAGTTACGGTAAAAGAAAAACTATATTTCGACAATTTTCGCATACAATCGAAAGTGTAACGAGATAAAGAAATATTTTTGGGGGGATTAAAAGATGAAACTATTAGCGATTACCTCTTGTCCTAATGGGATCGCCCATACGTATATGGCAGCAGAAAACATTCAGAATGCTGCTAAAAATTTGGGCGTCGAAATGAAGGTTGAGACACAAGGATCAATTGGAGTAGAAAATGAGCTTACTGCTGAAGAAATTGAAAAAGCGGATGGAATTATCATTGCTGCTGACAAAACAGTTGATAAAAGCCGCTTCGTAGGGAAAAAATTAATTGAAACGGGTGTACAGGAAGGCATTCATAATCCTGAAGCCCTTATTAAGCAATTTGAGACTGGCAATGTAGCAGTATATAAAGGTAATTTAAAGTCAGTCAGCGAAGTGAAAGAAGAACGAAAACAGAAGCAAAATCCTGTGTATCGCCACTTGATGAACGGTGTTTCCTATATGATTCCGTTTGTCGTCGTCGGCGGTTTACTCATTGCTCTGGCGTTAGCGATTGGCGGCCAGCCAACTGACACCGGCCTGCAAATTCCGGAAGACTCTATCTGGAACCAGATCTTAAATGTCGGCGCGGCAGGTTTTACGTTTATGGTTCCGATTTTAGCCGGTTTTATTGCAATGAGTATCGCTGACCGTCCTGGTCTTGCTCCTGGTATGATCGGCGGGTACATTGCAGCAAACGGCAGCTTTTATGATAGTGAAGCCGGGGCCGGTTTCCTTGGCGGTATTTTAGCCGGTTTCGCCGCAGGTTATATTGCTAAATGGATTAAAACGTGGAAAGTTCCAAAGGTGATCCAACCGATTATGCCAATCCTGGTCATTCCATTATTGGCTTCCCTGCTGGTCGCTTCGCTATTTATCTTTATTGTCGGTGCTCCAATTGCCGGTTTGATGGATGGACTAACTTCGTTCTTAAACGGAATGCAAGGTGCAAGCAGTATTGTGTTGGCATTAATTTTAGGAGCAATGATTGCTTTCGATATGGGTGGTCCTGTTAACAAAGTTGCCTTTCTATTCGGCGCCAGCATGATCGGTGCTGGAAATATTGAAATCATGGGTGCGATTGCGGCAGCGATCTGTATTCCTCCACTTGGAATGGGCCTTGCTACAATTTTAAATAAGAAGAAATATGAAAAAGCAGAACAAGAAGCTGGTAAAGCAGCTCTTGCGATGGGACTTGTCGGGATAACCGAAGGGGCGATTCCATTTGCAGCTAAAGATCCATTACGCGTTATTCCAAGTATCATGGTTGGATCAATGGTAGCCGCTGTGATTGCGATGATCGGGAATGTTGGAAACAATGTCCCGCATGGTGGACCAGTTGTCGCAGTACTTGGAGCCATTTCAAACCCGGTCATGTACTTTTTAGGAATTATCGTTGGTGTGATTGTGACAGCGTTAATGGTCAATATGCTTAAGAAAAATGTTTAACAGCTGGAAAGGATGAAAAAAATTGAAATTAACTGATCTAATGAATAAGGAACTTATAGATATTAGCTTAAGCGGAATCACACAGGATGACATTATCGATGAGTTAATTGATAAATTAGATCAAGCAAACGCCCTTCACTCTAAGAGTGACTTTAAACAAGCTATATTAACTCGTGAACAACAAGGCAGCACTGGAATCGGCTTCGAAATCGCAATTCCACACGGAAAGTCTAATGCGGTTAAAACTCCGCAGGTTACTTTTGGCATCAAACAGAACGGAGTCAACTGGAATAGTGCGGACGGCAAGGATGCGAAGCTGATCTTCATGATTGCCGTTCCTGAAGAAAGTGCCGGCAATGAGCATTTAAAAATATTGCAAATGCTAGCGAGAAAACTAATGAACGAACAGTTCAGAACTTCGCTAATTAATGCAAAATCTGTTGATGAAGCTTATGATTTGTTGGCGGAAATTCAATAGTGAAGGGGAGCTTTTGCTCTCCTTTTCTGTTTATCGTAGTATAATAATCTATGAGAAAGAAGTCTTGGGGAAAAGATTAATTAAGGAGTGAGACTTGCGTTGAGAGAGCCATTATTTTTTAAGCCAGTTTTTAAAGAAAGAATTTGGGGTGGAGAACAACTCACCTCTTTTGATTATGAAATTCCATCGAGTCAGACTGGTGAATGCTGGGCGTTCGCTGCCCATCCGCATGGACAAAGCATTGTTAAAAACGGTCCATTTAAAGGGTTAACATTAGGGGAGCTATGGGATAACCATCAAGAGCTTTTCGGAAATGTTGGCGGAGACCGCTTCCCGTTACTAACGAAGATATTGGATGCAAATGACGATCTTTCCGTTCAAGTCCACCCTAATGATGAATTTGCTCATAAGCACGAAAACGGCGAGCTCGGTAAAACAGAGTGCTGGTACATCATTGATTGTGAAGAAGGAGCCGAAATCATCTTTGGCCACCACGCGCAAACCAGACAAGAATTTGTCGAAATGATCGAGGAAAGAAAATGGGATAAGCTATTACGAAGAGTTCCCATTAAACCAGGTGAATTTTATTTTGTACCAAGCGGAACAATTCACGCAATCGGCAAAGGAACTCTCATACTGGAAACCCAGCAAAATTCGGATACAACCTACCGTGTCTATGACTATGACCGAAGAGATAACGATGGAAACTTAAGAGAACTTCATATCGAAAAATCGAATGAAGTAACCACCATTCCTTCCCATCAGCCCGACATCAAGCCGGTGAAAGCAACGGTTGATGATTTAAAAATAACTACCTTTATTGAAGGAGAATATTTTACAGTACATAAGTGGGCTTTGAACGGACATGCTTCACTTAAGCAAACGAAACCATTTCAGCTTGTTAGTGTTCTTTGCGGTGAGGGGACTTTAGAAGTGAATAACCAGCATGTTTCATTTAAGAAAGGTGACCATTTCATGCTGCCTTTTGATTTCGGGACTTTTACTTTAGTAGGAGAAGCGGAGTTTATTGCATCGCATCTATGATCCGCTCCCTAAAAACACTACCCCCACCAAACATGGAAGACTCTGTTTGATGGGGGTTTAGAAATTGGCGCAGTTTTAAAATATCGTGTTATACTTGCCCATCTTATGTATGTTTATTTTACTGACATTGATTCAACTATACTGTTTTCTCATAATAGTTCCTATACTCACCTTTAATAATTTGTTCCCACCATGAATTACTGTCAAGACACCGTTGAATGGTCTAAGCGATTCCAGTTTCAAAGGTATAAGGTATGCAGTTCGTTTCCAGCCTAACAATAACCATACGGTGTTTATTTATTGGACGACACCCATCATGTATAACTGTTGGCCAGGAAAATGGTCTGGTGTTTTTAGCGACCTAATATTTCCGAAAGTTGACGGTATTGCCTGTGTCCGGATATTGACGAGTATAGTATCCACGTAAATATCCGTGTATGACTCTATTTAAAAAATTATGGGAATGACTTTATTATCATTCCCATAGTTTTTCTTATTTTTCGGTAAAAATTTATGATTTTCCCCAAACAACCCTATTCACGTAATTTGTGTAAGACAATATAATTCTAAGTACTTTATCCGATACATTAGGCATACTATAATCTCCTACAGTTCTTAATGAATCCTTTTCTTGGGCCGCTAAAACCTCTAATCCTTGTAGTATTCTGTCTTTTTTGAGCCCAACCAGCATAACGGATGCCTCTTCCATTGCTTCTGGTCTTTCATGGGCTTGTCTTATATTTAGTGCTTTGAAACCAAGAATAGAAGATTCCTCACTAATCGTACCACTATCGCTAAGTACTGCTTGAGCTTTAACTTGAAGTTTTACATAATCATTAAACCCTAATGGTTTTAACGTTTTTACTAATTGATGAAATGTTATACTTTTAGCATCAAGCATTTTTCTAGTTCTTGGGTGTGTACTTACAATGACAGGCATATTATATTTTTCAGCTATTTCATTTAAGCTTTTAACTAAGTCCATAAAATTGGTTTCTGAATTAATATTTTCTTCCCTGTGAGCTGATACTACAAAGTACTTTCCTTCTTCAAGGTTTAATCTCTCTAATACATCTGATTTCTCAATATCATCTTTTCTTGTATTGAGCACTTCACACATAGGGCTTCCTGTTTTAATGATCCTATCTGCTGGGACTCCCTCTCTTAGGAGATATTCCCTTGCAATATCACTATATGTTAAATTAATATCAGCTGTATGATCGACAATTTTTCTATTCGTTTCTTCCGGTACTCTTTGATCAAAGCATCTATTACCTGCTTCCATATGAAAAATTGGAATATGTCTTCTTTTTGCAGCAATAGCAGTTAAGCAGCTATTCGTATCTCCCAAAACTAAAAACGCATCTGGTTTCACTTCAGCCAGAATAGGGTCGATTTTAACCAAGATATTCCCAATAGTTTCTACTGCTGTTCCAGTAGCTGCATCAAGAAAATAATCCGGTTTTTTTAAATTAAAGTCCTTAAAAAATACTTCATTTAGTTCATAATCATAATTTTGTCCCGTATGCACAAGTATATGCTCTATTGCTTTTGATTCTTCTAATTTATTAATAACAGCGGACAATCTTATTATTTCCGGTCTTGTACCTACGACAGTCATGACTTTTAATTTCTTCATTTTTATACCTCCACGAAGTAAGTGTCCGGCTTATCTAGATTAAAAGGTTCATTTGCCCACATTACTGTTACAAGATCACTTTCGCCCACATTTACTATTGAGTGTGTGTATCCAGTAGGGATATCTACAACCTGTAATTTTTCTCCACTTACTCTATATTCAATAATTACATCAGAATCTAACTTTCTAAACCGAATTAAACCTTCTCCACTCACAACTAAGAATTTTTCATTTTTAGTATGGTGCCAATGATTACCTTTTGTTATCCCTGGTTTTGATACATTTACAGAAACTTGTCCTCTTTCGGGTGTCCTGATAAATTCAGTAAACGATCCTCTGTGATCACAATTCATTTTAAGATCATAAGAAAACTTATCTTTAGGTAAAAAGCTTAAATACGTACTATAAAGCTTTTTAGTTAATGCATCTTCCATATTAGGAATGCTTAAATTGGTTCGGCTTTCTTTGAAACTTTGAATAAGATTAGCTAAATCTCCAAGCTTAATCGAATGAGTTACTGGTACAACGCAGTAGTTACCTTGAATTGTTGGTTCACCATGTAACGCTCTTAAAAACTCCTCCAAAACATCATCTATATAGCAAAGGTTAAGCTCCGCATCGGGGTTGTTTACTTGGATGTCTAAGCCTCTTGAAATGTTGTGACAAAATGTTGCCACCACCGAATTATAGTTAGGTTTGCTCCACTTACCAAATACGTTTGGAAGTCTATATACATAAACTTTTACGTCAGTTTCTTTGTAGTAACTAAAAAATAGATCTTCCCCTGCTTTTTTACTTTTCCCATAAGGATTATCCCCTTCTGCTTGAATAGAGGAGGTAATAAGGATGGGAGCTTTATTTTCATGTTTCTTTAGAAGTGCTAGCAATAGAGAAGTAAATCCATAGTTACCTTCCATAAATTCAGCTTCATTTTTTGGCCTGTTAACCCCAGCTAAATGAAATACAAAATCACATTCTTTTGTATATTTTTCAAGTACAGACTTGTTACTATCTCGCGTATATTCGAATATCTCTTTATATCCTTTATTATTTAGCTCTGCAATTAGATTTTTCCCAAGAAATCCTCTTGCACCTGTAACAAGTATTTTCATAAAAAACACCTCTTTAAATTCTTTCTCTTAACCAATTTATATTCTTTTTAATGATTTTTGCAGGGTTTCCAGCTAACACTACTCCCTCTTCATTAAAATGTTTTGTGACTATAGCACCTGTGCCTACAATAGAATTATCACAGACATAGGCTCCTTTTGTAATTATTACTTTATTACCAATCCACACGTGATTTCCTATTATTATATCCTTTGACTCATTAACCCTAATACCATTCCTTGTGATAATAGAATGGCTATCACCCGTTCTGAATACTATATCAGATGAGAACATACAATCATTTCCTATTATAATTCTCTTACCCTCAATACATGCTAAATGAGTATTTCCAAATATTGTTGTTTTATCACCTATTATTACTTCATTATTATCATCTTCAATATAAATTTCTGTATTTAGTAATGCTACTCTATTACCTACAATGACTTTATTATTATTTCCATTAATATATACTTTTACATTATTTAAAAAACACTTGTCACCTAGTCTTACAGTATTATTATCTCCAAAGATGTCAGTTGTTGTTTTCTTTAAGAAACTTGATTTAAAATATACTATATTATTTTCACCTTTTAACCTTGTTTTATTAAATCCTATAATATTATAAATTAAGGAACCTAACCTAATTAAACAGGGATATTTACCAACTAGTTTTTTACCAATTGCGAATATTTTCATAATGTTTTTTATCACTTCCAAGTAATATCATTCAAATGTACTTTTACCCTTTCACTTTATTAAAATGTAGCAATGGCAAAGTATACAAAATCAATAATTTTGATGCTAATTCTTAATTATTAATATATACGTTTTGTTTTTTCCAATTTGCAAGCGCGGTTTGTACATATTCTAATACTAATAATCTTTCCTTGATTTGTTCAATATTCAGAATTTGTGTGTTGTCCGAATTATATTCTTTTACATTAGTAAGCTTTTGGTCTCCTTCTGCGAAATACTTATCATAGTTAAGATCTCTTTGGTCAGCAGGAACTCTAAAGAAACCACCTAAGTCTTCAGCTACTACATATTCCTCTTTTGTAAGAAGGGTTTCGTACCGTTTTTCTCCGTGACGAGTACCAATCACTTTAATTCCATTATTAGCATTAAAAAGCTCCTTTACAGCTTGAGCAAGGTCACCAATAGTACTAGCCGGAGACTTTTGAACCATAATATCCCCTGCCTCAGCATTTTGGAACGCAAATATGACTAACTCAACAGCCTCTTCTAAACTCATAAGAAATCTAGTCATATTTGGGTCTGTTACTGTTAAAGGCTGCCCACTTTTAATCTGTTCAATAAACAATGGAATAACTGAACCACGAGAGGCCATTACATTACCATATCTTGTACCACAAATAAGAGTTCTATCTGGCGATACTGTTTTGGATTTTGCAACAAAAACCTTTTCCATCATAGCTTTCGAAATTCCCATCGCATTAATTGGATATGCAGCTTTATCGGTTGAAAGACATATTACTTTTTTTACGCAATATTCTATCGCCGCAGTTAGTACATTCTCTGTTCCAATTACATTTGTTTTTACAGCTTCCAGAGGAAAAAACTCACAAGATGGCACTTGCTTCAATGCTGCTGCATGGAAAATATAATCAACACCGTGCATGGCATTCTTAACACTAGACAAATCTCTTACATCACCAAGATAAAATTTAAGCTTATCGTTTTTAAATTGTTTTCTCATATCATCCTGTTTTTTTTCATCACGTGAAAAAATACGAATTTCTTTGATATCAGTACCCAAGAAACGTTCCATAACAGCATTACCAAACGAACCTGTACCGCCTGTAATCAATAATACTCTATCTTTAAACATTTTTAGATAACCCCTCTTCATATTTATTATTTGAACAAATTTTACGTACCGTATAATACACAGGGAATATTACAATTATTGCATAGCATAATGAACCTATATACGGAATTGACTCTATTCCTAAACAATAGCCAAATATAAATTTTAGTGTAGTAGAAAAAAGACTGTATATTAAAAAAACATAGATTTGTATCTTGACTTTTCCTGCTCCATTTAAGACCATAAAATATGGCGATATAAATGCAAGCAAAATTTGCATTAATAATAATCCAGCTAATAGTCTAAATGAGATATTAATATCATAACCCAACCAAATTTCAAATAATGTTGGACCAGATATTAACATTATAATTGAACTCATCATTGTTATACCCATACTTATTAACGACATTTTTCTTGTGGTTTTTGCAACCCAAAAATAATCTCCCCTTGCTAATGCTTCCCCATTAGCAGCCCATAGTGGACTACTAATGATGGTGCATGCAACATTGATTAATTGTGTAGCCCTAGACGCAATCGAGAATGTTGTCACACTCTCCAAATTAGCTATTCTAGCAACAATATAATTATCAATATTTAATCCAATAGTATTAAGAATAGATATTATAAAGAAACCTATACTTAACCTAAACATATAGACTGACTTTTGAAAGTCAAAGTGTTTTATTTTAGGTGTCAATTCAGGATGTCGTTTCAAATAATACTGAAATGTATTGAATATGGTTACTATGAGTGGAATAATGGACGAAACTAGAATCAATGTAATAACACCCATATCCAAAATAACCACAATATAAATTGAGATCACACTTAAAATATTTGCTATTATTTGCCAAACATAACTGATAAAGCCTTCTTGTAGGGCAGCTTGATTTCTTCTAATTAAACTTATTGGTATTCCAATTATTTTAGGTATAAAAATTGCTAATACAACCTGTCTAGAGAGCTCAGCAGTATTTTTTGATTGGGCATTAACCACTTCGCCCCAATTAACCATAGGAAAAGCAATAAAAAAAATTGCTAGAATCACCATAGCAATCGATAATAACATAACATATGAACTAGATACTAATACTCTAGCATTACTCAAAAAGTTCTTTTTTCCCATCAACCTGCTCAATTCAGTTTGTAAGCCATTCCCTAAACCTAAATCAGCAAAAGTGAATAATGCGAAAAAGGTAGTAACCGCCATCCATAATCCGTATATCTCACTTCCCATATAGTTTAGAGATACTCGAACAGTTATTAACGGAACAGCCATAGATAAAACTTGAGAAACTGCAGCAGCTAAAGAAGTCAATATAATCCGTTTTTCTCTTTCACTTGCTCTGCCTTGTTGGGTAGTTAAATCATTCCCCTTTTGAAAAATAGCTTTTACTTTTCTGTAGTAATTCTTCAATTTCATACCCGCTCCAGTAAAATTATCACCTAACCCAATGATATTTTTTATAATTTAAAACTGTGGTATCTTCAACATATCAATAATTTTTTTCGTTTGAACTATATTATTTTTATCCTTTAGCACAAAGTTTCTTGCTGATACCCCTTTTTGTTTAAGTTCATCATCAGGTTTGGTTAGAACTTCATAAACACTACTAATTATGTCTTCTACATCAAAGCCCTTCATGAGATATACATATTTCTTATATTCATCTGGCATCCCTGGCAACTCCGTGGTAATAACTGGCGTACCCGAAACCATATACTCCATGTTTTTTGAAGGAAATGAGTATTTTGTATATTCTTCATTAGTAGGTCTAGGATTAATTAAAATTGACGCTTCCAACTGTTTTTGTACCACAATAGTATTTTCTACATTTCCAAAGTATTTGATATTTCTGTGTTTTTTTATAACCTGTTTTAACTCTGATACATAATCACCAGTTCCATATAAATGTAACTCATACTTTTTCAACTTCGTACTAGTAAAAGCTTCTACTAAATTAGCTATGCCATATTTTTTGTGTAGAGCACCAGAATACAAACATATTTTACGTGTATCATTTTGGATAACTTCATTCTTTTTTTTCATGTTGTAGTCAACAAGTCCTTCAATAATACAATGTGGTTTCTTGTCTTTATTTAACCTATTGTTCATTTGTTCTGTTAAGAAAATATAATGAGTAGAATATTCAATTACTTTATTATAATTCTTTAGTTTAATCTTATTTTTTATTTTATTTATATCGCCTACGTCATTAAGTAAAAATTCTGGTAAATCAGTTACAATAGTTAAAATCTTATTACCTCTTCCATATTTTGATATAAGCCATGAAAATGGTTTTAAGAAATCAATAATTATGATACCTTCTGGGTAATCCCGTTTCCATCTAGTTAAAAATTTTTTGAGTGCAAAATGCATATAAATAAAGTTCAGATATTTTATTTTTAATGATGGTAAAAAAAAATATTTTATACCATTCTCATTAATAAATTCTTTCTTTACAAATAGCTTTTCTTTATCCCAACTAATATGGTTAAATGTTGATAACACAGAAATGTTGACACCATTCTGTTTAAAACCATCCACAAAAAGTTTGTTGAATTTTTGGGCTGGCTGAGAACTCAGTGTCTTACTTTCATTAATCAATCGTTTGAAATATGAACTGGGGTAACATGATATATATAAAATTTCCATAACTAAACCCACTCTCATTTTAAACTATCTATACCAGTTATTATCAAGAATATACGCTTTACTACATGGACCGTCTTTAATCCCATAATAATCCTTATTTACCAAGAGTTGTTGTGCCAATATTATTAATCTCTCTGCTGCTACTTTTGCATTCCATTGATCGTTTATTGTTTTATAAGCAGAGTTACCTAATTCTTCGATTTTGGTCGGATTATCAAATAAATATTTAACTTTTTTGTAAAGACTATTAATATCTCTATTTCGGAATATTAGACCATTTTCACCATCCTTCACCAAAAATGGTACAGAACCAATTCCGTGACTCGCGATAACCGCACACCCACTATTCATTGATTCATTTAGAACAGCTCCCCAACCTTCGTTGAAATCAGATGTGACTAAAAATATGTTGCTATTTTCCATATGTTCACGTACTTCCTTTGGGCTCATTGCACCTAACAACGTGATACAATCGTCCAAATTATACTGCTTAATTAGCTTCTTAATTAGGTATTCCTCTTCACCCGTTCCAATAATATCTAAATTAAAATTATATCCGTCTTTCTTTAATCGTACTGCTGTCTTAACAGCCATTTCAGGATGTTTCCATTTTAACATTCTACCAGCCCAGAGTATTTTAATTCGATCTTTCTTTTTTTTCTGCATCAACTCCTCAGTGTTATAACTGATGTGCTCGGTAAAGTACCCCCACTTATATACCTTATTTTTATAAGAACATATTTTGCTTAAATCTGAAGCAGTAAATGCACTGGAACACAACATATATGTCATACTCTTTTTACTTGGTAAGTAATATAATTTTAAAAAATTCCCCTTTAACATAATACTTAAAAAAGATTTAAAATTTTTAAACAATCGTTCTGAATATGCGAAGGTCAATTTATTATTTTTAAGACGTTTTTTGATTAGCTTATAGGGCGCAGACCCAATAATTACCAAATCGCTATCATCGATAAGTTTCTCAATATACTCATAGTTTTTATTATTATAGGAAATCAGAAATGGATAATCTTCTGACTTATATACTGTGTATCCCAGAGTGACTCTGTCATCGGGCATTATAGAAGTTGCAACAAAATAATAATCCACGTTTGGCATGTTATACATTTCTTCAGAAAAAGGTATCTGATGATGCGTTAAATAGTTTGATAAAAATATAACCTTCATATTTTTCTCCTTTCAAGAGCAGTATATTTTTTGCTCTATAAAACGTTAACGTGAATTAGAAGGAATCTAAATGATGTTCATAAAACACTATATTATAAAATTCCCACTACTTTTTTATCTGAATTTTTTTATTACGCATAATCCAAAGAAACAAGGTAACCATAAACATCATTGTTGTGGATCTTGCTGTAAATAATTGATTATTAGCCACCATATATAACCATTGTATATTTAGAATTGTGAATAATAAGACAGATTGCCATTTCCCCTCAAAAACAATTTCTCTCCAAGTTTTCCCATAAATATAAGCAGATACGGAAAGGATTAACACTGCGCCTATAAAGGTGTAATCAGATGCTAGCCATGGAAATGCCGTGTGCCATATAGACCATGCTGAGTAACCAGTAGCTGATTCCACCCGTTCGGGGTAGGTTAATCCATCAATTACGCTACTTTCTCCAATGATTCTTGTTACTACCACTGCTAAATTCGGAATACTAGCTAAACCGTATGTCCATACAAATGGTTGCTGTAAGGTTAAAGAAAGTCCATAAAACCCATGAGAAAAATAAAAAATTGCGAGTGATATCGCTAATCCAATGTCGAATGGAAGCCAATTGATCATCCAATGATCAAAATTAAGATGATAATGACTAGTAATATACAAGTTTCTAGAAAAGTTCATCATCGCAGCCCGTCCTAATAGTACGTTAACAAAAAAGGCAAGTATTATTATTCCTGCTATTATGAATGTAGTTTTTTTCGTAAAAGCGAATTTTTTATTTTCTCTAATAAATTTTATATACTTAACAGACAGTAATATTATAAATAAGTCCGCAATGTTTTTCTGTGTACCATTATAGAAAATATAATATAAGGATAAATTAAGATATAACCATATAATAAGGACTTTATTAATCATGTTTAATTTATTAAAATAAAGTGTCCCTAGAATTAATGCTGTATATATAAAAAATGAAAAATTCCCATATAATTGAAGAGCAAATACATTTTCAATATTAACATTACTTCTTCCTGCAGAGTACGCTTGTGCCATACTAGAAGCAATACTACTACTGTTTGGGAGTCCATATTTATTAAAACCGTATACCAACACATACAATGATATGGCCCATCCTACATAAATAGAGGTAATAATTAGTTTTGTTGGTATTGAGGGTTGTTCAGTAAATTTTTTTATTTTCTTCTGTTTCTTTTGAATTCCGACTCTATATGCAAAAGTACTACATAGAATAAATATCAAAATATACAAGATCATCCATGCATCATCACGATTACGATATTCCCATGGTCCTATTAGATATAATATTAAAGAACTAATAAAAAAAGATAAGAACATTTTCCATGGTCCAAATAGTTTACTATTGACTTTATTGACACTTTTCATTTTTTGTCTCCCAAATCACTCGGTTGATTCATTTTTACTTATCCTTTGTTTTTTACTAATTCAGTATAGATATTTAAATACTCACTGAGATTTTTTTCTTTGTTAAATAGTTTATTCACCCTCGAAATAGCATTTCTACTAAAATGTAACTTTCCGTGTGTCTTGACTAATTTAACTTTAGAGTATAAATCCTGAACGTCGAACGGTTTGGCAATATATCCGCTTGTTTCATCAATTCCAACTACTTCTGGGCAAGCTGTTGTATCATATACTATAGCTGGAGTACCACATGACAAAGCTTCAGCCGTTGTTAATCCAAAAGTTTCTTCTCTTGAAGGATTAATAAAAACATCTGCCGATTTATAAATCAATGCTAACTCACTTGCATTCTTTGTAGGGGGGATACTAATAATATTCTTGGGTAAATTTTTTACAGGCTTTTCTCCAAACAATTTATTCTCAAGCGTACTACCAACTAATACAATAATTTCATCCTCAGAAATAATCTTGGCGAGTTCAAGAAAATCAGAAATACCCTTTCTAGTTGTCCAAGCAGGTGCAACACCTAAGATCACAAATTTATTTTCTATATTATGCTTTATTTTAAATGTTTCATCTGTCTTATCTTCATTAAATACAGATCTATTAATCCAGTTGTAAATTACATTAGATGATATACCTTGTAAGAAAGATTCTTTTACTAACTCATTTAACCAATTTGATACTGTAACTATCCTCATGTTTTTTATGCTTGAGAATAATTTCCTTTTAGCTTCATATGATTCTTTTGAACGGTCAAATATTATGCTTCTAGGCCCTTTAGTTTTTAGAGGGCATGAAAAACAACCGGTTTTCCATTTTTCACAACCAATAGAATGAAAATGATTACAATGACCCGTAAATGGCCAACAATCATGAAATGTCCAAACAACTGGTATATTTTTTTTATGTAAATACTTAAATAGTATTTCAATATTTATATAATATCCATGAATGTTGTGTAAATGAACAATATCCGGATTTATTTCATCAATTATTTCCACAGCTCTTTTTGTTTCATTTTTAGAATAGAAACCATTTCTACCCAATAAATGATATTTGTATTTATGAGCTAAAAACCCAGTTTTAGAATTTATTTTAATAACATTCTCATTTAACTGCTCCTCACCAATGGACCTCCCGTACATTACATATCCTTCAATACCACTTTCTTTCTGTTTTTTTAGCAATTGTTCTACCAGTCGTCCGGTACTGCCATGTTCATAATAAGTATTTATTTGTAATACTTTCATTAACTTAGTTTGACTCCTTCTGTCATTAATGACAATGATATGTAATTACTAAGTTTGCAAAAAAACATTCACTTATTTGCCAATTAACAGTTATACATTTTTACTGATATTTATAGTTTCTATGAAATATCTAAAGTCATTTATATATAAGTGATAGTCAAAAATGTCTCCAGTTATGTTCCCTTTTATTTCATATATCTCATTTTTGCTTTTACTTAAGATCCTTTGCAGTGTTTTTCTAACATCTCCTTCAATCCAAAATCCATTTTCACCTTCAACTAAATATTCTTCTAAATCACTATTTCTTGTCGTAATTATCGGGGTTCCACAACTCACGCTCTCAACAAATTTTGTAGGAAACCCCGCTTTGGTCAATCTATTATTTTCCCTGATAAACACACTAAAATCTGCAATACCAACATATTTCAAACTACCTATATGAGATAATCGCCCTAAGAAAACTACTTTATTGTGAAGATCTCTAATTAATTCATTATGTTCTTTATAATAACCCAAATATTGCTCTTTTGTTATTCCAATTACGTAAAACACATAATTGGAGAACTCTTTCAATTGATATAAGCTCTCAATTAAAACATTAATTCTATCTTTATTTACTCCAGGACTACCTGCATAAACAAAACGTATAACATCATCGTCATTTTTAGTAACTGATAACTTCCACTTATCTTCTGATAAATCAACCAGTGGGGGTACTCTAATTAGGCTCGAATTATTTTTATAATATTGTTTTAAAAATTGACTTATGACAATAAGCCCGTCTAACTGTTTTTGTATTACTCTCATTCGTAAAAATGAATCAATTCCTTTAATCACTGAAAAGGCAATGTTAGTCCCTTTTACACTATACCACTCAGAACAGTCTGCAATTATCTTAATATTGTTTTTATTGCAATATCTCTTTATCTTCATTAATGCTACCGCTTGATAGTTATAACAAATTATTGCTTTCACATCAGAATATAGTTCAACTATTCTTAAAAATGATTGTATATCAGATAAGTATTTCACCCACTGATAATTTGATTGAGGATAAGGAACAAACCAACTATCAAAACCTTGTATATCCCTTTTTGTGTTAACAATATTACTATGGAATGTTAATTCTCTATCAATACTTATATAAACAACGTTATAATCAAGCTCTCTTAAAATTTTACCAATATTTAGTACTCTATGTGCAGCAGCATTTTTATCAGGAAGCTCAAATCCCCCTATATATATAATTGTGCCCTTTGCCATAAGTCAAAGATTCTCCTTATACCAATTAATCGCTAGCTCCATCCCTTTAGAAAAGGCATAGTCTGGATTATACCCGAGGAGTTCTTTCGCTTTACTGATGTCAGCATTACTATGTTTTATATCGCCTTTCCGCTCAGGTCCAAAAAACGGAATAATATTCTTTTCTAATGATTTACACAACTCATCGTAAATATCAATCAAATACTCTCTACCACCATATGCGATATTATACGCTTGTCCAGCAGCTTCATGAGAAGCTTTACAAGCTTTCAAATTTGCTTCAATTACATTTTCAATGTAAGTAAAGTCACGGCTCTGTTTACCATCACCATTAATAGTTGGCTGTTCATTATTTAATAATTGTTTAATAAATTTTGGAATAACCGCTGCATATGCTCCATTTGGATTTTGTCTTCTACCAAAGACATTGAAATAGCGAAGGCCATACGTATCAAGACTATATAATTTTGTATAAAGTTTCCCATATTCCTCATTTACCTTTTTGGTAAGAGAGTAAGGTGACAAAACGTTCCCCTCTCTCCCTTCTATTTTTGGAAGATTCGGCTCGTCACCATAAACCGATGAACTTGAAGCATATACAAACTTCTTTACTCCATTTTGCCTGGCTGCTTCCATCATATTTAAAGTGCCTTTTATATTAATCTCCTCATATATCAAAGGCATCTCCATACTTCTAGGAACGCTCCCCCATGCCGCTTGATTCAAAACATAATCAATACCTTCACAAGCGTTAATACATATGTCAAGATCACGAATATCTCCCTCAATAAACTCAAAATTGGGATTGTCTATAAACTCTTCCACATTTTCTTTTTTACCAGTTGAAAAGTTGTCAAGTCCTCTAACTTTGTAGCCCAATTTAAGTATTGCTTCTACTAAATTAGAACCAATAAAACCAGCTGATCCAGTAACTAAAAACTTACTTCCCTCTGGAAACTTTATATTTTCATATCCCATATTATAGCCTCCAATATAAAAAGCCTGCACTCTCAGCTTCATTTCGATTAAACATTCCTTTGATGTCCATTAATACACAATCATGCATATCAACATTCATCTGGAACTCCGATGTTGCAGCTACTTCTTTCATAACGTCTAACTTATATCCTGTTGTTCCAAACATCCTTTTAAGATCTTTCAAATGAATAGTTTTAAACTCATTGTGTGGGACTGCAATGATTACTGCATCTATTTCTTTTATTTCTTCTATTTCACAAAGATTAATTTCATATTCACGCCATAAATCCTCTTTATCCGCTACAGGATCAATAACCTTAACATCTATCCCATATTCTTCTAACTCTTTAATCACATCTACTACTTTTGTATTGCGAACATCGGGACAGTTCTCTTTGAATGTAACACCAAATATAGCTACTTTTGAACCATTTATTTGTTTGTTTGCCTTTATCATTTTCTTTACCGTACATTCAGCTACATACTTACCCATATCGTCATTTATTTTTCTTCCTGAAAGAATAATTTGAGAGTAATAACCCATTTGCTCTGCTTTGTATGTTAAATAGTATGGGTCAACCCCTATACAGTGACCACCTACAAGTCCAGGATAGAATTTAAGAAAGTTCCATTTTGTTCCTGCCGCTTCAAGTACTGCCTTTGTATCAATTCCCATTTTATTAAATATTATGGACAGCTCATTCATAAAGGCAATATTAATATCACGCTGAGAATTTTCAATAACCTTTGCAGCTTCAGCCACTTTAATACTTTCAGCTTTATAAACTCCAACCTCTACTACTAACTCGTACACCTTTGCTACGATATCTAGTGTCTCTTTGTCCATACCCGAAACTACTTTTATAATGGTTTCTAATCTATGTTCTTGGTCTCCAGGATTAATTCTTTCTGGAGAATATCCTACTTTAAAATCTTCACCACATTTTAATCCTGATTCCTTTTCAAGGATTGGAATACATATATCTTCTGTTACGCCTGGGTAAACAGTAGATTCATATACAACTATTGAGTCTTTTGTTAAATTTCTACCAAGAGTTCTGCTTGCAGATTCTACAGGCTTTAAATCTGGTGTACGATCTTCTTTTACTGGCGTAGGTACGGCTACAATATGAAACTTTGCTTCTCTAAGCTTAGTTTCATCTGATGTAAATTCAACAGTTGTATCTTTAATTACTTGGTTTCCAACTTCTTTTGTTGGGTCAATACCCTTTTTATAAAGCTCAACTTTTTCTTTATTTACATCAAAGCCAATTACTTTTGCTTTTTTTGCAAAAGCGACAGCAATTGGCATGCCAACGTAGCCAAGTCCTATTAATGATATTTTCTCTTCTCTAGTAACAAGCCTTTCGTATAAGTTCATATCGATACCACCCGCATCTAATTTAGTGCCATTATTTTTAAAATGGTTTTATTAACACGCTTCACATCATACTTTTCCTTTGCTACCTCTACACCTTCAGCACCCATGATTCGACTTGCATCTTGGTTAAGAACTAAATACTCCATTTTATTTATCAGGTCTTGTACATCTTTTACTTTTACCAGGAATCCGTTTTTCCCATCAGTGACTGTCTCTCTACAACCAGGTGCATCGCTAGTTATGATAGCCCGTCCCATTGCCATCGCTTCTAGCACTGTTTTAGGTGTACCTTCATGGTAAGATGGTAATACAAATGTGCTACATTGAGCTATGAAATCTCTAACATCACTTTGCTCTCCATAATACTCAATAATTCCACTTTCTATATATGGATGCAATTCTTCTGACTTTAAGGCAGAGGGATTAGTATCATAAGGTCCTACTAACAAACACCGAGCTTCTGGATGTCTCCTTTTAACTTCTCTACAGGCATCTAAATATTCCATTATCCCTTTATCTTTTATAAGCCTCCCGATAAAAAGAAAAGCTGGTGCTTCTGGAAGTGGTGTTGGTTTGAATTTCTCAAGATCAACTCCAGAACCATTAATAATAACGGTCTTTTCATCTTCTATTAAACCGTTTTGAATAAACTCATTTTTATCATCGTGATTTTGAAAGAGCACTTTCTTGCTGCATTTACAAGCAACCCAGTATTCCATTTTCATAATTGTCTTTACTATATTATTTTTTAATCCTTTACCTCTGAATATTGAGCCAAGTCCAGCAATTAAAGAATAAACTTCAGAAATACCGTTAATCTTTGCAGCTATACTCCCATAAACAACAGTTTTAGCTTGATATGCAAATATTTTGTCAGGCCTTTCCTTTTTCATAAAATTATAAAGAGACTTTAAAGTTTTCAGATCTTTTAATGGATTTATACCATTTCGTTCCACATGTAGCTGCCTATAATCGATATTATGTGCTTCGAACTTTCTTTTCCAGTGCGCTTCAGGCTCAGAACCTAAAGCAATGACCGTATGGCCCTTTTTAACAAAGTCTTTCATCATATCCATACGGAACCAAAACAATGATGACGTATGGCTTGACAGTACAGCTATCTTCATATCATTGCCCCTACTTATTTAGACGTATTTCTATTACTCTTTATGTACTCTTTCACTTCTAATTGAATACCTTTTTCAAACGTCATTGGATTATAACCAAAATCACTTGTCGCCTTATCGTGGGAATAATGTCTGTTTTCTCCCATCCTCTGAACTTTCTCTATATAATCGATCTTCCCTATAGTGAGAGCTTTAAGGATCTTAGCGATAAATACACCTAAACCTAATGGTACACTGATAAAGATTGTTTTTTTGTTAAGTTCTGTACTTATTATCGTGAAGGCATCTATCATTTTAATTGGCTTTTCGCCTGAAAGGTTATAATACTTACCCGCAGTTTCATCTCTGGACATCAATACATTAAAAAATGCCTTCCCTAGATCTCTTGCATTTACTGGTTGAATTAAACTGTTCCCTCCGTTAATAATAGGCATAAATCTAAGTTTATCTACCATTTTAATAAACTTACTCATATTCCTGTCACAGAGATCTCCGTATATCATAGTTGGCCTAAGTATGGTTATATTTGTGGGACACTTTGGATTATCAGTTAATTCAATGATTTTTTTTTCAATATTTTTATAGCCATCAGAAGCCTTCTTATATTGCGAGAAAATTGAGGTAGTATGCACAAGGATTGCTCTTTTTACCTCATTTTTTATAGCAGCCTGCACTATTAAAGGGGAATGATGAATATTATAGATGTGCATAACAGTCTCAACACCAACCATTACCCCATTGATAAAGCTTGGATCGTTTAAATCTCCAATAACTTTTTCTATATTTAAGCCGCAGTCATCTAAAATAGAAGTATCAGTAGTTTCTCTAACAATACAACGAATAGGGCCATCATATTTATTATTAATTAGCTCACGTAATAAATATCTCCCAGTATGCCCCGTAATCCCTGTTACTAATAGCATTTCAACACCCCAATTAGACTATTTACTTTCATAAGGATTCCCCACCTTTGAATTTGGCATTTTCTCTCTTAGCTCCCTTTCCACCTTCAACAACCCCATCACTCTTCACTACACTCACGATGGTCCCCAAAAAACACTTAAAATCCATCCAAAAACTAATCTTCTCAACATACTCTCCGTCCAACTTTGCCTTAATCTCAATAGGTAACTCGTCTCTACCATTCATCTGTGCCCATCCAGTCAGTCCAGGTGGAACTTCATTGGCACCATATTTATCCCGTTCAGTAATCAAATCATACTGATTCCATAATGCCGGCCGAGGGCCAATAATACTCATATGTCCAACAAAGATATTCCAAATTTGAGGGAGCTCATCAAGCGAAGTCTTTCTCAAGAACTTACCCATTTTTGTAATATACTGTTGTGGGTTCTCTAATAAATGAGTTGGAGTATCCTTAGGCGTATCAATTCGCATTGTTCTAAACTTCAAGATATTAAAATGACTTTTATGAATTCCAACCCTTTTTTGTTTGAACAGAACCGGACCTTTTGAATCAAGTTTAATAGCAACAATAACAATTAAGAAAATAGGCGATAATACAATAAGTCCTATTAAAGAAAGAATGATATCTATCAATCTTTTTATCTTCAGATACATACCTGTAACACTCCTTATAATGTTATTTAGTAAATTAGTACTTAATTGGTATCTTTAAATCTCCCCTTCCAACCAACTAGTAACCCACTAAATTCTTTATGAATTTACTCAATTAATCTCAATCACTAAGCTTTTTCTCTTCACTGCTCACCCATAACCGTGTTATTTCCTATTATATATACCATTCAATCAATCCATAGTTTCCTCTAAAACGGCTCAAACCCTTAGCCGTCAAGGCTTCTAGCACCCTATCTATATCCAATAGTCACTTCCCTCCGACCATTCAAACACGACGGTTAAAATCACATTATATCCAATGTAAAATTAATCGAATGAATGTAAAAACCTATAACCTATACACACAACATATTGCATATTAAAAAGACCAAACCCTTTTTCAAGCACTATCTATCTTGTATTCTCTTTTCCCTATTAACATTCAACCAGAATGGTTGACGTACTATTTGCATTAGCATTAGAGGTTTACTAACCAACTAATTGCAATATCATCATCCTTTATGCTAATGATTTTTCCACACAAAAAATCGATTTCAAGTCTTGGGCTGGAATATTACTATAAGACCGGAACTCCTTCATCTTCATATGGATCAGTATAGCCATCTTTAATATTATCGTCTCTAGAACGCAAACTGCAGTGAACCTCCCCATCACTTTAGTGATTTTGAGTTAGTCAGGGATAAAAATTGTCTAACAAAGAAACAACTAACTATTATTCAATTTTGCACAAAAAAACAGCCCCCACCCATATGGATAACCATTTTAATAATCATACATATGAATAGGAGCCAATAATTTTTTATTTAGCCTTCACTTTTTCCATAACTTCATCAAGATAGCTGAGCAATTCAGACCTCAATTCATCATTTTCCAACGCAAACTCAATTGTAGTCTTCACAAACCCAATCTTCTCCCCAACATCATACCGCTTTCCTTCGAAATCATAAGCAAATACTCGTTGTATCTGGTTCAATTTTTGAATGGCATCGGTCAATTGCACTTCTCCACCTGCCCCGGTTTCCTGTCGGTCTAAAAACATAAAGATCTCTGGCGTAAGGATATATCTTCCCATTATCGCCAGATTGGATGGAGCAGTTCCAGGTTTAGGTTTTTCAACAAAGTTCTTAACTTGATATGTGCGGCCATCTTGCGAAGCTGGATCAATGATGCCGTATCTATGTGTTTCTTCATCAAGCACCATCTGAACCCCAATTACAGAAGAACGAGTTCCATCATATATATTCATCAGTTGCTTCAAACATGGTGTTTCACTTTGAACGATATCGTCCCCTAGGAGAACAGCAAATGGTTCATCTCCGATAAAATGGCGTGCGCACCAGACTGCATGCCCCAACCCTTTAGGTTCTTTTTGACGGATATAATGAATATCTGCGAGGTTAGTAGCATATCGGACTTTATCTAATAATTCCAATTTCCCTTTTTCCATTAAGTTTTGTTCCAATTCTGGTGCAAGATCAAAATGATCTTCAATCGCTCTCTTACCTTTTCCGGTTACGATGATGATTTCTTCAATTCCTGATGCAATTGCCTCTTCGACTATAAACTGGATCGTTGGCTTGTCCACAATCGGCAGCATTTCTTTTGGCATTGCTTTAGTGGCAGGCAGAAAACGTGTACCTAAACCGGCGGCCGGGATAATTGCTTTTCGAACCTTTTTCAATTAGATATCCCCCTATCACTACTTAGCTACTAGATGAATATTGTTCTCTCTTCGATTCGCTAAATTTAATAAGAAATCTTTTATTTCCAAAGATGTAAAGTTTTCAAAAGATTTTAATAGAAAGTCCACTTCTGCTTCCTGTTCCAATACTGCCTTGCCGATAAATATTTTCGGGAAAACCGGTTCAGGAAAGACCTCGTTCTCATTTAGTAGTTCCTCAAACATCTTCTCTCCGGGCCGTATTCCTGAGAATTGAATCCCTATATCTTCGAATTTATAGCCAGACAGTTTAATTAAGTTTTTAGCCAAATCAACGATTTTCACAGGTTCCCCCATATCAAGAACAAAAATTTCCCCGCCCTTTGCCAGTGATCCTGCCTGGATAACCAGGCGTGAAGCTTCCGGAATCGTCATAAAGTATCGGGTCATTTCCGGATGGGTGACGGTTACCGGGCCTCCAGCCCTGATTTGTTTTGTAAACAATGGAATTACGCTGCCCCGACTTCCGAGTACATTGCCAAAACGGACGGCGACAAATTTTGTTTTACTTTCTTTATCTAACTGTTGGATGACCATTTCAGCAATTCTTTTTGTTGATCCCATTACGTTAGTTGGGTTAACGGCTTTATCGGAGGATATCAACACGAATGTTTCTACGCCAAACATATCCGCTGCTTCCGCAACATTTTTCGTACCAAATACATTGTTTTTGACGGCTTCTCTTGGATTGTATTCCATCAGCGGAACATGCTTATGGGCCGCTGCATGGTAAACGACATTTGGCTGGTGCTCTTCCATGACTTCAAACATTCTTTCCCGGTCCTGGACATCACCGATGATCGGGACTATTTCGATATTTACCGCATAATGCTGACGGAGTTCCATATCAATTTCATAAATGCTGTTTTCACCATGTCCGAGCAAAATGATTTTTTGCGGAGCGAAATTACAAATCTGCCGGCAAATCTCTGAACCGATGGAACCGCCTGCTCCTGTTACCAGCACTGTTTTTCCGCTGACGTATTCTGAAATGCTGTTAATATCCAATTCAACCTGCTCACGCCCTAATAAGTCTTCCACCTTGACGTCTCTGAACTGGTTTACTGACACTTTTCCAAGCATAATATCTTCAATCATTGGCATTGTCTGCGTTTTAGCGTTCGTTTTTAAACATTCTTCAGAAATCCGTTTTAACTCAGGTTTGCTTAATGAAGGAATAGCGATAACGATATTATCAATTTTCAATGCTTCAACAGTATGTGCAATGGTGGTTGAGTTGCCAACTACCGGGATCCCGAGGATCTGCAGCCGATATTTCTTTGGGTCATCATCAATAAATGCGACAGGCTGCAATTCAATATCACGATTATGGACAAGTTGTCGAGCGACTAAGGAACCTGCTGCACCCGCTCCAATTATTAATGTTCTCTTTTTTTGTTGCAAAGTTGTTATGTACCGGTCCCGAACTATTCTCCACGAAAAGCGCGAGCCTCCAATTAACAGGACATGGAGCATCAAGGCAATCGCCAGCGCCCGGACATAAACGTCCTGGAAAATCAGCAACTGGATAATCCCTGTCGAGAAGATTGAGAGGAATACCGCTTTAACAATCGAAATCAATTCTCCAACGCTCGCGTATTCCCATGCTTTGTTATAAAGCTTGTACATCGAAGCATAGAAATGGTGGAATGTCAGTAACGTCAACGATGTTATTAATAAGGTGGGCAACTTAAAAATCCCTAAATATGGATGGAGGATTAGATAACTGATATAAATAGCTGAGAAAACGATCAAAGAATCAAGCAGTGCTAAAATGGCTAACCTCTTCCGGTACGTCAACGAACAATCCCCTTTCATTTTATATTTTCCCGGTCTTGTTTAAGGGCGTATAAAAAAATAAATATCTAATGATAATCCACGTTGTAGCACGCGCACTATCATTAGATATTTAAATGTAAGCGCCTCAATAATTTCGCTTAGTAAATCAAAATTTTTGGGGCATTTAACCCCTCCTCACACCACACCATTGACGACTGACGTCTAAGGCAAAAGTCGCTCTCTTGCCCACGGCATGATCGAGTGCCTCCATCGGTATCGGTTAGGAGACATTACCAAGAAGGTCTCAAAGACCCCTTAAATATTATTGGATTTTCTCAGAAAACACCTAAAAATTTCTTCTTTTTAATCTTTTCCGGCACTTCTTTGTACACTGTTTGCCCTTCGACAAGAAGCTCTGCATTTTCTGTAAAATAGTAAACCATGTCAACGCCATACCTTTTTTCAATTTCATCCAATGCTTCAACCATTTTAAACGATCGGGTTGAAACGTTGTGGGCATCGGATGAAACAAAATGGGCCAGATTTGCGTCTATTACTTGCAGGGAGAATTTTTTAATATTCTTTCCAAAGTGACCGGCTACGCTTGCGGCGGTTACCTGTGTTAACGCGCCCTTTTTGACAAGCTGATAGAGAAGTTCGGGATGTTCGATGATTTCCTGGTTTCGTTCCGGATGGACAATGATCGGTACTAACCCCTTTAACTGTATATCAAATAATAATCGCTCCGCATATCGGGGAACATGTGCAGAGGGGAATTCAACGAATAAATAACGATTTCCGTTATTTATCGTTAAAATTTCTTCTTGTTCGTAATCTTCCAACATCTCACCGTAGATTCTTGTTTCTTGTCCCGGCAGGATCTGAACCGGGACGACTGCCTCTTCAAGTGCCTTATTTAATTCAGTCACTTTGGCTAATATATCTTTTTTCACGTTACTGTATTTGCCGTTCTGATGATGAGGGGTGGCAATGATGGTTCTAATTCCTTCCTGATATGCGAGCTTTGCCATCGCAATACTGTCGTCGATCGTTCTCGCACCATCGTCAATACCCGGAAGGATGTGGCAGTGGATGTCAATCATCGGTGTCTTTCCCCCTCTTTGTTTTGTAAAAACATTACCAATCTATCATACTACCATTCGGAAAAAGTTGTAAATAGCGAACGATGTCGATTCTTGCTTATTTTGTTCCATAGTAATAATAATAGGCAGAATCCTTGGCTTTTTTGTTGTTCAGGACTACCCCCATTAGCTTTCCTTTTGCATTGATCAGCAATTCCTTTGATTTCTGTGCATGATCGATTTCTGTTTTCCCGCTTGACACAACCAACAATGTTCCGTCGCATTTGTTGGCGAGAATTTGCGCGTCCGTAACCGCTAAAACAGGCGGTGTATCAAATAGGACCATATCAAATTGCTCATAGGCTTTTTCAAGCATTTCATCCATTGCGTTTGATCCGATCAGTTCAGCCGGGTTCGGCGGTACAGGGCCGCTCGGAAGAATAAACAGGTTTTTCTCGCCGGACTCTGCCGCTGCTTCCATTAAGCCGGTTTGTTTTGTCAGGACCGTTGTCAGGCCAAATGTATTGGTTAAGTTAAACGTATAATGCACAGTCGGTTTTCTCATATCGGCATCGATAAGAAGCACCTTTTTCCCCTGCTGGGCGAACACAACAGCCAGGTTGGCAATCGTTGTCGATTTACCTTCTCCCGGACCGGATGATGTGACCATTAGAGAGCGGATGTCTTTGTCTACCGTTGAAAACTGGATATTGGTGCGGATTGTCCGGTATTGCTCGGAAATCGGTGATTTTGGATCCAGCTTTGCGATTAATTTACGTTTATGCTCAAACATTTTTGCTTTTGTGATTTTAAGAGCCAATTGTTTCACCTCTCAGCTTTGCTTTTCGATCTGCACGGGAGCGGATATCTTCTTGTTCGTCTATTTTCGTAATCACACCTAATACCGGCAGCTCCAACAGCTTTTCGATGTCCTGTTCCGTTTTAATCGTGTTATCGAGATATTCCAATAGAAAGGCGAGTCCGACTCCTGCCATTAGCCCGACAACCATGGCAATCGCGATATTCAACAATGGATTTGGTTTTACAGGAGCCTGATTATCTGTGATAGCCGCGTTTGCTAAAATGCTGACATTATCGACATTCATAATGCTGACGATTTCTTTTTGAAATACTTCAGCTACTTTATTGGCAATTTCGGCAGCCTGGGATGCATCCTCATCTTGAACCGTTACATTGACAACCTGCGAATTTTGTTCACTTTGCACGGTGATTTTTTCATTCAACTGGCCGACTGAAATATCCAAGTCCAGTTCTTTCTTGACCAATTCAAGAATGGCAGGACTTTTAATAATCACGTTGTATGTATTGATTAATTGCAGGTTTGTTTGAACTTCACTTACGTTATAAAGTGCCTGCTCATCTTTATTTTGATTGACTAACAGCTGGGTTGAAGCCTGATAGATTGGGGTTAAGATAAAGTAACTGATGACCGCACTGACGGTAACGGCAACAATCGTGATTATCACGATTAAATTCAGTCGTTTCCTAAGGGTTTGAAATAATTCTCTTAAGCTGATCGTCTCTTCCATTTGTTCCTCCAAAAATTCTTGATAAATAATAGTAGTATTATATCATAATATGTTGTAAAATTTTGTGTTTGTTGGCATAATCTTATTAGTTTAAAATCAAATTATGCAATATCTTCTATTAAATAATATTTCGAACCTTTTTAATAGTTATTTTTTGTGCATGGGAAATATTTCCGAAAAATAATGTTGACGTAGATTATAAATTTTTGGGGGTCACTCGTCTGATGAAGGCTATTTTTACTACTATACTGGCAATTTGCTGTGCCATTATTTTAATAATGGGACAAATTTATTGGAACGAAAAAACAACTGTTTCGGGGAATAATCAGGCGAGAGCTGTTCCGTCTCGGGTAGAAGAGACCGCTCCGCCTGTTACAAATAAAACGAAACGTTCTGACTCCGATTATTTAAACCTTGCCGGTAACTGGCCGGAATCAAGTCAGGAACGGTTTAAAACAACATTGGCTGAAAAGCAGCCTTTTAAAATCGTCTTCGCTGGTTCGGAAGCTCTGTCACTTGAAGATAATGGCTGGCCAATTTTGGTGAAGGAAAAAATCGAAGCTGCTTACGGGAAAACAGTTACTGTGTATTCGATTCAATACGGTTTGAACTCAATCGATTTTATCAATCAGGAAAGCCAGGCGGAAATCGTGGCTGAAAAGGCTGATATGGTTATTTTTGAACCATTCACTTTATTGGATAACGGTGTTGTTGAGCTCAGTCAATCGCTGCAGAATATCAGCACCATCATAGCTGACATTCAAGCTGCAAACGAACACACGGTGATTGTTTTACAGCCACCGCATCCTCTCTATGCAGCCCGTTATTATCCCGTCCAGGTCGAGGAACTGAAAAAGTATGCTGCACAAAACGGGATCACGTATCTGGACCATTGGACGGCCTGGCCTGACCAGCAAAACGAGGAGCTCAAAAGGTATTTGTCGGAGGACCAGAGCAGGCCTAATGAAAAGGGTCATGAGGTTTGGGCTGGATTTATTGAGGACTTTTTAATCAAAAACTAGTAGCGCAATAGTACTAATCATTGCCACTAGAACCATAATTTAATAAACTAACTTTAGGGAGGAGATAACTATGAGAACAAGAGCCCGAAAAAGGGAAACCTTACTTATTGATGATATTAAATACGCGCTAACAACTGTTTTGCTTCATGTTACCTTCTATTCCTTGATCATTTTTATCCTGATATTTTTTATGGAATGGCTCGGTTAAATACACAGCATGTGTACTCGTTCGGAGATAATAATACATAAAAAACTAAATCCCCTCACGTAGACGTATGGTCTGTTTTAAGGGGATTTTTCAATGCTGAAAATCACATACATTTTCTCGCTATATGACATCGTTCATATTACTTCATACAACTCCAACGGCAGGGCGTCCGGGTCGCGGAAAAAGGTAAATTTCTTTCCTGTTAGTTCATCCACTCGTATCGGTTCTGTATCAACTCCATGCTGTTTAAGATATTCAACATTTTCTTCAATGTTAGACACAGAAAAGGCAAGATGACGCAATCCGCATGCTTCGGGTCCAGTTGGACGTTTGACTGGGTTTGGAAAAGAAAATAATTCGATCTGCCCTGTTTCGCCAATGCGCAGATCCAGTTTATAGGAATCACGTTCTGCTCGATACGTCTCCTCGATCACTTTGCAGCCCAATATATTTATGTAGAAATGCTTTGATTTTTGATAGTCAGAACAAATAATTGCGATATGATGAATATGATTGATTTTCAAGTCCGAACACTCCTTTTATCCATTTTATTTATCAATATGCCCCTCGCTTGTATGGTTTGATTTTATCATTGCTATAACATGGATTAAATACTAAGTTCGATGATCGCTTACCGAAATCACTAAAAAAAGTTAACTCCCTTCCAAACTAAGTCAACTCGAAAGATATTAAAATTTTGTATAACATGTTCTCCCGTAAGCCATACTAAAGATTATGATTAATCAAGTAGGGAGGGATCTTCGGATATGAAGTGGATTGTTAGGAATGGATTGTTACTCTATATCATTCTGATCTTTTTAACAGGGCTGTTCCTGGCCATTTTCGAAGAGAAGATTAATCTATCTTCATCGATATGGACGATTCTTCTCTTGTCCTATTTTTTGCTGCTTAGCATTTATATTGGTGTTGGACAACGAAATGCGAAGCGTACGAACGATAAAGCTCATGAAACGGAAAAAACCCCTTTCGAGTGATGAAAGGGGCTTTTTCGTTAACACGACATTATTATTGCCTGCTGCTTTGGAAAACATTTTTCACGCGGCTGACTACTGGCTTTGATCCGCCTTTATTTTCCACGCCTTCTACCATCATGGCGATTAGTAAATTCGGATTTTCAACATTGTATGCGACAAACCAGCCGTTTTCCGTTCCTTTTTCGCCCTGTTTTTCTTTTAGTTCAGCTGTTCCGGTTTTTCCGGCAAGCGGATAACCGTCGATCCGGGCAGAGTGCGCTGTACCGCTCGGGTCTTCGACCACTTTTCTTAACGAATTATTGATTTGCGCTAGTACCGACTCATCAACCAGGTTTTCTTTCAAAGGCTGCGCTGTTTGCTCGTCTGCAAGCAAAATCGGTCTAATCATCGTCCCGTTATTCACAAAAGGTGTATACGAAGAGGCTAAATGGACGATGTTCATTTCGATATGTCCTTGTCCGTAGCCTGAGTCAGCGAGACGGACTTCGTTATCAAGCTCGCCGATTTTAGAGTTTTCCAATGGGAATGCATAGCCAAACTCCTCTTCAAAGCCAAAACTGTTTAATCCTGCTGTTAACTTTTCTGCTCCGAGCGCCAAGGCAGCCTGGGCAAAATAAATATTATCCGAGAGGAGCAAGGCGCGATCCAAGTTAACCGGACCGTTCGGGTCGGTTACTCTCGTAATCTTGTAGCTTCCCCATGAGTTGTCTTTTTGCCATTGCAGCCCATCGACTTCCATCTGCTGCTCAGGTGTAATCGCACCTTCTTTTAAGCCGATTGCGGCCGTGATCGGCTTGATGACAGATCCCGGTGCATATGTTTGCTTAAAACGGGTCGTCAATGGCTTCTGCGGGTTTTCTTCAATAGACTTCCAATATTGTCCCGTTGCGCCTAAAGAAATCGTGTTCGGATCAAATGCAGGGCTGCTGACAAGCGCCAATGTTTCTCCGGTTACCGGGTTCATTGCTGTACCGGTGCCTGCTTCGCCGGCGAGCTCATTGAACATCGTGCTTTGCAAACCGATATCGATCGTCAGCTTGACGTTTTCGCCATTGGCGACTTCTTTTTCGGCCAGCAGCACTTCAGAGCCGTCTTCTTTCTTAATATAGATTTTTGAACCGTTCTGTCCCTTCAATCTTTCCTCGAGAACCTGCTCCATTCCTCGTTTGCCGATCACATCATTGCTCGAATATCCTTTACTCGCTAATTCCTTGAGCTCCTCGGCAGTTACCGGCCCTACGTAACCGACCAACTGTGCAGCCGCGTCCTTGTAAGGATAGACACGGGCTGGAACATCTTTTTTGAGTACTGATGGAATTTCCATCAACTGTGCAAGCAATTCTTGATTCTCCACGGGTATTTTCTTGATAGGCACAAAGTAATCCGGCTGGACCCACTCGGCATTCAAAGCCTTGTCAATCTGGGCGGCTTCGATTCCAAGCAAGCCCGCCACTCTGGAAATAATATCTTCGCGGTTTCCTTCCATTTGCGCAGGCACGATACCGATTTCAAGGGCGGTCCCGTTGACCGCAAGCCCATTATCATTTCGGTCGACAATCTCGCCTCTTACCGACGGAACCGATGAGAGTCCAATTTTATCCCCCGCTCCAAGCTCAGGAAAAATAAACGTCGTATCCCAATCGACAAACCAGTTCTCTTTCTCATTCTGGGTCTCCTGTTTCAACGGAGCCTGGTGCTTAAAGGAAATAGGGCCTGCCAAACTGTTCATTTTTGCCGAGAATGAAAATTTAGTTTCTTCCCCTTCTGCTTTTTCTTCAGGAGGGTCAAATTTGATCTTTAAATCTGATATTTCGAGATCAGTATAGACTTTTTGATAGCGCTCGACATACTCTTTCTTTGTTACCGCTTCTTTCGCATCAGCGGTTAAATAATCGTACATGTCTTCAAATTTTTGCTCATTCCACAGTTCAACATACTTGCTGAACCGATCCTCCGGAGTCGGGTCGTTATTGCAGCCGGCCAGTAACGCCGCAAGGGCAATTACGAAAAAATAAATAGATTTCCTCAAGGTTCTCCCCCTCTGTCTGAAATTCCCATTCTATCTTTCTATTTTAAAAAACATTCGACAAAATCTCAAATCAAAAAGGCCGGCTGAAGTTTCAACCAACCCCTTAATTATATTCAAACATAAATTAAACATGAATAAAAGTCCGTAGAATGATCCCCAATTAAGCCCCTTTGTCATTTTTTCCGTAAAGATAGCGGGACCAAAAATAATTAACCGCTTCTTCAAGAACGACCATAAACAAAAAAACACCGATCGCCGAATATAGCCAAATCATCATGTTCATTTCTCCTCACTGGACTTTTTCCCTTCTCTTAATTAGACGGAAAAGCGAGATTTGGAGTTTCAAATATTTGTCAACCTTTTTCGACAAAAAAAGGGATTATCCACAAGCTGGTTGGCAGGATAATCCTTTTCTACTTTTGCACTGAGTAACGCGACTTAAGATAGTTTATAGAAGGTTCTTGATCCACAAAGCATTTTTGAACGCCGATCAATTCGAGAAACTGATAGATTTTTTCCATCGAAACCGTTTTATACTCTTCTGTAACCGACAGCCGATCAAGCCGTGCGACAGTTTCTTTTACTTGCTCGCTTTGATTTTTATCAACTTCATATCTTGTGCTGAATCCTTCTGTGGTTGTATAAATGACAGCCTCGCCAATTTTGTGGTGTTCTTGCTTAAAATGAAATGAGAAAATGATCGCACACTCGTCTTCTTTAAATGTGGGGAAGACATTCATTTCGATATCTTTCAATTTATACACCTCTTTTGGGAAAAGGATTTATTTTACTTTAACAGAAGTGAAAAAATCATGTTTTTCAGTTATATAGCGTTTTTTTCGCTGATTATCGGTGTTACCGGCTTCTATTCCACTGTTTTCAGCTATTTATATAATTATAAGCATATTTTTCCTATGTAAATGTTAGTAACCTATAAATTTGTATAAAAAGGCCGCCTTGTTTCCAAAGCGGCAAAAGGAGATTAAAAGGTATTGTTCGTAAAACAGATAAAACATACTGGGTGAATAAGATTAGAAAGCTGCAGCAGAAATTCTTAGTAAACTGTTGGAAGCTCGTGATACACTGTTGGAAGTTCGTTAGTTCCAACACTGGATCCAACAAAGCCAGCGCCAAATACGATGGTCATTACAGCTAAAAACACGATGAATCGTTTTTTCATGACAAGCCCTCCTTCAAAATCATTTGATTTTTTGCTAAGCTTGAGGTAGTAACAATTGCTTACAAGCCTATTAAAACATAATTAGAAATTTGATTGATTCTGGATTAGGAGCGTTTATAGCCGATTTTTTTGTAGTTTTCTGCTGTTTCCTTTCCTTTTTCTAAAATAATATAACTCTAGGCATATTTTCGGGATGTGGAATAATGGATTTTTTAGCGATTGGTGAAAAAATTAAAGAATTACGGAAGCTTATGGGGTTGTCACAAACAGAATTAGCAAAGGGTATTTGTACCCAGGCGCAAATCAGCAAAATCGAAAAAGGGGATGTATTCCCGTTCGCCTCGACCCTGTACTTAATCTCACAGCGGCTTGGCGTTGATGTAAACTACTTTTTCAATATCGGCACTACACCGAGGCTCGATTATGTTCAAGAGGTGACCCGCCTGTTAAACAAAGCTCGCCGCAATATCGACTATCAGGGAATCAAGGAGATTATTAATTCTGAAGAAAATAATCCGTTATTTTCGCAAAACCGGAAAAACCAGCAGCTGTTATTATGGCATAAAGGAATTTGTGAATATGAATTAAACAAAAACCTGACAAAAGCGTTTATTCTTCTTGATGAAGCGATTTTGCTGACCCATGAAAAGGTCTGGAAGGAACGGGAAATCGAAATCGAAATTTGCAAAGGCAATATCTACTTCGAAGAAAAAGAATTGGATGCTGCGTTGGACGTCTACCTTCCAGCAAAAGAACATTTAGAACTGCTTCCCCATGTACAGGACGAAACGATCAAAAGCAGGGTTCTATATAACACAGCGCGTACGTTCACAAGGCTGCAGCACTACAAAGCTTCAAACGATGCCTGCAAAGAAGCAATCGACTGGTGTTTGGAACGGGACAATCTGTACTTGCTCGGGGAATTCCATTACCATATTGGTTACAATTATGAGCTGCAAGGCGATTTTTCATTGGCAAAAACCTATATGGAAAAGGCATTGATTATCTTTGAACTGCAAAAGGTTGATAAGTACATCCATTTTATAAAGAGCAAAATAAAAAAATGGTGACTGAATCAGGTCACCATTTTTTTAGATTTTTCTAGAAAAAATGAGTTGCAAGTCCAATTCGAGTTCTTGAAGTATTTGATCAACCGTTATGTCCTTTTCGTTCAAACCTTTTTCGTACGCTTTTTTGATAATCTCAGAAAAGCAGTCTTGGTCCTGTTTGCTATCAATCATTAGTCTATCTTCCTTTGCATTTTTTTAAATCTTGCTGAAAAGTTTGTCAATTATTGCATTTATTAGACGAAACATGTGATAAAATAGTTGCAATAATAGAAAAAAAGGAGTGAATATCAAAGATTATGAAAAAGAAACTGGCTTCACTGGCTACTGTTGCTGTACTAACCACTGGCTTCTCGGCTACTGTTTCCGCCAATACATACACGGTTCAAAAAGGGGATACCCTTTCCGCGATTGCGAAAAAAAAGAATACAAGTGTCGCCGAACTTAAGCAGATTAATAGCTTGCAGTCAGATTTAATATTGATCAACCAACAGTTAAAAATTTCACAAACCGCCAACGTCCCCGGACAAAGTGTACAGCCCCCTGTTTTACAAACAGCACAAACGTATACGGTTGTGAAGGGCGACACATTGATTAAAATTGCGAACCAGCACGGCATCAGTCTGGCTGAGCTTTCCTCATGGAATAACCTTAAAGACCATCTCATCTACCCAGACCAAAAACTGCTTGTTTCCAGCCCATTGAACACAGGCCCGGCTGTCGTTTCGACGCCGCCACAGGTGTCTGCTCCTCCTGTACAAGCTGAGCCTGCAAACGTAATGGAATACGTTATAAAACCGGGTGATACTTTAGGACATATCGGCAGAAGCTTTGGCGTTTCGGTTCAGCAGCTAAAAACCTGGAATAATCTTTCCTCAGACCTTATTTATGTCGGCCAAAAGTTAAAGATAACTGCAACAGCTGCTGCTCCAGTGGTTGCTCCCAATCTGCCGCCGGTTGTCGTACAGCCTTCAAATCCCGTTAGTGAGGTTTCAGGCTTATTAAATACAGCTAAAAGCTTGCTCGGAACCCCGTATCAGTGGGCAGGTTCCGCACCGGGAGGATTTGATTGCAGCGGTTTTATTTTTTATGTTTTTAAGCAATCAGGCAAACAAATCTCCCGCTTATCGTCAGAAGGATATTACAACCGCTCTTATTATGTAAACGAACCGCAACCAGGTGATCTCGTATTCTTTGAAAATACATATAAAGCAGGAATCTCGCATATGGGAATTTATCTCGGAAACAACGAGTTCATCCATGCCAACTCATCGCAGGGCGTCTCAATCTCGAACCTTAATAATAGCTATTACCAAAGCCATTTTGATGGCTTTAAGAGATTCTATTAATTTTTTAGCTGCACCTGCCGACTAGTTGGCGGGTGTCTTTTTTACTACGGACTGCTTATTGCTAGATGTTGACCGCGAAGCTCGAATTTTACGGATGGATGCTACATAGTCAGTCTTTCTTCGATCATAAATATGGTTTTCACTCGTAAATTTCGTTTTTCGTTCGTAAATTTGGGTTTCCGCTCGTAAATCCGGTTTTTCGCACGTAAATTTGATTTTTCGCTCGTAAATCTGGTGTTCCGCTCGTAAATCCGATTTCGCGACTATAAATATTGAGTGCTCAACTATAATCTATCTGCCTTTGTTATCTGAAATTATATAATCGAATTTGCTGTTCTCTTAATACACACAATGAGGAACATTTTTTGCGCACTATCTTTATTACCACTCATTTCACAATCGTAAACCTGCTCTTACAAAAAAATCCCTCTCTGATAAAAGGGATCAAATCCTGCTCACATTTGCAAAAATCCTGTAATAACATATTTGATATAATCCTTTTTATTTAATTGTTTGAACGCTTTTTGGCTCCATTTTCCTGTTTCCACCGGGGTATAGAAAGGAGCTTTGTTACGCAGCTTGGAAGTTGATTCGAGCACGATGAATTCGCCCTGTTTCACTCCTTTGATAATTTCTTTCGTGCCGTTTACTTCCAATCCTGGCTGGACAGCTCGCCTGCTTAATTTGCCGTTCTCGGCCATTACATAGACACTGCCTTTTCTTTTGATGCTTGCCGCCGGGACGGTGAGCGCATCTTTTGCTTCCTTCGTTATTAAGGTGACATCAACATTGGAGCCATGCACCAGGCCTTTAAAGTTTTCTTCAAGATGAATTTGAAACGGATAGCTGCTGGCTTGGCCATTTTCGGGATTGTCTGAAGCAAAGCCGGCGATCTTCTCGACAGTGCCTTCACGTTTCCCACTCACAATCGGAGAGGTGACAGACGCCTTCATTCCTTCTGACAGCTTCAAAAACTTGTCTTCAGGCAACATACCCTCTACTTTTTGCTGGTTCGATATGATCGTTACAATTGGATTGCCCAAATCATGGCGCACACTCTTTACCCAGCCATCCAGCTCACTGTTGACGGTCATCTCTGTTAAGCCTTCCTCAAGCGCCGTTATGATTTCCTCATACTTGACGATTTCAGCTTCAAGCTCCGCAATTCTAAGCTCTTTATTGAGAATTTCTTGCTGGATTGAATAGTTTATCACTTCGTTCGAGCTGTTGCCGGACCCGTATGAATCGGCGGAATCAAAGTCATCGGATGTGTCATCGAACGAGTCGGTTGAGTCATCGAATGAACTGGATGAATCATAAGAGTCGTAGGAAGAAGTATCAGACTGGAGAGACTCCAGCTCCATGATATGGTCATCGAGGCGGGAGATCTCCTCTTCTGCACGGGTAATTTCCGCCTCGAGATTACTAATCTCATTCTCCGTATTACTCGAAGAATATTCGATTAACGGTGTGCCCGATTCGACTGCATCGCCTTCTTCTACTAAAATATCGCTCAAATCTCCGCGTTCTTTATTAAAATAAACATGAAATTCCTCAAACGGGGCGACCTTGCCGGTAGCTTTCATTGTTTCACTCAAGTTTTGTTGTTTCACGGTTGTCCACTTTTCGACGCGCGCCGCCCTGGTAATTTCACTTTCGCTTTTAAAAATTAAATAGAGATTGGCTGAAAGGAACAAGATTAAGCCGGCAATCAGTGAGGTTTTTTTCCAGTTTATTCTCCACTTCAAGATTCTCCCCTCCTTACAAAACCTTTTCAAATTCTATGTATGCAATAAGAGCTGAAAATAACCAGGCTGCGAGATTGATAGAGATGATCATTAATAGAAGGATTTTTGAATTTTTATCGGATAATAATTTAACAGCTTTATATTGAAGGGCCATGCTCCATATCTTGAAAACTGTTATCGAGGCCAGAAAATAAACAAAAAACGGATGGATCGAAAGATATTGCGCGATAACTCCCAATGAAAAAGGCGAGGAAAATTGATCGAGACCAAATGTAATTTGGAAAGGAATCAATATTAATTTTTCAACTAACAAAATAAGCAGGACGAACATTTGGACAACAATCAGCTTTTTATATTCGGTATCGGTGAGTGTCCAAAAAAACAAGGAAGGGACAAATAAAACCAAAGCTGCATAAAATAGGCCCCAAATGATCTGACCGACAGCAAAGAGTGCCTTATGCGCTTCGAATTCGCTAATCGGCAGCTGTGTTATTTCTTTCGATAAAATTTCCGTTCCTATGCCTGTATATGTACTGATCCCGAAAATCAACATGCTTGCCAGCACTAATAGAACTGCACGGTTCCACAATCCCGTGACCCGCTCCGCCTCAGTCAATTGGTAGAAAAATCGGGCTGGATCCCGCAAGCCTTTGGTAAGCTTATTTTGAAAAAACATGACAGGTCCTCCAAATAGGTATTCTGCTATCATTTTAACCTAAAAGCTAAATAATGGTAAATGTAAATGGTCTCATATCTCTCAATTAATTCCACTTAAAATGGAGAATTTAGGAGTGGATTATTTATTAATTCTTTTATAAATCAGCTTATATCATTGAAATTAGTTTTTCTCCTATATTAAAACTTTCAATTGAACGAATTTCATATAGCATTCTTTAAGTGAAAAACGAACAGTTACTTAAAATTAAGCGTTCGTTTCCTACGGCATACTCCTGATATCTAGACAACTTCATTCGTTTTTCGGTTTAGCTTGTTATATTGTGTAATTGACTTAATTGTTAGTTCTTTGTTTCGTTATTCGCTCTTCCGCTCCTAAACCCCTGCTTTTTTAGGTATAATAAAAGAATATGACTTTTTGGACTGCAACAACGGGAGGTTCTTTTCATGACTGTAGTTCCTGATTACTATATAGAGCTGCTCCAGTTTGGAGCGGCAAAAATGAACGATTTGCTGATCGCCGGGGATGAAAGAGACGACAAGCTCGTCCAAAAAGGGTTTATGCTTTACCGGCAAGGACTGGTTTCTAAACTGAAGATGGACCAGGAGATTGCTCATGCCTCTGTTCAGGATGTAACGCCGGCTCGGGTCAACCTCGACCTGAGCTTTCCGGAGCTGAGTGAATGCTCTTGCCCCGGTGAAGGGATTTGCCGCCATCAGCTCGCAGTTTTTTTCCAGGCCTATTCCCATGTCGGGAGTGTCGCCGAATGGATTGAAGAGTGGCGCCAGCCAGTGAAGGATAAGAAGGCTGCGGCAACTTGGGGCATGCAGCGGGCCAAGGATTTATTAAAATCAACCGGCAGCTTAAAACCTGATTATGATAAGTGGGTCAACGCTTTTACGGAAAGCTTTAATTCGATTATGACGGGAAACGGCGAACCGAAGCCTTATGTATTTAAAGAGCTTTTTGAAGTTTATGTGAGGCGGCTCAGAGCCGGTGCCCCGGTTGAAGCAGAATGGCGGACCCTTTATGAACTTGTTGGAGCCTTGCATGCTTTTAGCAATGTATCAAGGATTAGTAAAGATTTTGGCCATACAGAAGAAATGATTAACCGCTATTACAGACATGTCTCCCATTTCTTAATAGAAGAAATTGAGGATGCGGTCAATAAATTGTCGATTCATTCTTTGCCGTTTGCATTTGATGCTTTTGTGTCGAGGCTAAAAGACGACTCGATCCTGCTCCTCGAAGATGAAAATGAATCCGCCTTTTGGTATGAAGGGATTTATTTATATCGGTTCCTGTGGACAAATTTTTTCAAGCGCGGCGGTTGGCGCGACCAGGAAACGGCCAAGCTTGAGAAGCTTAGCAAAATAAACGGTTCGATTTCATTGAGTATCGGGCTTGCTCATCAATATGTGCTTACAAGTAAAGATGAAGCTGCTCTCGACATTTTGAATTCTCTTGGCATGGAAGCAGCCCCTTATTACCTTGTTTGGCTCGAAATGCTCACCGGCCAAAAAGCGTGGAAAAGGATGGTTCCTTATACCGAACTTTTTATCCAATACTTAAGGGAATATGTCCGATCGCTAAGGGAGTATCGTGTCAGCCGCGAATTTACTGAACTATCGCTTCGTGCAATTATGCGATTTTGCACAGAGAACGGGCGCACGGATCTTTATGAACGGGCCCTGTTGTATACTCTGCCATACAGTTATATGGAATATGAACAATTCTTATTTGAACACGGCCTTTATGAAAAATGGGGTGAGCTCATCTCTTATATCGGCTTCGACATCGGCTTGGTTTCAAATGAGCGTATAAAGCCGATCCAGAAGGAGAGCCCGTCGGTCCTCCTTCCCCTTTACCATCAATCGATTCAAAAGAATATTGATATGAAAAGCAGGGGCAATTACCAGGAGGCGGTCCGCTATTTGAAAAAACTGCGGACGATTTATAAAAAAATCGGCCTGGTCAGCGAGTGGGAAGAATTTATGGAAGAGTTGCTCTTCAGGACTAAACGGCTGCGCGCCTTTCATGAAGAATGTAAAAGGAGTAAACTGATCCATGCTTAAAACGAGGTATTTAAAAATAAATGTTCAGACTATCAATGACAACCGTTATTTAATAACTGCTGAGGATGAAGCGGAGGAGCTGCTCGACCCGGGCAAATGGAAGAGCCTCTTGTTCCACCGCCATGAAGAAAGCTATTTCGGAACCGTTCTTGATATAGAAAGGCATCAAGGCATTTTGGGTATTGCCGTGAACGGTTGGCAGCTGGCAACCTTGTTTGCAAAAGAACAATTCAACCGGTTAATCGAGTGGGACTGGAATGAAACGGCTGAACTTTGCATTGCGGCTGCCCCCGCCGTTCATGAGGCGATCGTCGAAAAGGACTGGATCCCCGATTTTGCTGCATGGGAACAGGAGAGCTTTCAGTGGGCGCTACCCGAGCGTGTTTACAAAGAATTTGATCCGTCCTTCTGGGAGCATTCAGAGCCGGTTCCTGTCCGCCCGTTCATTCATGAGTGGTTTGCCCGCTCCCTTGATGCGTATCTGAGCCGGAACCGGGGTATGAAAGAGCTTTTCGAAAAAAAATTGGAGATTTTGAAAAGCAACCAGATCGATGCCAGGCAGCTTGCCGAGTTTTTTGATGAAGATAGATGGGCGGAGTGGATCGGGATTAAAAAAGATACGGCGCCATTCACAATCGGACTGCGGCTGCAAGAGCCTGAGGAAGTGGATGATGAATGGAGTTTGGGTGCTTTTCTTCGCGATAAAAATAATCCGGACACGATTGTTGACGTCGATGACCGTTCAGCCTATCCGCACAAATGGAAGCTTCACGCAGAAAAAATTGATCGTGAACTCGAGCGGTTCGCCCTGCTTGTTCCGTCATTAAATAAACGTGATCGCTTCCGAAACACCTTAAGCGAAGAAGAAGCCTGGTTTTTCCTGACGGAAACAAGTGAGCTCCTGCTCGCTCTTAGCGTTGAAATTTTGCTTCCAGCCTGGTGGCACGCAATGCAGGCCGCCAATTTAAAAATAAAAGCTCGTTTAAAAGGGACAGGAAGCCATCGCCCTTCATTTGTCGGATTGTCTGCGATGCTTGACTATGACTGGCGCTTTTCGATGAATGGTGTTGACCTTTCCGAGGAGGAATTCAGCAAGCTTGTTGCCGAAAAGAGACGGCTTGTCTATATTCGCGGCCGCTGGATCAAGCTTGATCCGCAGTTCATCCGCCAGATCCAGGACTTAATGAAAAAGGCGGAAAAAGAAGGCCTTCACGTCCGTGACCTGTTGGAGCAGCAGCTTGCAACGGATGAGGATGAAGCAGGGACAGATCTTGAGAATCCAAAAGCGTTTGCCCGCATTCAAATTGAACTGAACCGGCAATGGAAACAAATGATCAAACAGCTTTCGGAAATAAAAGAGATTCCTGCTGAACCGGTCCCTGAGGCTTTCAACGGGGAACTGCGCCCTTACCAGGTGCTTGGGATGAGCTGGCTCCTCTTTTTGCGAAAATACGGATTTGGGGCGGTTCTCGCCGATGACATGGGGCTCGGAAAAACAGTCCAGCTGATTTCCTATTTGTTAACCGTAAAAGCTCAGGAAAACTCCGGGGCTGCATTGATCGTCTGTCCTACCTCCGTGCTCGGCAACTGGCAAAAAGAGCTTGAGAAGTTCTCGCCCGGCCTCAATGTGTACCTTCACTATGGTCCAAACCGTTTAAAGGGTGACGCATTCAAGGAAAAAGCAGCTGAGGCTGACGTCATGCTGACATCGTATGGGCTTATCAATCTCGATCTTGAGGATTTTGAATCGTTATCGTGGAGTTCGATTTCGATTGATGAAGCACAAAACATTAAAAACGCCCAGACGAAGCAATCGCGGGCCGTCCGCAAGCTAAAGGGGCTCCACCATATTGCGTTAACGGGGACACCGATGGAAAACCGCCTGTCCGAGCTGTGGTCGATCTTTGATTTTACAAACCATGGCTATCTCGGCAACCTTGGCCAATTCCAAAAGCGCTTTGTCATCCCGATCGAAAAGGACGACAAGCAGGAGAAGGTTAAAGAATTACAAAGGATGATCAGGCCATTTTTATTGCGGCGAACAAAAAAGGATGAAGAGGTTGCCCTTAATTTGCCGGATAAACTCGAGCAAAAGGAATATTGCCCGCTCACAGCGGAACAGGCATCTTTGTATGAGCAGCTCATCCGCGATACCTTTGCCGAGATCGAACAGCTATCGGGCCTTGCACGAAAAGGTTTAATCCTGCAAATGCTCAGCCGCTTAAAGCAGCTTTGCAATCACCCGGCCCTCTATTTAAAAGAACAGAAGCCGCAACTGCTGCTTGAACGCTCCGTGAAGCTAGAGAAACTGGCTGAGCTCGTCGAAGCTGTTCTTGAACAGAAGGAAAGCTGTTTAATTTTTACCCAATATATTGAGATGGGTGAAATAATCCGTACACTGTTGGAGAAAAAATATAACTTGAAGATTCCGTTTCTAAATGGGAGCGTTCCGAAGAACCAGCGGGACGACATGATCCAGCGTTTTCAAGAGCACGAATTCCCCGTCTTCCTGTTGTCCTTGAAGGCAGGAGGAACCGGCCTGAATTTGACGGCCGCCAACCACGTGATCCATTACGATCGCTGGTGGAATCCGGCCGTTGAAAACCAGGCAACCGACCGTGCCTACCGGATCGGACAAAAGCGTTTCGTCCACGTCCACAAACTGATCAGCACCGGAACGCTTGAAGAAAAAATCGATGCCATGCTCGAAAAAAAGCAGACGCTCAACGACCAGGTGATCCAAAGCGAAAGCTGGATTACCGAGATGTCCACTGATGACCTCCGCGAGCTCGTGCATCTGACGTAAAGATGGATTGCAATTAGACTAGTAGTGTCAGCGGGAACATAAAAAAGGGTTACTGAGGCTTCTAATTGAAGCAGAAATGGCTAAATTCGGCCTAAAAGTCGATTCCAAAACGATATTGCACATGTAGCGGTCCTATCTGCAGCAAAAATCTTTACTGCAGTTCTGTAGCCGAGAGATGATTTAAGCGAAAAATAGCGTCATTTAAGCGAAACCCGCTTCGATTCAAGCGAAAAGTCCGCTGATTCAAGCGTTAAAATCATGATTTAAGCGAAAACAAGGTTTATTTAAGCGAAACGGTAAAATGCAATACCTAACTGGTACAGGTGGTACATTGAAATGGACCATCGAAAAAGTTATAAATTCCTGCAACGCGACAAAAAACGGCTGCCAAGACGTGACCTGGCAGCCGTTTTTGTTATTTTTTATCGCTTACGCAGTCTTCGTTCCGGTGTTTTTTCCGTTTACCAACGCTTTGGAGCTCTTTCTCCTTTTTTCAGCTTATACAGTTCAACTTTTTTAACCGTTTTATTGCCGGCCAGATCGACTGCTTCAAATTCAAAAACGTTTTCACCTTCGACGAGCTCAAGCTCTATATTCCTGAACGTTTTTTCGAAGCTGCGCATCTCGTATGGTTCTTTAAACTCCTGGTAGAAAATTTCGCTTCCATTCAAGGAGAAGCGGATTTCATCAAAGTTATCCTTAACGGTTACATCGACTTTCGGATTTCTTTCATTATACTTAATAAACCTGTTTGACGGCACTCCTTTTACGGTAACGCCCGGTGCTGTCGCATCTACGAGGACAGAACGCTTAAAGACCGTTGTATTGTTGGCATTGTCAATTGCCTTCACTTCAAAGGTTTGGAAGCCATCCTTTAAATTAAGCGTAGTATTAAAATCGTATTGTTTTTTAGCTTCATTGTACGTTACTTCAACAGGCTGCCCGGCAATAGTGAATTCCTTTAAGCCTGACTGTTCAACAATGCGTCCCGTGAAGTTGATGTTGTTTGTATTATAGATGGCTAATGCAGCCGGATTCTCAAGGTATACCTCTGGATTGGTCTTGTCACTGCTTTCACCGGCAACCGTCACTGTTGCAGCATTTTGGTTACCGGCATTATCAACTGCAACGACCGTTAAGACTGTTCCTGGCTCTACAGTTTCAGGAATTGCAAACTTCGTTGTATCAGCGCTTAGCGGCTCTGTTAAAATTGATTTTTCACCGGCAAGGATATCCAAATACGAAACTCCTGCTCCGCCTTGATTGTCTGCCGCTTCGATCGCTACAGCTGTGTTGCCGTCAGTTAATTCGGCTTTCACGCTTGGCTTTGCCGTATCGATTTTGACAGGAATTTTCACACTTTGCCATTCTGCATTTGCAAAATCGACGACTGAGCGGATTTCATAGAAATACTGGCCGTCTTTCGCAAGGCGGTTATTAATTTTTCCGTCCCAGGCCCGGTTCGCATCAAGCGTATAATTGGCACCGCGGCCGCCATCATAGTAATGCTTGGTGATGCTTCGCTCAGTCCGCAATGTTCTTAGTGTCTTGCCTTTTTCATCGACGATTGCAAACTTAACTTCATTCGCGTTTCTTAGGAACGAAAGAACCGGAATGATTTGTTCCTGTGCATTATCACCGTTTGGTGAAATGGCAATCGTGTCAGAGCGGAATTTGTCTGTGACCGGATCATAACCAAGGTAGTTATAGTTTGTACCACTTTTAGTTACGGCCCCGCTCATTCCGTAGAATGACTTTTCATCATATTTCATGCCATCGAGAACAGGAGCTTTGTCCCAGTCTCCTTTAAAGCCTACATAAGGCACAGTTAGCTCTGCATTTGTGTCTGTCGGATCCGTTAATGTCACGTATCCTTCGACAAAGTATCCGTTCGGGAATACTTCATTTATCGCAACCGGTGTGTCCCAATTGCCGGTTTTTGATGGATCAACCACTTTTGCGTTGCTGACGTCGACTTGGACTTTGAAAGTCACTGATTTGTTTGCCGGCACAGTTATGACCGCATTGTCTGCCCCGTTTACTTTAACAGAGGCATCCAGTATCTTTTGTGCTTCAAGTGCATTCGGACTCCAGCCCAATTCACCGTAAGCGGCAAAGTCCGTTTGCAGATTGGCTGCCACATTATAATCGACAGCGCTGTCGTTGTAGTTTTGTGCTTTTAGCGTGAATTCGAATTGATCGCCCACCTCTTTTAGGGCAACCTTCGCTTCATTTGTCTTTGCCTCCGTTACAATAACAGGAGTTTGCAAGGCAGAATGGAGCTGCATAATTCCAGCACCTTGGCGGCGTGGGGAGTATGGAAGTTCCCAGCCGAACGCAGCGTTGACAGTTCCCTGATCGGTGACTTGCTGTGCTGTATTCATCATTAGATTTTTGGCGACATTGACGCGGTCAAATCCGGTTACGCCGAATTCATTGTCTACTCTTTCAAGAACTAACGCAGCACCCCCGGAAACATGTGGAGCAGCCATTGACGTTCCACTCATCATTCCGTACTGGTTGTTTTCCAAAGTAGAGTAAATTTGCCCACCTGGAGCCGTAATTTCCGGTTTGAAATCAAGGTTTGGCGTTAAGCCCCATGATGTGAAATCACTCATTTTTCCGGCAGCAGGATTGGTTGCTTTTGTTTTTTCGCCGGTAAAGGAAACCGTTACGGCTTCACCAGCGGCAATCGCAGCCTGGAGCTTATCGCCATCATTTTTCAGCATAAATAGCTGCGGAATTTTTATGGCAGCATCTGTGGCCATGCTGACATAGCCATCGGCATTATTGTAAATAATCACACCTAATGCTCCGCCATTTTGCGCGTTAATTGCTTTTTCCACAAATGTAATGCTGCCCCGCTTAATCAGCGCGTACTTTCCGGCAACATTGGCCGCAGCCACTTCTTCCGGTGTTCCAAGACCGGCATAGGCAAGTTCAAACGTCTTTTGTGGTACATCGTTTGGATGGACACTGCTTGCTGATAGGAAAGCAGCTTTTCCAGTCTCGTTTCCAAATGCATAAGTGGCTGCATCCAAATCCATAAATTGATTTTCTATCGATGCAACCTGTAAGGAATCATAGGAAACCCCTGGTGATCCGGATACACCGATATCAGGATTTTCGGTGAACGGATTTGCGAATCCATTTCCAAAGTGAGCGGAGTTTCCTGCTGAAATCGACATTAAGATTCCGTTGTCAACCGCGCGCTTAATCGCTTTCTGCTCCGCATCCTCAGGTCTGACAAAACCTGCTGTTGAACCAAGGCTCATGTTAAGAACGTCAGCGCCTAAAACGATCGCATCATCGATTGCTTTAACGTAAATGTCGCCCCAGGTGGATGGCATATTCGGGTCATTGCCGAATACCTTTAACGCGAGCAGCTGTGCTTCCGGCGCAACCCCTTTAATGCCGCCATTTTTCTCGTCACCGTTTGCACCAACCGTACCACCTACGTGCATACCGTGCATCGATGCACCAGGAGCAATATCCTGGATGACGTGGTTTTGATCCATATAGTTATAGCCGTATGGAACTTTTTCCGTATAATATCTTCCAATGAGGCCATTTTCATTTTTGAACTTATTGACTTCCTCACTTGTTAGATCCTGTTCAGTAGTGTCAGAAAGAACCATGTCTTTATGGGATGGATCAAGACCGGTATCAATGACGCCGACCACCATGCCTTCCCCTTTAAATCCGTAGTCTCTCCAAGCATCCTGAGCCTGGACAAGTTCTTTGCTGTAAAGCATTTCCGGCTTTTCTTGCGGGCGTGTATACTCATGAACGATATGTACTTCCGATACTTCCGGCATTTCTCTGACCGTTTCGATATCCCCGTACATGACATCCGCACTAAATCCATTTACAATCGTCGTAAAACTTTCATGCTCAACGAGTTTTACTTTCGATTGTTTGGCGCGGTCTTTCACTTTTTTATGTTCGGATAATTTTTCAGCTTTCAATTGCTTTTTTGTTGCTTGCGCAAGTTCTTTTACACGTTTCCCTTGCTTTTGTGCGTAGAGAACGGTCGGCTCGGTTTTCATTTCTACGATAACCCTGACGATGTCTGTGCTCTTGTACTGCTTTTCAAGTTCTTCACTCTTAATTTGCTGAACCGTTCTCTTGTTTTCCTCTCCTTTTGTGCTCTTTGCCTTCTCAGGAACAGCTGCCCCTGAAGCCGCACTAGAAAAAGCGAGAAGTAGAATCAAAAAGACCGGTAAAATCCGCTTGACCTTCATGCTTTACCCCCTTCACAATTTTCAGAATTTTAGAGATAAATAAAAGGTAACATATCCTTTTTTTTGAAGTTAGGTACAAAAGTAACGTTTATAGATTGCTAGATATAGGTAAAAACAACCATTTTGTGAGAATAGAAGATAGATTTGAGATGTGGGGAACTCTGAATCTTGGTTGGTGATTATATTTGTGGGTTGCGCTGACATTGTATATTCAGCGCAGATTGTTTGGATCGGTTCGTTTCGCGGATATATCGGGTGTTTCGCGGATATATTATGTTTTTCGCGGATATATCATGTGTTTTCGCGGATATATCATGTGTTTTCGCGGATATATCATGTGTTTTCGCGGATATATCATGTGTTTTCGCGGATATATCGGCTGTTTTCGCGGATATAATTTTTCTAGTGAATACACTATTTAATTTTCACAGATATCAAGGTTCCTGTGTGGATCATTTTGTTGTGTTTGTCGTGATTTAGGCTTGTACAAGAGATATTGCGGTCTCAGCACGAGTAGATAGTAACTGTTACCGCAAATTTCTATGACTTTTCAAGCAAAATCAGCTTCTTTTTTGCAAAAAAGAAATTTAATTTGATTAACTAGTGGTAGTAATGGTAGAAATTATATAATGTAATCTATACAAAGTTTTAAATGACAAAGGGGATTAATATGACAAACACACCGAATAGCAAACCTTGTTCTGAATCAAGGGTATTCCAGACAAACAGAGTGATGCCTCCAGATACGAATAACCATCAAACATTATTTGGCGGCAAGTTGATGGCTTCTATAGATGTAGTCGCGTCTATTTCGGCCGCTAAACATTGCAGATCAGAATGTGTAACAGCTTCGATGGATTCTGTTGATTTCTTGCATCCAATTCGGCCAACCGATGCGGTCCATTTGGAATCGTTCGTTACTTATACAGGCAGCAGTTCCATGGAAATTTTCGTGAAAGTAATCGCTGAACACTTGATCAACGGGGAATCAATTGTCGCAGCTACCAGCTTTCTCACATTTGTTTCTTTAGATGAAAAAGGGAAACCAAAACGAGTGCCACAGGTATATCCCGAGACCGAAGAAGAAAAATACTTGTTCAATTCCGCGGAAGACCGGATGAAACAGAGGAAAGCACGAAGGAAATTAAGCGTTTATCTTGCTGAGCAGATTGAGAAGTATTAAGTTTTAGTACAAGGTTGATTTGCAAAAACTAATAAGCCGGAACATTGCGATAGCTAATTGAAACAAATTTTATTTAAAAATTAGTTCTAAAGTTTCGTTTACTGTTTCCGAGTTTAAGTCTCTTATATCAAGGATTATCCTAGCTACCAATTTATGTATGATTTATTCTTATAATATACATTAATACATAGTGCAAGACACTATGCATTATTTTCTCTTTAAACTTATAATATACAAATAATTTTGAAATTTAAACAGAGCTTGTTATTTTTAAAAATATAAAGCAAGTCGTGAAGTTTTCATATCTAATCTTTAAAACAAAAAAATCCGGCAAAAAGCACCGGATCTAAAAAAGAGGCAGTATTTCGAAGAGTTGTATTGGTTCTTTATTTTGAAGGTTTTTGGAAAGGAAGTTAGGAGAAAAAAATTAGAAGAGATTTTTGTGGTTACTGAGATGTGGTTATTCTTTTTCGAGTCTTGCTATTTCGGGGTAACTTTACTTTTTCTGCTTTGAAAATAAAAGTGTAGACGCTGGGAATTCGGTTTGTTCTTTGCTGATTCCGTTACATACATTTCCAGTTGGTTTACGCGTTTCGCCAGATCATCGACTCGTCCGTTTGTTTTCCGAGCATTGTGATTAAGCTTTCAAGCAGCTTTTCCAGTCTGTCAGCAGATTCTCCTGAATTACACAAACGGCAAAGCCTCCTTTTCATCGTGGCTTATCGGGTCATCAGCGGGCTTTGCGCTCAGGAACCGGACATTTTCAGCAACCACTTCTGTGACATACACTTTTTTGCCTTCCTGATTTTCATAATTTCTCGTTTGGATTCTTCCTGTTATTCCGACAACAGATCCTCTGCGGCAATATTGGGCTGTATTTTCTGCAACCTTTTTCCAGAGCGTACAGGCAACAAAATCTGCACCAATTTCGCCCTGTTGATTGCGATAGTTGCGGTTTACAGCTAATATGACGTTGGTAACCGGGGTGCCCTCGGGTGTATACCGAAGCTCCGGGTCTTTCGTCAACCTGCCAACGAGGGTAACTTGATTAATCATGGCTCATCTCCTTCCTAAGTGGTAGTTCTATAGTAGCAGGTTGCTTTTGTTAAAGTAAAAAGGGGAAAATCCGATTTTTAATTAAAAAAAGATGCGAAAACTCGGTTTTCTATAGGGGAAAAGAAATTTTCCGCAGAAGGTTTTCCTTCGTTATGGAAAAACTGTGGTTTCGACAATTATTTTTCGACACGGGATGCAAATTCGCATTCAAACGATCGTATGTTATAATTTTGGCAAAAGATAACGGGAGGAAAAAATGAAAACTTTTAAATTAATCTCGTTGCAGATCGTTGATGGAACTGACTTAATCGATGTTGAATTGGATGACGGCTTGATTATTAATAAGGAAGATGAAAAAAATACATGGCTGCTCGAGGCTTATACAGATAAATCATACTACGAGTTCTTCCAAAAGCTTGCTGATGAAAATAAAGAACTGCTTGTCCAGGTCGTGATTACCAAAAAGGAAAATGAACCGGTTGCCTTTGAAACGACTGTCCATTCCGTCAGACAGCTAGAAACCAAGATGAGTGTCCTTCTCCAGGGAACATTAAAAAGAACAAAAAAAGACTATGCCGAATTGCTGCTTGGCACTCTTTTACAGAGTGGGCTCGCTGGTGATGAGCTATTGCACGAGTTTAAGGAAAAAATGCAGAACAGGCCAAAAATTCCTGCTTCCAAAAAGCTATAAGATGATGGTGATGCGGTAGCAGGTAGGACATTTTAGAAACTTTGTGCGCGAAACGGGCCATTAATTAAGCGAAACCCCGAAACTGCGTCAATCTAAAAAGGACAGGCCGGCGTGCCTGTCCGCGTTGCTATTCGTTTTCGTCGTCGTTCAGGCCGTCTTCTGTTAAGATGCCCTCATCTTCGACTTCGACGTCGCCATTGTTATCGTCCAATACACCGTTATCGCCATTGTCCCCACCGTTGTTATCGTCTATTAAACCGTTGTCATCTCCGTTATTGCCACCATTTCCATCGTTGTTGTTATCTTTGCCTCCGTTGTTGCCGTTGTTGCCGTTGTTGCCGTTGTTGCCGTTGTTGCCGTTGTTGCCGCCATTGTCATTATCACCGGCTGGATCCTCCACATTTACATCATCTTCTGGAGGCGGCTCTTGGTCATCTCCACATCCGGCAAGAAACATCGCGGATAACAGTGAACCCCCGATTAATAGTAAAAGCTTTTTCTTCATCAGTAAAAGCCCCTTTCCTATGGTAATTGTTCATTTTGACCGCGTATACTGGTCTCAACTTATATTGCCCAAAATGCGTAGATACTTGCATCGGAAAGGTGAAATTTTACCTTGAAACAGCTGTAATGTGGAAGCCTTTTAAAAAGCTTGCTTTGAAATCATCAGGCCATACTGTTCATATTGGCATTACATGATTTGAAAAAACATCGGTTTAAACATTAGTTGCTTTCGTTGTTATTCTGTTTTATCCCCGAGTGCAAACATTATTTCTGTTTCGCAAACGAGCTCGCCGTCGACCGTTGCTATTCCTTTTCCTTTGCCAATCGGGCCGCGCACGCGCGTCATTTCGACTTCTAAACGGAGCTGGTCACCGGGTTTGACTTGCCTTTTAAAGCGGCAGTTATCAATGCCTGTAAAAAAAGCGAGTCGGCCGCGGTTCTCCTCTTTTTTCAACATTGCAACCGCACCGACCTGGGCAAGTGCTTCAACAATTAACACGCCTGGCATTACTGGATAGTCTGGAAAATGTCCGTTAAAAAATTCTTCGTTAGCTGAAACATTTTTAATGCCGATCGCCTTCTGGCCTTCTTCAATTTCCAAAATTTTATCTACCAATAAAAATGGATAGCGATGTGGAATAATCTCTTTGATCTCGGTAATATTAAGCATAATTATGACCTCCTCATAATATTAGGTATTATTTCTTTATTGTACTAAAAAAGGGCATAAAAAGGGAAGGGTTTGATCCCTTCCACTTAATTTTATTCACCATTGATTAAATCGGCGATGTGGGTCCAAGTCGATTCTTTAAAGACATCGGTTGCTTTACCGTTGCCGATCACGCCATAGCCAATCATAGCGCCAGCCACTAGGCATACAAAGATAAGTAAGATTACAACTATAACCCGAAGCCAGATCGGAATAAGCCGGGTGCGAACGCGTTCGTTTGTGTTCCGTGCTTTTTCCTGCTGCTTTTTTTTATCCTTTTTTACTTGCTCGCGATTCTGAGCTGGTTCCTGGTTATTTTTATTTAAAGACATTTGAAAATTCCCCTTTAGCGAATTCCATTCACGAGTCCCATCATTTGATCTGCCATTGTAATCGCTCTGGAATGGAATTGGTAAGAACGCTGCACATTAATTAGATCAGTCATTTCTTTTGACATCTCAACATTCGATTGTTCAAGCGCTCCTTGCTTAATGCTGATCTCGTTGCGCAAAGGGCCGTTTAATTCGGTAAAGATTTCTTCTTCCGCCACACCAAGCTGACCCATGTTTTCAGGCAGTCCTAAAAGATTGCCGCCCTTTTGCTCAAGAAACTGTGGTTTGTTGGCAAGGATAACGCCAAGGTTAAAGGCTTGTGTCGTGCCATTCGCCATCGCTACGGTTAATTGGCCATTTTCGTTAATGGCAAAATTATTCGGCTCGCCGTTTATATAAATCGGGTTATTGTTTTCATCTAATACGGCATGGCCGTCACCGGTGACCAGCATTAATTCATTATCAGCGATCGGTGTTAAATGAAACGAACCATCCCTTGTAAAACGAACCGCTGCTCCATCTTCATTCTGGACAAGGACTCGAAAGAATTGCCCTTCTTTTGTAAAAGCTGCATCCAACGGTCTGTCTGTCGTTTTAATACTTCCCTGCCTAAGGATCATTTGCGTCTGCCCTAATTTGGCACCGACTCCCTGCCTAACCCCGTTAGGCGTCAGACGGCCGATTTCCAAGTTGCCATACGGCTGGTTTTGAAATTCCTGAAAAAGCAAGTCTGTAAAACTCGCCTCACGTCTTTTAAAGCCGGTTGTATCGACATTGGCCATGTTTTGGCTGATCATATCCATCTGCTTTTGCAGTTGACCTAAAGTGTTGGTTGCGGTAATCATCGTTCTGTTCATCTATTGGTCCCCCTCGGGCGGGCTTTACTGGTTTCTATAAAGTGTCGTTGCTGAATATGTTTTGCGGTTTTATCGTTTTCTAAGCTGCGATTAACCAACTCTGCCAACTTCATTGGCGGCTTTTTCCATGCTCTTGTCATATGCCTGCAAAACCTTTTGATTCGCTTCAAAAGCGCGGTACGCGGTCAGCATATCGGTCATCGTTCTCGACACATCAACGTTCGAGCCTTCTACAAAGCCCTGCTGGAGCGTGAATTGCACACCTGCCGCGCCAAAAGCAGCAGCTAGCGGGGCGCCATCTTCTGTCCGGTACAGTCCGTCCCCTTCTTTGATCAGACGCTGCGGGTTGTCAGCAAAAGCGATACCCAGTCGTGCTGTTTCGCCGTTCTCCCCGGTTAACTGCCCGTCTTCACTGATCGTAAAGCGGTCGCTTGAAAGCTGGATCGGATTGCCGGCATCATTTAAAATGTACATGCCGCTTGCTGAAGTCAAAAATCCCTGCCCGTCGACCGTGAAGTTGCCGTTACGTGAATAGCGAATGTCACCGCCAGGTTCGCGGACTGTGAAAAAGACTGTGCCCGGTAAGCCATTCTCTGCGCTTGCCGGAATATTTATGTCGACAAGTGCGACATCGGTATTTATGTTAGTTTCGCGCAAATCGCCTTGAATGAATTTTGGCATTGCCTCCTGCATATAAACACCGGTATTGATAGATCCCACCATCTGGTTAAAAGGCAGACGCAAATTGTTTTCTGTCGGGATCGACTGCTGCTCAAAGCGCTGCAGCAGCATTTCCGGAAAGGCCCTCATTGCCGACTGGTCGGCTTTAAAGCCTGGCGTATTGGCATTCGACATATTATTCGTTAACATTTCGGTTCGCCTTTGCTGGGACAGCATCCCGGAAGCAACCGTGTAAAATCCTCTAAACATTTATCCACCTCGCCATTATGTACAGCTTGCCATAGACACAACATATATAATAAAAACTTAAGCTCGCTTCAAGCGGGCTTGTCCAAATTTTTTGCACTTACTTTCTATTATAGAAAAATTTTTGCAAAGATACATTAAAAATTTGCAGAAAATAGTCAAAAGATGAAAAAAATATTCTTTTTTTAAGTTTAAAGTCGAGGCAAGGGGGTAAATAACAAAAAATCTGCCGTCCGAAAAGCAGGCAATTTCCTTTTTCCGGCTTGGCAGATTATTTGATTGCTTATCCTAGCCTACGTTTCGGAAGACGATCGATATTATCGAGCATAATGCCGGTTCCAACGGCGACGCAGTCCATCGGGTTTTCAGCAACAAGTACCGGCACCCTCAATTCTTCTGCGAGCAGAAGGTCGAATCCGTGCAGCATGGCGCCGCCACCTGTTAAAATGACACCGCGGTCAATAATATCTGCCGATAATTCCGGTGGTGTTTGCTCGAGAACTGTTTTGGCAGCCTGGACAATGACCGAAACGGATTCACGCAATGCCTGTTCAATTTCACTTGAACGCACGGTGATCGTCCTTGGCAGACCGGATACCATGTCACGGCCACGAATATCAAGCTCTTCATTGCGTGAACCAGGAAAAACGGTTCCGATTTTGATTTTTATATCTTCGGAAGTGCGTTCACCAATCAATAATTTATATTCTCTTTTGATATAGTTCAAAATTTCGGCATCAAATTTATCCCCGGCCATTTTAATCGAGGATGATGTAACGATGTCACCCATTGATAGGACAGCAATATCGGTTGTGCCGCCACCGATGTCGACGACCATATTACCGCTCGGCTGGAAAATATCCATGCCTGCACCGATTGCAGCCACCTTTGGCTCTTCTTCTAAATAGATTTTCTTGCCGCCGCTTTTTTCAGCCGCTTCCTTAATCGCTTTTTGCTCAACACTCGTGATGTTCGTCGGGCAGCAAATTAAAATTCGTGGCTTTGATAAAAAACCCTTTACGTTCAGCTTGTTTATGAAATGCTTTAGCATTGCTTCTGTTACATCGAAGTCAGCGATAACTCCATCCTTTAATGGACGGATCGCGACGATATTTCCTGGCGTACGGCCAACCATTCGTCTAGCTTCTTCTCCTACAGCAAGAACTCTATTTGTATTTTTATCAATTGCAACTACAGACGGTTCATTAAGTACAATCCCCCGCCCTTTCACATGTATCAGCACATTAGCCGTTCCTAAATCAATCCCAATATCCCTGGCAAACATTATCTTTTTTCCTCCTTGAACGATCGCCCGGCCATAAATGCATACCTTTGCCATAAACCGACTTTACGAATGCTTTTGTTCGCTTCTAAAATCGTTTATCCAGGTAACGCTATACAGCCGCCTCCGCTTATCTTTGTCCAGCATCGGCTCCCAAGGACTCGTGTGTGTTAAAACGGTTTCTTACAATTTTATCTTAGAAACCGGCTTTTTGATGAGCGCTGCTAAAACTTCATGCTCTTGATCAATATTACATCTTAGCAAGCGTCTTTTTGTCCTTTTCGCTTCCGCTTTCACGAAATCATATTCTATCCTAATTGTATATATTATCACAAAAAGGTAGAAATAAGTAACTTTTTGTCATAATTCGCGGAAAATATGCGGAAATAATTTTATGGAGGAAGGTTCTACGTTTGCTGGACGGGCTCCTCTTCTTTTTTGTATTTCATTTTTGTTGCTTCTCCGCCGCGTAAATGGCGAATCGATTTATGATAATCTAAAATTTCTTTCACTTCAGCTGCAAGTTCAGGGTTAATTTCAGGAAGCCTCTCTGTTAAATCTTTATGGACTGTACTTTTGGATACGCCAAACTCCTTCGCAATTACGCGAACCGTTTTTTTCGTCTCCACGATATACTTTCCAATCTTGATAGTTCTCTCTTTGATGTAATCGTGCACACCACTCGCCCTCCCTAGGTTGGATGTGAGAAGTGTGAAATGAGACTCGCTCTTCGCTTCGTGAGATAGTGCTGCTCCGCACAGGAATCTTATGTCCCTGGACAATGCTGCCGAAAGTCGCTGCTTTCTTTTTTGCTAAGTATAATCATATCTCCAAGTAAATTCCCGCTGCTTTCAAACGACTCCTCACCTCAAACACTCTCTTTTAAGGTTTGTAACATTTTATTAGCTTGGATAAGGGATTATGCACGAAAAAGTCAATAGGGACAAGGAGTGGAAGAAGTTTTTTGGAAATTGGACAACAGCAGTCTATGCAGACAGCTTTTTAGCAGCTAAATTTTCAGAAACGAAGATTTTATTCGTATTTATGCACATATGAGTAAAAAAAGTCCCTCGGAATTACAGTGAAGGTTAGATCATAAAAAGACGGGGAGAAAATTATTTCCCGAGAAATTTGTCGAAGCTATCGGGATCCATTTTTATATTTTCTATATAAAAGAACAGCCCCGTGTTGCATACAAAGCAACCGGGGCTTGTCTATGGGCTTTATCTTCTTAGTCGAGTGCCTCAATAATTAGTACGATTGATGTTAGCAGGTCTTGATCTGACCAGCTTGCGATGTTCTTCTTTGAATTTAAAGCAAGCTCGTGTGAAGCCGGCACGTGAATAAAGCCTGCTGGAATGTTCAGGCCTAAGCCATTTAGCTCGTGAAGGACCGAATACATCGTGTTATTGCATAGATACGTTCCAGCTGTATTTGAGATTTGTGCCGGATATCCTGCTTCGGTTAAAACGTTGACAAACTTTCTGATTGGGAGGGTACTGAAATAACCGTCCGCTCCACCTTCAACAACAGGGCTGTCTTGCAGTGAATTCCCTTTATTGTCTTGAGCGCCATCGCGGCAATTGATCGCGATCCGTTCCGGGGTAATCGCTGTTCTGCCTGCGGCCAACCCAAGGGAAATGACCGCATCCGGCTTCACAGTCTGCAGTGCATCGATAATTTTTGCTGATGTGGTCGCATAATCGACGGGCAGCAGTAAGCCTGTTATCTGGTATTGTCCAATCTGTTTTCCATCCAGTTCTTTGACGATTTTTTCGGTTGGGTTGATTGGAAATTCAAGAAATGGTTCAAATCCGGTTAGTAATAATGTTTTCATTTTTTTCTCTCCCTTTACCAGCTTGCAATCGAGCCGTCTGTACGTGGTTCTGTGCCTCCGGATAATACGCCTGTGTCCGGATCACGAAGAATGATCTGCCCCCGGCCAAAACCGCCGGAATCGTGGGCGACCTTGATGTCATGCCCTTTTCTCGCCAGCTGCTGGACAAGATAGTTCGGGAAGGTGTGTTCAACTTCAACCTTCTTCCCTTCAATCCATTGCCATCTTGGCGCGTCGAGTGCTGCCTGCGGGTTTAAACCAAAATCGATCAGATTCATCGCAACTTGGACATGTCCCTGCGGCTGCATATAGCCTCCCATTACGCCGAATGGTCCAACAGCCTGATTGTCTTTTGTGATGAAACCAGGAATAATCGTATGATATGTTTTCTTGCCCGGGGCAAGTGCATTCTCATGAGAAGGGTCAAGCGAAAAGTCATGGCCGCGGTTCTGCATCGAAATTCCGGTGTTTGGTATCACGATCCCCGATCCAAAGCCCATGTAGTTGCTTTGAATAAATGAGACCATATTCCCTTCTCCGTCCGCTGTTGCCAGATAAACGGTACCGCCCTTTGGCAGTGTCCCCGGCTCTGGCAGCTGGGCCGTCGGCTTTATCGCGTTGCGGCATTTTTCCCCATACTCCGCAGATAATAAATCCTCTATTTTCGCCTTCATCGTTTGTGGGTCAGTGATGTAGGCTTTTCCGTCCGTAAATGCTTGTTTCATCGCCTCCAGCTGCAAATGGACAGCTTCTGCATCTTCACGGCTAACAAACTCGAAGCCCTTTAAAATATTTAGGGCCATTAAGGCGACAAGGCCCTGTCCGTTCGGCGGAATTTCCCAAATATCAAAGCCGCGGTAGTTTACAGATACCGGTTCGACCCACTCAGCCTTAAAGGCTTGCAGGTCCTCCTTGGACAGGAATCCACCGGCGTTTTTTGATGCATCAGCAATTTTTTCGGCGAGACTGCCGCGATAAAAGCTTGCCGCTCTTGTTTCGGCTATTTCCGCCAATGTATCGGCATGGCCATCCGACTTCCACATTTCACCGATTTTTGGCGCCTGGCCTTGTGGTGCAAAAACGCGAAACCACTCGTCAAACTCTTTCCCTTTCAAACGGGTTTTATAGGCGGTAAAAGCTCTCTCCCAGTACTTGCCTAGAATCGGTGTGAGCGGGTAACCATTGCGGGCATAAACGATTGCCGGCTTTAATACTTCCGTAAGCGGCAGGCGTCCAAACCGTTCAGACAGCTCGGCCCAGGCAGATGGGGCACCGGGTACGGTAACCGGGGTCCAGCCGGTAATCGGCATCGATTCGTGTCCCAATCCCTTCACTTTTTCAATCGAAATGCTTTGCGGAGCCGGACCGCTCCCGTTCAACCCGAAAAGCTTATCCTTCACCCAAACGAGGGCAAATGCATCGCCGCCGATCCCGTTCGAAGTTGGTTCAACTACCGTTAAGCAGGCAGCCGTGGCAATCGCAGCATCGATGGCATTTCCGCCCTTTTTTAAAATATCCAGGCCTGCCTGTGCTGCAAGCGGCTGTGAAGTTGCCACCATGCCGTTACGGGAAATGGCAGCCATTCTTTGCGATGAATACGGATATGTAAGGTATGACAAAACTTTTCCCCCTTTACAATAAAACTTCGTCTATCGAAATATTATAGCAGACTCGTCAATGTTATGTCGAAAGATTTAGACAAATACATTATGGTCAAGCGACTATGCGTTTAAGAATCTACTCTTCCTGTTCCCAATGCGAGAATTGCTGCCTCCGTCAGGATTTCTGCTCCTTTTACCATCGCTTCCCTTCTGAATGTCATGTCGGGATGATGGAGTCCGGGCACCAGTCCGCAGCCTAAGCCAAGCATTGTTGCTTTCAGATGCGGGCGCTTGATCGTATAAAAATGAAAATCATCCCCACCTGTAGTGATAATTGGTGGCAAGCATCGCTCTTCTGATAAAGAATTTATAATCGCATTGTTCATAATGCTTACAGCTTCATCGTTTTTGATTGCTGCCGGGAGCGTCGCCGGGATTGAAAAAGAGACTTTGACATCATAAAAGCTTTCAACTGCTTTAAAGGCCTTCTCCAATTTGTTCTGGAGGTGGTCCATCGCCTCGTTCGTTTGCGCACGCAGGTCAAGGCTGAATTCTGCATTGCCGGGGATAATATTGGAACTTTCTCCTCCGGAGATAAATTTAGTCATTTTGATCGAGGCCGGGGTCAGCGGATTGACGTATATGTTTTTAAGCATGTGCACGAGCGCAGCACCTGCCTCAATTGCATTAGCTCCAAGATGCGGCCTCGCACCATGCATATCTTCGCCTGAAATGCTCGCGCTGATAAAACGGGCGGCCCCATGGATCAGGAACGGGGCGGCATATCCGTCACCCATTTCATTTTCCGGGCGCAAATGGACGCCAAACAAAAAATCGACATCATCAACGGCACCGAGCTCGACCATTTTTAATGCACCGGTGCCTTTTTCCTCAGCCGGTTGAAAAATGAAGCGAATTGTCCCTTCCCATTCAGCTGACCGCTCCTTTAAGATTTGGATTGCGCCAAGCACGATCGTCATATGCGCATCATGTCCGCACGAATGGTTAGGCTGGAAGTCTCCATTCACTTCCTGCGAAAGCGCATCAATATCTGCCCTGATCGCGACAATCGGCTTGCCGTTACCGATCTCGGCGATCAGTCCGGTGCTGTCGGGAAATGTGGTTACCCGGCATCCGAGCTTTTCCGTTTCTTGTTTCAGGAAACCCGTTGTCTTAACTTCTTCCCAGCTTATTTCAGGGTTACTGTGCAAATGTTCAAACGTTTTTAGCATATATGTCTGGATGGAAGTATTCGTCATCGTTCTCAACCCTTCTGCGTTTTGAATGTGTGAAAGTTTTTGCTGGGTTTTCTAGCCCGGTTATCTCGCTGATCGATCCGGTAGTAAAAATGAAAGAGCAGCTGCCGGTTTTCAGAGTTTCCTTATTGATGCGGGGTTTCGCAGCAATTATTGTTTATTGCGCAGGAGAATGCAGGGGAAGTTCGCCCCGATAATGGGAGGTTTTTCGATTGAAAAGCTTTTAGGGGTAACATTACTAGTTCAAGTTAACTACTCTGGATTGTCTTTCATTTTAATTTTTCCGACTATTCCATTTTAGCTATTTGTTGATATTTTCACAATATTTTCGGGTCAGAATTATCTTTGTGGCAGTGTGATAAGGGGTGTGGCGAGCTTGGTTTCCAACTGCTTTCATCCGATTGCACAGAAAAAAACCCGCTAAAGAGCGGGCTCGATCAATTTTATGCATCAGATGATTTAGAAGATTGTTCTTTATTCTGATCATCTTGTTTTTCTTTATCTTCAGTTGGTTTGTCAGATTTGCCTTCGTCACTCTTTGTGCTGTCGCCTTCATCCTGGCCGGACTGGCTGTCTTCAGCACCAGTCTCTTCTTCCTGAGAGCCTGTGTCGTCAGAAGGTTTGCTGTCTTTAGCCGGTTCGCCTTCTTCTGCAGCTCCACTGTCATCGGCAGCACTTTTTTCTTCAGAAGCTTTGCTGTCTTCAGCAGATGTTTCTTCTTGCAGTGTGCTCAATGGTTTATTAAAATAATCAAGTGGATTTACAGGTTCATTTTGCTTGCGGATTTCGAAGTGCACATGGACTCCGGCATCCTTGTTGAACAAGCTTTGTCCAGCCTTGGCAAGAGCTTGTCCTTGTTCGACCTTGTCGCCAACCTCAATGCCTATGTCTGTTATTGACTGATACTGTGTGGCAATTTCATCATCATGTTCGATTACGATGACGTTTCCCAATAAGGAATCTTTTTCGACTTTTGTAACTGTCCCGCTAAGCGCAGCGACAACCTCAAATGTCTCGCCATTTTCCATTGCAATATCAATACCCGTGTTCGGATGATACGTATTGTCGTAGAATACTAATGCGGCTTCCTGATCTTCCGCATCTCCTTCGTAATCATAAAATTGTTTTTGGATTACAACTGAGTCAGGATCCGTCACCGGCATTACAAAGTTCTCCATCGAGCGGTTCACTTCTACTGCAGGCTCATCACTGGCGCTTCTGCCTGGTACGTCGGAGGCACTGTAATCATATTTGTCAGTGTCTGCATTGTTGCTTTGTTGATACCAGAGAACCGCGGTTAGGATAATTGCTGCACTTGCAATATAAATGGCTGGAAATACCCAACGCTTTTTAAAAAAGCGCTTCAAACTGGAACCTTGAGAAGATCGTTTCTTTTCTTCCTCTCTCATTTTCATCACCTCAGCAACCAGTTTGAACAGATAAGGAAAAATATATACGTTTCTATAAATATTTTTTTCTGCTTATTTTTCGACAAAAATTTAAATCTATGCATTTATTTTCAAAATTTTTATAAGGAGTTTTTGCCATGATGATTGTAAAGTGGACGATACGGCTTCTGCCGCTCGCTTATATGGCGTTGATTTGGATTCTTTCGAGTTTGCCGGATAATGCCGTCGTTGAACTTCCTTCCTCTTCGATTGACCGCTTCCTGAAGGAATCGCTTCATTTAATAGAATTTGGCATATTGCATGTACTGCTTGCAGTGGCTTATATAACGACAGGGAAGTTTTCAGCCAGGACAAATCTTATTTGCGCGCTCATCGCAGCGTCTTATGGATTGCTCGATGAAATTCACCAGTATTTCGTCCCATACCGTTCGGCGACTTTGATTGATTTTGTAAAAGACGTAATTGGTGTGATCACCGCCTGGTGGATCATAAGAGCAGCTTATTTTCATAAGCGTTTTCCTGTCATAGCTGCTGTATTACAAAAATTAAAACAAATTTAAAAGCACCGAAGCGCGAGGCTTCGGTGTTATTTTTGTGCAGTTATTTTTGTCAAAAGTGAATCTGATTGAGTTATTTCCACGCCCTGATAATAATGCTCGACAATTTCCTGATAGGTTTTTCCGTCAGATGCCATTCCGTTGGCGCCATACTGGCTCATTCCTACCCCGTGTCCAAATCCTTTTGTCGTGATAACGACATTTTCTCCTTTTAACACCCAGCTAAAATCGGATGACTTAAGCTGAAGTTTTTCCCGAATTTCTTTACCGGTCAGTACTTTTTCGCCAATCCTTACTTTTCCAACTCGTTTCCCTGCTGTTCTTTCGGTGATCGTTTTCCCGAAGTTGGCGGGATCAGTAATCTTTACGCCCAGCGTCGATTCAAACTGTGCCACAGGGATCGATTTCTGGTCAGTAAATTTAGGGGATTCTTTGTCCCATGGACTTTCAACGCTTCTTAAATAAGGATATGCATTTTTCCAATAGTCCTCCGAGTTTTCGGTGAACCCGTTACTCGTTGAAAAAAAAGTTGGTGTGATCGGTGAACCTTCATATGTTAAAATCTGGCCGGCCGTTTCCTGAACTGCGGCTGTGACTTTTTTCAGTTTCCAGTCATAGTCTTTGTCCCAAATTTTCTTCAAGTCCTGATCATTTTTGTATACTTGGTGCAGTTCCGTGTCCGTAACATCAGCGCCTTCGGGTACTCCGTCTGTCTCACCGCTGATCATTTGGCTGACAATATAAGTTCTTGCTGTTAAGGCCTGCGCCTTCAACGCCTCTTTTTCAAACTGTGCCGGCATTTCTGCAGCTACAACGCCAATCAAATATTTTTCAAGAGGTATTTTTTCAATTTGTTTTGCAGCAGTTCTGTAAACGGCTACCTTGACTGCCGGCTCAGCCGCCTTTTCACCGTGAGTTGCTTGTGGTCGTAGATTCTTCTCTTCTCCAAGCTTTCCGGCTGCGTTTTCCTCTGCAAATGGGAGGACAAGCATTGTTGGAACCATTAAGGTGATCACGAATAGAATGACTGCTAGTACAATGAATGGTTTGATCTTTATCATGATTAAGCCCCCATACGAAATGTAAACGGGATAGTCGCTGATTCCCGTCTCCATTCATAATATGGAGGAGCTTAACCAAATATGTCAGAAAAATAATTGGATACGGTTTCTTCAGCGTAAATTCCTACTCGGTGATAAATTTACGTGTATGTAGATATATCTTGATAAGTTCATGAGTGAATGGCTGCTTCATAGTGGGAGTCGGTTTCACTAGTTTGAATGTTCCTGATCTTAGAACGGGGTATTGGAGTTTTTTTCGCGGATCTCAAAATTTATGAGCGTAAATTGAAATTTACGAGCGGTATTTCTCCAGATAATGAAGGACAAAAATAGTTAAGTAAGCCAGGGAAATGTCCTTCATCCAGGCTATGAAGGACAAGATGAGCTATGTGAGCCAGGGAAATGTCCTTCGATTTACGAGCGAAACTACATCATGACCACGACCGCTCATTTACGAGCGCAATACACATCGGAAAGTTTCGCAACTGGATTATGCGCGCACGCCGCAAAACAATGAAGAAGCCGGGAGATAGTTCCCGGCTTCGTGTATTATGCGTTCATATCAGAAATGATTTTTTCTTCAAGCACAGTCGTTTCGTCTGCGTCGCGGACTCTTTCGATGTCGGCTCCGAGCGACGCTAATTTATCATGGAAGTTGACATAGCCGCGGTCAAGATGCTTCAGTTCTGTGACACGGGTCATTCCATCTGCTACAAGTCCTGTCAGGATCAAAGCGGCAGCTGCGCGAAGATCGGTTGCGGCAACTTCTGCTCCTTGCAGATCGGATGGTCCGTTCACGATCACGGAACGGCCTTCTATTTTAATTTCAGCGTTCATTCTTCTAAATTCTTCAACGTGCATAAAGCGATTTTCAAAAACGGTTTCAGTAATCACGCTTGTTCCTTTTGCTCTGAGCAGTAAAGACATCATTTGTGACTGCATGTCAGTTGGAAAGCCCGGGTGCGGCATTGTCTTAATATCGACAGCCTTTAATTTTTCAGGCCCGATGACGCGTACGCCGTCTGCTTCTTCACGAATTGTGACGCCCATTTCTGCCATCTTTGCAATTAATGAAGCTATATGCTCAGGAACAGCACCTTTAACAAGGACATTGCCACCTGTGATCGCTGCTGCAACCATAAATGTTCCTGCTTCTATTCGGTCAGGAATAATATTGTGCTCAGCTCCAAAAAGTACATCCACACCTTCAATGCGAATCGTCCCGGTACCGGCACCTCTTACTTTTGCACCCATCTTGTTTAGGAAGTTTGCCAGGTCAACAATCTCCGGCTCTTTCGCCACGTTCTCGATCACTGTTGTACCCTCAGCAAGTGTTGCTGCCATCATGATATTTTCCGTAGCGCCGACACTTGGGAAATCGAGATATATTTTTGCTCCATGCAAGCGGCCTCCGGCTGCTTCAGCTTCAATGAAACCATTCCCTACTTTTACTACCGCACCCATTGCTTCAAAACCTTTGAGGTGCTGGTCTATCGGGCGGGAGCCAATCGCACAACCGCCTGGCAATGCTACACGCGCACGGCCATTTCGTGCTAAAAGTGATCCCATCACCAATACTGAAGCGCGCATTTTGCGAACATATTCGAAAGGCGCTTCCACCTTTAAGTCACCAGATGCATTAACAACAACTTCGTTATTTTCAAACTCCACTTCGGCGTTCAAATAGCGCAACACTTCATTGATGGTATATACATCGGAGAGAGTCGGCACATCACGAATTATGCTTTTTCCATCACTTGCTAATAGTGTTGCAGCGATTACAGGCAATACGGCGTTTTTTGCTCCTTCTACCTTTACGGTGCCGTTAAGCCTTCTTCCGCCGCGGACGATGATTTTTTCCAAAAGTATTCCCCTCCGCGTCCAATTTCTCTATATTAATATTCAATCGTGATGATGGGTGTGCCAACTACGATGCTAGTCTTTCCACCCAATCCTTGATTGCGTAAAGCCAACTGAAAGTTCATCTTTTCAGATTTGCCTTTAAGCTCAGCGGCAAATAGCGGCGAGTATGCCGACATTGAAATAAATGAATCTTCCTGAAGAGCTTCAATTTCTTTTCCATTTAAGACTTCGAGTAACATGTTTACATATTCAGGCAAAGCCGTTTTAAGCTTATCATTGAATTCGCCTTTGATACAAGAGAAAATTGTGGCTTTTCCTCGAAAAATGTCAGAAATTCGCTCGGCTATACCAAATTTGAGAAAATTTTCCGATATTTCACTCCATTGTTTTCCATTCACCTCGTAGATGAGATATGCATGGAATTCCTCGTTAGCAGACGTGATCAGAAGCCGAATCTTTTCTTGATATGTCGGACCTGAGCTGACAGCAGAAACCTCACGATGTTTTTTGCCGTCAAAATTCGACCATTTCCATGAGGAAAACTCCTGTTGCAAAGCATCTATGTGTTGCTCTACATCATCGGCGGTTTGAAAAGTTTCCATTTTTTCTCTTGCATGTAAAGACCATTCATTGATGATAATATTCTCGTCATGCAATATTTTTGCTAACGTTAATAGGTCTTGTTGTCCATTCGCTTCAGTCGTTCTATTCCCAAATTGAAAGATGATAAAACCAATTATGCCAATAAATGATAAAACTATAGAAAATTTCTTCATTTCGATACTCCTCCCCTTAGTACCATTGTTACCATGGAGGAGCTCATCATACTTGGGAATTCTCGTCACTTTTAGACAAATAGAAGATGCGTGCGCTCAATAAATCACAATGCAGTTGCCATTTGCGACAAACCGGTCTTTTTATGTAAGGACTTAAAAAACACCCTTAAAAAACAACAACAAAAAGTATTGTACTTAAAAACTTCCGTTTTGGGAACATGTATGAAGACCTAATTTTTTCCCATAAAAATAAATTGGAAAAAGAGCGGGAGCTGTTGGGACCATAACAGGTAGTCGAGAAAGAAATTGCTAACAGTCGATCCGAGTGCAATCGATAAAAGAATATAGAGCGTTCTGGCCTGGATTACATGGTTTCCACGGAGAATCTTATCAATATTGATAGCCTGAAGTGCCCACCATGCCAGAGCAATAAAAATAAGGTGTGCCAAAATACTAATTACTGCCTGTTCTCCAAATCCTGTCATTATGATCACGACCTCCTAATTTTTACTGTTGACCATTTTATCATTTCTTTTAAGAGCAAGAAAGAGGCGTTGCCCTATCATTTGACGGAAAACCATTGTGAAAGGTTTCATTTTTTACAGCGTCAGCTGCATAATAAAAGAAGGAGACATATTGCCCCCTTCTATTTTCTACCCCTGTATGCTGCCTTGTCCGTAAAATTCATGCTGTTTTTCCCCTAAAAACTGCCTTGATTTTATTATTGTAAATAATCAAGCAAGTTAAAATTTCCAGAGTGGAAAAAGTCAATTGCGATGTTTGGCATCAGACCAAACAGGACGGTCGCAAAAGCACAAACAAGCACAACGGCTGAAACACCAGCCGGAATTCTAATCTTTTCATCACTTGCTGAAGGCCTGAAAAACATTTGTGTCATTATGCCAAAATAATAAATGTATGAAACAACTGTTGCTGCAATCATGAGCGATGCCAGCACATAATGGCCCGGGTTTGGTGCCAGTGCACCGATGAAAATATTTAACTTTCCGATAAAACCAGCAGTTCCGGGAATGCCGGCTAACGAGAGAATAAAAATGCCCATCACTACAGCCAGAAACGGTGCGCGGCGGTAAAGGCCGGCAAACCCGCTGATATCTTCAGTGCCGGCTTTTTCCGTCAGTAACTGGACGACCGCGAAGGCACCAAGATTCATGAACAGATAAGCTAGCAGATAAAACCACAAAGCATCGAATATAAAGGTAAATGTGGTCACAGCAACAAGCAGGTAACCGGCATGTGCGATGCTGGAATAGGCCAGCATCCTTTTTATATTCCGCTGCCTTAGTGCGACAACATTTCCGATCACCATCGTTGCTCCTGCCAGAAACGCCATATAATCCTGCACTTTCAGCAATAAAGGGAGCGAGCCTGCCCCATCGGAAGAGATGCTCGCAAAAATCGTCAACAGCACGCGGACTAGCAAGACAAATCCTGCCGTCTTCGAGACAACGCTCAAGAAAGCCGTAACGGGTGTCGGTGCCCCTTCATAAACATCCGGTGCCCACATATGGAACGGAGCTGTTGCGAGCTTAAAGGATAACCCGACAAAGATCATAAAGAAGGCTAATCCAAGCAGATATATATATTGGGACTCAAGACTGGTTGTCAAAAAACTGCCCATTTCTATCAAATTGGTTGTCCCTGTTAAACCATATACATAGCTCATCCCAAACAATGTGATTCCGGTTGAGATTCCGCCGTTGATCACATACTTCATCGCTGCTTCATTGGATCGCAAATTCGTTTTTCGCATTCCCGCTAAAATGTAGGAGGAAATCGATAACAATTCAAGGCCAACGAACAGCGTAATCAGGTCACCGCTTGACGTCATCATCATCGCGCCGAGCAGGCCTGCCAGAAACAGATAGAAAAACTCTCCCCTGTACTCCTTCATTCCTTCTTTCGGCTCATAGCTGAGCGCCAGCAGCATGACCAAAGCAGCGCCACCTAAAAGCAGCAGCTTGAAAAGCTTCGAAAATGAATCAAGCCTGAAAGTATCATAAAGAATCGAGCCAACCGGATCGTCGATTAAGCCGACGAGGAAGGCAATTGCAGCTACTATCCCGGCAAACCCGACCCAGCCTAAAACTTTCCGGTCGATTTTCTTTGGCATAAAAAGGTCGAGAAGTGACAGCAAGACCGTTAAACCGAGGATGATGAATTCCGGTGCCATGATTCCCCATTCAAACGATAATAAAGTTTTGAGTTCCATCCTTCATCAGCCTCCTATCCCCAGCATGATCGTCTCTATTGTTGTCTCCAGTGCCCCGCCGAGAACAGCCGGGTACACTCCAATTAAAATGATTAAACCGATCAGCGTTAAGACTGGCACCATTTCAACCGTTCGCAAATCGGGAACTCCGGCAAACTCCCGGTGTGCTTTTCCAAATGTGATCGAAAGAACAGCCCTTAATAGATAAACAGCTGTCATGATGATCCCGATTGTCCCGACCGCCGCTAAAATTGGATTTGTTTCAAACAGGCCGAGAAATGCCATGAACTCACTTATGAAGCCGGACATTCCCGGCAGGCCGAGCGAAGCCATTGCCCCGGCCATTAAAAAGCCTGCCGTGAGCGGCATTCCCTTTGCAAGCCCGCCAAGGTTGTCAAGATGGGAGGTTTGCAGACGCTCATAAAAAATACTGACAAGGAAGAACAGCAATGCGGAGATTAATCCATGGGAGACAACCTGGAAAATCGCTCCCTGAACGCCTGCCTCATTAGCTGCCCCCAATCCAATTAAGACGATCCCCATATGCGAAATGGAGGAGTAAGCAAGCACCATTTTGAAATCCTTTTGAATTAAGGCCAGGAACGCCCCGTACAGCAGGTTAATGACACCAAGGACCGCCAACACCGGAGCAAGCTGCAAAAACTGTTCTGGAAAAATCCCCATCCCAAAACGGATCAGACCGAATGCACCAATCTTTAATAATATCCCGGAGTGCAGCATTACAATTGAGGGCGGCGCCTCAACGTGCACCTTCAGCATCCAGCTGTGCAAAGGAAAAATCGGCAGCTTGACGCCAAAAGCGACAATAAGCGAAATCAGCAAGCCGAATTTCAGCGGCTCAGACAAAAGTGACTGTGGTCCGTCCGCATCTAATAGCTGTGAGAGCAGATCAATATTGGCTGTACCCGTTTTTGCAAACAGAACCATAATGACGATCAGCAGGACAGCCGACCCCAACCCGTTATAGACCAGGAAGCTGAATGCCGCTTTTTCTTTTTCAAAATAACCCCACTTCCCAATTAAAAAGAACATTGGGATTAACGTAATCTCAAAAAAGATAAAGAACAAAACCAGGTTTTCAGCGGCAAATACACCGAGCATTCCCGTTTGCAAAAGCAAAAACAGCATGAAATAGCCTTTCCATTCTTTCTTAATATGAATGGAGGCAATCGCTGCCAGTGTTGACAGTATGGCAGTTAACACAATCATGATTAAGGAAAAACCGTCTACACCGAGCTCGTAAAAGATTGCATACAAATACTCGTCCGGCAGGTTTGCAAATTTGATCCATGGAAGCTCAACCGAAAAACGGTCCAAATCTGCCCCGCCCCGGTATTGGAAATAAGCAACCAAAGCGAGGATAAGCGCAGGCAGTGTTGCGATAAAGCCGATCGTCTTAATCATCTTTTCCTTTGCTTTTGGCAGAAAGGCGAGCACAAGAATACCAAGCAAGGGGGAGAATACTAATGCGGTTAAAAGATAGCTGCTGTTCATCCGAAATACCCCCCTGTTAAAGCAAAGATGACCACCAGCAAGGCGAGACCGAAAAAGGCAACTGTTCCGTACGTTTGCACCTGGCCATCCTGAAGTTTTGCTCCCAGTTTTCCTAAAGCCTGGACGAACGTGGTGATTCCCTTGATAATTCCCTCGACTAAAAACTCTTCAATGTAACGGAGAAAGTAGCTTATGCTCTTGGCGCCATTCACAAAGGCGAGCTGGTAAAACTCATCAATATAATATTTGTTGTAGAGGATGTTATAGGCCATTGGCATCCGGCTGCTAAACACATCCCTTGAAAGCGAGCCTTTGCCATAAATAAGCCAGGCGAGCAGGATTCCCAGCAAAGAAACAACGGTCGCCACGATCATGATCCAGGCCGGGCCTTCAATGTGGCCGTGGCCAAGTGCTTCATTTCCCTTCGTCAGCCAATCACCCAAAAAGGTTCCAAACCAAGGGGTATTGAAATAGCCGGCCACAACCGCGAGTACACCTAAAACGATCATCGGAAAAGTCATCACCGCAGGCGATTCATGGACTTTTCCCATATCGGAACGCGCTTCTCCGCTAAATACCATAAAAAAGAGCCGGAACATATAGAAAGCTGTAAAAAACGCTGCTGCCACGGCAAGCCAGAACAATCCAGTATTCCCGTGGGCCCATGCCGCAATTAAAATCTCGTCCTTGCTGAAAAATCCGGAAAATAACGGTACACCACTTATTGCAAGAGTCCCGATTAGAAATAACGGTCCGGTCAGGCGCAGCTTTTTCCATAAGCCGCCCATTTGTTCAATGTCCTGCGTATGGACAGCATGGATCACGCTTCCAGCCGCAAGGAAGAGCAAGGCTTTAAAAAAGGCGTGGGTCATTAAGTGAAAAACACCGGCAACATACCCGGCAGATCCTAATGCCAGCATCATGTAACCAAGCTGGCTGACCGTGGAATAGGCGAGCACCCTTTTAATATCCTTTTGGACAAGGCCGATGCTTGCCGCAAAAATCGCTGTGAATGCTCCAATTACCGCCACCGTCATTAACGCCGTTTCACTCGCTGTAAAAAGCGGAAAGAGCGCGGCTACTAAGTAGACACCGGCCGCAACCATTGTCGCTGCGTGAATAAGGGCGGAAACAGGAGTCGGCCCTTCCATCGCGTCCGGGAGCCATGTATGAAGCGGGAATTGACCCGATTTTCCGACTGCCCCGATAAAGACGAGAATCGCAGTCAGCGTAATCATTCCTTCGGAAATAATTCCTTCGTCAACCGCCCTGAAAATTTCATCATACTCAAAGCTGCCAACCTGCCAGAATAACAGGATCATCCCGATAAAGAGGCCGACATCGCCGACTCGTGTCATAACAAACGCTTTTTTAGCGGCGTGCCTGGCTTCATCTTTATAAAAGTAAAACCCGATTAACAGGAAGGAACCGACACCAACAAGCTCCCAGAAAATATAAGTTTGTAAAAGGTTCGGTGATAAAACAAGGCCAAGCATTGCAAATGTAAATAATCCTAAATAAGCGTAAAAAACTGAAAGCCGCTCATCACCATGCATATAACCTTTTGAATATGTATGTACTATTAAACTGACGAGCGATACAATAATCAGCATCAATGCATTTAATTGATTGACTTCAATCCCCGCTGTTAGTTGAACATCTCCTATCGTGAGCCAGACGGCTTCTGTCTTATATGTCGGTGATGTAAAACGTTCAAACAATACCAACAGAGAATAGACAAAAGAAGCTAAAGTCAGCAAAATCCCTACATATGCACTTGCTTCTTTGAGCCGTTTGCCAAATAGAAGAAGGATTACAAACGATAAAAGCGGGAAAAGCGGTATGATCCAAGCACTCTCCATCTCTATCACAATCCCCTTTTTTAGAACGCGCAGGTGCCACGCAAGGCTGCCTGGTCCAGTTCAGCGCGTTTGATTGGACCCGCATTGTACGGGTCTAACAGACGAAACCTCCAATCAGAAGGATGGCGTCTTTAGATTCCTAAAAAAATTTCGGAACCTTTTCTCTCTTTCAATCCGTGCGTGTCGCTATTACAAATGTCAATGTTTTAAAATATTCATTTCATCCGAGTTAACTGTCTTACGATTACGATATAATGCGATTAATATCGCAAGGCCGACAGCAGCTTCAGCCGCCGCAACCGTAATTCCGAACAAAGCAAAGATTTGCCCGTCAATGGATGGCGCCACCCCGTATTTGCTGAAAGCCACCAGGTTGATATTGACCGCATTCAGCATTAGCTCAATCGAAATCAGGATAATGACTGTATTGCGCTTTGTTAAAGCTCCATACAAGCCGATGCAGAATAAAATTAAGGCAAGGGCCAGGTAAGCTGCAACAGGAACATGACTCATTCCTTCCCCTCCTCCTTCAGATCATCTTTTCTGGCGAGAACAATCGCGCCAACCAACGCAACGAGCAGAACGACGGAAGTCAGTTCAAACGGAATAATAAATTTAGAATACAACGCAATCCCGATCTGTTCCGTATTGTTTTCGTGGAGCGTGTTTTCTGCCGCAGGAAGCTCAAGATTGTAGATTCCAATATAGACGGCAAATGCGAAGCCGAGAACAGCTGCCAGTAAAAGCAGCTTGCGCCATTTCCCCGTTTTTGCTTCACTCGTGTCATTATGGCGCGTCAGCATAATCCCGAATAGCATAATAATCGTAACGGCACCTGAATAAATCAAGATTTGGACAACGGCCAGAAATTCAGCAGACAGCAGAATATAAATGCCGGCGATACTGATAAATGTAAAAACGAGCGCAATGACCATATGAACGACTTTGGAAAGGTTTAATAAAAGCACGCCGCCGATCACCGCCACGATCGCAAGACACATAAACGCAATTAATTCGCCTGATAACGTCATGCTTTATTCACCTGCCGTTTGTTTTCATCGTTCTCATCCAGCCATTCAAGGTTTTTGAAAAGCTCATCACGGCTGTACTCCGCCAACTCAAAATTATTGGTCATGATAATTGCCTCAGTCGGGCAGACCTCGGTGCACAGATCACACAAAATACAAATTTCAAAGTTGATATCATATGTGTCAATGATCTTCCCTTTTTTCGCAGGGTCAGGATGTTTTTTACCCGTGAGCTGGATACAATCGGTTGGACAGATGGCAGCGCACTGGTTACAAACGATGCACTTTTCCGGATAAAATTTTTGAATCCCGCGAAACCGGTCAGGGAGCGGAATCGGCTCATTTGGATAATCATAGGTCACTTTACTGCGCGTCATATTTTTCAGGGTATATTTTAAACCTTTCGCTAATCCAAGCATGTTTTCACCCCTTGCGGTTAAAATAGGCTATTTTAGAACAAGTTGAACACTTCTTTAATGATCGCCGTCAAGAAAATATTGGCGAGAGCAATCGGCAGCAGCACCTTCCAGCCGAACTCCATTAATTGGTCGGCACGAATACGCGGAAAGGTTACGCGGAACCAAACTAATATAAAAACGACAAGGCTGAATTTCAATGCAAACCAGACAGCTCCTGGAATAAAATCAAGGAATGGCAGCGGCAGCCATCCACCCAGAAACAGCACTGTTGTCAATGACGCCATCGCAAAGAAATACACGTATTCGGCAAGCATATAAAACGCCCAGCGGAATCCGGAATATTCGACATGGAAACCGGCAACCAGCTCTGATTCTGCCTCGGGTAAATCGAACGGTGCCCTGTTTAATTCAGCAACAGACGCAATCAAAAAGATAATAAACGCAATCGGCTGCCATATAATGAACCAGCCATGTTCCGCCTGTGTGGCAACAATATCATTTAAGTTTAAGCTGCCTGATAACAAAATGATTCCGAGTACTGACATGACAAGCGGGATCTCATAGGAGATCATCTGTGCAGCAGCACGCATTCCGCCGAGCAGGGCATACTTGTTATTGGAAGCCCATCCCCCGGTTACGATCCCGATCGTCGTTAAGCCTGAAATCGCAATATAATAGAGGAGGCCAACACCTAGATCAGCAAATTGGAGCCGGTCGGTAAACGGAATCGTCGCCAGCACCATAAACGCCGGTGCAAAGGCAATGACAGGAGCCAAAATAAACAATGGCCGATCAGCAAGCTTTGGAATCGTATCCTCTTTAAGAAGCAGCTTTAAAACATCGGCCACTGTCTGGAGCAGCCCCCAGCGGCCGCCGACCTGGTTTGGGCCATGGCGCAGCTGCATAAACCCCATTACCTTCCGCTCCGCAAGAATCGCATATGTAACGAAGCCTAAAACAACAAACAGTAAAGCGGTTGCGAGTAAAAAGAATATCCCAAAATTGGCCAGGCCAGGGGTTGAATATAATAGATCCTCTACCATTAGCCGTCCACCTCCCCGAGAACAATATCAATTGCTCCTAATATCGCAATCAAGTTTGCGATATTTTCACCTTCTAACAATTTAGGGAGAATTTGCAGGTTATAAAAAGACGGTCTTCTGAATTTTAATCGGTAAGGCTCTTTTTTACCGTCACTGGCAATATAGCAGCCGATCTCACCACGCGGTGATTCAATCCGCACAAAAGCTTCCCCTTTTGGCACCTTGACAATCTTCGGCACCTTCGCGATGATTTCTCCCTCATGTGGAAATTGTTCAACCGCCTGCTCAAGAATTTTTAATGACTCTTCAAGTTCGGCTAACCGGACTTGGTAGCGAGCCCACGCGTCTCCACCCTTCTGGACAGGAACATCAAAATTAAAGCGGTCATAAATAGAGTATGGTTCATCCTTGCGCAAATCCCATTTCACACCCGTACAACGCAAGTTTGCCCCGCTTAAGGAATAATTTAAGGCATCTTCCTTCGTGTAAGTTCCGACACCTTTTACACGGTTCAAGAAAATTTCATTCCCGGTTACAAGCTGGTGATAGCCTTTGAGCTGTTCACGCATGTATGGGATGAACTCGCCGACCTTTTCGATCCAGCCTTCAGGTGCATCCCATTTCACCCCTCCGACACGCATATAATTAAAGGTCAATCGGGCACCAGATAATTCATTTAACATGTTAATGATCATTTCGCGCTCGCGGAATGCATAGAGAAACGGGCTGACGGCGCCGATATCCAATAAAAATGTTCCCCACCAGACCAAGTGGCTTGCCACTCTTCCCAGTTCCATTGCGATCACGCGCAAGTACTCGGCACGTTCAGGTATTTCCAGGTCCATCATCGTCTCGACAGCATGGCAAAGGACATAGTTGTTCGTCATTGCCGACAGATAATCCAATCGGTCCGTATAGGGGATGATTTGTGTGTATTGAAGGTCCTCAGCCAGCTTTTCGGTACCTCGGTGCAGATAGCCGATTACCGGCTTCGCTTCAGTAATGATTTCACCGTCAATTTTTATGACAAGCCGAAAAACACCGTGTGTACTTGGATGCTGAGGTCCTACATTAAGCAGCATTTCTTCTGTGCGTATCATGAGTTATACCTCCACATCATACGGTTCGTAATCTTTTCTAAGCGGATGGCCGACCCAATCATCACCAAGCATGATCCGATGCAGATTCGGGTGGCCAATAAATTGAATCCCCAGTAGATCATACGCTTCACACTCAGGCCAGTTCGCCCCGGCCCAAAGTGGTTGCAGCGATTGAATAGCCGGTGTGTCACGATCAATTTTCACCTTCAATGCAACTGACTGGCGATTTTTGTATGAGTATAGATGAGCATACACTTCCATATGTGTTTCAAAATCTGTGCCATGCAGTTCTGATAAGTAATCGAAGCCAAGCTGTTCATTGTATTTTAAAAATTCAGCTACTCTAAAATATGTATCTTTATTGGCGACAAGAGTTGGCACATCTTTTGAAAGTTTATTTATATAGTATTCTTCTAAAACACCATTTCCAAGATGTTCTTCAATCACCTTCACGTATTTATCAAGGAACGGCTGGTTTTGAGATGGTGCCGATTCGACGGCTTGTTCCAATTCGCTTCCGCCATTGCCAGATGCTGTGGCTTTCGCTTTGGCTGCTGCTGCCGCTTTTGCCTTTGCGGCCGCAATCGCTTTGGCTTTTTCATCATCACCTGTTGCAGTGCCAGCCTGTTTGGCCTGTGCGGCCGCCTTTGCTTTCGCTGCCGCAGCGGCTTTCGCCTTGGCTGCTGCGATGGCTTTCGCCTTGGCTGCTGCGATGGCTTTCGCCTTATCGTCACTGGCCGCGTCGCTTTCGCCCCCGGCGTGTTCCATTGCTTTCTTTTTTGCTGCGGCTGCCGCTTTCGCCTTGGCCACGGCGGCCGCTTTACGCTTCGCCAGGTCATCTCCCTCATCCCCGGAAGCCGTTGCTGTCGATTTCCCCTCCGGTGCTGGTGTTGTTAACTGTTGTGCTTGCGAAGCTGTCTTGGTTTCTTCTGCTTGCTGCTTCGCTTTCATTTTCGCTAAAGCGGCGGCTTTAGCCTTTGCTGCAGCTGCTGCCTTGCGCTTCTCAAGGTCCATATCTTCATCTTGAGGTACTGCAGATGGTTGCTCTTCTGGCGCTGGTGCTGACGGTTTTGGTGAAGAAACCTGTGTTTCAGGCTTCACAGCGGCCGCTTTCCTTTCAGCTAACCGTTGCCTGGCAAGCTCTTTCGCTTTTTCTGCCGCTTCTTTCTTTAATTGTTCAAGATCTTTTTCCCCGCTCATCGACTAGATCACCTTCTTCCCGGTTTTCGCCTCGTAACGGATTTTTTCTCTTAATTTATTAATTCCGTAAATGAGTGCAGCAGGATTCGGCGGACAGCCGGGTATGTAAACATCAACAGGCACAATTTGGTCAACCCCTTTTACAACCGCGTACGATCTTACGTAAGGTCCTCCGGCAGTGGCGCAGGATCCCATTGCAATTACCCATTTTGGTTCAGGCATTTGATCATACAAGCGGCGGACAATCGGGGCCATTTTCTTCGTGACGGTTCCGGATACGATCATCACATCTGACTGGCGCGGCGAGGTGCGAAAAAAGGACCCGAAACGATCCAGGTCATAATGAGAAGAACCTACTCCCATCATTTCAATCGCGCAACAGGCCAATCCAAACGTCATCGGCCACAACGAATTACTCCGTGCCCATGCTTTAATCTGTTCCAGCGTCGATAAAAAAACATTCCGCTTTAGCTCTTCCATTTCCTCTGGTGTAATGTTGTCCAATTTTAAATCCATTTCAGCACCTTCTTCTTCCATGCGTACACAAGGCCAATAACGAGCATAAACACAAAAATCAGCATCTCAATCAAAGCAAAAATACCAAGCTTTTCATAAGCTACTGCCCAAGGATAAAGAAAAACCGTCTCGACATCAAAAATCACAAACATCAAACCAAAAATATAATAGCGGACATTGAACTGCACCCTTGAGTCGTGGAATGGCTCAATACCGCTCTCATATGTGGTATACTTCGTGTCCATCGGCTTAAAAGGCCGCAAAAACCTTCCAAAGGTAATCGCCACGACCGGCAACAGCACGCCGAGACAGAGAAACACGAAAACAATTAAATAATTATTCTGATACAAGTTCAAAAGCTCCATGCCTTCCCCCCTAACGCCAAAAATATTCACAACATTTAAACTTGTAACCGATACCATTATAGCACTCTTCCAAATACGTGTCGACAAGGCTCTACCTATATATTGGAATTTCTCCCGCCCTGTAAAACATGCCTTCGCATCGATTCAGCGACAGCCGAAAAATCCCGCTAAAAATACATACTACATCAAAAATCGACTTACTCTCATACTCCATTAAAAATGAAAAAATCAAGCATGTCAGTGAGATTTTTAACACAATTTCTTCTTTTATGAACTTTTGTGTGAAACTTAAAGCTTGCCTTATATATATTTATGAAAGATTGCAGGGCAGGATTCATAAAAATAAACGAAGTTAAAATTTTGAACCCCAATATGGTGTTTCGCTTAAATAATTTTTCGGGTTTCCGTGACTGCAGTTTGGCGTGTAGAAGAGGATTTATTTTTAGGAAAATTATAAGAGGTTCATGAAAAATCAAAAAAGTGCCCCAAAAAGAATTCTTTTGGGGCACTACTTTGATTTTTATATTTTTCTTTCCGCAACAGATATACGGTTAATTGCACGCTGGAGAGCAAGCTCGGCACGTCTAAAGTCTACATCTTCCCGCTTTTGAGAATGCAGACGTTCTTCGGCGCGTTGCTTCGCTCTGACAGCACGATCGATGTCAATCTCTGAGGATGATTCAGCAGACTGGGCAAGGATCGTTACCTGGTCAGGGCGCACTTCGAGAAAACCGCCGCTCACTGCCACGAAATCCGTTTTGCCGCTGTTTTTTAATCGAACAGCACCAATTTGCAACGGTGCAACCATAGGAATGTGGCCGGGCAGAATACCGAGCTCACCGCTTTGAGCCTTTGTACTTACCATTTCCACATCTGATTCATACACCGGTCCATCGGGAGTAACAACACTGACTTTAATCGTCTTCATTTTTTACCCTCCTGGTCCGTGATTAGACCTCTACACCCATACTTTTTGCATTCTCGATAACGTCTTCAATTTTACCGACGAGTCGGAATGCATCTTCTGGAAGATGGTCATATTTACCTTCAAGGATTTCCTTGAAGCCTTTTACTGTTTCTTTTACAGGTACGTATGAACCTGGCTGTCCAGTAAACTGTTCAGCAACGTGGAAGTTTTGTGATAAGAAGAACTGGATACGGCGGGCACGGTGTACGATAAGCTTATCTTCGTCAGAAAGCTCATCCATACCAAGGATCGCAATGATATCCTGTAATTCTTTATAACGCTGTAATGTTTGCTGCACCTGGCGCGCTACTGAATAATGCTCTTCACCAACCGTTTCCGGTGTTAAGGCACGGGAAGTTGAAGCAAGCGGATCCACCGCTGGGTAAATACCCATTTCAGAAAGCTTACGCTCAAGGTTTGTTGTTGCATCTAAGTGGGCAAAAGTTGTTGCCGGAGCCGGATCCGTATAGTCATCGGCTGGAACATAAATTGCCTGGATGGAGGTAACAGACCCTACGTTAGTAGATGTGATCCGTTCCTGCAATCTACCCATTTCGGTAGCAAGTGTTGGCTGGTAACCAACGGCAGAAGGCATACGGCCAAGCAGCGCGGAAACCTCAGAACCTGCTTGCGTAAAACGGAAGATATTGTCCATAAAGAACAGAACGTCCTGTCCCTGGTCATCACGGAAATACTCAGCCATTGTTAAACCTGTTAAGGCAACACGCATACGTGCACCAGGCGGTTCATTCATCTGGCCGAATACCATCGCTGTTTTCTTGATAACGCCTGAATCAGTCATCTCATGATAAAGGTCGTTACCTTCACGTGTACGCTCACCTACACCGGCGAATACAGAAATACCGCCGTGTTCTTGAGCGATGTTATTGATTAATTCCTGGATTAAAACGGTTTTACCTACACCGGCTCCGCCAAATAGACCAATTTTTCCACCTTTAATATATGGAGCAAGAAGGTCTACTACTTTAATTCCAGTTTCAAGAATTTCAACCTCTGTGGAAAGTTGTTCAAATTTAGGTGCTTCTCTGTGGATTGAATCACGGCGAACACCTTCAGGAAGTTCCTCGTCCAAATCAATCGATTCACCCAATACGTTAAATACACGTCCCAGTGTTACGTCTCCTACAGGAACGGAGATAGCCGCACCAGTATCCAATACCTCTACACCGCGTGTTAAGCCATCAGTAGAAGCCATGGCAATAGCACGAACTGTATCATCACCTAAGTGAAGGGCTACTTCAAGGGTTAAGTTGATGTCAACTTCGGATTCGCTGCGCGCTGCATTGACAACTTTTAAAGCATTATAAATCTCTGGAAGCTGACCGCTTTCGAACTTTACGTCAACAACCGGACCCATAACTTGAAGAACGCGTCCTTTGTTCATCTATTTCCCTCCTATCGTTCTCTATCGACAATTTTAAAGCTGATTTCAGAAGTCGATGCTGTTTCTATTATTTATCGTCAACCAAGCTTGGGCAAAATAGAGCACCCACCTGCAAAACGGCTATTCTAATGCTGCCGCACCGCCGACGATTTCGGTAATTTCTTGCGTGATTGCTGCCTGGCGTGCACGGTTGTAGCTGAGGCTGAGTGAGCTAATCAGCTCATTGGCGTTATCTGTCGCACTCTTCATCGCTGTCATCCTTGCGGCATGTTCACTTGCTTTGCTGTCTAAAAGCGCCCCGTAAATCAAGCTTTCAGCGTACTGGGGCAGCAGTACTTCCAAAATATCTTCAGCGGATGGTTCAAACTCATAGGATGTAAGCTTTGCAGAAGTTGAAATATCGGAAAGCGGGAGAAGTTTCTTCTCTGTTACATCCTGTTGAATCGCGCTGACATAATGGCTGTAATACAAATATAATTCATCAAATGTTTCATCCGCAAACATGCCGACTGTTTTGCTTGTAATGTCGTTAATGTCTGCAAAAGACGGCTGATCTGCCACCCCGACAATGTCGAGGATTACATTCATCCCGCGCTTCTTAAAAAAGTCGCGGCCGACTCTGCCGATCGCAATGATCGCATATTCATCATCGGATTGATGGCGATTTTTAACCGTTTGGAATACATGGCGTAAAATGTTGCTGTTATAAGCTCCGGCAAGTCCGCGATCAGAGGTAATCACAATGTATCCTGTCTTTTTCACCGGACGGGACGTCAGCATTGGATGTGAAGCATCATTGCTTCCCAGCGCTATTGATGCGGTCACTTCCTGGATTTTTTCCATATAGGGAACAAATGCCTTTGCATTCATTTCCGCACGGTTCATTTTCGCCGCAGATACCATTTGCATGGCTTTTGTAATTTGGCTCGTTTTCTTCGTTGAAGTAATCCGAGATTTTATATCGCGTAATGATGCCACAGGTTCTCACCACCCTTTATCAAAGAATGTCCGACTAAAGCGTTTGAATCTTAAGCGTATGAGTTTGTTAAAAAGGTCAGGTGAAAATTGCCTTGGCAGCTTTTTTCACCCTTTAACATTCTCGTTATTCGGATACTGCGAATGTTTTTTTGAAGTCGTTGATCGCAGCGGCCATATCGTCATCAGCTGGAAGTTCTTTTGTTGTTGCGATATGGTCTAACAAATCTTTGCGGTTGTGGTCTAACCATGAATGGAATTCAGATTCGAAACGACGAATATCCTGAACAGGAATATCGTCCAAGAAGCCGCGTGTAAGAGCATAAAGAATCGCTACTTGCTTTTCAACTTTTAACGGCTTGTTAAGATCCTGTTTTAAAACCTCAACTGTGCGGGCACCGCGATTTAATTTTGCTTGTGTTGCTTTATCAAGATCGGAACCGAACTGGGCAAATGCTTCCAGTTCACGGTATGAGGCAAGGTCAAGACGCAGTGTACCGGCAACCTTTTTCATTGCCTTGATTTGCGCTGATCCACCTACACGTGATACAGAAAGACCGGCATTGATCGCCGGGCGTACACCCGAGAAGAACAGGTCAGACTGAAGGAAAATTTGTCCGTCGGTAATAGAGATAACGTTTGTTGGAATATAGGCAGAAACGTCTCCTGCCTGTGTTTCGATAAATGGCAGTGCTGTGATCGAACCGGCACCTTTTGCGTCGCTCAATTTGGCAGCGCGCTCCAGCAAGCGGGAGTGCAAGTAGAATACATCCCCCGGATAAGCTTCACGGCCTGGCGGACGGCGTAATAGCAATGAAAGCTCACGGTATGCTGCCGCTTGCTTTGTTAAGTCGTCATAAACCACCAATACGTGCTTGCCATTGTTCATAAATTCTTCGGCCATTGAAACACCTGCGTACGGAGCCAGGAATAACAATGGAGCCGGCTGTGACGCGGAAGCAGTCACAACGATTGTGTAATCGAGGGCACCTTGCTTGCGCAAAGTTTCAACAGCATTACGTACAGTCGATTCTTTTTGTCCGATTGCCACGTAAATACAAATCATATCCTGGTCTTTTTGGTTCAGGATTGTATCGATTGCAACAGATGTTTTACCTGTCTGACGGTCACCGATAATAAGCTCACGCTGTCCGCGGCCAATTGGCACGAGGGCATCGATCGCTTTAATTCCAGTTTGCAGCGGCTCATGTACGGATTTACGATCCATAACACCAGGTGCTCCTGACTCGATCGGACGTGTTTTAGTTGTGTTAATCGGACCCATTCCATCCACTGGCTGCCCGAGCGGATTCACGACGCGGCCGATTAATTCTTCACCTACCGGAACCTCCATGATGCGGCCCGTACGGCGAACCTCGTCACCTTCACGAATTTCTGTATATGGTCCTAGAATAATGATACCGACGTTGTTTTCTTCAAGGTTTTGTGCCATACCCATAACGCCGTTTGAAAATTCAACAAGCTCTCCAGCCATGACATTGTCGAGGCCATGAGCACGAGCGATACCGTCACCAATTTGGATAACCGTACCAACATCACTCACATGAATTTCCGTCTGATAGTTTTCGATTTGCTTTTTTATCAGCGCACTGATTTCTTCAGCATTGATGCTCATGAGTTTCACCCCTATCTACGAATCTTAGCCTAACAATTGACGTTCCAAACGCTCCAGCTTGCCTTTCAAGCTGCCATCGAAAATTCGATTTCCGATTCGAAGCTTGATGCCGCCAAGCAGGTTGGAATCAACAATATTTTCAATTTGCAATGATTTTTTCCCGACTTTTTCTGCAAATGAAGAAGAGATCGCTTCCCGTTCCTCCTCTGTTAAAGGGCGGACGGAATAAACCTTTGCTTCGGCAACTCCTCTTTCGTCATAAGCAAGTCCGATAAAATAATTCGCCACGTCAGCGACATGATCTTCGCGGTGGCGGTCAATCAATATCATAAGTGTATTTAAAACGTACGTATTTGCAGTAGAAAATGTTTCTTTTATAATCTCTTTCTTCTTTTCAACAGGAAGTTTTGGAGATTTTAATACCGAATTTAAGTCCTGGTTATTGCTGAAAACTTCTTTGACTACACGAAGCTCTTGTTCCATTTGGTCAAGGAGCTGTTGTTCTTTTGCAAGCTGGAAAAGAGCCAACGCGTAACGTTTTGCTACAGTTGAGTTGCTCATCGCTCTTCTCCTGCCTCTTGAATGTATTCGTTAATCAGCTTTTCCTGGTCTTCAGCACTTAATTCTTTTTCAATTACTTTGGAAGCAATTAGAACAGATAAGGAAGCCACTTGCTGACGAATAGCTGCAACAGCCTTTTCTTTTTGCTGCTCAATTTCAATCTTTGCTGCTTCTTTAATGCGTTCAGCTTCTGTACGCGCTAGTGAAATAATCTCTTCACGCTGAACATCGCCTTGCTTTTTTGCGCTTTCAATAAGCCCTTGTGCATCTGTACGAGCTTCTTTCAACAGGCTGCGCTGTTCTTCAAGCAGCTTGTTTGATTCTGCACGGCTTTGTTCCGCCGCTTCAATTTCGTTTGCAATATGCTCTTCACGCTGCTGCATAATGCCCATCAGCGGACCCCATGCAAATTTCTTAAGCAATGCTAACAATATAATAAACATCAATAACTGGAACACAATGTCCCCAAGGTTAAGACCGCCGTGAGCAGCCGCACCTAATACAAAACCGCTTGTTAACACCCTCGATTCACTCCCTTCAAGAGTCGTTCAGTTAAGAAAAAACAAGTGCCTAAATTGTATATAAATCTGTTCATTTCCAGAGATCTTGGACATAAAGGAATGGCGAAGGCTCCATTAAATGATCTTCGCCATTTTGAACTTTATTGTTAACGGATCATTATCCGCCGATTACCATGAACGCAATAACTACCGCGATGATAGGAATCGCCTCAACTAACGCAACCCCGATAAACATAGTAGTTTGAAGCATACCACGAGCTTCCGGTTGACGTGCGATACCTTCTACTGTACGAGATACGATAAGACCATTACCAATACCAGCACCCAGTGCTGCCAAACCGATTGCTATTGCTGCTGCTAAAAGACCCATTCTAATGTTCCTCCTTTAAATGTATCGAAAAATAATAGTTTTAAATGTTTTGTCCAGAAAAAGGACAGGGTTTATATTAATGGTCATGGCTCACTTTGTGAGACATATAAACCATTGTTAACATTGTGAAAATAAATGCCTGGATCCCACCGACAAAAATCGAGAATCCTTGCCATGCGAGCGTTGGAATAACAGCGGCTAAATGCCCGCCGACTCCGGTTGCAAGGCTGCCTGCCAATAAGCCGAGCAGAATTTCCCCGGCAAAAATGTTTCCGTAAAGACGGAGACCAAGCGTCAGAGTATTTGCAAACTCTTCAATAATTTTTAGCGGGAATAAAAAAGGCATAGGCCTTAAAAATTCACGGCCATACTCCCTGGCACCCTTCATCTTAATTCCATAATAGTGTGTTAAGCCCACTACCATTACCGCCAACGTTAGTGTTATGACCGGGTCGGCAGTTGGCGATTTCCACCATAATACACCGTCGATGACGACCGAGAATGGCAGACCCACCATATTTGAAACAAAGATATACATAAGCAACGTGATTCCAAGAACATGGAACCGCCCGCCCGTTTTCCAATCCATCGTACTATTAATAATGTTTTTAACAAAATCCATAACCCATTCCATGAAGTTTTGTATACCGGTGGGCGTCATGGCAAGAGTACGAGTGGAAAGCACAGCGATGATAAACACAATCAAACTCGCAACAGTAATCATTAACACGTTGGCCAAGTTGAAGGTTAGTCCCATAAGTTCATATAATGGAGCTTCGTGATGCAACAGTATTCACCTCTTTTCCCGCTTTTTACGTAAATGATAAGAATGAAGAAAAAAATCTATCATAATGACAAAATAGGATGTCATTAATCCCACAACTACACTGATAAGGTGGAAGTGCTCCGGATATCTCAGTGCTATTAATACGGCAAACGCCGCAGATGCAAGCCGGGAAAAAGAGCCGAGTGAGACTACTTTTTTTCCTTCTGAAATCGCATCGCCAAATTTCCGCACTTTTCTTGCCATCAGCCAGAGATTATATAGGCTCAAGCTTGTACCGAAAGCCAATCCAAGAAAAATAGATTGATAAGAAGTAAATCCCCAACCGAGAATATAGACAGCCATTAAATAAAATATGTATTTACGCTGTCTGGAAAACATTTCATTTATTTCCGGCATGGTTGTTTATTCTCCTGAAAAGAAGTGGCGGACCAGGCTAAGCATGGCATAAATTCCCGCTGCCAACCCCAAAAGCAATCCGATAATTAAAAAAAGCGGTTCAGTGCCATACATCCGATCAAGCCATCTTCCCCCGAAGATGCCAATCAATGTGGAGCCCGCTAATTGAGATAGAATGGCAGATGTTAATGCCATTGCTTTAAAAGGGTGGCGGTTGTTTTGGTTCATATAAACGCATCCTCGCATTAAGAGAATGGTGATGGGCGGGGGGCGATTTTGTTACATTTCGCATTGTGCAGAAGTGGAAAAAAAGAGTGCACAATGAAGACTGAAAACCTTGTCATTTATACCCTTTGTAAGCATACAATAGGGTTATGTCAATGTCAATTAATTTGGAGTGAAAAAGTTCACATATAAAAAGACTAAAATCTGGTATGTTCACACATTTTTCGAAATTTTTTCTCGAAATAATATTGATTTTTTTAGTCACTTCTGCTTAGATTGTGGGGTTCTTTTTTTCCAATTTGAATATAGGCTTCAATCATATCTTCCTTTCCGGCTTTTTTGGCGAAAATCTTCAGTAAATACGATCCATCGCCAGGCAACCGCCCAGCTTCCACTTTTTTTTGAATTAATCCCTTTTTAACGTTCCGTTCCCAATCAAGAAATCCCAAAAAACGAAAATTATCCGCAGCAAAGATGGCAATTCCGAATTCTTCAGCCCCGCCGGGCAAGTACACTTCGTAACGATATGACTGGCTATCATCCCCGATGACAAAATCAAAGCCCATAATTCTCGGGTAAGCTGGTTCTTCAAGAACATATAAATATGGAATCCTGATTTCTTTGGAACCCTCTCGCAATATAAGTTCCCCGTCCTGGATCTTTTCTTTTAGTTGTGATGGTTCGACACGCATTGCGATCTCAACTTTTTTCTGTTCGTTCGGAAGCAGCGTAAAGGAAAGCGGAATCTCCCAATGAATGCCAGCGGTTTTTTTCGGAACCGAAAAAGAGTATTTTTTTACAGCGCTGCCAGTATTTTTAATGACTAAGGACGCGTGGTGGCGATGCAAGTGTTCAGCAAGCTGAAACTTTCCGAATTGCATCGTTCCCGGCATGACAAGTGTTTCGGTGCTTATCGCCTCAACCGCCTGAATCCTTCCTGCTCCCTGCTCATAAGTTCGATATGCTTCGCCTTTCTGGTTATGGAGTTTTTTTGCCGTATTTATTAATGAAGCTTTGATCTGTTCGGGAGTCCAGTTTGGATGAGCCTGCTTTATGAGCGCACAGACGCCGGCCACATGGGGTGCCGCCATGCTTGTTCCCTGCAAAGATAGATATCCTCCCGGAACCGTACTGTTGATCGCCACCCCGGGCGCGACGATATCCGGTTTAATTTCCCATGACTCGGTAACAGGTCCCCGCGAGCTGAATTCAGCAAGCAAATCTTTTTCTTCTATTAATATAATTCGTGAAAAAATCTCTTTGTTCTCGAGTTGTTTTTTCAGCTTGAGTCCAGTTTTTTTTGAAACAGAACCGACTGGAATTGAAACATTTTCTTCAAGGTTTCCAATAAAATGGCCATCTGTATTGTTATAAATAATGACAGCAGCCGCACCCGCGTTTTTGGCATTTCGTGCTTTTTCGGTAAATGTCAGCTTACCCCTTTTAAGGAGTACTATTTTTCCTGCGACATTTTGTAAATCCTTTTCCTCACCGAGGCCGGCAAACGCCATTTGCAGGGAACGGTCCAGCTTCCATACATCTGCTCCTTGCATCGGTTCCATCCTGATTTTCTTAGCTGATCCTTCAAGCAATAAATACGGAATCTTCATCGGCGGAGTTGATGCCCCGACAGAAATGGCTTTCGATGCTGTACCTGGTGAACCGACCGTCCATATCCCGGGACCGGAATTACCTGAAGAGGTGACAGCTATAATGCCATTTTCAACCGCTTTGTTTAAAGCGAGGCTGATCGGGAGGTCCGGTCCGTTCACATTGTTGCCGAGTGATAGGTTCAATATATCAACACGATCTTTTATTGCTTGCTCGATCGCGGCGATGATTTGCTCTGTCGTGCCTCCTCCCCCAGGTCCAAGCGCACGGTAGGCGACGATCCCTGCTCCTGGTGCCACTCCTTTAAACTTTCCATTCGCCGCAATCACACCTGCAACGTGAGTGCCGTGCAGCGTGCGTTGGCGCGGGTCGCCTTTCGATTCCATTGGATCATGATCACCATCGATAAGATCGCTCCCGCCGCGATAATTTCTTCGCAAATCCGGGTGGGTATAATCCACTCCCGTATCAATTACGCCAACGGTAACTCCTTTCCCCGTTAACCGTGCATTGTCAGGACCGAACAGCCCGCGCACTGCGTCGCCGCCGATCATTTTAATATTTTCTTCCGTATTGACGGTGTACGCCTGGACTGGAGAAATCAGCGAAACGGCTTGTTGTTTAGCCAACTTCTCAAGGGTTTCGGTATCACCTTTTACGGAAAACCCATTGAATGTATGTTTAAAAATATGGCGAAGCTCCAAGCCTTGAAATTTAGCTAACAGCCCCTTGATATCGATATGTGATTCTGTGTCTTTGAGGATGGCGATCGCTATGTTTATTTGCCCGGGATCGCCTTTTGGAATAGGGGGGTGCTCAAGTGTTTTTGACTGACCGGCAGCAGAACCGGCTAGCAGCCACATGAAAGTGATTATGGAGGCAATTTTCCTGATCATCATTGACCCGCTCCTTTTTCAATAGAGTTTTCCGGGGGTGGTCGAATTATGCAGGGTTTAGATTTGATGAAAGATAAAATTCAGTTTAACAAAGTGTACATTGTGTACACTTTGAACATAATATGTTAATATAGGAGGTGAAAGGAGAGATGCTCTTGCAAGGAACACTTAATGCTACTGATGTGCGAAGACACTGGAGCCAATTTAACGATGATATCGTAAGAGAAGGTCCTCGTTTTGTTAAACGAAATCGTGATGAGTGGGTGGCAGTTAGTTCAGAACATCTCAAAGCAGCTTTTTCCGCATTTACTTTTGAAGCCGAACTATTATATGAAGACGATGGTTCTGTTACAGCAACTATTAAAGGATTCGATTTAGTAGAGAATGGCGAGACTGCAGACGAAGCAATTGATTTATTAACAGAAGAATTAGTCGAATATGCAAATGAGTATCAAGATAATTTTAAATCCTATTTTCAAGCTCCCAATAGACACGATCACTTCCCTTATATTATGAATGTTTTAGTCCAAGATAATATTGAAGGAGTTAAGTCCCTGATCCGATGCCCAGTTGGAGAGAAATAGAACGTTTTTGCCGGAGAGACGGCTGGAAAGAGTATAAACAAAAGTGTCATCATATTTATTTTATGAAGCAAATGGATGATGGCACTTTAAAGCGGACTAGACTTTCAAGAGGTACGGGAGAAGCGAGAGGACATTTGTGGAAAGAAATTTTAAAGAAGCAACTTCAAGTTACAGAAGAATATTTTAATGATAAAAAATAGCTTTCTAATCCAGGATTTTTGTAGGTTATTATTAGGCTGGCCCAATGCTCCAGGCCAGCCTTTTGTTTGCTATTCGGGTTTATAATCAGCAGGCCGCTCTGTTGTTTGCTTAAAATAATAGCGGATCGCGTCACAGATTCGCGCTGAAGCATTTCCGTCACCATACGGGTTGATCGCTTTAGCCATTTTTTCATAGGCGGAAGGATCGGTTAACAGTTCAGTTGCCATCTGATAAATCGGTTCTTCTTCAATGCCGGCAAGTTTAAGCGTTCCAGCTTCGATTCCTTCCGGGCGCTCGGTTGTATCGCGCAATACGAGGACCGGGACTCCGAGCGAGGGAGCCTCCTCCTGCACTCCCCCTGAATCGGTCAAGATTAAGTGGGCTCTTGACGCGAAATTATGAAAATCGATGACGTCGAGAGGCTCGATTAAGTGGATGCGCGGATCATTGCCAAGAATTTCAGCAGCAGTGTCGCGAACGGCAGGATTCAGATGGACCGGATAGACAACCTGAACGTCTGCCTGCTCCTCGACAAGCCGCTTAATCGCCCTGAACATATTTCGCATTGGTTCGCCAAGGTTTTCGCGGCGATGGGCGGTCAAAAGGATTAACCGGTCTTTGCCAAGCTTGTCGAGAACCTCATGATGATATTCCTCTTTCACCGTTGTTTCCAAGGCATCGATCGCCGTATTTCCCGTCACAAAAATGTTCTGACCCGGCTTGTTTTCCTGGAGCAGGTTTTCGGCTGATTTGGCAGTAGGAGCAAAATGGAGATCGGCCATCACTCCTGTCAGCTGGCGGTTCATTTCTTCAGGAAAAGGCGAGTATTTATTCCAGGTTCTGAGGCCGGCTTCAACATGTCCGACAACAATTTGATTATAGAACGCGGCAAGGCTGGCAACAAACGTCGTTGTTGTATCGCCGTGCACGAGGACAATGTCCGGCTTAACTTCCTTCATCACTTTATCAAGGCCTTCCAATCCTCTTGTTGTTACGTCAATAAGGGTTTGGCGGTCTTTCATAATATTCAGGTCATAGTCCGGTTTAATCGCGAATATATTTAGCACTTGATCAAGCATTTCGCGGTGCTGGGCTGTAACGGTCACAATCGATTCAAACTGCCCAGGCCGCTTTTTCAGTTCAAGAACAAGCGGCGCCATTTTGATTGCTTCGGGTCTTGTACCGAAAATCGTCATTACTTTTATGGGACGGTTCATTTTTTACACCTCTTTAGATTACTTCGTTCCGAATAGACGGTCGCCGGCATCGCCTAAGCCCGGGACAATATAGCCATGGTCGTTAAGCTTTTCATCGAGGGCGGCAATATAGATATCGACGTCCGGGTGCGCTTGCTTCACCGCTTCGACCCCTTCTGGAGCAGCGATTAAACACATGAACTTAATATTTTTCGCACCGCGCTTTTTGAGAGAGTTGATTGCTTCAATAGCAGATCCGCCCGTCGCAAGCATCGGATCAACGACGATAAAATCTCTTTCTTCGACATCACTCGGAAGCTTCACATAATACTCGACCGGCATTAATGTTTCCGGGTCGCGGTAGAGGCCAATATGGCCGACCTTTGCAGCGGGGATTAATTTTAAAATCCCGTCGACCATGCCGATTCCGGCCCGCAGGATCGGAATGAGCCCAAGTTTTTTACCGGCTAATACTTTTGATTTTGTCCTATTGACCGGTGTCTCGATTTCGATGTCCTCCAAAGGCAGGTCACGGGTGATTTCAAATGCCATCAATGTGGCAACCTCGTCGACAAGTTCACGGAATTCCTTTGTGCCTGTTCCCTTGTCACGAATGTATGTAAGCTTATGCTGAATGAGTGGGTGATCAAAAACATATACCTTTGCCATAACAATCTCCCCTTTTCTTCTCAATTTTAAATTTTATGTTTCACTGTATGTAAAAAGCCGTCTACACACTTCGTCTAATTTTACAGAAAAAACGCCCGTTGAGCAACTCGGGCCGCAAACTGTAAAAGAAACGTCATAATTGGATTTATGACCGCCTGAAAAAAATAGCCCGGCTCTGCTTTAAACGCAGAACCGGGCTTTCTTTTTTTAATATAGTTGAAATTTTCCTGTTAAATTAAGGACGCGTTGCTTTGCTTCCTCAAGCTTTTCAGCGTCTTCATGATTCTTTAGAGTGAATGCAATAAGCGAGCCTATTTCATCCATTTCAGCTGTGCCAAATCCTCGCGATGTAACCGCTGCTGTGCCGATCCGGATTCCGCTTGTAACAAACGGGCTTTCCGGGTCAAACGGAATTGTATTTTTATTAACGGTAATTCCGACTTCGTCAAGAACTTTCTCAGCAACCTTCCCGGTTATCGCGAGTGAACGCAAATCCAAAAGCAGCAAATGATTATCGGTCCCGCCTGAGACGAGGTCGAGCCCTTCGCTTTGCAGTTTTTCCGCTAACCGCTTCGCGTTTTCAACAATATTTTTTGCGTACTCTTGGAAGCTGCCTTGTAGTGCTTCACCGAATGCGACTGCCTTTGCTGCAATAACATGCATAAGCGGCCCGCCTTGAATCCCCGGGAAAATTGATTTGTCAATTTTCTTAGCGAACTCTTCCTTGCATAAAATCATGCCACCGCGCGGACCGCGCAGCGTCTTGTGTGTCGTAGTGGTCACGAAATCAGCGTACGGAACGGGATTTGAATGCAATCCAGTCGCAACGAGCCCGGCGATATGGGCCATATCTACCATCAGGTACGCACCGACTTCATCAGCAATCTCCCGGAATCGTTTAAAATCTATTTCACGGGGATAGGCGCTTGCACCGGCGACAATCAATTTTGGTTTATGTTCGCGAGCTTTAGCAAGCACATCATCATAATTAATGCGTTGGTTTTTTTCATCAACACCGTATTCGACAAAGTTATATTGGACGCCACTGAAATTAACTGGACTTCCATGTGTTAAATGGCCTCCGTGGGACAGATTCATCCCCAATACCGTATCACCGTGTTCCAAAATCGTAAAATAAACGGCCATATTCGCTTGTGCGCCTGAGTGCGGCTGGACGTTTACATGTTCAGCACCGAAAATTTGCTTTGCTCGGTCGCGGGCCAAATTTTCGACCACGTCTACATGCTCACAGCCGCCATAGTAACGGCGTCCAGGGTAACCCTCTGCGTATTTGTTCGTCAACACAGATCCTTGTGCTTCCATTACTGCCTCACTGACGAAATTTTCTGATGCGATTAATTCAATCTTTGTCCGCTGCCGTCCCAGTTCGTCCTGTATTGCTTGAAAAACCTGCTCATCCTGTTGTGCCAAATGCTTCATCTTCATCCTCCTTTGATCAACCGCACTGTTAAATAATAATATGTACTGAAAACATGACTTGTTTGAAAATTCTTTTATATTTTAACATGCTTTCTGCTTGAAAAGATAGATAAGGTGTAAGGAAATCAGCCAATTTTCGATTATTTACCGGGAAATTTTTAACGTAACCGTTTCCAATGTCCTTAAGCATTTGAAAAAACAAACCTATCGAAAAAAGCCTTTGCAGGCGGCAAAGGCTTTACGCTTAACGGCAGGATTGTGTATCCCGATTTGTTTCATATACGGCCCGCGATCCACCGATTAACTTAGGACGGGTTTTCGCAAGGGTGACATGGGCGCCGCCCACCTGTTTTAAAGAAACCCGGACAGGCACAGCAACCGGCTTTAAATGCATGCCGATGAAAGTATCGCCAATATCAATTCCCGCGTCGGATTTAATGTGTTCGACAATGACAGGATCAGTAAAGTGGCTAAAAGCATAAGTTGCCATTGCCCCGCCTGCGGAACGGACGGGAATAACCGCTACTTCTTCCAGACCTTTTTGTTCTGCGGTGGATCGCTCGACAACAAGCGCCCTGTTTAAATGTTCACAGCATTGAAAAGCAAGCTGGACACCGGTTTGTTCCTGAAACAGCTTTATCTGGCGGAAGATCATCGCAGCTGTTTCTTCTGTTCCAGCTGTTCCGATCCGGCTGCCCGCCACTTCGCTCGTGCTGCAGCCGACAACAAGCAGATTCTTTTCCGAAAGCGATGCCTGCTCTTTAAACTCTGACAGGATTTGATTTAAGTCTTTTTCCCATTTCTCTATCGCCATAAAAGCCCACCCTTTTTAAGCTTTTATTATATTAGAACCCAGCTAAGATCCACAAAGTACCGGCTATTTGCTTTCATATTCGTTAATTTTTCCGATCCGGTTTGCATGGCGGCCTCCCGCAAATTCTGCCGTCAGCCATGTCTTAGCAATTTCACGAGCCAGACCAGGTCCAATTACCCGTTCGCCCATCGCAAGAATGTTGCTGTCATTATGTTCCCTGGTCATCTTTGCACTGAAAACATCGTGCACAAGGGCACAGCGTATGCCTTTCACTTTGTTGGCAGCGATGCTCATGCCAATGCCGGTTCCGCAAATTAAAATGCCCCTGTCAAATTGTCCGTTGGCTACTTTTTCAGCGACAGGGAGTGCGTAATCGGGATAATCAACAGATGTGCTGCACTCGCACCCAAAGTCTTCGTATTCAATTCCGAGTTCATCCATTAAGCTCTTTATTTCTTCACGAATATTTATTCCGCCATGATCTGATGCAATCGCAACCTTCATTTAAATCCCCCATATAAAAGCTGTCGTTTCCTTTATTTTGACATAACGATGAAAATTAATAAAGAAAACCCTCTCTGGTTTAAACAATTTGCCCGGTGTAGTGAAATTAAGGCCCCCGACTATAAGTCGAAGGGAGCCTTTCTCGCAAAATTATAATTTAAAACGGGTGATTGTGCTTTTCAGTTGTTCTGCTTGGGCTTTAAGCTGAGCCGCGCTGCTTTCTACGTTGGCAATAACCATTGCCTGCTGCTGGGTAGATGTGGCTACTTCCTGGGCAGCCGCGGAAGTTTCCTCGGCAATTGCTGCCACCTCCTGAGACTGGGTGGAAGTATGCTGAATACCTTCCATTTGCCTGTCGACAAGAGTGGTAATCGCCGCAACCGCTTCCGCCATTTCATTGACGGTTCCGGCCATTTCTTCGATGACCTCTTTCGTTTTTGTTCCTTTTTTCGCTTCTTCATTGGCCGTTTTGACCTGGCCGGAAATTTGTTCGACGACATTTTGAACTTCTTTTTGAATATCTTTAATCAATTCAGAAATCCCTTGAACTGCCTTCCCACTTTCATCTGCGAGCTTCCTGACTTCTTCGGCAACGACAGCAAAGCCTTTGCCGTGCTCACCTGCACGAGCTGCTTCAATAGACGCATTCAAGGCAAGTAAATTGGTCTGTGCGGCAATATCGCCGACAAGCTGGATGATCTGTTCGACCTTTGCTGCATTTTCCTCAAGGCGTTTAACAGTATGTAAGGAATGCTGGTTTTCTTTAGAAAGCTTTTCAATTCCTGCTATTAAGGAATGAATGACTTCTTTCGATTCGCGTAAATCGTTGACCATTTCCTGCGAAACCATTCCAGATACTTTGGCCTTTTCCTGCACCTCTTCCGCAATTTTGATCACATCTTCTACAGACTCAGCTGTGGACTGAATCGAAACGGCTGAGTTATCAGCACCCGCCGAGATCTCGCGGATTGTCCGGGAAATCGCTTCGGCTTGTAATGACGCTGCTGATGACTCCTTTGAAATAGCAAGGACCTTTGCATTCGTGTCCTGGAAATTTCCATCGATGTTCTGCACCATATCTCTTAAGCTGAACAGCATGTGGTTAAAAGCAATTCCAAGTGAGCGGATTTCATCATCGGAATTGGAGACTTCAGCGTCTTCCTTTATATCACCATGGGCCGCTTTAATCGCGATTTTTTCTAGCCTTTGCAACGGTTTAATGATAAAGCCTGCCGCGATAAATGCAAGGATTCCTGACCAAATAATTCCTAAGGACAAGGTGATAGCACTAAAGCTCATCTCGCCGATTGCGATCATCTCGTTAATATAAGGGTACAAAAAGTAAATAAATACTGCACTGGTCGTATATGTTATAAACGCCAGAGCTGTCGTAAACAGGACAAGCTTCTTCCTTAATCCAAATTTGTAGCGCTTTTTCTCCTCCATCAGTTTCTCCTCCGAACATTGTTAAATGTTTTTTAAACGTGTCATGATTTTGTCGATTACTTCGTGAATTTCTTGATAGGTTTGCCGGTAAAGGTGAACCGGTCCGCCATAAGGATCAGCAATATCTCGACCTGCATCATTTCCTGCAAACTCATATAATGTAAACGTTTTATCTGCCGCGTATGGAAACTGGCTGATAACAGACGCTTTGTGCGCAGCGGTCATCGTTAAAATATATGTAGCCCAATCGATTTCTGCTTTTGTTAAAAGCGTAGAGCGATGCTCATGGAAAATATTATTTTCTTCGAGAACCTTGTTCGCATTGGGTGATGCCGCACTGCCCACACCCGCAAACACACCCGCGGATCGTACCTCAATTCCGGGAATGGATTTGCTTTTTAAGATTGCTTCAGCCATTGGGCTCCGGCACGTATTCCCCGTACAAACAAATAAAATGCGTGTCATCGATGATTGCCTCCTTTATTTACATTATAAGCCATTATTACCTATTACAATAGACTTGCTTTAAAAAAAGAGAACAGACACCTTTAAAGGTGCCCGTTCGACGATTATGTATCCTTAAAATGAGAAGAGAAGCTTGATGCCAAATGCGAGAAGTATGCTCCCACCAAGTGCTTCGCTGTATGCCCCCAGCAAACCCCGGACTTTCCTGCCGAGATATAGGCCGAGCCACGCCAGCACGGTGGCAGCTGCACCAAAACAGATTAACACTAATGCTGTTTTCGCTCCGTAAATGCCAAGCGTTAACCCGACTGAAAAGCTATCAAGGCTGACGCTTAATGCAAAAATGAGCATTCCGAGGCCTACGGGGGTGATCATGCTGCTTTCTTCGTCCTTAAAAACAGCCAGAATCATTTGCACGCCAAGAATAACAAGAAGCATTCCACCAATATAGCCGGCGATTGCACCAAATTTTTCTGATAAAAATCTGCCTGCAATCATTCCGAGCATAGGCATCCACAAATGGAATATACCGATTGTGAATCCTATTTTAAAGATCTGCCTGAGACGAAGCTTGTACATTCCCATTCCAAGGCCGACCGAAAAAGCGTCCATTCCTAGTGCAAATGCCACGACGATTAGTGTAAAAACTTCTCCAGTTACCACCATTTTTGTTCACCCCTTGGACTTGCTATTTCATCATATGCACGTCCAAAGGGATTTAGAAGCTGGTTATTAAACCGCTCATTCAATAGAAAAAAGCGCACTCTTCCCAGAATGCGTCCCTGTCTGCCAGACTATTCTTCCTTGATCAACCGCTGGCCTGCCGCTTTCATCAGGCGGTTCATGACAGCCTCACCAACGCCAATCCGCGGGAAAACTTCTGAAAAAATGACATCAAGATCCTTGGCGTTAAACTCCCTTAACGTATCATACAAAGAGCTGGCAACCGTTTCCGGCTTGTCCCGGCTCCCGCAGCCAAGCACGGCATCGGCTTGAAAAAAAGCGACGTTTTCTTCAGTGGTTAACACGCCTGCCTTCAATCCCAGTTTCCTTTTCTCATTAATGAGCTCTTGCAAAAAGTCACGGCTTCCTTCTACTAAATAGAGAGGAGCATTTGGTGCATAATGCTGATACTTCATGCCTGGTGATTTTGGTGCTATTTCTTGATCTGCCAGAGCCGGATCCAATTGGACTTTACCAACAACCGCCTCAATCTGCTCAACCGTAGCTCCGCCCGGCCTTAAAATAACCGGGACCGGCCCGGTGCAATCAATAACAGTCGATTCAACACCGACCCCTGTTGCTCCGCCGTCAATAATGCCGCTTATTCTCCCGTACAAATCATCATGGACGTGCTGCGCCGAAGTCGGGCTTGGTTTGCCGGACTGGTTTGCGCTCGGTGCTGCAATCGGCAACCCTGTTTTTTTAATTAAGGCAAGAGCTACCGGGTGATCCGGCATTCTGACCGCAACTGTTGACAGGCCGGCTGTTGCTTTAGCGGATAACTGTCCCGCTTTTTTATTGAAGACAATGGTCAATGGTCCCGGCCAGAAATGATCCATTAACATCCCGGCTTTTTCAGGAACTCCATCCACAAAACTGTCGAGTTGCTCTTTTTTTGCAATGTGGATAATTAACGGATTATCCGCCGGCCTGCCTTTCGCTTCGAAAATCTTTGCCACAGCAGTGTCACTATCGGCATTTCCGCCCAACCCATATACTGTTTCAGTAGGAAAAGCGACTACTTCATTTTCTTTTAACAAAGCGGCGGCTTCAGAAATCTGTGGATAATCTTCTAAGTTAGTCACAAACTTATCCACTGACCAAAATTTTGTATCCATGTTCATCCACCTTTTATGTCAACTCAAAATACTCTCTATTTACCGGTGTTTTTACTTCAGAATCTAGTAATTGCTACCTTTGAAAGTATAAAAGAAGATGGAGGGGAACACAAGTTTTATCCACAAAATGTGTATAAACATTGTGATTTTGTGGATAAAACTGTGGATATATCCACATTACTTACATGGATAACGTTAAAAATCGGGAATTATCCACATCCAGAATGAATTTCACGTGTTTGAGCTGACGGATAGACATCGGCAAGTCCTCACTCTCAATTGCGGTAAAACCAAGCATATTAAAAAAAAGCAAACTGCCCTGTTTATTTGTTGCCAAGTATAACTCTTTCAACTGCTTATCCCGCGCTAAGATGAGCATTTGTTCAAACAACATCAAAATTATCTTTTCTGCCATTCCTTCGCTGATCACAAGGGAACGCAGCAGTCCCGCTTCACCTGCAGGCTCAATACCGACCGTCGCTTTTAAGTTACCGTGCACGTCTTCAACCAGCAAAAAATAATCAATTGCAGCCGCCACTCCCTCCGTGCCAAGTTTAGCATCTTCGAGAAATGTTAATAACCTTGCCAAATCCTGTTCATTTGCACAACGTACGATTGTGTCCATCAATCCACCTCATTTTTCCTATTCTATTACTATGAATATGAAAGAATATAAAAAAGTAGACCCGGTGAACAGAAAGTCTATTTTTTTGAAATAAAGTTTATTATATACACTAGGTAATCTCCCTTACGAGCCCTATCTTTCGTTGCTTTTCCGTGTTCCCGGCCCTGCTGATAAAATGCCTTTTGATGATTTGCAGTTATATTTGCGCCGCACATTTTACAAAATTTCATTCAAAAAGCTTCGCCCAAAGCTCCTTTACAAAGAACTTAACCTCAACTGGCTCTTCATCTTTTGCCGTATATACGGGCGCTTTTTGACCATCGTTCACGACCTCGACTGCTTCCTTAACCGGTTGCAGTGTTTCTTCACTGTCCTTTACCGTCTGCTCTTCTTCACTTACGGCAACACCGTTTGAAAAGTCAAGAAAACATAGGGGCGGAAATAATACGCACCACCAGTTCGCCCCTTTTCCTTCGCCCAGTGAAATGAGGATCGCTTCATACTCTCCAGCCGGGTAAAGAAATTGTCCGTACAGTTTAGTCGGAAATTGGACTCGGCCAAATTCAGCTTTTACCGTTTGCGACGATTGTTCCCGCGCGACAACTTCTTCGGCGATTTTTTGAATCTCCGGAAGCCTGGATTGAATTAAGCTTCTTGCCTCTTCAATTGACGTAAGGTCCGCAACCCATTCAGAAATCTCTGCATTTACCGCATCGCGGACAAGCCTTTTTAATGCTTGGTCCTGCTCTGTATCACTGTTTGCAAGAATTCGCAGCCGGATCGCTTCATTTGGAATCACGACTGCGTCGCTCGCGGCCGCTTCATTTTTCGGTATATATAAGTTCAAGAGCGTGCCTATTGATAGAATCACAATATAAGCCCACGCCAATGTTTTCGTTCTCATCGCCAACACCGTCCCTTCACTACCCCCATTGTGGACAAAATGTTAGAATCTTAAACTAGTAATTGCAGAAATCGTGGTAGCTTTTATTCGTCATCATTCAGCGAGCACGATAATCGTGGATTTTGATTAAAAACAGTGCGATTGTTGCACCCGGGGAGGTGTTTATCTGCGAAAAGGAGCTGTTTACCCGCGACTGGCTGGGTTCCATCTATGAGCGGTTCTTGGTTTATCCGCGGAAAAGTACTGTTTATCCGCGAAAAAGTACCGTTTATCCGCGAAAAAGTATGGTTTATCCGCGGAAACGTATGGTTATCCGCGAAAAGTCCCGTTTATCCGCGAAAAGTCCCGTTTATCCGCGAAGTGACCCTACTGTCTAAAACATTGTAAAAAGACCCTTAGCCAAAAGGCTAAGGGTCTTCTGCATCAGCTGATATAAGCAAATACAATGCGGTCTTTTCTATTTATGTCATAAACGACATCAACGTCAGCATCAGGGAAAGTCTTTTTTAACAATGCCGCAACATCATCGCTCTGGCCGGCGCCGATTTCAAAGCCGATAAGCGCTTTGTCTTTTACAACGAGTGGCAATTCGGCCATAAATCTTCGGTAAATATCCAGTCCATCATCACCTGCAAAAAGGGCAAGATGAGGCTCGTGATCTTTAACGACTTCCGACATTCCATCGATATCCCGAAGAGGAATATAAGGAGGGTTTGAGAGGATGACATCAAATTTCTGCCCTGCTTCGATAAATGGTTTCAGTAAGTCTCCGTGGATGAACTGCAGATCCGCCCCAAGATTTCTTGCATTGTTTTTGGCGACATTGAGGGCGGCAACCGATATATCCGAAGCTGTTACGTTTAGTGCAGGCAGCTCGAGTTTGATTGTGATCGCGATTGCCCCTGTCCCCGTCCCGGCATCGACAACCTCCAAAACGTCTTCCTGGTTAAAAAGGCTGCCTATTCTCTTTATCGCTTCAAAAACGAGCTCTTCTGTTTCCGGACGCGGAATGAGCACATGCTCATTTACTTGAAAAGTTCGGCCATAAAACTCTTCGCTTCCAATAATATATTGTACTGGCATGCCCTTGACATGTAGAGCTATTCCTTCTTGAAAGGACTGCATTGTTTCATCGGGCAGGCCGGCATGGAAGCTCGCGAACAGAGCGGCCCTGTCCATGCCTGTATAATGGCGAAGCAGCAGCTCAGCCGCGTGCTGCTCCCGGCCATTTTTCATTAAAAAAGAAGAAGCCCAGTTCAGGGCTTCGTATATTTTTGCCATCTTACAGCTCTCCTGCACTTTCAAGCTTTTTGGATTGGTCTTCTAAAACCAATGCATCAATGATGTCGTCGAGCTTGCCTTCTAGAATCTGGTCAAGCTTTTGAATCGTTAAGCCGATGCGATGGTCAGTTACCCGGTTTTGCGGGAAATTGTAAGTCCGGATCCGTTCTGAACGATCACCGGTGCCCACAGCCGATTTACGCACCTGGTCATATTCGGCCTGGGCTTCCTGCTGAAATTTATCATATACACGGGCACGCAATACTTTCATCGCCTTGTCCTTGTTTTTATGCTGGGATTTCTCATCCTGGCAGGAAACGACGATACCTGTTGGAATGTGGGTTAAACGAACGGCAGACATCGTCGTGTTTACGCTCTGTCCGCCCGCGCCGCTTGATGCAAATGCATCAAAACGGATATCTTTATCGTGGATTTCAACTTCAACGTCTTCTGCTTCCGGCAGGCAAGCAACCGTAGCTGTTGAAGTATGGATCCGTCCGCCGGATTCCGTTTCGGGCACACGCTGGACACGATGGGCACCGTTTTCAAATTTTAGCTTTGAAAAGGCCCCTTTTCCGTTGATCATGAAAATAATTTCTTTGAATCCGCCCAGACCGGTCGGATTTGCATCAATGATTTCCGTCTTCCAGCCTTGGATTTCGGCAAAACGGCTGTACATTCGGTAAAGGTTCCCGGCAAATAACGCGGCTTCGTCCCCGCCTGCTGCACCGCGAATCTCGAAGATCACGTTTTTGTCGTCATTCGGGTCCTTCGGAACTAACAATAATTTTAAACGAGCTTCTAGATTCTCCATTTGTTGCTCAAGCTCTGACAATTCTTCCTTGACCATTTCGCGCATTTCAGGGTCGAGCTTGTCATCAAGCATTGCCTTTGCATCCTGGAGTTGCTCGCGTACCTGTTTATACTCGCGATACGTATCAACCGTATCTTGAATATCGGATTGTTCTTTTGAATAATCTCTTAATTTATTTGTATCATTAACAATTGAAGGATCACTTAAAAGCTCATTAAGCTTTTCATAGCGGTCCTCAACAGCTTGAAGTCGATCAAACATAGCAACTCACCTCTATTTTCATCATGCTCTTTGCAAGAACAGAGCCTGTGATCACACTAATCCATAACAGTCTAATTATAGTACACGGAACAATGGCAGTCAAAAAAAAGATGGGATATGCGAATTCATAAGGAAACGACAAAACCCCGCAAAAGCAAAAGCCAGGCGGGGGTCGAAATATAAGAACTATGATAAAGTTTCAGTTTTCAGCCGGGACGAGCTGCCTTTGGACGATTTCGGGACTTCGTGGTGATGACGGCAGCGCGGTTCGTATGATTCTGAAGCTCCGACCAAAATAACCGGATCATCATAAGAGGCTGGATTTCCATTTATCAACCGTTGCGTACGGCTTGCCGGCGATCCGCAAACAGCGCAAACGGCCTGGAGCTTTGTCACAAGCTCGGCAATCGCCATAATAGCAGGCATTTGCCCAAACGGTTCGCCGCGGAAGTCCTGGTCAAGGCCAGCAGCAATCACCCTGTAGCCGCTGTTGGCAAGCTGCTGGATTACTTCAACAATCTTCTCGTCAAAGAACTGGACTTCATCGATTGCGATTACATCCACTTCGGCGTCAATATACTGAAATATGTCGGCTGACTTTGAAATCGGAATAGCGATAAACGAGTTGCCATTATGCGAAACAACTTCTTCGTTGCTGTATCGGTTATCAATTTTCGGCTTAAAAACCGCTATTTTTTGCTTGGCAAATTGAGCTCTTCTTACACGGCGAATTAATTCTTCCGATTTCCCGGAGAACATACTTCCGCAAACTACCTCAACCCATCCGCTCTGTCTCATTTCATACATGAATGGCGTCTCCTTCCTTGTCCCTGCCAAATGATACTTTAAAAGCACAATACAGTTCGTATCTGTTTGTCCTACTATTAGCAAGTGAGCAAAAAACAAACCTTTTTTCTTATGTATACCTGATTCTTTAAAATAAAAAACAGGCAAGCGCTGAAAACCTCTTGCCTGTTTCTGACATTTATTCTTGGTTCTTAAGGCCGTATTTTTTATTGAATCGGTCAACACGTCCGCCTGCTTCAGCAAACTTTTGACGACCTGTATAGAATGGGTGGCACTCAGAACAAGTCTCTACGCGAATTCCGTCTTTAACAGAACCCGTTTCAAACTCATTACCACAAGCGCATTTCACCGATACTGTTTTATAGTTAGGATGAATTCCTGCTTTCATTCTTTTCATCTCCTTTTCCGCCCTGAGTCTTTCGAAACAGAGTTATAATTACGGCTGTATGACCAAACCGTAAATTTCAAAACCATACAAATGATATTATAACAAGATGACTGCTGATTTGCAAGAAGTGATTTTAAGCAGTTTGAGTCAAGCATTTGTTGGCGGAATTTATTTCCACCTAAAACGTGTAAGCGGATTCAT
>NZ_PGVA01000071.1 GCF_002860125.1 Bacillus canaveralius
CTTATAAACCCTCTGATATCAATGTATTTGCTTGATTTATATATTTAATTTTTGACAATACGAAAAATTTAGGAGGGGACGAAAAATGAATTTAGTGGCACAAGGTTACTTATTGGTTGCAGTCTCAGGGATCTGTATGGTTTTACTTGCTTTCTGGGCTAAAAATCAGTTTTCGGTAGATAATGCCGAAGCATATATGGTTGCAGGCCGCGGGGTACCAGCCGGAATTATTGCTGCATCAATCATTGCAACCGAGCTATGGGCAGGAACGATTATGGCATCAGCAGAAGGTGTTTATACATGGGGAGTAGCAGGAATTTGGATGTATGCACTGCCTACTGGCTTAAGTTACACGGTGTTTGCATTCATTGGACCGCGAGTCAGGGGGTTGCTTCCAACGGGTATGACCATTGGAGGATGGATTAAACGAAGATTTGATAGTAAAGCACACATTATTTTTACACTTGTTGCACTGTACATCATGCTTGTATTTGCATTATTCCAAGTAGTCGGTGGAGCCATTATGCTTAATTCGGTGTTTGGAATGAATTATCAAATTTCCGCTATTTTGGTCGCGTCCGTATTTACTTTGAATGTTCTGATTGGCGGACTGTGGAGCTCTGTCGTTTCAGACTATATTCAATATATTGCTGTTGGTCTAATTGTAATCTTTTTGATTCCTTGGTTAATCGTCGATGCAGGCGGACCGCAGCAAATATTTGCCGGGTTACAAAGTATTGAAGGATCGGCACAAAAGCTGGACTTATTTAGAGCAGATGCCTTTTTAGGTTATTTTGCCGTGACGCTTGGAGGCTGGGGGGTCATCGCAACTTTGAGCAATAGTTCATGGCAGCGGGTATTTGCTGTAGATGAGAAGAAGTTAAGAAAAGCATTATTATTTGGAGGCTGGGGCTGGGTTCCAATTGCACTTTGCTGCAGTTTAGTAGGTTTAATCGGCCTATCTTTAAATCTGGAAGTCACAAATCCTTCTGAAATTTTCCCGCAGGTTGTCCAATATCTATTACCTTCAGGAGCTATTATCTTTTTTGCGATAGCCGTACTATTGGCTGTTTATTCTTCGGGTGACACTTACTTAAATGGGATTAGTTCCATGATTACAAATGATATTTACAAGGAATACATTAATAAAGATATTTCAGATAAACAGACATTAAAGATTGCTAGAATCACAGCGGTGATGGTTGCAGTCACAGTTGTCTTATCTTCATTAAAGCAGGTTTCGCTATTAGAACTCATGCTTTCAACCGGTGTTATGATTTCAGCACCTTTCTTCCCGCTAGTATTATCTCTATGGTGGAAAAAAACCAGCTCTACAGCCGTCACTCTTGCCAATGTGTTAACCATCGGCGTTGCTACTTACCTTTTATTGTTCACGGATGTTCCTTTATATGTCACTTACATCAGCAGTTATATCATTTCTTTGGTCGTTACTGTTGTTGTTACCTTAATTGCCCCGGATAACTTTGATTATCATGCACTTAAAAACGAGTCAATCAAATCTGCATTATAAAAGAAAAGGAGGAGTCGAATATGAATTTATCAGCTTTTTCATTCTTGATTTATTTTTGCTTCATTTATTTAGCGATTACCATGATAATTTGTACAGCGTGGGTCATTCGAGATAGAGAGAAATTAAAACGTAAACCAAGCGAAGCCCAGGAAGCGAACAGCAGAATCATGAATGTTTGAGGAGGAAAAAAGCATGAAACTTAAAGGGAAAGCCGCGATTATTACGGGAGCCGGACAGGGGATTGGAAAAGCTATTGCCCTTTCATACGCAAAAGAAGGGGCAAACTTATCACTTAATGTGTATGGGCTCGATGAAGAGAGAGTTAAGTTATTAGTCAAGGAATTGACTGACTTTGATGTGCAAGTCATTGTTACGGAAGGAGATATAACGGACGAAAAGATCGTTAAGGAATTAGTAACAAATACAATGAACGCTTATGGCCGTATTGATATTCTCGTTAATAACGCAGGGATTTTAACACAGAGTTTGATTCAGGACATGAGTGTTGAAATGTGGGATCGAATGATTGAAGTCGACTTAAAATCCGTTTTTTTAACAACCAGACAGGTCGTTCCTTATATGATTTCTCAAAAGAGTGGGCGAATCATTAATACCGCTTCCCAGTTGGGCCAAAAAGGCGGAGTTGAACTAAGCCATTACGCGGCAGCAAAAGCAGGTGTTATCGGTTTTACAAAGTCAATTGCCTTGGAATTAGGAAAGTATGGTATAACAGCTAACTGTATAGCTCCAGGACCAATTGAAACCGAATTAGTGGCAGGCATTAATGAAGAATGGAAGATCCAAAAACGTTCAGAATTAGCGATACCAAGGTTTGGAAAAGCGGAGGAAGTTGCACCTACAGCGGTTCTTTTAGCTTCTGATCCTGATGGCAATATATATACTGGCCAGACGTTAGGCCCTAATAGTGGAGATGTGATGATATGATATGATTTAAACAGGAACTGGCAACAGGATGCCTTTTCGATGCCAAATAGATTTTTAGGAGTGGTAAAAATGCAGACGAAACATTACGAAAAACTGTTCGCCGGATTGGACATAGCTGGATTAAAGCTGGAAAACCGTATTGCTTTAGCACCAATGACCCGTGTGAGTGCTACTGAAGATGGGTTTGTGACGGAGCGAATGATAAAATATTACACAAAATTCGCGAGGGGTGGGTTTTCCCTGTTGATAACCGAGGGAGTATATCCTGATGAACTATATAGCCAGGGCTATTTATATCAGCCAGGAATAGTAAATGAGGACCAAACCAAATCTTGGAGGAACGTTGTTGAAAGTGTCCATAAACAAGGCAGCAAGATTATTTGCCAATTGATGCATGCAGGTGCCCTATCCCAGGGGAATATCCATAAAGCAAATTCAATCGGTCCATCAGCGATAAAACCGAAAGGATCACAGTTAAGCTTTTATCGGGGTGAAGGTGAGTTTCAATTATCTAAAGAGATGAGCTCTGCTGACATCGAAGACGTCAAAAATGGCTTTGTTAATGCAGCGAAGCATGCAAAAGAAGCAGGCTTCGATGGCGTTGAAGTTCACGGGGCCAATGGGTACATTCTTGATCAGTTTTTAACCGACTATACGAATAAACGTGATGATAATTACGGAGGCTCGACGGAAAATCGTGTAAGATTATCTGTGGAGGTTCTCCAGGAAATTCGTAAAGCAGTTGGGGGTGATTATCCTGTTGGTATACGAATCTCCCAAGCCAAAGTAAATGATTCAGATCATAAATGGGCTGGAAAAGAAAAAGACGCAGAAGTCATCTTCAGCCATTTAGCACGAGCAGGGGCAGACTTTATTCATATCACTGAACCGAAGGCTTTTGAACCGGCTTTTGCTGGCTCCAGTGCTACATTACCAGAGCTTGCAAAAAAATATGGGAAAGTGCCTGTCATTGCAAATGGCGCCTTACACGATCCCGAAAAAGCAGAAGAACTGATAACAGAGGGTTATGCTGATGTTATAAGCCTTGGAAAAGGGGCTTTAGCCAACCAGGATTGGCCTAGTAAAGTAAGAAATAATGCAGAATTAGCAGAATTTAAGGCCGAAAATCATTTGCTGCCAATTGCAGATATAAAAGAAATAGAAATTTAACTACTTCTGCTTAACAAAACAGATCTGCGTACACTTTGGGGTCGGAATAAGATATCAATAAAGGGCTGCAAAAGCTCACATAAGGTGCATATATTGATTTCATCTACGTTTGTTATTGGTAGTAAAATAAAAACGTCACAAACAGGTGACGTTTTTTCTTAGTTTTCGACTTCAAGCAGCTGCCGTTTTCTTTGACGGTGGTATTTGCAAATCATATCTGATAGTTCTGTACGGTTTATCAACTTAACATTGTTAGCCTTGGCAAGTTTCTCGGCCTGTTTGGTAAAGTAGCGATTTGTTACAACCATTGCACCGTTTGCATTGTAAAAGTTTACTGCTCCAACAGCTTGCTGTACTGCAGCTATGCCAATGTTGGAGCTATAACATTTAGCCTGCACGACGTATTTCTTACGTCTATTTTTAAGAATTAAGTCTGCGCCATAATCACCAGATCCTTGAGTTACGGATGCCTTGAAGCCATGGGTTTCAAAAAGAGGTGCTAAAAAGTGCTCGAAATCATGTCCAGACCATTTGATCTACTTCTTCTATGCCAGAATATTTGAAGCGTAAATAAGCTTTATAATATTTTTGGGTAACGCCAAAAAATTTATAAAGCAGGACAACTACTCCGAAACACAGCATTACCGCGAAAATGTCGAAGAGCTTGTCCGCATTAGCTAAAGATACCAATAAGCTTAAACCTATAATATACACAACCAGCATGATTGGGGAGGCGTTGAAGTAACCTCTCCTCCTCCTTTTTCTTCTGCGGTAGTAGGCCATTTGAAGTAGTCTCCCTGAAATGTAGTCACTAATACACTCTCCAATGAAATATAGAAATATGCATTTAATAAAAACCAGTATAAAGTACAATTAACTTAGGGAAAGAGGCTGACTCAAAAGCGTGTGTTAACGACCTTTTGAGTCAGCCTTTTTTTAATTTTGTTAAATAACCATATCCTAATAGGGTTAAATATTCTAACCATCAAAAATGACTGTTTTTATAGAATAATCAAAAATTTTTAAAAATTATAAATTTAATATTGAAAAGTACCCACCACCATACTATAATTACAGATAATAAATTATAAACTTCATTTTGATTAACAAAGTAAAGTGTTTACTTCAAAAAGGTGGGGAAAAAATGAAAATCTTGATTGGTCAGATTGCTCATGAGACAAACACTTTTTCCAGTGTTAAGACGACGGTTGAGTCGTTTAAACAATGGGAATGGCTGCATGGAGATGAAGTCATTCATAGACATCGAAAAGTAAGAGATTACTTGGGGGGGATGATTGATCGTGGTGAAGAAATTGGCATTGAGGTAGTTCCAACGTTTTCCTCCTTTGCGATGCCATCAGGGATTATTACCAGAGAAACGTATGAGACAATTATTAACGAATTAATCGAAAATATCCAAACCGCAGCAGAGTATGAGGCAATATGCCTTGCTCTTCACGGCGCTGGGGTCGCTGAAGATGTTGATGATCTCGAAGGCGGAATATTGCATGCGGTGAGAGAGGTAGTAGGCGATGATATTCCCATTGTAGTTACCCTCGATCTTCATGGCAATATAACAGAACAAATGGTTCAAGAAGCAGATGTCCTCCTCGGAGTTAATTACTATCCGCATGTTGATTCTTATGAAAGAGGAATAGAAGCAATTGACATTACAAAACAAATCCTATCAGGTGAAATTCAGCCAAAGATGAGCCTCAAGAAACTTCCACTGATGATTCCGACATCCACTACAAATCTATCACCTGCAGCTGACATCAATCGATTGTGCTGGGCACGCGAAGAGAACGACTCCATTATTGATTGTACCTTCTTTCACGGTTTTCCATATACGAACATCCCGGAACCTGGTGTAACGGTTTTAACCATAACAAATAATGATCAGGAACTTGCAAATCAAACTTCGGAAGAAATTGCTCTTGAAATTTGGAATGCAAGAGAGAAATTTTTCCCTCATATCGATACCCCCAGTGAAGGCATTAATAAGGCATTACAAATAGAAGGCCATCCGATAGTCATCAATGAAACATCTGATAACCCAGGGGGCGGGACTCCAGGAGATGGAACACACCTGCTTTCAGCAATGTTGGAGGCGAAACTTGACAATGCTTGTTTCGGGTTCATTTATGACCCGGAAGTAGTGGATATTGCACATACAAAAGGAATAGGCTCTTTAATTGAAATAGAGCTGGGTGGTAAAACCGATGATATGCATGGCAAACCTGTTCAGGTTAAAGCCTATGTCAAAACCCTAACAGATGGGCAGTTTATCCAATCTTCACCTATGGGGAGAGGGGCAAAAGTAGATTTTGGGAAATCTGTGAGATTAGTAGTGGGCGGAATCGATATTGTTGTCTGTTCAAAGAGATCCCAAACATTGGATGAGCAAATCTTTTTACTGCATGGTATTGACGTAACAACTTATAAAATTGTCGCCTTGAAATCAAGCCAGCATTTCCGGGCCGGTTTTGAACCGCTGGCACATTCTATCATATCTGTAGATTCGCCTGGGCTGAGCAGTTTTAATCTTGCCTCCTTTAACCACACGAGACTCAATAAACCAGTATTTCCATTTAACAAAGATATAGAGTTTTTAGAGAAAGACAAACTCATTAAAAAATAGGGGGCACGAATCGTGACAAGGAAAATAGGTCATATTCTATTCATTGCTTTAATTAGTCTTATGTTGTTATTAACAGGCTGTAATCCAAAACCAACTGAACAAAGCTCTGGAGATAAGACCCAAGGTTCCACGGCTGCTAGCGGAGCAGGGAATTCGCGCGATACTCTGGTGATTTCATCAGTCCGTGAGCCAGATACAATAGATGTCCACAAGACAACATGGGTTGATGATTCAAATGGGCATGTTTATGAAACGTTGTTGAAAAGGGATTTGGATGGGAACCTGATTCCCGGCCTGGCTGAAAAGTATGAAACATCAGCGGATGGCAAAGTGTGGACTTTCTACTTGAATGAAAACGCAAAATTTCATTCCGGAGAACCGGTTACTGCAGACGCTGTGAAGAAAACATTTGAAAGATTCCTCGAACATTCTGCTGTAAAATTTATAGCTGGACCAGTGGAGAAAATTGAAGCTGTTGAGCCACAAAAACTAATGATCTATTTCACAGAACCTTTTGCACCTTTTGCCAGTGGACTAACAACTGCTTATTTGGCGCCTATGGATCCTAAAGCTATTGAACAGCATGGGGATAAGTTTGGTGAACATCCGGCTGCTGCAGGCATATTTAAATTTGCAGAGCGAAAACGTGGATCATCGATTGTGTATACAAAAAATGAAGCCTACAATTGGGGTCCTCCTTTCGTTGAAAACAAGGGTGCTCCTGCCTTTGATAAATACGAGTTCCGATTTATCACGGATGACGATACAAGGGTTCTTGAGTTTAAGAAGGGTACCACGCAAATTATGACAAAGGTACCACCCAACTATGTAAAAGATTTAAAAAATACACCGGGTGTAAAAATTGACAGTATTTACGAACAAGGAATTACTTATCTGGGTTTTAATAACAAAAAACCAATCTTCCAGGATAAAAAAGTGAGACAGGCAATCGCTCTCGGTATAGACCGAGAACCAATCGTAGAATTTGCATTGGAAGGATATGCTAAACCTGTGTTTGGTCCGCTTCCTCCAACTATTCCTGGTTATAGTGAAACGGTCGAAGGGGCGGCGGAAGATAAGTATACCCGGGATGTCAAAAAGGCCAAGTCGCTGCTCGCGGAAGCTGGATGGAAGGATTCCAACGGAGACGGCATTGCCGACAGGGATGGAAAGCCTTTTGCATTCGAATTATGGTTATCTGATGAACCGGTTATGCAAAGGATCGCGCAGATTATTCAAGACCAGTTAAAGGAAATCGGTATTGACGTGAAAATATCAGTGCAAGAGGCTGCTGCAATTTCTGCCAATACTCCAAAGGGATTACATGACGCACTGTTAACGATGTATGGATGGTCTGATCCGGATATATTGTACATGCTGTTTGCAAAAGGCAGCTCAATAAGGTTGCATTATGAGTCTGAAGAATTGCACAACATGCTAACGAACGGGCGTCAAACGATGAATCCGGAAGAACGCATGAAAATTTATGAAGAAGCACAGCAGTTTATAGTGGAAGAATCACCGTGGGTGCCATTATTTGTTCGTGAAAGTCTTACAGCTTACCGTGATATTGAAGGTTTTAAACAAAATCCATATTCACAAAACATTTTGTTCAACGATATCCGTCCAAAATAATAAAACGAAGAGAATACAGTTAGGGATCATTCATCCCTAACTGTATTATTTAAATAAGGAGGCATAGGATTTGGAAAAATATATAATGCAACGCACGTTGTCAATGATTGTTACATTATTTGGTGTCTCTTTCTTAGTGTTTATGATGATGCATCTTATCCCAGGGGACCCTGTCACCTATATATTAGGTGACTTTGCAACAGAAGAATCGATCGCTGAATTAAAGACCAGTCTGGGGTTGGACCAGCCAATGATTATACAATTCATCGACTATATTAAAAATGTGTTTCAAGGGGACTTGGGAACTTCGTATGTTACAGGGTTAACGGTCGTTGAGGAAATCACTGCCCGGTTTCCAATTACCTTTCAGCTGGCGGTTTATAGTCTGTTAATCGGCTCTGTCGTTGGTATATTGATGGGAATATTAGCTGCAGTAAAACAAAACACCATTGTTGATCAATTAGCGATGGTCATCTCATTGATAGGAATATCTGCTCCAGGTTTTTGGATTGCACTCTTCTTAATTTGGATTTTTTCTTATCAATTAAACATATTTCCTATTTCAGGATATGAAGGATTTCAATCATTAATTCTACCTTCCATAACGCTTGGTTTGGGCTCCGCGGGAAATATTGCAAGAATGACAAGGTCAAGCATGCTCGAGGTCATTAAACAAGATTTCATGCGAACAGCACAAGCAAAAGGCCTTGCTTTAATTCCAATGATCTTGCAGCATGCACTTCAAAATGCCATGATACCAGTCATTACATTAATAGGCCTTCAGTTCGGATTCTTATTGGCCGGAGCTGTTGTTATTGAAACGGTATTTGCACTACCAGGTTTAGGCAGTTTTTCTGTTGAAGCAATTTCTAAAAGAGATTTACCAACTGTACAAGGGCTAGTCCTCTTTATGGCGTTTCTTTTTATTATTACGAATTTAATAGTTGATCTTGTATATAGTATCGTTGACCCTCGCATCAAATATTAGAAAGGGGTGTCCATTTTGAACAGCTCAGCTCCTAAAATTACAAATTCTGAAAGCAAATACATGTCTCCGCAAAACAACAGACAGACCGTTGATAAGGCTAAATCTTACTGGGGATTAGTTGGAAAAAGGATAGTCACGAATAAAAGTGCCGTCATTGGAGCCTTGATCCTAATCATTTTTGTCTCAGCATCGTTGCTTGCACCACTCATTGCCCCTCATCCGGTCGACGTAATGAAATTTGAACAGCGTTTCTTACCTCCGGGAGGAGATCATTTATTAGGAACAGATGATTTTGGAAGAGACATCTTTTCCAGAATGCTGTATGGGGGTCGGGTTTCATTAATGATGGGCCTTGTTGCTGTACTTGTAGCAGGTATTATCGGAGTTACTTTAGGCATTATCTCAGGGTATTACCGCAAAATTGATCTCTACATTATGCAGTTTATGGACATTTTGCTGGCATTTCCATCCCTTTTGCTCGCGATCGCGATTATAGCTGTGCTTGGAGTTGGTTTAACAAATGCGATGATTGCAGTTGCAATCTCTGTCATCCCCTCCTATGTACGGGTGGTGAGAGGAGCAGTATTGTCCATAAGGGAGAAAGAATATATTGAAGCTGTAAAAGCCCTTGGCGTTTCAGATTATAAAATAATTGTGAAACATGTACTTCCTAACGTTCTATCTCCAGTAATCGTTTTATCGAGTTTACAATTTGGAACTAGTATTCTTGTTGCGGCAGCATTAAGCTTCTTAGGGCTCGGAGCACAGCCGCCAACCCCTGAATGGGGAGCTATGGCATATGTTGGAAAGGCGTTTTTAGGTCAGGCATGGTGGATGTCACTTTTCCCTGGACTGTCAATTATGTTGGTCGTTCTTGGATTTAACCTGCTTGGTGATGGCCTGCGGGATGCGCTCGATCCAAGACAAAAATAACCGTTCGGGAGTGATTATAATGGTAACAAACCTTGTAGCAAAGGAAGAACTTCTCAAAGTCGAAGACCTTTCTATTAAATTTAAATCTGGAAAAAAACAGTTTGTGAATGCAGTCAGCCATGTGGACTTTACAATCCATAAAGGTGAAACACTTGCCTTGGTAGGTGAATCAGGCTGCGGCAAAAGTGTCACATCACTTTCGATTATGAGATTGATTACAAATAGTGTCGGGAAAATTGAAGGTAAAATCATTCTGAAAGAGAAAGATTTAAATCTCGTATCCGAAAAAAAGATGCGTTCCATACGCGGTAAAGATGTTTCGATGATTTTTCAGGAACCGATGACATCATTAAACCCCGTCCATAAAATTGGAAAACAAATTAGTGAAGTGTTAAAACTTCATACCGACATCTCAGGAGATGAATTAAAAAAACAGACTGTAGAAATGCTTGAAAAAGTTGGAATCGCTCGCCCTGAGAAAATTGTGAAAGAATATCCTCATCAGCTTTCGGGAGGGATTAGACAACGCGTCATGATTGCAATGGCAATGGCTTGTAATCCTAGCCTGCTGATTGCAGATGAACCCACAACAGCGCTGGATGTGACAATTCAGGCCCAGATTTTGGATTTAATGAATGATCTTAAAAAGAACTATGATACAGCAATCCTATTAATTACTCACGATTTAGGTGTTGTTGCAGAAATGGCGGACCGGGTAATGGTCATGTATTATGGCCAAATTGTCGAAGAGACCGATATAAAAACAATATTCAAAAATCCACAGCATCCCTATACAATTGGTCTATTAAACTCGATCCCCAGACTTGAAGGCGAAATGGATAGTCTTCAGCCAATTGAAGGAAATGTACCAAATATCGGGGAAGTGACGAAAGGCTGCCCATTTTTCTCTCGTTGCACACACGCCGATTCCAGATGTCTAGAAGAAAACCCGCCTCTTGTAAAAACAGATAAAGGACACTCTGTAAGATGCTGGTTATATATTAATGAGGAGGTGTTAACATGAGTGAAATACTACTGGAGGTGAAGGATCTTAAAACATACTTTCCTATTAACAATGGTTTCTTTTCCAGAAGAAAAGATTTTGTTAAGGCTGTGGATGGGATTTCGTTCAACCTGCGTAAAGGAGAAACCTTAGGGATTGTTGGTGAAAGCGGCTGCGGGAAGTCAACAACCGGAAGAAGCATATTGAAGTTAATTGAACCGACAAGCGGAGAAATCTATTTTGATGGAAGGGACATCTTAACCTTAAAAAAAAATGAGATGAGAAAACTCCGCAAGCAAATGCAAATTGTTTTTCAGGACCCCTTTGCCTCTTTAAATCCGCGTCTGCGAATTGCTTCTATTTTAGATGAAGCATTAGCAACGCATAACATTGTTAGAAATGGCACAGAGCGCAAGGAAAAAGTATTAGAAATCTTGGAGATGGTAGGTTTAAACGCTTCTCATGCCGATCGCTATCCACATGAATTCAGCGGCGGACAAAGACAAAGAATTGGCATCGCCCGTGCTATCGCGGTAAATCCATCCTTGATTATCGCTGATGAGCCAGTTTCTGCATTGGATGTTTCGATTCAAGCGCAAATTCTTAACTTGTTTCAAAAGCTCCAGAAACAGTTAGGTTTAACATACATTTTCATCGCCCATGATTTAAGTGTGGTAAAACATATAAGTGACAGAATTGGAGTTATGTATTTAGGAAGAATGGTAGAGTTTGCTGATAAAAAACAATTGTTTGCTGAACCATTGCATCCGTACACAAAAGCATTAATGTCTTCTGTTCCAGTTCCCGATCCTGAAATGATTAAGAAAGAACGGATTATTTTAAAAGGGGATATCCCAAATCCCGCAAATCCTCCGCAAGGATGCACATTCCATCCACGGTGCTTTGCATGTATGGATATATGTAAAACAAAGAAACCACGAAACATCGAGGCCAAGCCAGGCCAGTTTGTGGCTTGTCATTTATATGATCCCGAAATATTACAAGGATAAGAGCAAAACTACACATTTAATTAGGAAGTGAGTATATGGACATCAATCAAGTTCAATTACAACGTATTAAAATACCTTTAAAATCTCCGTTTGCAACAAGCTTTGGAAGGGTGACTGAAAAAGATATTATTATTGTCCGGGTTTACGGGGAAGATCACGTTGGTTTTGCGGAAAGTGTCGCAATGCCTTATCCGATTTATAATGAAGAAACAACCGGCACAGTGTGGCACTTGCTTGAGAGCTTTTTAGTCCCGCAGCTATTAGATAAAGGAATTCAGAAACCACAAGATGTCTCAGACATGTTTTCATACGTTCGCCGGAATAACATGGCGAAAGCAGCGTTAGAAATGGCAGTTTGGGATTTATACAGTAAGCAAAATGGCAAGACGCTTGCTGGAGCATTAGGAGGCCAGCGTACAGAAATTGAAGTAGGCGTCAGCATTGGAATAGAAGACAGTATTGATAATCTATTAGAAAAAGTTGAAGGCTTTATAGATGAAGGATATAGAAAAATCAAAGTGAAAATAAAGCCCGGTTGGGATATTAAACCGCTGGAGGCTATTCGTCGTAAATTCGGAAATCACATTCCGCTTATGGCTGATGCTAACTCTGCTTATACCCTTAATGATAAGGAACTATTAAAAGAACTAGACCAGTTTGGTTTAATCATGGTCGAGCAGCCATTGGCCCATGATGATATTATTGATCATGCCAAACTTCAGGCAGAATTGGCAACGCCCATCTGTTTAGATGAAAGCATTCATTCTGTGGAAGACGCAAGAAAGGCGATAGAAATAAACGCATGCAAAATTATCAATATCAAGATTGGCAGAGTTGGCGGCTTAACTGAAGCGATCAAAATTCATGATCTATGTGCGGAAAAAAATATTCCTGTATGGTGCGGCGGAATGCTTGAAGCAGGAATCGGGAGGGCTCATAACATTGCTATTGCATCATTAAACAATTTTACCATTCCCGGGGATACCTCTGCGTCCAGTCGTTATTTTCATAAAGATATCATTTTACCTGAAGTAACTCTTTCAAAACCAGGATTTATTGCTGTTCCAGAACAACCGGGAATCGGATTTGATATTGATAATGAAGTTATCAATCAGCTTATTTTTGATGAAAAAGTATTTAAAAAGGAAACGATAACCCGTTAAGCTGTCGCCCCGGGGTAATAATACATGCCTGAAATAAGAGTGGGGGGATCCTGCAGATGGCAATGACAAAACAAATCGTTTATAAACATATACAAGATTTAAAGGAAATTGAAGAAGTTGTGTCTTTCCAGGAAGAAATTTGGAGCAGAGATACTGTTACACCTCTTCCACAGCTTTTAGCTGCTTGCCACCATGGCGGTAGTGTCATAGGAGCGTTTGATCACGGCGATTTGGTGGGCTTCTCGTATGGTTTTTCCGGATATAAAGATGGTCAACCTTATTTGATCTCACATATGACGGCCGTCAATCCGAAGTATCAAAATCTGGGCATTGGATTAAAGTTAAAGTTGAAACAAAGAGAATGGGCCATTGAATACGGTTACCAAAAAATTGTATGGACCTATGATCCATTAGAAGCTAGAAATGCTTATTTTAACCTTAACAAGCTTGGAGCATACACGAAAACCTATATTGAATCTTATTATGGGGAGATGAACGACAAGCTAAATCGAGGCTTGCCAACTGATCGTCTCTTAGCTGAATGGGATATTTGCTCGATTCGGGTAACGAACGCGCTTGAAGGAACACTTCAGAATGAGTTTTCTGCAAAAAAGTATCAACCGCTTCTAGGCTGGCGTGAATCAGGTGACATTCCGATTCCGCTTGATGAAGTAATAATCGCAAATGACAGAGGTTATTTAGTACCTGTTCCCGCCTACTTTCAATGCTTGAAACAAGTGAATAATGAAGCTGCAAAAGCATGGAGATATAAGTTGAGGAATGTAGTATCTGATGCATTCTCAAAAGGATACAGAGCAACCGGAATCTTAAGGAATAGCCAATCCAATGTACATTTTTATATTATTGAACATCACAATACGGAGGCATTACATGATTGAACAAATTAAAAATTGGGTGGATCAACATACAGAGTTAATTACCTCAACCTATCATTATTTGCATGCAAACGCGGAAATCAGTTGGAAAGAAGAAAACACAACCGAGTACTTATGCCAACAATTACAACTGATGGATATTCCTTTTGAAACCTTTAATGATCACACAGGCGTGATCGGGTATTGGGGAAATAGCGAAGAAGGACCCACGGTTGGCATCAGAGCGGATATTGATGCTTTATTTCAGCTCGTAGATGGAGAGTGGAGAGCCAATCATTCATGCGGCCATGATGCACATATGACGATGGTCCTCCATGCCATTTCTTGCTTAAAGGCAGCAAGCTTTAAACCGAAAGGCCTTATCAAAATCATCTTTCAGCCTGCAGAGGAATCCGGCAAAGGTGCCAATGCATTGATTGAAAAAGGAGTCATCAATGATATTGATTATTTGCTTGGCATTCATGTACGCCCTGTCCAGGAATTGCGCCATGGCCAGGCTGCGCCGGCGATCTATCACGGGTCCACAACTTTATTAAGGGGTCGAATTAGAGGAGTTCAGGCTCATGGCTCACGGCCAAATCTTGGAGTTAATGTGGTGGATTCTCTTTCGGCCATTATTCAGGCAGTGAACGCAGTCAGGATTGACCCGACTATTTCAGCATCTGCAAAAGTGACGATGGTTAAGGCAGGCGGTGATAATTTAAATATTATTCCCGACTATGCTGAATTTGGAATCGATGTGCGGGCCCAACAAAATAAAGCCATGGATGAACTTTTAATACAAATTCATCATGCAGTTTATTCAGCTGGCGTTGCTAATGGAGCAGAAGTTGAGTTGGAAACGCTTGCGACAATGGTAGCTGCAGAATCCAGTCCGGTAATTGAGGAATTTGTGAAAGAGGCAATTGTTGATGCACTTGGTGCAGACGCTTTAGCAAAGCCGGCAGTTACACCAGGTGGGGAAGATTTTCATTTTTACAAAAACGCATTTCCTCATATACATGCAGCCATGGTAGGTCTCGGTACGGACTTACAGCCAGGTTTGCATCATCCAAATATGAGCTTTAACCTGGATTCTTTACAGAATGGTGTAAAAATTTTAGCTATTTCTATATTAAAGATATTAAGACAGAGTGAAAAGACTGTGAAGCAAAGCATTCCGGCTATAGAAAAATTGTTGTGAGAATACAAGAATACTTGTATCAAGATAATCTAATGATTTTTAACCCATATATAAGGAGGAAACTTGAAATGAAAACCGGATTTAAAGAGTTTGAAGTGGCTGCGCAAAAATTAGTCGAAAAACATCACATTCCAGGCGCCTCAGTAGCAATCGCCCAAGAAGGACAAATCGTTTATCATAAAGGATTTGGATTCCGCAACGTTGAGAAATCATTACCAATTACAGAAGACACAGTCTTCGGGATCGGCTCCGTGACGAAATCATTTACTTGCGTCGCTATTATGCAGCTGCAGGAAGCAGGAAAACTAAATGTTCTGGATCCTGTGGTCAAATATTTGCCAGAATTCAAGGTTAAAGATGAAAATGCTCTAACAGAGATCAACATTCACCATTTTATGACACACTCTTCAGGATTGCCACCAATGTCCTCGCTATTTTATGCCATGAAAAGGTCAATGGATATTGACCCGCATGCAGACAAATATCCAGGCCTTGATATCGAGAAAAAAGATCATGAACCAATCGACACATATGACCAATTGATGGAATTCATCGCAAACCAGGAGTTTGAACTATTAGGCGCTCCGGGCACACACTTCAGTTATTCTAATGATGCATATGCTTTGTTGGGAACCATCATTGAACGAGTCAGCGGAATAAGCTATGAGCAATATGTATATGACCATATTCTGAATCCTTGCGGCATGGAAAACAGTTTTTTTACGATCGATGAGTACCAAGAATATGAAAATATCACAACATGTTATGTAATAGACCAGAGTGACGGAAATAAATCTGTTATAACTGCTCCTGTTTGGTGGGATTCTCCATCAATGAGGGCAGCAGGGTTTTTGAAATCTACTGCCAACGATATGCTAAAATACGCTGAAATCTTCCGTAACAAAGGCGTAGTAAACGAAAAGAGAATCCTTACTGAGGAAAGTGTAAATGAAATGATTAAGCCGCATATTCAAACACAGCCAGGAAGATTTTACGGCTATGGGTTAATGATTACTCCTGATTATTTTGGAACTCTGCTCGTAGAACACGGCGGGGCTTTAAAGGCAATCGCAGCCCAGATGAGCATCCTGCCTGAAAAAGGTGTTTCTGGTGTCGTCCTGACGAACTTAGCGGGTGCGCCTGCTTCCCGGATTATGCAACTTGCATTCAATACTTATGAAGGCAGAGAAGTAGAAGCAACACATATAACTTTTGAAGAATATAACATTGCGGCAGAGCAACTCGAGTTGTATCAAGGAGAATATCTATCCAATGAAGGAATGAAATTAGCCATTGAAATTAAAGACGGGGCACCAATCCTTATTTCTCAAAATGGTGAAATTCCAATCATATTTGTCAAAGAAAATGTCTTTATTGCTTATGTTAACGACTCGACCGAAATCGCTGAGATATTAGTAGATGAGAACGGTCATCCATATGGGATTTCTTATCACTTTAGACAATTCCCTAAGATAGCCAGCAAACAAACGATTTAAGTCTTTTGTGTCCGGGCCTTTTTAAAGCCTGGATACAGAAAAATACTAAAATATGAAAGGAAGAAAGGTTATGAGTTTACAGAATCGTTTGGAAGAAGTTTTACATGATGCAACGGGTAACTTCGGAGTTTACGTGAAGCATCTGGAATCTGGAGAGACTGCCGCAATCAATCAAAACCGTTTTTTTCAAGCCGCTAGTGTGTTTAAGGTTCCGATATTGGCGACATTATACCGCGATGCGGAAATGAACAGGGTAGATCTGCATCAGCGTATTCGTTTAGAAGAAAAAGATTTAGTTAATGGGTCGGGAATCTTTAGGGAGTTGATCCCTGTTGAAGTGACAATAAAAAATTTAGCAACAATGATGATCATTGTCAGTGATAATGTGGGTACTGATAAAATCCTACAGATTATTGGCAAGGAAACTGTCAATCAATATATGAAAGAAATTGGTTTAAATAATACCTACATCCGATTTAGTTGTTGGGAGCTTCTTTGCTCATGTGTTGGGCTTCAGCCCCAGAGTTTTTCGCTTGAAGTTTACCATGACATTAATCGTCGTTTCAAAAATGGTGAAATCGATTCTAATTCAATTGTTTTCCAGGAGAGCATTGAAAACAATGTAACCACTGCAGCCGATATTGCGAAACTATTACAATTAATTGCGTCTAAACAACTCATCTCGCAACATGCTTGTGATGATATGTTTGAAATTCTGGCCAAACAGCAATTTAGAAATAGAATACCGAACTTATTGCCGGAAAATACGATTGTTGGCCACAAAACAGGTACTGTTGCAAGTGTGGTTAATGACGCAGGAATTGTAAAACTCCCGGATAAAAAAGGGACATTAATTATTACAGCTTTTTCAATTGGGAACAAAACTGAAGCAGAAGGTGCGAGGAAAATTGCGGAATTATCCAAAGCTGCTTATGATCACTTCCTTAACAGGGTTACGGTGTAATAAGTAAACAGATGCCCAGGCTACTAGTGTAGGAGTTTTATAACACAAACTGCTTTAGCCCGGTAAAAAAAACATTATGATTGAAGAAGTACATCCGAAAAACTGGCAACGGTCGAGGACGGACGTTACAAATTGTAACGTTCTTTTTTCTAAAAAGGTCTTTTTTGTTAATCCCAGCATTGCCTGGTTAATTATAAGAAAGGAATACGCTCCTATGGATAACTTTAAAGATAAAATAAGGAAGCAATTTAACGAACTGACAAAAAAGGAGAAATTGGTCGCAAAATATATAGTCGATTTCCCTAAAGAAGTTGCATTCCAGACTGCAAAGCAGCTGGGTATAGCAAGTAATACAAGTGATACCACTGTGATTCGATTGTCTTATTCACTTGGATATTCTGGATATAGTGAACTGCAGAAAGAAATTCAAGCCACTTTGTTGCAGGAATCCTCACCAACCACTGATCCTATCGAGGATTTTCGCAGCACTACTAAATCCTTAAAGGATATCAACTTGATTCAATATGTCATCGAACACGACAGTGCCTACATTCGGGCTACATTGGAACAACTGGATTACAACCAGTATAAAAAAGCAGTAGATTTATTGATTGCTTCAGAGAAGCGAATCGTTATTGGATTCCGTTCATCGTATGGTCTTGCTAATTGGCTGACATTCAGTCTTAACATTGTTGTAGGAGATACATTATTGTATCGGGGAGAAATCGAGGACGCTAATTATATATTATCTCAAATAGATGATAAAACTTTAGTGGTTGCCATTTCTTTCCCGCGATATACGCAGGAAACTTTCTCTTTTGTAAAAGCGGCCAAGAAAAAAGGGGCAATGGTTTTAGCGATAACAGATGATAAACTTTCTCCAATCGGACAATCCGCCGATATTTCGTTTACGGTTGTTGCGCCAGCCCCGATTCCTTTAAAGGGAATAACACCAACCTTTGCATTGCTAAATTTACTGGTTACAAGTATAGCAGCGTCTCAGGAAACAAAAGTCCAAAAGAGAATGGAAGAATATGATCAAACAAGTGATGAATTTTTTCCTTTCACCAAAAATACTAAATGGGGGTAATCATATGTTTGATATTTTAATTAAGCATGGAAAGCTCGTTGACGGTACAGGAAACCCTTGGACTGCTCTAGATATCGGTATCAAGAATGGAAAAATTACAGAAATTGGCCTATTGAAGGAACATGAAGCTAAACTTGTCATTGAAGCAGACGGACTTTTTGTCTCTCCCGGATTTATTGATACACATGTTCATTCCGATCTCTTATGCTTAAAGCCAGATATACATAAAATAAAAATTTTACAGGGGATTACCACAGAACTTTTTGGTCAAGATGGTATTTCAGTTGCTCCTGTATCAGAAGAAACAAAACCGCTGTGGCAACAGCAGCTAAAGGGATTGAATGGAGATATTGGTGATTGGCCCTGGAATTCTATTAAAGAGTATCTCGAATACTTGGAAGATATGAGAATAGCGGGGAATGCTGCCTATCTAGTACCGCATGGAGCCGTCAGGACATTAGTCATGGGATTCGAGGGAAGGGTAGCAACCAGGGAAGAAATGGTCAAAATGCGGGAATTGGTGGAGGAAGGAATGAGGTAGGGAGCTGTCGGTATATCTACGGGGTTGGTCTACCCGCCAAATGTCTATTCAAATAAGGAAGAATTGATTGAACTTTGTAAAGGATCTGCAAAATATGGCGGAAGTTTTGTTGTTCATATTCGCAATGAAAGCAACCGATCATTGGAAGCATTAGATGAAGTCATTGATGTCGCCCGTCAGTCAGGAGTTAGACTGCATGTATCGCATTTTAAAGTAGCCGGTAAAAAAAACAGGGACAAATTTGTGAAAGCTCTTGAAAAGTTGGAGGAAGGAAGAAAAGAAGGGATCGAAATTACCTTTGATCAATATCCTTATACAGCTGGCTCAACAGTGTTTCACGCGATTTTACCACCTTGGATGCATTCAGGTGGAACCCAAGAATTATTGACACGGCTTGAGAACCCTATTGTAAGAGCACAAGTTAAGCATGATTTCGTGAATAATGATGAGTATGAGAACTGGGTAATGAATTGTGGATGGGAAAATATTATTATTACTTCTGTGTCAACCGATAAAAACCGGGAAATTGAAGGGAAAAGTATGACGGAAATCGCAGCTTTAAGAAAGACAGAACCGGACGAAGCTGCATTTGACTTACTATTAGAAGAAAACGCCGCAATCACGATGGTCGTCCATTGGGGCAATGAAGAAGATGTCATTTATGGAATGAAACACCCTTATCAAATCGTCGGTTCTGATAGTATATTCGGGGGAAAGCCACATCCTCGTCTATATGGAACATATCCACGAATTCTGGGGAGATATGTCCGTGAAAAAGGAATATTAACTTTAGAAGAGGCAGTCAGAAAAATGACAGGAGCACCCGCTCAATTATTACGTCTTAGAGACCGCGGATACATCCGCGAAGGACAATGGGCAGATATCGTGGTCTTTAATTCCAATAAAATAAATGATGAGGCAACTTATGAAAACCCATTAGCGATTCCCACAGGTATTCATTATGTTCTTGTCAACGGTGAAATCACTGTAAATGATGGAGCGTACACGGGTAGCACCGCTGGGAAGATTATTCGGCGGTAATAAACACTATCTAAGTTTTTTTCTCAATAGTTTTTATTTCTTCATTTAATCATGCTAAATATGAGTGAAGTGGATATGTAACTAATTTGCTGAATAGATGTAAATAAAATTGAAACAACAAATAAAAATTTACCGTTTTCAGAATCCGGCGCCAACCAATTAAGCGCCGGATGTTCTTCATTATAGGACATTAACCTAACTCCTCAATTTGATGAAAAAAAGATTCAACAAGTTGATCAAGCTTTTGTACGTCTTTTTTTGCAAAAGCTGCCTGACCCGTTTTAAAGGATAAAAGGGCACTTTCAATCAGAAATTTTCGTGGGTTCTTTGAATGCAATAGCTCATCCTGAATGAATTCGAGTAACTCCATGTATTTTGTCTGTGCTTCCCGATGGTTTAAAGCTTTTTTCAAGACTAAAACAGTATGATAAAGTTCCTGCTGAAAAGCCTGGTCGGTATTGCGACAGTCAGGCAGCAAATTTTCCAAAAGCTCAGGTTGAACTAGTTGATCACCTGATTTTGCAACTTCGTCAACCATCCGCACTATTCGCTCTACACTATATCGGACCACTTGATGGACGCTGTGATTTGATCCATGCGCCAGTTCATGATATTTAAGGTTTTGTTGTAGAATTCCCATAAACATGATGGCGCAATCTAACAAATACGGTTTTTTACTATCATCGAAAATGTCGGTGAATCGCTGGAATAACCAACGAAGCGTTCTCAATTGACCTTGCTTAATAAATTGTTTAAGCTCTGGATCATTTGAAAAAAAGACTTCTTCAAAAAGGGATATTAACTTATTTGTTCTATTTGTCTTCAATTGCAGTTCAATCTGCTTAATGAAGATGTCAATATTTGAAGGATTTTGACCAATCAGCAATTCATTTCGATTTTTTTCCATCTTCTTGTAGATCAATTTAAAAAGAGCGATTAATAACTCATTTTTAGAAGAAAAATAATTATAAAATGTTCCTTTGGAAATTCCGCTATAGTCCAAAATATCTTGGATGGATGTAGCTTGAAAGCCTTTATCTATAAATAATTGGTGGGCCATTTCAATAACATGCTGTTTCCTGTCGTTCATCTAATCACCTTTATTAAAATTAGACTTCCTGTATAAAAATCATCGTACAATATTTTCCCCGTTTATACAAACCCATCATACAAGGCGTTTATTTTATTGCAGTATTTATACTGTTGGTATAATATAATGTCTATGTGTAACAAGAGTATAAAAAAATGAACTAAACGTCTATAGGAGGAATACAATGGATCATTCCATAAATAACACTGATCGTCCACCATACGGGATTCTAGCTGTCCTGATGGTCGGAGCTTTCATTGCTTTTTTAAATAATACATTATTAAATATCGCATTACCATCAATTATGACAGAATTAGATGTTGATGCACCAACCGTGCAGTGGCTGACTACAGGCTTTATGCTGGTGAACGGAATCATGATTCCAACTACGGCTTTCTTGATTCAAAAGTATTCTGTTCGCCGCCTGTTCATAACAGCGATGGGTTTGTTTACAGCCGGGACGATTATCGCCAGTCTTGCGCATGTCTTTCCTGTTTTATTAATTGCCCGGATGGTACAGGCTTCGGGAACAGCGATTATGATGCCGTTATTAATGAATGTGATGCTGACGAGCTTCCCGCTGGAGAAACGGGGAACGGCGATGGGCATTTTTGGTCTAGTCCTAATGTTTGCACCCGCGATTGGTCCAACATTATCAGGGTGGATCATTGAACATTATGACTGGAGAATGCTTTTCCACTTTGTAACGCCATTTGCAGCATTAATTCTATTGAGTGGCATCTTTTTGCTTAAAGATAAAAAAGATAAAGTGGAACTTCGTCTTGATTTTGTATCACTTTTGCTATCAAGCGCAGGATTTGGTGGTTTGCTCTATGGCTTCAGTTCTGCCGGCTCTAAAGGCTGGGATAGCCCACAGGTATATGGAACGCTCACCATTGGGGCCGTTTCATTGTTAGTGTTTATTTTACGACAATTAAAACAAGACCGGCCAATGCTGAATTTCCGGATCTTTAAATTCCCTATGTTTGCTTTATCATCAGCCATTTCGATGGTCGTTACAATGGCGATGTTTTCTGGTATGCTGCTTACACCGATCTATGTGCAAACGATACGAGGTATTTCCCCGCTTGATGCGGGTCTTATGATGCTGCCTGGTGCTATTGTGATGGCTTTAATGTCACCAATTACTGGTAGATTATTCGATAAGTTTGGCGGCCGGATGCTAGCGATCATCGGCTTATCCATTACCGTGGTAACAAGTTATTATTTCAGTAGGTTGACGCTTGAGACGACCTATACACAGTTAATTATTTTATATACTGTTCGAATGTTTGGGATGTCAATGGTAAACATGCCGGTTACAACAAATGGACTAAACCAACTGCCAGCTCGCTTCTACCCGCACGGTACAGCGATGAACAATACCCTGCAGCAAGTCTCCGGTGCGATTGGAACGGCTTTGTTGGTGACGGTTATGTCAATCCGCTCAGAAACGCATGCGGAAGAACTCGCTGATTCTGCCATAAAAAACTTGACAGGACAACCAACTCCAGCTGCGCTTGCTGAAATGAAACAGCAAATCGCGATGCAGGCAATGTTGGAAGGAATTAATGATGCATTCTTTGTGACAGTCCTTATTGCAGGCATTGCACTTGTTCTTGCTTTCTTCATCAAGCGTGCTAAACCAGCAGAAGATATAATAGAAGCAACACCATCTGAAAAAAAGATTGGAAATAAATTGGTGGAGAATTAAACCGCTCTATTTTTACACAAAAAGGTAAATATCTGTGAATTGTTGTGTGCCAAGAGATGCTGAACAACATTAGGCAATTCGAATGGGAAATAAAACAATTAATTTGAGACTCGCGATCTTAACAGCAATTTCTATAAAAAAATACACATCCAGCAGAGAAAGCTTCTTATCCATTAAAATGGATAAGAAGCTTTTGTTATGCAGATTACCGACTAAACTACCACAGTACCATTTTCCTGTTTGTTCGCAAAAGAGTTTAACTACACTTCATTAAGTGAAAAAATGAATGTAGTTTAAATTCCTCTAAGGGGAATAAAATTCATTTACTACGGAGGGGAAATGTATGCAGCTTGATTTTAAGTCGAAGTTTCTCACTGGTGCGCTGGCCGCAGGTTTAACGCTGGGACTAACTGGATGTGGCGCTGAGCAAGATCCTCCACCGGAAGAACAAGAGGATATCGAGGACGAACAGCAACTTCAGCAAGATGAAAAAGAAGCTATGCAAGAGGACCAAGAAAAGATTAAAGAAGCTGAACAAGAGTTACAACAAGAGCACAATGATGTACAAACAGAACACCCGGAAGTAGAAAATGCACCGGCAGAACCAGATGAAACGGACGAGCAAGAACAAGCGGAGAACTATGCTGGGTAGACAGCTTAAGACTTAAGAAAATCAGTTGTTTCCTCACTGGCTCAAGTAAACCGGTTTTTTCGAATATCAAAATGAGTTGACAGTGTAGAAGTAAAGAATAGCCCTCCATTTCTTTTTGGGAGGGCTTGATTGTTTTCAATACATTAATAGTGTTTATTATCTTGTTAAAGCATTGTAAATATTTGCTTCTCCCGAGCCGTATAGTGGATCCTTGCCATTCTTGCCATAATCAATAGCGGTTTGTTTGATTAGCGCTGTTACTTGAGCAGGACTTAGTTCAGGGTGAGCCGCTTTAATAACTCCTGCAATACCGGATACTTTTGGAGAAGCCATTGAAGTTCCATGCAGCAAGGCATAGCTGTGAAGATTGGAAGTAATGTATGGAGCCATATACGTTGGCCATGTGCTTAATGTTCTATAATGGAAATCTCGCAACTTCAAATCACGAGTATCGTGATACAAGGGACCATTATCGCCGCCGGGCGCTGCCACATCGATTGAACGGGAACCGTAGTTAGAATAAAACGCAATTTGATCAGTTGACCATTTATTTGAAGAAGAAACGGTAACAACACCCGGAAGCTGTCCTGGAACTTCAATCGACGCACCTTTGAATTGGTATCCCAGCTCCCCGTATGTTGCGTTCATATAATCTGTGATCTCTGTCGGATTATTAAGATTTAATGATTCATTCCCTGCAGCTACGACAACGGTTACGTTTTTCTTAACAGCATATTGGATCGCCCGTTTCCAAACAAGCATATCGGCTACATCACTATATGAACCGCTATGTTGATATGTGTAACGGGATAGTGCATCAAATCCGCCAATTGACATGTTGATTACGTCCACACCATCATCTGCTGCTTGAATAATGGCATCCGCAATCCATGATGTGGCCGCTCCTGCGTTAGCTGGAAACACCCGATAAGCACGAATGCCAAGCTCCGGACCAACACCTTGTACTTTTCCATTTCCAGCAATCGATCCAGCTACATGTGTTCCGTGGCCATCGCGGTCTAAATAGTCATTTGGATCGCCTGTTTCTGTCGTGTCGTCTCCAAAAGCTCCTACTGGTACAAAATTTTCACCACCGAGCAAGTTGCCTTTAAGGTCTGGGTGGTTTAGATCAATTCCGGTATCGATAACTCCAACCACAGCACCGCTCCCTTTTTGAATATCGTACGAAGCACCGTCGTTGGTTACATTGTGAATATCCCACTGGTAATCCCAATAACTATCAATGTTCTCTGGTTGCGGAATGTCCGTAACAGGCTGTCCATCGGCAGCAGCAGGATCATTCTTTTTGTAGTCAAGCTGATGCTTCATTTCCAAGTTTGCAGCTTGAACATTGGAAATGGATTTTATATTTGATAGAAAGGCATCGTTGGATGATTCCACTTCCAAACTTCCGATTTCAGGTAACGCGCGAGCTACTTTACCGCCAGCTTTTGCGATCGCCTCTGAATAGTTATTGGGAAGATCGTGTTGAAAAGCGACCAAATATTTTTTTGCAACGGGCTTTGCAGAGTTTGCTGCTCTGGCTTCAGATAAACTCGTCCCTGCAATGATACTGCATGCTAAAGTGGCAGCAACGACAGAAGATAAAAGCTTATATTTCATCTAATCCCTCCATGAATTATATTATAAAACATACTTACATATTTAACGGGACCGGAGAAATATCCTTCTTGCATGCCACAAACAATCAAAAACAGGAAAAAAGGCACAGAGTATAGCTTGTCCAGTACAATTTTGGAATTAGCCAGTTGAAAGTCTGATGGTGGTGAGAAACTGCTCTTTGCGCCGAATCGACTGGCAAAATATCAGTTTAAAATTAAGCTGTTTACACATCCTAACAGTGGAGGTGAGACAATGGAAAACCGGAATCCAAAACAACCAACTACGAATAATCAAAATACCGATACGATGGCTGACATTCGGCAAGGGTTTATTGAAACGATCGGAGAGTCTGCAACAGAAGCGAATATTACGTTGGATAGCGATCGAATCATTCGAGAAAGAAGTGTTCTTGATAACGACCAATTATAACGCCCTGATTGGCGTTTTCTGTTTAAAAGGAGGTGTGTTGGATGGACAGCATGAAAGTAAGGTATCAAATCAAAAATTTGTATCTGAAAGTGGGCAATGTTACTCGTGACCAGGAGAGCTATGTTCTTTTAAAAGCTTTTGATGACAGTAATAATGAAATTGTATTGGAACTTACACACGAACAAGCTGGATTTCTCGAAGATCAGTTTTACGAAGCAAATCGCCGCTGGGAGGATCGGATTTCTACAGTCGAACCTGTATCGGATACTGAATTAGCACCCCATGTGTTCGAATTTAACGATGAGTATAATGGGGATCAATATACACCTTAGTTCTGTGGTTAGTTCATTTTAATACGTTGAATGAGTGTATTGCACGTGCAGATACACTCTATTTGTTTTGGATCACATATCGTTAGGTGAACAATATAAAAGCCCAATTATAAAATTGGGCCAAGTCAATTACTTTCTCTTTTTCTTTTTTGAGTTGTTCTTTTTTGGACTTCTCACATCAGGTCTGACAGGTGCCAATTCTTCTGCCGCTTCCGTTTGAATCAGGTTATTGTTAACTGTCGCATTTCGGTTCTCGTTAGTGCGTTCCGTTCTTTCCGCGCGTCTAGGTACAATACGATGATACAAGTATTCAGAGAATGCGATGGCAATGGAAGAAAATAAAGCAGCTGTAGATACATCGTCCACAAACGCTACATTTCTAGTCATAAAGTAAATGACGATGAATGCTATCCCAAAGTCAGCGATAGAAGCTGACAGATTATTTGTTCTACGCAATATAAGCAAATCACCCATAATATAACTTAACACAGTGAATACCACAGTTATCATTAGAACTTCCGTAAATCCTAAATTGTAAAATAACCCAAGAATAATACCTAGAATAATCAGCGTCGAAATAAACTTAATCGAAATCGCCAATGCATGCCGCATCTGATCAACTCCTTTTTAAGTTTATTTTGCTCGTCCTGTTTCAAAGTATACTCAGGAATCTTAGATGCAGGAGACCCGATCCGACCAGTTTAAATTTTTCGATAACTTCGCTCTATTGAAGAACATTATTGAATTTCCTCATTGAATAATAAAGAAGTTTAACTGCAGAAGGAAATCTAAAATAAGTGAAGAATTTTATTTATATGGATTGAACATTAGTAGCGTTTTGGGGGAAGAACTGTGAACGTAGAAATTAAATTAGGAAAAAGAGAAGATATCGCCACTGCCTATAAACTAATGTTAGAAGCCTTTGAAGAGTATCGATACCTTGAGATACCTTCTAGTGCATTGAATGAATCAGAAACGTCCATAGAAAACTCATTTATGAATGGTGCTGAAAAAATTTTATTATGCTTTTTGAATGGAACACCTGTTGGCACGCTAAGATTCAGTACAAAACTGCAATCCTTATATTTTTCACGAGTATCAGTTCCACCTTATGCACGGGGGAAGGGGCTGGCTAAGGCAATGTTATTGTGGCTGGAAAATTACGCGATAAAAGATGGTAAAACGAAAATCGAATGCAGGGTAAGAATGTCCTTACCTAAAAACATTCGATTATACGAGTCCATCGGTTACAAATTGCACAAAGAGGAAACGGTCACGAATCCTAATGGCTTTCAAGTAAAAACTGTCATAATGGAAAAATTATTAATCAAATAGCAACCTTGATTAAATCCCATGGGGCAAGAATAAGGTATGCATGTTAAAGCAGTATAGTTTACAGCGCTGCATCAGCAAGACGGTTAATGTGCTGCTTTTGTCTAATAGTGATGAACTAGAGTGCGGATGCAGACAAATCAATTGTCTTCAGATGTTCTATACTCTATATTAAGTGTTACTAAACGCAATTTTGGTAAGAGAGGATGATATTAAATGGAGCTTGGTATAAAAAATAAAACTGCACTTGTGACTGGCGGCAGTAAGGGGATCGGGAAAGCCATTGCCATCGCGTTAGCAGCAGAAGGAGCAAATGTCGTCATTTGTGCACGCGGTGAAGAAGCATTGAATGAAGCTAAGCACGAAATAGAGCAGAATGGTGGGAACGTACTTGCCATTCAAGCAGATTTATCGAAACAAGAGGATGTTGATCACCTGGTTTCAGCAGCCATTGATCGTTTCCACACGATTGACATTCTTGTCAATAATGCGGGAATTGCCAGTGGATTTGATGAGTTCGAATTCCTGGAAATCGAGGATTGGCAACGTCTTTTTGATATTAATCTTTTTGGGACAGTGCGTGTCACAAAAGCGGTGATCCCCTATATGAAAAAGGCAGGCAATGGACGTATTATCAATATTTCTTCAGAATCCGGTGTGCAGCCTGATCCATTCATGCCTCATTATAATGCGTCAAAAGCGGCTCTGATCAATTTTACGAAAAGCTTGTCAAAAGCATATGCGGACCAGGGAATTTTAGTCAATACCGTATCCCCGGCATTTATCATGACACCAATGTTGGAGAACTTGTTAAAAGATAATGCCAAAAAGCAGAACATCAGCTATGACGAAGCTGTTCAGCAATTTCTGAAGGAAAACCGTCCGCATGTAGAAGTGAAACGGCCAGGCACAGTCGAAGAAGTCGCATCTGCGGTTGTGTACCTCGCTTCAAGCCAGGCCGGCTTTATTAATGGAGTGAACCTTCGTGTAGATGGCGGGTCGGTAGCGAGCCAATAAAAACAAAGAGAGGGATATAAGCGTAAAAAGAACTAGTATAGGCGAAAATTTTAGAGTAGGAGCAAACAAAATCCGCTAAGTAAATTTCCTTGGTATACGCGAAAAAACTAGAGCGAAACACCAAAATGTACAAACCAACTTGTAGCGGTTTTTTTACATTAAAGTTAAATACTAGATGTTACGAGGTGATTGCAGTATGCGAAAGGGAGGACAAACTTATGGCGAAACCTTTTGAAGCTACTCCAGTTCTTCAAGGTCAAGATCTAGCTAATTTCGCTTTGTCATTCAACAAGAAAGATTCTGTTGCTAGTAAACAAAAAAGACAGTTAGCATTAGACATGCTTAGAAAAGCGACCAAGAAATAATTATGAAGTATATAGAGACTGGAGAATATGAGAAAATCCGCTTATGCGAAAATACAATTATGCTTCTTCTACATAAAATAAGTAGAAGGCTTTTTTATGCAATTAACTGTTGAAGTATTTGATTTAAGATAATGCTTAATATACAACTATGCAATGAGTTGTTCGATAAGCATATATTACAAAAACATAATTCAATGTTTTTGTATGTCAATACCACCATTATTAATGAGAACACTCATCTAACGTCTAACCCATTAAAACAGTTCCTCAAAATTTTCCTCAAACAGCCAATCAATTTAGTTTAAGCGATATGGAAACTGTTACAAAGGCAAGCGTCTCTGGAATCAAAGAAGTTATTGAAACTGAAGTCTTTTAGTTTTGGAAGGAGAAAAGATAGCATATTAAAACAAATTTCTATCAATGACAGTTAGGTGCTGCTGACACTGTTAATGCATCAATTTCTAATCTCTATGGTACTAGTTTTTAACTGTAGACAGAAGACTAGCAGACAATCTATTTGTCAATTACACAGAATTGCCTATTATTAAAATGTTTACTATACAACTGGTAGAAATAGAGATTATTAAAATTTCAAAGGCGAGTTTCAGTATAAACGCAAAGTTTGATAACCTACTATAATATTAATCATAATTAGAGAAAATGAAATTGATCATTTTCATCATTAAAAACATAAGCGAAAGTAATAAGAAAAATGATAAATAATCCGGTAAATAGGTATATAAATCAAACAAGTGCGATACTGATAAATAAAGAATATACCACATGGAAAGATTATAATAATAATCTGGAAGTTTACGACTAATAATAAAACGAATGTAGCTTAATGATTCAGATCGATCATACTTTTTCCAGTAAACAGCATCCCAAATTAAAAGTAGTGCGGAACCTAAAAATAAAAGTATGATCAGATATGACGTAATATGAATAAAAGACTTCAGTATGATAATAATGTTATAACTAATTAAATCTACATACTTGTTTACTACAATATTAAGCTCATTAAAAACTGCAGGAGAAAGTCCCTTCATTAAATACAAACTTACAGAAAAAATATACATCCCAATAAGTATATTCATTAGAGAAATATCTTTAAATTCTTTAATATCTGCAAGTCTTCCAACTTGAAACATACTAACACCCTCTATTTTTTAAATTTACTTTCTATATCGTATAAAATGTCTAGATTTTAACTCTTATTTGTAAAATAAGGGCTGTTATTGGAAAATCGTCACTATTAAGGAATGGCTTAGGGGAAAATAATTTTAATATAACAATAACATTACATTCATGTTACAATTTACTTGAAATTAAATTACATAAGCGGAGGATTTACATCATGGCAAGTGAATCAGGTAAGCAACTATTTCGCAAAAAATGGTCGGTATTGTTAATAGCTTTAACTATTATCGGGTCTATTGTTTCTGGATGCGGGAATAACAATAACGAAGATACTGAGGCAAAAAAAGATTTAGTTAAGGCTGAGAAAAAAATTGAAGAATTAGAGAAACAATTGGAAGAAGTGAAGGGTGAGCTAGTTTTGGCTCAAGCACCTAAAGAAGAAACTGTTGATGAGGCAGCAACCGGTACAACAACACATGAACCGGCGCCAGCACCCGCACCCGCACCCGCTGCAACACCGGCAACCACTGCATTTGAAAACCCTATCGCCCAACTGGATCCTGCAGTTGTTGCTAGTGAGATCAACAAGAAGGCTGAGGCTGATTGGGTTGACGACTATGAAATGCAAGACTATCAGGTTGAGAATCAAACTGCTGCTTATAACGAACTAAAGGCAATGGTCATCGACACTGATGTTAAGCAAACTCAAATAGAGCGTGCTATGCAGGATTGGGGAATGGACTTTGAGATGGTTCAGTACCAATATGAAAATCAAATGGAGGCATATAATAACTAATCACAAGGTGAGGCTGAAAAAGCCTTGCTTTTTTTTATATTTATTCAAATTAACACCTCTTTTCTGAAATCAAAATGGCGAAAGGGGTTTTTTATTTTTCCAAAGAAATAACCTGTCCGATCAGCGTCGATTTTTATATATAAAGGGTGAAGGGAGGTGATCATGATGGCGCAGGGATTGTTAATGGAATCGAGGCTTCGCCTGGTTTTTGAAAGTGGCTTGAATGAAAAAGGAGAGCCGATCTTTAAGACAAAAACCTACAACAACATCAAAAAGGAAGCTACTCCAGATCAGCTTTACCAAACAGCGTTAGCTTTAGCAGGGCTATGTGCGGACCCGTTAAGCACGGTTGAACGGAGTGACAGCTTGGACATTATCGCTTAATGAAAAAATAGGGAGAGGAGGTGGTTAGAGTGGCGAAAACAATGGAATTGCAGTTTTTAACAGATTCAGGTGCGATCGCTAGAGTTTCAGTCGACAATCCCAAGGAACCGATTGATCCTGTTGCAGTGAAGCAATCGATGGACCAAATTATTTTAGCCGGGGCATTTACAACCGCTAATGGTAATCTTGCAGCTGTTAAAGGTGCGAGAGTGGTTGAAAGAAATGTAACCGATTATGAAATAGCTTAAGAACAGGGCCGGGTTCGATTTTGAATCCGGCTTTTTTTCACAAAAATCCATCATCATTTCAGCCTGGGAAGGGAGGAGGAACAGAGCAAATGGAACAGATTATCCCATTCATTAGCGATGTGGGCTTTCCGATTGTTGTGACCCTTTATTTGCTGCATCGAATTGAGGCGAAGCTGGACAAAGTAGTTCTGTCGATTCAGGATTTACCGGACCGTTTGAAGGAATGATGCACTGTTAATAATATGCAATTTATCTTGACTTTACCTGTCTTTTATGGTAAATTGTAATAAGCCATTTTGCATCGTGTTCGATTTTTGCAAATAGCTTATTCAATGTTCCAAACGTTTGGATGAGTAATGTCAAGCTTATACGTTGTAAATCGGTTAATTTACACATGGCTTTTCAGGAGCTATTAGGAGGATTTTTCAATGAAAAACGGTAAAGTAAAATGGTTCAACTCTGAAAAAGGTTTCGGATTCATCGAAGCTGAAGACGGAAATGATGTTTTCGTACATTACTCTGCAATCCAAACAGAAGGATTTAAAACATTAGAAGAAGGCGAAGAAGTTTCTTTCGAAGTTGTCGAAGGAGCTCGTGGACCTCAAGCTGCTAACGTTGTAAAAAAATAATTAAGTAACGATTGTTCACAGCTCAACTCTTTTGGTTGGGCTGTTTTTATTTTGTTAAAAAAATCGCATTAGCAAATTGCTAGCAGTTTGATAGGTTATTGCTATTATTGTGGTGTGCCATTTTCCTTTAACTATGCACGCCATTCAAAATTCTCGTTTGTTATAATGGTAACATCGTAGTATCGATTATGAGAGGTGAAGGTTGTTGAAGTTTATACATACGGCTGACTGGCATTTAGGCAAGCTTGTGCACGGCGTTTATATGACCGAGGACCAGCGCGAGATTTTGAATCAATTTATTCATTTGGTAGAAGAGGAGCAGCCCGATGCGGTTGTAATCGCTGGCGATTTGTATGATCGTTCGGTTCCGCCCACGAGTGCTGTTGATCTCCTTGATGAGATATTGTACAAAATAAATGTTGAGCTCAAAACGCCCGTGGTCGCGATTGGCGGGAATCATGATAGTGCGGAACGCCTTTCTTTCGGAAGCTCATGGTACAAGCAAAGCAAACTGTACTTAACAAGCAAACTGACAGATGATTTACGTCCAGTACATATAAATGGAGTAAACTTTTATTCTATTCCTTACGCAGAACCGGGAACGGTCAGGCAGCTCCTTGCGGATGACAGCATTCATTCCCACCATGATGCGATGAAGGCGCTAGTTGGAAAAATAGAAGAGACGATGAATCATCATGAAGCGAATGTGCTTGTTGGACATGCATTCGTGCTCGGCGGGCAAACGTCCGATTCGGAACGGACTTTGTCAGTCGGAGGTTCGGGGTGTGTGAACGCCGAATTATTTGAGCCTTTTTCTTACACAGCTCTCGGCCATTTGCACAGTCCGGATGCGATCAAGCATGAAAAAGTGAAATACTCGGGCTCGCTATTAAAATATTCTTTTTCCGAAGCGACACAGCGCAAAGCTGTTTCTATCATTGAGATGAATGAAAATGGTGATTTCGAGCTGCGCAGCCGTTCGTTAACACCTAAGCAGGACATGCGCGAACTGGAAGGACATTTAGAGGAATTGCTTGACCCTCACTTTTATCAAAAACAATGCTGTGATGATTACCTGAAAATCACCCTTCTCGATGAGGGTGCGCTGATTGACCCGATCAACAAGCTTCGCCAGGTCTATCCAAATGTGCTCCATCTTGAACGAAAAGCAGCTTTAACAGATATGAAAAAGAAGCGTTCATTTACATCAGTGAAGGAAGAGAAAAAATCAGAACTTGATTTATTCGCCCAGTTTTATAATGAAATGACAACCTCTGAGTTTTCCACGGACAAGCGGGAGATCATGGTGTCTGTAATTGAAAAAGTGCTGAAGGAGGAAGGCCGGAAATGAAGCCGCTAAAATTGATGCTGCAAGCTTTTGGGCCCTATGCCGGCAGCGAAACGATCGATTTCACCACACTGGGAAGCAGGACAATGTTCGTTATTTCCGGAAAAACCGGCTCTGGAAAGACGACGATTTTTGACGGCATCAGCTATGCAATTTATGGGGAAGCGAGCGGAGAAGACCGCGACGGTCCCGGGCTCAGGAGCCAGTTTGCACGGGAAGAGGTGCTGACAGAAGTAGCGCTTGAATTTTCTTTGCGTGAAAAAACGTATTATATCGTGCGCTCGCCGCAACAGGATAAACGAAAAGAGCGCGGCGATGGCCATACGACAATCGGCGCAAGATCAGAGCTTTATGTTTTAAACGAAACAGGTGAACGCCAGCTTCTGGCGGCCAACGTCCGCGATACGAATGAAAAAATAAAAGAAATTATGCTCATCGACAGCAACCAGTTCAGGCAAATTTTGATGATTCCCCAGAACGAGTTCCGTAAGCTGCTGACTTCAGACAGCAAGGATAAGGAGCAGATTTTACAACGTCTTTTTCATACCGAAATATATAAACGGATCGAAGAAAAGCTGAAAGAAGAAGCGACACTTTTGAAAAAAAACGTTGAAAACCAGATCGAAGACAGGAACCGGACCATCAGTGCTGTTCATGTTCTTGACAATAAAGAATTAATAACCCTTTTAACTGAAACTCCTTTGAATGACTCGGTGATCATCCCACTTATCAAACAAGAAGTTGACGCAATGTCCACCCTTCTTGAAAAGATTGAGAAGGAAGGGAAGGCCAGGCAGGAGGATCGGGATAAGCTTCAGCAACAAATATATGAAGCGGAACTGATCATCAAGCAGCTGAACACGAAAAAAGAGCTTGAAGCGAAAATTATCGTGCTCGAAGAACAGAAGAGTGCCTTTGAAAAGAAGGAAAAAGATATCAGCCTTGCCCATAAGGCGGCCTTACTTTCGCAGCAAGAGGAGCTTTGCCATCGCTTGAAGCTTGAGCTGGATGAAAGCAAAAAGCTTCGTGATGGTGTACTTTTGAGTAAAAAGGGCCTGGAAGAGAAGCTTACAGAGTATGAAAAAGCATATCTGTTCGAAAAAGGCAGGGAAGACGAACGAAAAAAGGCAGCAGAGGAAGTTAGCCGCCTGCTTAGTATCGAAAGTGATGTTCGTTCGTTTGCAGATCTTAACGAACAAGTGTCCTCGTTAAGAAGTAAACTGGATGAGTCTGTCTCGCAGCAGCAACAATCGGAAGCCAGCATGACGAAAACAGAAAAACTGTTGAAAGATATGCTTGAAGAGAAGCTTGATATCGAAAAAGCACAGATCGCTTATCTCGAGAACGAGCGGAAGCTTGAAAAGCTAAATGCTGAACATGAGAAACTCACTAAATTTGAACAGCTATTGGTAAAGGAAAAGCAAGCTGAAAGCACCTATGCACAAAGAAAGAATATGTTTGAGCATACGCAAAGCCGGCTGATGGATGCGAGAGCCCTTGTTGACAACCTTGAAGAAAATTGGATTCATGGGCAAGCAGCGATTTTGGCAGGAAAGCTTGAGGATGGCAGCCGTTGTCCGGTTTGCGGCTCTGAACACCATCCGCTCCCGGCTGATGCATCTTCTGAGTCTGTGCCGAACGAGCAGGACATAAAGGCGGCCAAGCAGGAGGCAGCCGCACTTGAGCAGGAAAAAGCGAAAGTGGAGTCGGCGATGTTTGAAAGCCAGTCCTTATTGAATTCGCTTATTCAAAATCGTTCAGAGCTGCAAGCACAAATCAATCTCGAAAGTGGAGAAAATAGCGGTGAGCAGGTACGGATGCTGAAAATCAATATGGAAGCAGAACGAGAAAAGCTTAGCGAAATTCAAAGGCAGCTCCAGGGCAAAAAAACGAAGCTTGCTCAAGTGACTGCTGTTATTCACAAGGCTGAAGAACAGAAGCAGGCAATCCAGGTGCAATTACAGGAGCTCGCCCGCGCAATTCAAGATTTAACGATTCAATACACAGAAAAAAGAACAAACTTGATGAGAATCGAACAAACAATTCCCGAGAGCATCAGGACTCTGGCAGCCTATAAATCTGAACTCGAAAACGCTGAAAAAAGGGTGCGGAATTTGCAACAACGTCATGAAAAAGCCCAGGAGCTCTACAACGCGACGAAAGAAAAATTAGCAGGTGAAACAGCCCGTCATAATGAGCTTGAGAATCAGGCAACCAGTTTAGAACGGAAGCTTGGAATTGAGCGGGAAGCGTTTAAAAACAAGCTGTCAGAGCAAGGATTCGAAAATTACAACGTATACGCTGAAGCGAAAAAAACAGAAGCGGAAGTTGTCGAGCTTGAGCACGCTGTCCGCCAATACCGGGAGGAATATCGATCTGTGTCTGACAGGCATGCGGAATTTTCCGAGCTGCTTAAAGATGTAAAAGAACCGGACCTTGAAAGCATGAACGAAAACTTTAAGCAAATCACTGAACAGATTAAAGAGCTGCAGGAGCGTTACACCGATTTATTGATGAAAAAACGCAACAACGAGAACATTGTCTTAAAGGTCGATGAAATAAATGCGACGATGAAAGCACTTGAGGAGAAGTACAATGTTATCGGTCATCTATTCGAAATTTCAAAGGGGCAAAACACATACCGGATCACCTTTGAGCGCTTTGTCCTTGCTGCGTTTTTAGATGATATTTTAGCTGAAGCCAACGTGCGGCTCGGCAAAATGACGAATGGCCGTTACGAGCTGCTGAGAAAAACGGACCGTTCAAAGGGAAATGCCCAGAGCGGGCTTGAATTGCTCGTTTTCGATCAGTATACCGGCCAGGAACGCCACGTCAAAACACTTTCCGGAGGAGAAAGCTTTAAAGCGGCCCTTTCCCTTGCACTCGGTCTGGCAACTGTCGTCCAGCAATATGCAGGTGGAGTATCATTGGAAACAATGTTTATTGACGAAGGCTTTGGCACTCTCGACCCAGAATCACTCGACCAGGCGGTTGAAGCGTTGATGGATATTCAAAGTAGCGGCAGGCTAGTCGGCATTATCTCGCACGTACCTGAGTTGAAAGAGAGAATTGATGCACGGTTGGAAGTTATCGCATCGCAATCGGGAAGCAGAACAGAATTCAAGTTTATCAATTGAGAAACGAAGAGCATCGGACGGACGATGCTCTTTTTTCTTCTGTATTCACCAGGAGATCAACTTATCTAAAAGAATCCAGCTATTATTTCTATTTAAATTTCCATATAATCTAATGGAATAAGATTGTCTGAAAAAATAGTTAATTTTTGGTTACTTATATATATAAAATGTGCCCTCCAAGTACAAAGTTTTAATTTCTGAACAAATCCTTACACTTATTTTCTGACAAAGCACGTAAACCTTTTTCACTCTTACCGTATGGTTTTTCAGCAGACCCTAATTAATCAATTTGTTTTCTTTTAATTTTCTCCCAAATCTGAAGTAGATTATTTTTCTCCGCTGCAATATGATCCGTATACAATTTGAAGCTGAAATTTTCATCTGAGTGTCTAGGTATAATATGAAAATGAATGTGCTTAATATCTTGTTGTGCTTGATCTCCATTATCCGAGAGAACTGTAAAGTCATCACAAATGCCTGACTTAATTAATATTTGGGAAACTTTTATTAAGGAACTCATTAAAGCATTAGAAAGACCGGGTTCATCTAAATAATCAAGTCTCTCAATATGTTTATTAGGTATAATTAATGTATGACCAGAAGTGACAGGATTTATATCAAGAAATGCTGTTACATATTCATCTCTATACACTTCGAAACACGAAACTTTTTGTTTTATAATATCACAAAATATACATGTCCCCATTTTTTTCACACTATCCTTTACCAAGTGTTCCTCTCTTTCTAACGTTTGTTTCGCAAATAATAAAAAATAGCACTCCCATACAAAAAGTTAAAATCGAGGTAATCACAAATAATAAGTACTCTGAAATAAATATAGAATTTCCCACTATACTACGTTTTAAGAGTATAGTAGTTGAATATATGGGCATAATGATAGCATAAAAGCTATCATTTGGTGGCAATGATATAACAGCTAGCAATAAATACTGTAAAATTGGTATTATATCTTGTACCCTTTTGTATACTAACGCAACTCCAGCCATTACAAAACCAATCCCATACATACCTAGTAAGGAAATCAGCAGTACAGCAAGTGAATTCAGGCCCAATTCCACACTAGAGTTAGTAGTTATTAAGATTAAAATGACTAATAATACAGTTCTTGCGGAATTTACAATATTATCAGCTATAATTTTTGAAAAAAGAATAATCCAAAATGAGTATGGAGATAACCACCATTGTTCAATGGTACCTCTTGTTGATTCATTTAATATTACCCAGCCTGGTTCAGTAATAATCGCAAGTGAAAAGTACCATAAAGCATAACTCACAATAAAAATGGCACGTGAGTTACTATCCGTTTCCACAATATTATTAAATAACGTATATAAAGCAAAAAAAAGTAAAAAAGAATTTAAAATGGTAAATGCCATCCCAATTTTTCTATTAAGTATTAGATGCATCTCCTTTATGAAGTTCGCCTTTAAAAGCTCTATCATGCCGTGTCCTCATTCAACCAAAAATTTTTATAAGCTTCTTCTAATTTAGGAGTTGTCTTATTTATACTTTCAACATTTGCAATAGTCAACATTTTAAGGTAATCGTTAAGTTCAAACCCATTTTGATATTGTAATAAAATTTCATTTCTATCTTCAAAGACTTCATAAGCTATACCTTTATGTAAAAGGTTTTGGAGATCATTTTCTGGAATTTTTGTTTTATATGTAATTTTACAGTTAATCTGTGCATATTTGTTGATAAAATATTCAGGTTTGTCATTAAAGAGAATTTTACCGTTATGAATTACTATTAGCCGATCTGAAAGTTTTTGTAGTAAATCGAGTTGGTGAGAGGTTATAAGAACAATTTTCTCATTAGCCTTTGTTTGAGTAATAAGCTTTTCAAACTCATCAATTGAAAAGATATCTAACCCAAGAGTTGGTTCATCTAATAATATTATCTTGCTTGGAAGGATAAAATTTAAAATGATAGACACTTTTTGCTGCATGCCACGTGAAAGTTTGAAGATTGGTTTTGAAGCATGGTCATACAAATTAAATATCTTTAGGTAATAATCAATACTAGACTGTACATGACTCGAATATTTAAATCCCTTTAATCTATACAGATACTGGATATTTTGGTATAGCGTGAGTTCTGCATAAAAATTTCTATTACCTTCAAGCATTAAAGACATTTGTTTTAAATGTTTTTTGTTCCATTTTTCACCATATACTGTTATCAATCCTTTATCAGGAATTATTAATCCTGTTAAAATTTTCATTAGTGTTGTTTTTCCTGCGCCATTATGCCCTACTAAACTTACAATCTCTCCTTCATTGATATTAAAGGAGACATTATCAATAACATTTGATTCTCCATAAACTTTACTAACATTTAAAACACTCAACATTTAAACACACTCCTTAAAGCGATAATTAGTAAGAGCCTATATTTCTAATACAAGAAAAATAGGCTCTTACCTGCGATCAGGCCTTTATTTCAGCCTCAGATATTTTATTGATTTTATTTTCATAAAGAGTATTGTCGGTAATTCCATTATCTTTAAAAGCATGTTGTCTATCCTTACACGGTTCACACCAACCGCAATGAATGGTGCTGTTTGATGCACAACTCCATGTTTCTTCAATTGGAACACCAAGTTCAAATCCAATTTTTAAAACTTCAGCTTTTGTTTTATCGAGGAATGGCGTATGAATTTTAAACTCATTACCTAATTCGATTGAAATAGCCTTAGAAAGTAAATTAAAGAATTCATAATTATTTTCTCTAAATACAGCATCATCTTTGTGAACTGCATAGAACAAGTGGTTTGCACCAATTTGAGCCGCATATGAAGCTGCCAATGATATTGCAATTCCCGCTCCAAATGGTTTTATTTGAATTTCTCGAGATATAGCTTTACGAAGGATATGAATGGGACCACCATCACTCATGTAAAAATCACGTAAAACATTCTCGAAGCTAATAAATTTATGTGTTTTACTAACATGATTGGCAATGTACTTAGCTGTTCTTTTTTCTGCCTCCCCTTCTTTTTCTCCGAAGTTAAAGGTTAGGGTATGCAGTTCGAATCCTTGCTGTTTAATCCAGTATGCCAGAGATGATGAGTCTGGTCCTCCAGAAAGTAATAGTAATGCTTTTTCCATTTAAATTCCTCCTTCTCATGAATTATATTCATTATAGTCACAATTATTAGAAAATTCAAGTTTTACTAATAAATTTTTCAAAAAAAGTAAAAAATTCATTTTAAAGCATTTTATTTGTTCATAAACTTCATATAGAATAAATTGTTTGATATGTAAGAATTATTGATTTACGGACTTTGATATTTCAGAAATAGAGAGCTTTTTCTAACCAATTATTAATCTTTCCATATATCGGACTCATAAGGACATTTTTCTCGTATTCCCTATAAGTTTTGACCTTCATGAGCAATAAAAGCACCCGCTCTCTTTAGCCCATCTGAAGATAGCTGGTAAATGTTAAATTCAAGTTATATAGATAAATAGTTAAGGAAAGAAGAATAGAATATTTCGATGATATTTTTCCTAGTATTTCCATATATATGTTTTGACTGATCATAGTTGAGATTGAAATGGGGATTATTAAGAAACAATTTCCGAATGCTTCTGGGAGGTGCTGAAATAAAACAAAGTTAACGGCAAAACATAGAGAGACACACTAACCTAAATATGGATAGCGGCAATTTTAAGAATTGGATTTGTTGAAATTGAAGGCGTTGAGAACAGATATAACGAAGGAAGATGGAGCAGTATCGATGTGAAATAAAGTCATGAGTAGAGTATTAACAGGAAGTTTTCTTATGGCATTGGCAGTGTCCCCTCATTTAAAACGGCCAGGTGGACGAATTATCAATATTAGTTCAATTGCAGCGTTTACGGGTGCAGCCGGGCCGGTTCAACTGCATATGCTGCTGCAAAGGCCGGTCTTCACGGACTGACTACCGGTCTTGCGAGAGAATTGAGTCCTCAGGGAATCACAGTAAACGCTATTGCACCCGGATTCATCGCGGATACTGGATTTACAGGACACTGGCCATCTGAACGCATTGAGCAAATTGTTTCACAAGTTCCGGTTGGCAGAGCTGGACATGCAAATGATATCGCTGCCGGGATAAAGTATTTAGCATCTGAAGAAGCTTCGTTTGTAACAGGGGAAATCATTAATATTAATGGCGGCTGGTTGTTTGGCAGGTAGCATAGAAAAAGGCTTTTGTATACGAATTGAGCATACAAAAGCCTTGCCTTTTATACGGTGAATCACATCGTACTCACCAGAAATCAATTATCATGGTTGTACCGACTTTAAAAGCTCCACAAATTCTCCATAACCATAATCTTTTGCATAATCAAGTGCCGACATACCCTCACTGTCTACTAACGTCGGATCAGCGCCTGCTTCAAGCAAAATTTTAACGGCTTCCAGGTTTTCCATCGACACGGCAGACATTAAAGGTGTCCAGCCATATTCATCTTGAAGGTTTGGATCAGCACCATGTTCGAGCAGTGTTGGAATAAAGTCTGTTTCATCATAGCTAATTGCCAGTGTCAATGCAGTTTCCCCATACTCATTCATTTCATTTGGATCGGCGCCGTCAATTAATAGTTGTTCTGCCTCAGCAAGATCTTCATTAAAAATAGCTTGCTGTAAAGGTGGATCCTCCGCACTTAACATCCAATCAAGGGAAGGGACATTCTCGAGAATTTTAAACCCAGCGAAAAATAGTCCGGCAGACAAAGCAGGGAGCAGTACAAAAATAGTAAGCATAATTGCCACTAGCTGCTTTGTTTTTTTGACAAGAGGTATACTAGGTTCACCATGCAAGAATTTTTCTATTTCGTTTATTCTCTTTGGAATTGGCGGGTGCGTGGACAATAGCTCTGTCATTGTCGCAAAAAACCCTTTTTTCTCATTGTATTGCTGCTGATATTCTTCTATATTTACATCTTTGTAGAGTCGTCTCCCAGCTGCTAAAACCAATAAGCCGTTAACCGCACCGTCGGGTTCATCCGTATAGTAAGCAGCCATCCGATCGCAAGTGAATTCAGCCATTCTCGAAAAGCCGACCCCGACAAATGGTACCCACATAGCCGGAAACACAAGCAAAGTCTTGACGATGTGATTTCTTTTAATATGGGCGAGTTCATGGGCGATAACATAGTCAATTTCTGAACCGTTTGATTCAAGTGAAATGTCCACGAAATCTGAGTATAAGACGACCATATTCTTGCCGAACAGCGCAAAAACTTTGGTGGCGAAGGCGTTTAACGTCCCGCCGGATTCAACTATATATACTTCGGGTATTTGCTTCAGTTCCATGCGCTGGCTAAGCGTTTCAACTTTTTTATATAACTCGGGAAATTGTTTTTCCCTCAGTCGAATCCCATTCAGTTGAATATGGGAGATTGAGATCGCATGCGAGAAAAAAGACAGCAACGCAAAGAAAATAAAAATAATAATACCGATGATCGAAAATAATAGATAAAGAGTAACTAAAACAGCTGTGATGATACAAATAGCGAAAAGCAGCGTTTCTTTCTCGTGAACCAATTCTGGCCTCTGATTTTCCATGACTTCATTCTCCTTATGAAATAAAATTCCCCTGGTGTATCTTTTCTTCTTTAATACGGCGTTTCTTCCCGTTGGCGATCTGATCGTATTTGAAATTCTAATGGTTAGTTTACGTTATTTATAAAACACCTCCAATGACATAAATGTAATCGATTATTCATATTTTTGAAATGTTTTTTTAAAAGTAAACTAATGGAAGAGGAAAGCGACTGTAAAAATGTTTCTATTCAACAAGGGAAAATATGATATTTTAATGTTATGGGTTTTGTCTAACGGATTAGAATAACGTGAAAAGGGAGTTTGCTAAGTGGAAAAACGAATTGTTTTATCGTGGAGTGGCGGAAAGGATGGATGCATGGCGCTTGATAAGCTTACTAGCGAAGGTCATAAGGTTGCCTGTCTCGTTACAACGGTGCCTCTGGAACTGGGAAGAACGTTCGGACATGGAGAGAGGCTTGAGCTGATTCGGATGCAGGCGGAAGCGCTATCGATTCCGCTCCATTTTATTGAGTGTACGTTTGAAGAATATACAACTAAATTTATAACCAACTTAGTAGAATTAAAGGAACAGTACGCATTGACTGATATAGCGTATGGAGACCTGTATTTGGATGAACATCGCCAGTGGGGAGAGACCAGTGCTGCAAAAGCCGGACTTAATCCGCTGTATCCGCTTTGGATGAAGAAGGAACAGTCATTGCAAGCACTTGAAAAGTTTGTCAACTCCGGTTACCGTGCTGTGGCGATTAGGGTCCGGGACGAACTTCTTTCCGACGAGTGGCTGGGAAGAGAACTGGACAACGCGTTTGTCAATGATATTGCGAGGGAAAATGTCTGCCCAATGGGAGAGGCAGGGGAATACCATACTTTTGTCTACGATGGCCCTTTGTTTAAGAAAAGAATCGAACTTGAAGCGGGTGAAATCGTTCAGTTGGAAACCACGAAGCGCCTTGAATTTAAAGATTTTCGGTTTGAAGATTAAATTTTGTATTCATTTTATTAAACTATGAAAAGCGTCTCAAAGAAATCACGAGCACCGAATGAAAATAAGAGGGGGCAAACGAGAGCCCCCTCTAAAGTCAGCTTTTTAATAGTTTTTCTAAAACTGCCTGTACCGCAAATCCTTGTTCGAAGGTAACCAATTCAGAGTCGTGGCCATTATGTGCTTTGACAAGTTCATCGATTAAGTGAACAAGCGAATTTCTGGTTTCCAACGGGATTTCTTCTGGCTTTTCTCCGCTGCCGCCAACTTTTAAGATTCTCCAATCATGCAAAGAAATTGTTTCCTGAGTTCCATAAATCGTGAATGATATTTTTTCTTCCAATGCAATATCGCTGACACCATCTAAAAGGACAGGGGTACCATCCTCAAGCTTCAGAAATGCCATCATGCTCTCTTCGGAACGGCGATCATCAGCAGGGAAAAGGATCTTTGCGTGCTCTACGGTCAATTTACCAAACAATTGCAAGATGATTTGGAGATAGTGAGGAAACACTTCTCTCGTAAAACCTCCTTGTTCCTTCGAGCCGATCCAATCATTTTGCTGCCATGGGCGTGGCCATTCATGAAAATAACCTTTCACTTCAATTCTCTTAATCTCACCAACAGTTTGCTTCTGGACTTTTTCCTGGATTACTTGAAACGCAGAACTGTAAGGAGTCGGAAAATTCATGGCGTGGATAATCCCGGCTTCCTGTGCTTTTTCATACATTTCTTTCGCTTCTTCATACGAATTGGCAAGCGGTTTTTCGCAGAGAATATGCTTTCCGCTTTCGATAGCACTGATGACAATCTGGTAATGGTACTTAGGTGGTACTGCAATGTAGACCCAATCAATTTGTTTATTTTTTAATATTTCGTCATAATTGGTTGTCCAGGGTATGTTGCTATATTGTTCAGAAGTTTCCTTGGCCAGAGCTGGATTTGTATCGCAAAGCATTTCTACTGTAACATTGGCATGGATTGCAAACTGCTCCAATAATCTTTTTCCAACTGCTCCAAGCCCAATAATCCCTATCTTTAAGTTGTCCATAATCCACCTCTTAAAAGAAATTGTAACGCAATATATAAAATTTATTATACCATGACAGTGCAAATGATCAGATAACAGGTGAAAGAAAGTTTGAGTCAAGCATTTGTTGGCGGAATTTATTTCCACCTAAAACGTGTAAGCGGATTCAT
>NZ_PGVA01000072.1 GCF_002860125.1 Bacillus canaveralius
TCAAAATAAATTTATTTGATTTGAGCTTGACAAATTCGCTTTTATTTAATGCAACGCTAGTGTTCTTTTATATAATCTAATAATGTTTTCCTGATAAACAAGGTTTAAAGAAGATGTCGTAGAGGAGGCTGTTTAATGTTTAATAATGAAGAAAAAGAAGCTATATACAACGTAATTTATAAAAGGAGAGATGTTCGCACCTTTCTTCCAGACCCTATTCCCCCTGAGGTAATTGAACGAATTCTTCAAGCGCCCATCATGCACCCTCTGTAGGATTTATGCAGCCATGGAATTTTATCTTATTAAGTTCAACTGAAATGAAAGAACGGCTTGCCTGGGCAGCGGAAAAAGAAAGAAAAGCCTTGGCTATCCACTATGAGGAAGATCGTGCAACGCATTTTTTAAGTTTAAAAGTAGAAGGAATGAAACAAGCGCCGTTGACCATTTGTGTAACATGTGACCCAACACGTGGAGGATCACATGTATTAGGAAGAAATTCAATACCAGAGACGGATATTCTTTCTGTGGCGTGTGCAATTCAAAATATGTGGTTAGCCACATGTGCGGAAGGATTGGCTATAGGATAGGTTAGTTTTTATAAGAAAAATGATGTCAGAGACATATTACAAATTCCTCCCCATATTGAACCCGTTGCTTTAATTTCAATTGGATATACAGATGCATACCCATCATCCCCAATTCTAGAGCAAGTTCATTGGGAAAAACGTATATCTCTTCCGGGGTTAATTTTTCACGAAAGATGGGGTAATCAATGATAATCTGGAAAAAGAACTTAAGGTTCATTATTTTTTAGAAGAACTTGTAAAAATAGTAGGATCTATAGATTATTAGTTTAGTGAGCGAACTACAGAACTTTATTGAACGATTGTTAATCATTTCAAAAAATGATGAAATTAACAAACAGGATGTTATGAATTTATTAACAGATGACTTACAAAATGAATTACCTATAAATATCTATTTTGAAGAAAAGCTAGATTTATATAAAGCTTTGGAATCAGTTGAAAGTCAAATACTAAAACGAGCCTCAATGAAATACAAAACAACAACAGAAATAGCCGAAGCCTTGAATGTCAATCAGTCAACCATTAGTAAAAAGTTAAAGAAATATAATATTAAACTTAGAAATGTAAAATTATAGTAGATTTTTCATTAGGTTTGTTTGTCACCCTTGAGTTGACGGGTAAGGTGGATTATTATCCCCGTGTATAGCCGATTCTCTTTGGGGAATCTTATTATTTGACCGGACATGCTGTAACTTGTCTGGTCAATTTTTATTCTATGGACTTATTTACTTATCTTATACCTACAGTTTTTAAAAGAAATCAAAATTCGCTGATAATTTCATAAAAGTAGAGGGTATGTAAGAAAGAAAAATAAATATTTATTTTTCAGAATTCTCTTGACATGAAAAACAAAACTAAAATATAATGAAAACGTTCTCAATTAATTATCATTTATTTAAAAGGGAAAAAGAGGGTATTATAAATATTTTTTTGAAAGAAAATGAGAACGTTCTCAACTCGTTTTCGAAAAGGAGAATTATGTTTAAAAAAAATATGGATAATCGAAATGAAAAAGAAAATACCATTCGTGATGTTGCAAATCTCGCCGGTGTTTCGGTGGCTACTGCGGGCAGAGTCTTGGGGGGATATGGAAGTGCCTCAAGTAAATCAGTTAGCGCAGTTAAAGATGCCGCAGCAAAATTAAATTACATACCAAATGGAATCGCTCAAAGCATGAAGAAGAAGAACACGAAAACGATTGGGTTGATTATCGCGAATATAAGCAATCCTTACTTTAGTTCTATCGCCAGGCTAGTGGAAGAAGTGTTAGCGAAAGAAGGATACAACCTGATTATTTGTAATACTGATGAAGATTCAGAAAGAGAACTCTCTTATTTAAGAACCCTGTATGAGAAAAGAGTAGACGGGTTAATGATCGCGAGTGCTTTAAAAGACTCGGAAAGTTCAGAGGATGAAGTACTAAAGATGTATAAAAATTCGATACCGACCATCATCATTGACAGAGAAATACCTGGAATAGACTTACCAACAGTCACTTCAGATAATTTTAGGGGGGCATACGAAGCAACAACCCATCTAATTAAAATGGGACATAAAAAGATTGGCGTCATTGGTTCAAATATCAGTACTTTATTTAGAAGGGTAGACGGCTATAAACAAGCAATGGAGGAAAACTTCCTTACTTTCGATGACTATTTGATTTCTAATAAGACATACGACAACGTCAGTCCTGGTGATGTGAATGAAGGGATTTTTGCAACCAGAGAATTATTGAAGGACCCTGAAACCAGACCAACCGCCATCTTTCCTCTGAATAACTTACTGACAACTGGAGCTCTCATTGCCATTGATGAAATGGGACTGAGAATACCTGAAGATGTAGCCATAGTTGGGTGGGATGATTTCGATCTGGCACCGTTATTAAAACCGCCAATTACGGTAGTAAAACAATCTTCTTACAACATAGCGAATATTGCTACTAATCGATTACTCGAACTAATATCCAATTCAAGCCTAAGTTCGGAAGCCGATAAGAAAGTCACTTTATCAACTGAACTAGTGGTTAGAGGCTCATGCGGAAATAAAGCCAATTAAATAACTATCCATTAAGGTGGTGATCTTATGTAAAAGGCAGGAATAAAATGTATTTAATTCAAAATCAAGAATACAAACTATTAAAACAATTGGAGGAAAAGAATAATGGCTTATATGATCGGTCTTAATAGCGGAACTTCATTTGATGGAATCGATGCTGTATTAGTGGATATCACTACAGGGGAAGATGGTCATCCAAATCCACCCGAGTTTATTGATGGACTTTCCATGCAATGGCCGGAAGAAGTCCAGGATGTCATGCTGCAAACCTTCGCCAATAAAATTGATATGGAAGGACTCGGCAGATTAAACTATGTTGCCGGTGCTGTCTTTGCAAATGTTGCAAACGCTTTACTTAAAAAGACAGGCGTTTCTCCAAAAGATGTTTTAGGTATTGCAGTGGATGGACAAACCATTTACCAGGAACAGCCAGATCATAGGAAAATTAATCAATTAACAGAAGAAGAAAAAGGCGATTTAGTTGCCAGATGGTTTAAAGGCCCATACCCGATTTGCTATCAATTAGTAGAATCCAATGTAGTTGCCGCCCATACAAACATCACAACTATTACACACTTTAGACAAGCTGACCATGCATTTGGAGGAAACGGTGCTCCTTTGATGCAATATCTGGATTGGGTTGTTTTTAAGGATAAAGCTCCTGCTCTTACTCTAAACCTCGGTGGCATTGCCAATGTCCAACTAGTTTATAAGGATAGAAGAGATATGGTTGCTTTTGATACAGGACCAGGAAATGTATTGCTTGACCATGCTTGTCGTAATCTATATGGCATCCAATACGATAAAGGTGGAGAAATTGCTGCTAAAGGTCAGGTTAACGATGAAATGCTTGCTGAACTTATGAAACATCCTTATTTTGAACGTGAGCTCCCGAGGTCCGCATGGAGAAATGATTTTTCTTCGACATATGGTGATACAATTCTGGCAAAGTTCAGTCACTTATCTGGAGAAGACATCATGGCTACCTTCTGTGCTTTCACGGCTGAAGCAATTTCAAAAAACGCCAAGGATAATATCCCGAATTTTAAAGATATAAAGGTTATGATCGCAAGTGGCGGCGGGGTTCTTAATCCTACCTTAATGAAGCATATCCAGGACAGATTGCCTGAAGGCGTACGTCTAACTACATCAGATGAGTTTGGTGTACCACCGCTCTTTAAAGAAGCAATCAAGTTTGCAACTATTGGTTATTCAACTCTTAATCAGGTTGCTAATAACATTCCTGCTGCAAGTCATGCTGATAATTACGCGATCATGGGAAAAGTCGCATTTGCACCCAGACATGCCAAGGGCGTTGGGGAATTACCGGAGAAAAACAAACAAAAAGAAACTGTATAAACACTTCTGCAAAAGTGAACAGTTTCTCTTCGAAAATATCATTGGTATTTAATATTACCACAAGGGGGCTATACTTTGAAACAAAATAAACTTTCCTTTTTCGTTCTGCTTATTATTCTCACATTCTCCGCTATTATCACAGGCTGTTCTAACGGAGAGGCCAAAGGTAGTGTCAAAGAAAATAATACTTCCAGTAAGAGCGAAGATAAAAGCATTAAATTAGGTTTCTCCTTTGGACAGAGTGTCCACCCTTTCTTTATCGCAATGGAAAAAGGGGCAAGGGCCGCTGCTAAAGATTTAAATGTGGATTTAAAAGTTACGAGTGCTGATTATAAACTGGAAAATCAAATTTCCAATGTAGAAGACCTTTTACAGGATGGCATAGATGGCCTATTACTTAATCCCATCGATTCAAAAGCGCTTTCCAATGTAGTTAATCAAGCAAATGAGAAAAAAATTGGTGTATTTACTGTTGATATTGGTGTAGTAGGCGCAGACACAACTTCGTTCATTGCTTCCGATAACAAGGAAATTGGAAGGACTGCAGCAAGGTATGTTGCTGAACAATTAAAAGGCAAAGGCAAAATCGCTCTAATCGGTTGGCCGACCATTACATCATGTAAGGATAGAGAAGATGGCTTCCTTGAAGAAATTGCTAAGTCCAAGGGGATAAAGGTTGTTGCCAACCAGGGCGCAGGTATGGAAAGAGCCAAGTCTTTAGAGGCAGCAGAAACCATTCTGCAAGCAAACCCGGATATTGATGCCTTTTTCGGTGTAAATGAAAGCGCTGCAATGGGTGCACTTAGTGCAGTACAGGCTCGAGATAATAAGGATATCTTCATTCTCGGGGTAGATGCAACTCCAGATTTATTGGATTCTATCAAAAATAACACTGCCATTAAAGCAACAGTCGCGCAAGACCCGTACCAGATGGGGAAAATCGCAGTTGAAAATGCTGTTAAATTTGTGAACGGGGAAACACCAGAGAAAGAAATTGCAGTGGAAACAAGTTTGGTAACAAGCGAAAATGTGGACGAAATCATCAAGAGAGAAGCAGCCTATAAGTAAGGAGAATCCAGAAAAAATAGGAAAAGGGGATATGCATGAAAAAGCTATTAACCATGGAAAACATAAGTAAGTCCTTTTCCGGTGTCAAAGTACTTAATAATGCACGGTTGGATATAAATGAAGGAGAAGTACATGCTTTAATGGGTGCTAATGGAGCGGGAAAGTCCACTCTCATGAAAATCTTGACAGGTGTATATCAAAAAGACCAAGGGATCATTCGTCTTGATAATGGTAAGGGAGCGCTAGAGGGAATTGAGTTTCAATTCCCTTTGCAAGCTCTCGAAAAAGGCATCAGTATGGTGTACCAGGAATTTAATCTCGTCGCTAATCTCAGCATTGCTGAAAACATATTCCTGGGCAGAGAACCGATTAATAAACTGACAAAAATGATTGATTGGAATAAAATGTTCAATGACTCAAAAAGCGCGTTACAGCAAGTGGGCATTAAGTTAGACCCGAAAATGAAGGTTGAAGAACTAAGTACAGCGCAAAAACAGACAGTCGAAATTGCCAAATGCCTGTCTTTGAATTCCAGAATCATTATTATGGACGAACCAACAGCCAGTTTAACAGATCGGGAAATTTCAATTCTCTTTGATATTATTAATGATCTCAAAAATAAAGGCTACAGCATCGTCTATATTTCTCATCGTATGGAAGAGATATTTTCGATTACAGACAGGATTACTGTCATGAAAGATGGACGTTTTGTAGAAACATTAGAAACAAGAAACACAGATAATAGCGAGCTTGTCCGCTTAATGGTTGGCAAAGAAATTATTGCCCCAAGAAAAAGTAAGTCTGTTTATGGGATGAATAATAAACCTGTGTTATCTGCTCGAAATATCCATACTAAAAAGCTATTAAAGAATATTAATTTTGAGTTGAATAAAGGTGAAATATTAGGCTTTTTTGGATTAGTTGGTGCGGGAAGAACGGAATTAGCCAGGGTTATATTTGGTATTGATAAGCTGGATAAAGGTGAAATTCACTTAGAAGGCAAAAAAGTGTACATTAGAACCCCCTTCGAAGCAACGGAGCACCATATTGGATTAGTGCCTGAAGATCGCAAAGACCTTGGTTTGATTTTGGATTTGCCGATAAAAAATAATATTATTCTAACTAAGCTGCGTCATTTGAACCCCTTTATTCTAAACAATCAAACTCAGAACCAACTAAGTAATAAATATATTGAACAGCTCTCGATTGCAACTACTGGCCCGGAACAAAAAGCTGCAGAATTAAGTGGTGGAAACCAGCAAAAGGTTGTCATTGCAAAATGGTTATCTGTTTCTCCTAAAATATTGATTTTAGACGAACCGACCAGAGGAATTGACATTGGCGCTAAAACTGAAATCTATCAATTGATGAGAGATTTGGTCGATGACGGCATGAGTATTATAATGATTTCTTCTGAACTTCCAGAAATTCTGGATGTCAGCGACCGGGTAATAGTCATGCACGAAGGTAAAATAACCATGGATCAAATTAATGAGCATCTGGATCAGGAAACTATTTTGCACTACGCAATGGGGGTAGGAAAATGAACCTAGTAGCTGAAAAGAAAAAACCAGCTTTTTCGCTTCAAAACCGCTTTAGTTTTGATCGAATGAGACAGTATGGACTGATTTTATCATTATTCCTGCTTTGTCTTGTTATGACTTTCCTTACTGACAATTTTTTAACCGTTTCGAACCTGATGAATGTTGCCCGCCAAATATCTGTAACGGCAATTGCTGCAGTTGGAATGACCTTGGTAATCATTATTGGGGGAATTGATCTATCGGTTGGCTCCATATTAGCATTATCCGGAGTAATGGCCGCTACGATGTATACGAATGTTGAATCTCCCGTTTTGGCTATAATCGTTGCTATTGCAGTTGGCGGCGCCGTTGGCTTTTTTAATGGCTTTGTAACTGCTAAAGGGATGATAGCAGGGTTTATCACAACACTTGCCACTATGAGTGCAGTGCGCGGGTTCAGTTTTATTTATACAGAAGGGGTACCTGTATCAGTTACCAGTCCCAATTTCACTTTTATCGGAACTGGATACTTTCTTAGCATACCTGTTCCAATCATTATCATGATCATTGTGCTGGCATTTGGTTTTTATCTTATGAATCGGACCCGATTTGGTAGATATATTTATGCAATTGGCGGTAACGAACAAACCAGTAAATGGTCCGGATTAAAAGTAGACCGCATTAAGATTTATGTTTACATGCTAAGCGGGTTATTAACAGGACTGGCGGGTGTGATTTTGGCTTCCAGGCTGGCTTCGGGACAGCCATTTGCCGGACAGGGGTTTGAATTGGATGTAATCGCGGCGGTGATTGTTGGAGGAACAAGCCTTGCGGGGGGTAAAGGTAACATAAGCGGAACGATTATTGGAGTAATGTTGATAGGAATCCTTAGCAATGGACTGACCTTACTCAATGTAGACTCATATTATCAGATGGTTATAAAGGGAGGCATTATTATCCTTGCTGTTTTGATCGATAGCCTGGGACGCCGAAAAAAAGGTTAATAATAATGCATTGTTATGAGGAGGAATGAACTAAATGGTAAAAATATCTGCCTCGCTTATGTGTGGTAATCCGCTAAAGCTGGAAGATGAGTTAATCCGGCTCGAACAGGCACAGGTCGACATGCTTCATTGTGACATAATGGATGGCGTTTTTGTTCCTAATATAACAATGGGCTTATACATGCTCAAAGCTTTTAAAGAAAACTCGCGCATTCCTTTAGACGTTCACTTAATGGTCGTAAATCCTGACGCATTTCTGGAGCAGCTTGCTGAAATAGGAGCAGAGTATGTCACAGTTCATGCGGAACCTGTTTATCACTTGCACAGGACGATTCAAAATATAAAAAAGCTTGGTATGAAAGCTGGTGTTGCCTTAAATCCATCAACTCCTGTTGAAAGCTTAAAGCACATCATCAAGGATATCGATTTAGTTTTAATAATGACTGTTAATCCAGGGTTTGCGGGCCAGGATTTTATTGAAAGTACAGTGGAAAAAATCTCGGAAGTAAAGAAAATGCTGGAAAAGAACAATGTAGAAGCTTTAATCGAAGTGGATGGAAATATTAATAACAAGACGATTCCTTGGACGGTAAAGGCAGGGGCTGATGTACTGGTATTAGGCACTTCATCAATCTTCAAAGGGCCCAATGCTGATTACAAAAAAGAGGTTGAAAGCATTATAGCTTTAACAGAACAATACAGTTTGTAGGAGTAGGAGGTCAGATATGTACCCGTTAAAATTTAATACAATTTATATTCATAAGCCTTGGGGCGGAAGGAATCTTGAGAAATATAAACCAGGATTACCAGAAGGTATTATTGGAGAAACCTGGGAAGTATCTTGTCATCCTCACGACACGAGTATTATCACTAACGGAAAATTAGAAGGTATGAAATTAACAGAGTTAATTGACAAGGAGGGCAGTACACTTGTTGGATCAGAAATTTCTACTGAGTGGTTCCCGTTAATGCTGCGATATGTAAGCGCACAAGATAAATTATCTATACAGGTTCATCCGGATGATGAGTTCGCCCGCAAACAAAATGAGCCAATGGGAAAGTCTGAAGCCTGGTATATTCTAGATGCTAAAGAGGATGCTTTTCTTTATGCAGGAGTTCTTGAGGGAGACACTGACTCACTAAAAAAAGCAGCAATCGAAGGAACGATTGAACAAAACCTAAAGAAGCTATATGTGAAAAAGGGAGATGTTATTCTCATTCCAAGTGGATTGATTCATGCGATCTGTGAAGGATTAACTCTTATTGAACTCTGCAATAATAGCAACACTACCTATAGAATTTACGATTACAACAGAGGCAGGGGTTTAGATCTGGAAGAAGGATTCCAGGTAGCTGATATTAAGAAGCAGGGGCTTATCACAGAAGGGCTGCAGAAGAAAAAGACAGGCTACAAAAAGAGTTATCTATGTTTGGATAAGAATTTCTCATGGGAACTTTATGACGTAGACCAGAGCTTTACTGAAGAAAGCGATCCGGAAAGGTTTTATCTATTCACTTGCATTGAAGGAGCAGGGGAAATTCATTATGAAAGCGGCATTGAAAGTATTTCAAATGGAGAAAGTATACTGATTCCTGCAACATTAGGACAATATACATTTGAAGGAAATATGAAAGTCTTAAAAAGCTATGTTCCAGATTTAGAACAAGTAGAGAAAGAAATATTACAGGAAATTGAAATTGGTGCATAATATCGAATGGGCTCCGGTTAGAATGATTGGGGTCTGTCCATTACTGTTTTAAAGCAGTGGGGGACAGGCCCCTCCTTATATGATAAATTATTGTAATATTAACAGTAACTAAAACGTTAAAAAACATAGTCCGACTGTTTCTTAAGGGCAATTTTGTAGTATTGGAAAAAAATTCTATACTATGCTGGTCCATAGTAAATCAAGAAAATTAAAAAACGGAGGGAAAAGCGATGTATACTTCAATATCAGATTTTATCGATGACTGGAATCAAGAAGCTGCCGCAACGCAAAAGGTTTTGGATGGGTTAACGGATGATTCGCTGCAACAAAGGGTTTCGCCGGAAGATCGCACTTTAGGAGCCATTGCCTGGCATATCACAACGAGCACTCCAGAAATGCTTGTTGAGTTTGGTGTTACCGTTGAAACGGTGAAAGACTCAGCCACCATTCCATCCTCAGCCAGGGAAATCGCTGAAATCTTTCGCAGAGTTAGTGCCGACACCAGTGACGCCGTTAAGCAGCAGTGGACGGACCAATCCTTAAGTGAAATGAAAAATGTGTATGGCATGGATATGCAAAAAGCCGTAACACTTTCAATGCTCGTCAAGCATATCATTCATCATCGTGGTCAAATCACAGTCCTCATGCGCCAAGCAGGATTGAAGGTTCCAGGTGTTTATGGACCATCAAGAGATGAATGGAGCCAAATGGGGATGGATGCCCCCACGATATAAGAAGTACATACAATACACTGGAATAAGAGTACATTTTTATATGGAGAAGCAAAGCCGTTTTCTTTTTATAGGAAAACGGCTTTTCTATGAGAAAAGATCAGCTGTCACCAGAGGAGCTGCTCGCTGCAGCTGTAGCGGCTGTAATGCTTGCAGTCATTGCCGCTTGTTGAGCTTGTATCAGGATTTCGATGGTCGTGTTTAAACCAGTTCTTGCTGCATCACCCACTAACGTTTTTTGGTTCATTAAAAACAATACGCTTAACATAAAATTAACATCCTTATTCCATCTAAACAGTTTATCATTGTTCAAATTCTCGTAGATCTCATTGAGGTTTTCCATTTCACTTTGGATGTTTTCCAAATAGGACAGCATTCCAATGTAGGGATAATAGACCCTTTTTGATTTAAAATCTGCCTTTTCGAGCTGGTTTCTAATTTCCATGCATCTTACCGCGTTTCAACAGATATCTGGTCTGTATTTAATGCGAGGATGTGGCTTAAAAATTGCAGGTCATTTCCAATTGAAAAGCCTTTTTCGTTTAGGGCCTTGTAATGATCCTCTACATTGACAATGATTTCATCTTTATTTTTTTCGGATTGAGCAAGGATGGCCGCCAGCGGGTAATCACCAGAGTTCGTTAGGAAAGGATGATGATCTTTCATCCCATTATATACATCTATTGTTTTCTGAACATATTCTTCGATCCGACTTTGTTCCACTTTTAAAAGAGTTCCCGCTGCAATATAGGAATAAACGACTCGGCTATAGCCATTCTCGATAAGTTTTTCGTAGATGTTGATAAAATGATGACAACTCTCTTTTGAGTCAGCAGTTGTTGAATCTAATGTGGCCGCTGTGGTAAAACGGTGCGCAGATTTTAAATGTGAAAACATCCCAACTTCGTTCTTTATATAGTCGGCAAGTTCCAAAAAGCGTTTTAAATGAAAATCCTTTGAGTTTGTCACATACATGACGGCAATCAGCATCAGGAACCGTTTATCCGTTTTCCATTTTAATGATGAATACAGCTGTGAATAGATATCCTTAAAAAGGGCCATTCTTTCCTTTAAAGTTTGCTCAAGCATAAGAAAAGTCCCACCTCTCTCAGTTTTCCTAATATTGTATACGAGAAAAAGTTTTATTAGGTTTCATTTAACTGTATGGGGGAGTTTCTAACGATCTAGTTTATTGCAAAAATGAAGCAACCAACGTATTGATTGCTATTATTGATAGGTTATCATAACTGAAATTAAGAAAACGGAAATGGTACCATTCCAAAACTGGGGGAGGTACCTTTCTTGTATTATCTTTTGGATTAAGATTATTATTGCAATTACTATTATAAATGTAATAATACGGCAAGGAATTTTTATCAAAGGCGTGATCATGTCGTTTTTAATGCCCTTTTTCATGTATAGTAGAGTAGAACGGAAAAACGCAGAACGAAGAATTACGGCTTTTTTTTATAGAAGTGGAGGCTATTTATGAGAAGACTTATTTTGTCGACAGAGAGTGGTGCGGATTTACCAGAAGAATTAGCTGACAAACATAATGTTCAAGTGGTCCCGATGCACGTCATCATAGATGGGCAGGATTTTTTAGACGGTTCGTTACCTGTAACGGATATTTATGATTATTATGAGCGGACAAAAAAAATACCCTCTACAACGTCCACGAATTCTCATGAATATCATGAATTTTTCACGAAGATAAAAATTGATTTTCCTGATTGCATCATCATACATATTGGGTATACCTCAAAGGCATCCTCTTCCTTCCAAAATGCGATAATCGCATCGGAAGAAATGGATGATATTTTTCTAATTGACGCTTTGAACGTTACAGGTGGATTAACTGCTCTTGTGATCTATGCGGTTACCTTGTTAGAGAATGAACCTACGATTGACCCTGTTCGCTTAGTAGAGAAGATTGAATCAAAGGTTCCTAAATCAAGACTGGCTTTCGTTCCCGGAAGTTTAGAGTTTTTAAGAGCAGGTGGACGTGTAAGCAATCTAGCTTATCTTGGAGGGGCTTTGTTAAAAATAAAGCCGCGTATTGAACTAATTGATGGAAATCTTGTTTCAACAAAAAAATATCGTGGGAAAATGGATGGAGTATCAGAAAAACTGATGCGAGATTATTTAAATGAATACGATATTGATAGAGAACAACTTTATCTTATTTACTCAGTCGGACTTGATGAACGGATCAAGCAGCGGATGGATGAAATCGCAAAAGAAACTGGTTTCAAAAATGTTAAATGGATGCAAGCTGGGGCTATGATATCTACTCACGCTGGACCTGGTGGCTTCGGAATCGCAGGGTTGGAAGTTTAGGAACGGTCAAAAAACCGGTGAGAAAGACTTCTGATTATAATGGCAACAAGGGATTATACACAGTCCCCTCCATTTTAATGATGAATACAGCTTTGAAAAGATATCCTTGAAAAGGGTCATTCTTTCCTTTAGAGTTTGCTCGAGCATAAGAAAAGTCCCACCATTCACCGATTTCCTAATATTATATACGAGAAAAAGTTTAATTAAGTTTCATTTTAACAGTATTGGAAGAAGAATGTATTACTAACAAAAATCACCAAAAAACCGTGTTATGTATGCATTCTCTGTGGAGATGTGTATATGCTGCGAATTTTAAAACATCAAAAAACAAACATACGTTCTTAATATGATTAAATATATGGTATAATAAGAGAACAATAGAATAGGTTTTCTCAAGGGTGGTCGGCACGCTCCCATTAGAAAGGGGGTGATGCTATATGACAGTTTTCGAATCATTAATGATTATGGTTGCTTTCGCAAGCCTGATCGTGGCAATTCTGTCATTTAACCAAAAAAAATAATCCACCCTTGAGTTAACGGCTCAGGTGGATTATTCCCCGTATTTAGTCGATCCCCTTTGTGGGAACCTTCTATTGTTTGACCGGACATGGTGTTACATGTCTGGTCTTTTTTATTCTATGTTGTTTCTTAGTTCTATTATACCGTAATCTCGTTCAAAATGAAACAAAAGAGCAGTCAAAGATGTTCTTGGTTTTAGCGAACAGTGACAGTCATTGTTCGCTTTTACAACTATATCAAACAAAACGGGGCCGTTTTCTTATTCTAAAAATCAAAATCATCAATGTTATCCTTTGTGAATACAACCCGGTCTGGCAGCAGGATAATACCGCTTCGATCATCGGTGTAGTCATAGCCCTGAATGGTGTTAGGCTCGATTTTGACTTTGCCTACGTTTGGAACTTCAAATTCATCGCCTACTTTGAGGTCTTTGCCTTCGACTGTCATTAAGTACGCGACATATGCGGCAAGGGCACCTTGCTTCTTGACATCCCATAAACCGAATTGCTTGACTGTATCGCGTTTTACATAATCTCTCATGACATTAGGAGTGGAGAAACCAGTTATGACGACCTTGCCGGCTTTGCCAAGGTTTTCAGCAGCCTGAGCCATCGCCGGAAGGGCAGTGGCGTCTGGACAGATTACGGCATTGATGTCAGGGTATGTCTGTAATATGCTTTCACCAACGGAGAGGGACTTTTGGGCGTCATTCTCTCCGTATTGGGTGGTGACGATTTCCCAGCCGGGATATTTATCAGCAATGATTTCCTTTGCTTTTTCTACCCATTGGTTTTGGTCGGTAACGGTTGGGCTGGAGTAGAAGAAGGCGACCTTTCCTTTGTCACCGATCTGGTCAGAGGTCATTTTGATCAGGAGCTCAGCCAATTGATCCGGTGTTCCCTGGTTAATGTAAAAGGAACGGTCCTTAGGATTGACGTCGGAATCCCATGTTAAGATTTTTACGCCGCGGTCCTTGGCGCGTTTTAATGCCTGGCTTAGCCCGTCAACGGAGACGGATGAAATCATTAATGCTTTATATCCTTGATTCACGAAGTTATTAATGTATTTGACCTGGCCGGATACGGAGGCTTCACTAGGCCCATCGTATTTCAATTCAACATCCAGGGAATCTGCCATCTCCTTGGCGCCCTGGCCTCCAGATGTGAAGAAGCCGACACCAGTGAGCTTAGGTATGAAGGCAAGTTTCACGTCTTTCTTATCTGTCTTTCCTCCGCTATTTTTATCATCAGTACTGTTTTTTGTTCCGCTGCTGCAAGCAAGTAAAGATCCGGCCAACAAGAGAATTAACATCATCAACAAAATAGGTTTAAACTTCTTCATCAAGTATTTCCCCCTTATTCATTCTCGGTTAAATGATTGATTCCTTGCTCCAAAAATGCTTTTGAATGTCTGCCATTTTGTATTGCGCAGTAAAACTGCAAGAATTAACATAACACCAATAACGACACTGGTTTGTTCGCTGGTCATACTGGCCATTTGCAGTCCGTATTGCATCATACCGATCACAATACTAGCCACTGCCGTGCCAAGGACGCTGCCCTTTCCGCCAAAAATACTCGTTCCACCCAAGACGACAGCGGTGATAACAGGCAGGACTGCATCAGCACCAAGGTCTGATCTTGCGGAGCTGAAGTATGATGTAAGGATGATACCGCTAATACCACCTCCGAAGCCGGATAACATATAGGTACTTAGAACCGTCCACTTTGTACGGATTCCGCTGTACCTTGCAGCTTTTATATTGATCCCCACTAAATATACGTTACGCCCATATCGAGTGAAGTGGAGCAACCCACCGAATAAACAGATAGACAACAGCAAAATCCAAATAGGATTGGGAATGCTTAGGAATAAACCATTGGCGATATTGACAAATGCATCAGGAAAACCGCTGATTCCTTCATAGCCGGAAGCACTGGATCCCCCTGATAAAACAAGGGCTATTCCCGAAAAAAGGAACATACCTCCCAAAGTGACAACTAGTGGCTGTACTGTTGTGAAAGCGACTAAAAGACCGTTGATCAACCCTGTAAAAACGGCCAGCAGAATGGTAATAAGCAGGGCCATCCAAATATTCATGCCATCCTTCCAGAGAACTCCGACGAGGATGGAGGAGAGTCCCATGATCGACCCGACTGAGACATCTATCCCGCCAGTAATAATCACAAACGTCATTGGAATGGCTGCAAGGGCAATATAAGCAAAATCATTCATGCTGTATAGAAGATTGTTCATGTTCAGAAATCCGGGAATGATATGCCTGAACACGATGAGTTCCAGCAGGAGGAACAATACAAGGACCGCTTCCCATTTAAGTAGAAGCGTTATTTTCGTTTTCAAGACCGGTACCTCCTTTTATGGAGATCGTCGCATTTTTCTTTTTGCTGGAAAAAGCCTTTTTTCTTAAATATAGCTGAAATTTGGAATCTCCAACTACAATTAATAGTAAAAGCAGCCCCGATATGGCATTGTTCCAGTAGGCCGGGATTTTCAAGTAAATGAGTGAAGTATTGATTACAGTAAAGAAAACGGCACCTAGACTTGCGCCGACAACGCTTCCTAGTCCGCCTGTCAAACTGACACCTCCAAGAACAGCTGCTGCAATGACCTGGAGCTCAAGACCGCTGCCAGTCTGGTTTGGTACAAAACCGATGTTCATGACGAACACCATTCCGGCTATAGCTGCAGAAATACCAGAAAGCATAAAGGCGAGGAGCTGAACTCTTTCAACCGGGATTCCTACCAGTCGTGCTCCATCGCGGTTATCTCCAACCGCGTAAAAATAGCGGCCAAATTTAATTTTTGTCAGGAATAGATGGGTAAGGATGACCAGAATCACGGCAATCCAAACCGGAAAATTCAAGCCGAGAAGCTTTACCCCCGCCAATTTTTTATAATAATTAGGGATATCCTCAATCCACATTCCTTCCGTATAAATCAGCATGCATCCTCGAATAATTCCAAGCATCCCAAGTGTCATGATGATAGACGGAACCTTTAAAAAGGCAACACCTACTCCGTTGATCAGGCCGATGATGGCTCCTGCGGTCAATACAATTGCCGTTACAGCCCAAATATTATAGCCCGATGTTAACAAGACTCCGCAGATGGCAGCCGACAGCCCCATGATGGAACCAACTGATACATCTATGTTCGAGGTGAAAAGGGCAAACGATTGGCCGATCGCCATGACGAGCAGGATGACACTTGCTTTGATCAGGAGGGAAATCGTATCTCCCGTGACAAACTCGTGATTAAAGGCACCGACCAGGATAATGTAAGCAAACATTAACAAGAGGATCGAAAGTTCCCTTGCTTTGACCAATCGAACGAAAAGGGAAGGCATTACATAATCACCTCTTTATTCACACCAAACGCCCATTTAGTAATGGTATCTGAGTTGATTTCGGACTTGGTGAGGGTTTTGACAAGCTTTCCTTCATGCATGACCAGCACCCTGTCACTGAGTTTTTCGATTTCTTCAATATCAGAGGAAATCAGAAGTACAGCTAAGCCTTTGGATTTTAACTCATGAATGATCTTGTATATGTCATTGCGGGCGTTGGCATCGATTCCGCGTGTGGGCTCATCGAAAATGATCACCCTCGGGGTTGCTGCCAGGTATTTGGCAAGCACCACTTTTTGCTGGTTTCCTCCTGATAAATCCTTCAGTTCCTGATCCATGCTTGACGATTTCACCTTTAAGTCCTCTACGTATTTGGAGGCGATTTTCTTTTCCTGTTTGAATGGAAGAAAAAATCCTTTAAGGCGATATAGAATCGTTGAGGTGACATTTTTCTCAATCGTTGTAATCGAGAAAATACCGTGTGAATGGCGATCCTCCGGGACGTAGACCATGCCTTTGTTGATTCGCCTTCTTGCAGTCAATCCGTTCAATTCCAGACCGCCCATTTGAATGCTTCCTTGCTCAATCGGTATCAATCCAAAGATGGCTTCCGCCAGTTCTGTCCTACCAGCGCCAACTACCCCTGCAATTCCTACAACTTCTCCCTGATGAAGGGTGAAACTGATTGAGCTGAATCTTTTTCCGGAAAGCTCCTCAACGGAAAGAGCAGGATGATCAAAAACGGGAGCATCTGTCTCTCGTAGGACGTGTTTTTCCGGGTGAACAATGTTTTTACTCGCACCTCCAGGCATCAAGCCTTCGAGAATGCCTTCATAGGAGAAATTTGTGACAGGTCCCTGCGCTGAAACAACACCATCACGTAAAACGGATACGGAATGGGCGAGCGTAAAGATTTCGGTAATGCGATGTGTGATATAAAAAACGCCAAGTCCTTCCGCAGTCAGGTTCTTGATTGTCTTAAATAAAGACGCAATTTCTCCAAACGTCAGGGTGGAAGTCGGTTCATCAAGTATAAGAATCTCAGCTTCTCTCACTAATCCTCTAATAACTTCGACCAATTGCTGCTCGGCAATTGAAAGGGATAAAGCACTTTGATTCAAATCGAGATTCCAGCCCAATCTTCGAATGATTTTTTGAACCTTTTCCTTCAAGACAGGCTTCTTCCCCGGCAATCCAATCAAGATGTTTTCTTCAACTGACATATTTGGAAAAATAAGCGGCTCCTGAGGGACGAGATACACTCCGTGCTGATGGGCCTCATTTGTGTTTGAGAAAGCGGCCTGCACTCCTTTTATGAAAATGGATCCGCTGTCGGCTTTGTATAATCCAGTAATGATTTTCATCAATGTTGATTTGCCGGCACCGTTCCCACCTACAATGGCATGAACTTCTCCCTTTTGCAGGGAAAGAGAGACACCGCGCAGGACGGGTACACCGGAAAACTGCTTAAAGACTTTTTCTATTTGAAGCAATGCCGCTGTTTCATTTTCCATCGAACATTTGTCACCACCCCTATAAGAAAGTGCAGTAAACGCTTACATAAAAAAATAAAGATTTACAAGAGCGAAATTTCACATTGCTGTGCGAAAAGCTTGTTAATACATACACGGAAAGTAAACAAAATATGACCATTGAAAATAAAAAATGCTGAATACTCTGAAATTGTTCTTTTTCAGTCATTACAAGGATATATATTTTTTAGGCGTGTGAACAAAAAATTGCAGGGTGGACTTTTGTAGGGAGTGTAGCAGCAGATGAGCCATGACCTTTATATAGAAAATATGCTGATTAAAGTTGCCTGGTATTACTATAAGGAAAATATGACACAAAACGAGATAGCGGACTTGCTGGATTTGTCGCGTGCGAAGGTAGTCCGGCTGCTAGACAGGGCAAGGGCTGAAGGTGTTGTCCAATTCGAGGTTAAGGGGTTTGGCAAAAACGGGCTAAGTATCGAGAAGGAATTCAAAGAAGCCTTTTCGCTGCCAAACGCTTTCATCATTCCAACCCAGCAAAACCCTGATGCCTTGACCGATTCCTTATCAAAGGCTGCTGCGCAGTATCTTCAAAGCAAGCTTCAGCCAAACGATATGGTCGGGCTGGGCTGGGGCAGGGCGGTATCGAAAACGATTGATTACTTGTCGCTTGTGCCAGAAAGCAATATTTCCGTTGTTACTCTGACAGGTGGAGTCAATTACTATCTGCATAATCGGCGCCAAAAAGAAGGTGGCATGGAGAAATTCCAGGATATCCATGTAATACCCGCACCGTTTCTTGCTTCTACAGATGAGATGGCAGAAAGCTTTTTAATTGAACCTTCTATTAAAGAAATTCTCGATCTTGCCATGATTGCTAAATATATCATCATCGGGATTGGAGGAATTTATCCAGAAGCCACGATCATTCAAGAAGAGAAAATGACGATGAATGAATTGACTTTTATAAAGCATCAAAAGGCTGTTGGGGATATACTTGGCCAATTTTTTGATCGAAACGGAGAAATTCTCGAGCTCCCGCATCATAAACGTCTAATAGGAACAGAATTGTCGGTGTTAAAGGGGAAAAATGTTTTTGCCGTGGCAGGAGGAGAGAAGAAGGTGAAAGCTATTTACGGCGCTTTAAAAGGAGGATACATCCACACTCTTGTCACGGATGAGGCTACCGCGGTTGCTTTATTAAATATGGGGGTGAAGCATAAAAATGGAATGCATTCTGGCCATTGATGCCGGTACTGGGAGTATTCGGGCGGTTCTCTTTGATATAAAGGGAAACCAGCTCGGAGTATCCCAGGTGGAATGGAGTCATGTAACAGATGAACAGTACCCTGGCTCAATGGAATTTGATTGTGAAACGAACTGGACTTCAGCAGCAGGCTGTATCCGGGATGTCTTAAGTGTATCGGGAATCGAGCCAAAGGAAATCAAAGCAATTAGCGCAACGAGCATGAGGGAAGGGATTGTTCTATACGACAAGGAAGGCAGGGAAATATGGGCATGTGCGAATGTCGATTCGAGGGCCTCAGCAGAAGTTAAAGCATTGAAGGAAATCGATTCTGGAATAGAAGAAAGAATTTATCAGCTATCGGGGCAGACGTTTGCTTTAGGGGCTCTGCCAAGGCTTTTGTGGCTGAAAAATCATATGGCTGCCGCTTATGAAAAGGCCACAGCGATGACGATGATCAACGACTGGATTCTCTACAAGCTATCGGGAGTCCTGCAAGTGGATCCATCGAATGGATGCACGACAGGTATTTTTAACTTGAAGAAACGTGTATGGGAGAAAACAGCCGCCGAAGCTTGCGGAATAAAAAGCAATCTTCTCCCGCCAGTCAATGAAGCAGGGGTGGTTATTGGGTATGTGACCGAGGAAGCAGCATGCGTAACTGGGCTGGAAAAAGGAACACCAGTTGTTTCCGGCGGAGGTGATGCCCAAATGGCATCGGTTGGCGTTGGTGCAGTAGAGGAAGGGCAAACCGTTGTTTCTGGGGGTTCGTTCTGGCAGCAAGAAGTCAACGTGAAGCATCCGGTTACTGATCCAGAGGGCAGGATAAGGGTAAATTGCCATGCGGTTCCCGAGTTATGCCAAATAGAAATGATTGCTTTTTTTCCAGGCCTTGTAATGAGATGGTTCCGCGATGTGTTCTGTGACCAGGAAAAAGAAGAAGGATTGGCTGCCGGGCGTGACCCTTATGAAATTTTAGAAGAAAAAGCAAAGGATGTTCCAGTCGGCTCGAACGGTATAATGCCGGTTTTCTCAGATACGATGAACTACCGATCCTGGCGGCATGCATCACCATCCTTGATTAATCTCACACTGGATCCGAAAAAAACAGGCAAAAAGGAAATATTCAAATCCCTCCAGGAAAACGCTGCGATCATCACTTTGGGAAACTTAAAACTCATTCAAACTGTGACAGGATTTTATCCTGAAGAAGTTATTTTTGCCGGTGGAGCATCAAAAGGAAAGCTGTGGAGCCAGACGCTTGCTGATGTTCTCGGAGTTCCTGTGAAAATTCCGGTTATTAAAGAGGCTGCTGCATTAGGGACTGCTTTGTTTGCTGGTATTGGAGCAGGTGTTTATAAAAATATCCACCAGGCTGTAAACTCGACTGTTAAGTGGGAACGCAAGCATATGCCAAACATGGAAAATCACGCTCTCTATCAAGTGATTTTTGAGAATTGGAGAAAGGTTTACAGCGAGCAGCTCCGGATAGCCGACAGTGGATTAACCACCCATATGTGGAAAGCACCTGGACTTTATTAGCTTGAAAGGAGGTGGCGGAATGAAGAAAGTCAATGAGAAGGACTTTGCATACCGTTTTGGGGACAATGGACCAAAATACTTATCTAAAGGACCGAATGTTGATCTAGGTGTTGTTGTATTGAAGCCGGGACAGGACTTTCAAAACCATTATCATACTGTGTGCGAAGAAATCTTTTACATTCTTGAAGGTGAAATCGATTTTTATATTAATGGGGATAAAGTTCCTGCTAAGCCTGGTGATATGATTCAATGCCGGCCAGGTGACACTCATTACCTCATTAATCAATCTCAACAAAGCTTTAAATCCGTCTTCATCAAATCACCGCATATAACCGAAAGAGATTCTGTCAATGTGGAAAATCCAATTATTAAATAAGGGAGTGGAAATGATATGAGCTGGGGATTTCAAAACCGATTAAATAAAATTTTGCCAAATAGAAGAGCGGTTATGCTTGCAATTGACCATGGTTATTTTTTAGGCCCGATTCGTGGCTTGGAAAAGCCCGGAGAAACAGTCAAGGATTTATTGGCTTATACGGATTCCTTGTATTTAACTAGAGGAGTGCTTGCGGCTTCGATCCCGGAAAATACGGAAAAACCAATGATTCTTAGGGTGTCGGGTGGACCAACGACCGTCGGTAAAGACCTGGCTAATGAAACTATTGTTACATCTGTGAAGGAAGCGATTCGCCATAATGTGGTTGGAGTCGGCGTTTCCGTTTTTGTTGGATCAGACTATGAAACTCAGACAGTAACAAACCTAGCACATGTAGTAACTGAGGCACATGATTATGGGATCCCGGTATTGGGAATTACGGCCGTTGGAAAGGAACTGGAGAAGAGAGATGCGCGGTTCCTTGCATTAGCATCAAGAGTGGTTGCTGAAATGGGTGCGGATATTGTAAAAACCTATTACTGTGAAAACTTTGGGCAAGTTACAAGCAAGTGCCCGGTTCCGATCGTGATAGCGGGAGGGCCGAAATTCGATACGATACGCGAAGCGCTTGAGATTACTTATAATGCGATGGTTCAGGGAGCAGCAGGAGTAGATATGGGCCGAAATATCTGGCAATCCGAGCATCCTGTCGCCATGATTCAAGCAATCGAGTCGATTGTCCATAATAATTACAACGTTAACGAAGCCGTGGAATTATATGAATCGAATGCAAAGGTGAAGGCTTAACTAGAATTGTTTATTTAGAAGATTATGATTGTATAAGTTCATTATAATCAAAAGGAATATCAAGATAACGGCATCCGTTCGAAACTTGTAACAGTTTTCGAGTCAATAATGATTATGGTTGCTGCTTTCGCAATTCTAATCGTGGCAATTCTGTCATTAACGAACGAAAAGTGCAAGCGCCCTATTTAGCCCCGACAAGCAAATGGTTTTCGACAAAAAAGTCTGCTCTTTGATTTTTATTGCCGAAGGTTATTTGACCTCGAGGGGCTGGGCGCTGGAGCTAGACAGTAATCCCAATTCAACGATATAGATTTTGGCAGTACAAAAAATAATCCATCCTTGAGTTAACGGCTCAGGTGGATTATTCCCCATTTTTAGTCGATCCCCTTTGTGGGAACCTTCTATTGTTTGACCGGACATGCTCTAACATGTCTGGTCTTTTGTGCGCTTGGCAGCGCTTCGCTCTAATGGGTGAAAGTCCCTAACATGCCGTTGTGGCGGA
>NZ_PGVA01000073.1 GCF_002860125.1 Bacillus canaveralius
CTGTTGTCCGCAAACAGTGGCCCAAAACTCCGCACAGCCGGCTCATTCTGTCCGCAATACTCAAAAATCAAGGAGAAAATCATGAGGGGGGACTTTATTGAGGAAAACTTTACTTCTCAGAATCAACTCGTTGAAGAACTGAACATGAGCCGTACACCTATCGTTGCGGCACTTCAAAGATTGCAACAAGACGGTTTTTTAAAGGTTGTGTCTAACCAGGGCATCGTTATCCAGGAACTATCAATCAAGGAAATTAATAATATTTTTGAGATGCGTTTGGCCATAGAGTTATTTTCGCTGCAAAAAATAGTTGGCCATTTAACAGCTGACGATTTTAAGAATCTGGACGAAATTATCGAAGACCAAAAAAAATGCTGCGAGGATAATGATTATTTCAATTTTGCACACCTTGACGGCGATTTCCATCTATACCTTTTACAAGTTGAAGGTAACGGACTGTTTATCCAGACTATGTCTAATATAAAAGATAAACTATTCTTCAATTCAACGAACTTTCTTAGGAAGCAACAAAGTATGATGAATTTTATTCGGGAACATGAAAGAATTTTGAAAGCGCTTAAAGAGGAAAATACTGATTTAGCTGTTAAAGAACTCGAAGAGCATCTGCAGAAAGGGAAATTGCAATTAGGCTGACCCAATGGAATGGAGGAATGAACATTGAGCAAGAGAGCAAGTTTGTCTGAAATGGTAGTTGTAGATTTGGATGTCCATGTGAACGATACACCAACAGAATTGGCTCCTTATATGGATATGCCGTGGCGTAAATCATTGGAGCATTTAAAGAATGTTCCATGGCGATACTTATCCATTCCCGGTTATTCTCCTAACTCCGCTGAGAACATCCCTCTGTGGCCGGGAGGAAATGAGAGGATGAGTGTTGATACACCTGATCAAATGAAAAAAGAGTTATCGGACTTAAACATTGATATAGGTATTTTGTTTCCGGACCATCTCCTTGCGATTCCTGTCCTGCCACAAAAAGAGTACGCAGCAGCGTTAGCACGGGCTTACAATGCATGGATTATAGATAAATGGTGCGATAAAGAGGAAGGGTTGAAAGGCCTAATTATGGTTGCTCCCCAGGATCCGGAAGACGGGGCGAGAGAGATAGAAAAATACAAGGACGAAGAAGGAATTGTAGGGGTATATTTACCATGTACCGGGCTCGATACTTTATGGGGCCATGTAAAATATGATCCTATTTTTGCTGCTGCAGAATCAGCAGGACTTCCGGTTTTACTTCATGCTGCGACCACCTTGGTGCCACATTTTCCATTCAATCTTCACCAATATGAGACATTTTTCGCGCAGCACTCATTTGTTCATTCTTTTTCGATGATGGCCAATATGCTCAAAATGATTGAAACAGGAGTACCTGTACGTTTTCCTAATTTAAAAATCTGTTTCACTGAAGCTGGAGTTTCATGGGTACCGTTCATCATGATGAGATTGGATAAAGAATATGTGGAAAATCGCCGGGAAGTTTCTTTCCTTGAACATCCTCCAAGTCATTACATTAAAAAGTTTTTTTATGCGACTCAACCGGTCGAAGAGCCGGATAATCCAAAACATTTGGTTCAGTTAATAGAAATGTTTGAAGGTGAAACTCAAACAATGTTTGCTTCAGACTGGCCTCATCATGACTTTGATCATCCAAGAGTTGTATTCAATCTGCCATTTTCTGAAGAAACCCGACGAAACATCATGGGTGAAAATGCTTTACGCTTCTTTGATATTGATGAGAAGGGTCGCCGTAATAAACTTAAAGTAAAAACAAAAGCCAATAATTGAATAAACGGATTCTCAACCATGCAAAAAAATTGGAACAGAAAGGAGTTCGAACATGAGTAATGTAAACGTCGTAGGTAAGGTCGAGGACTTTCCAGTCGGTTCCCATAAGGTGGTTATGGCTGGAAAAAGAGAGATAGGTGTTTTTAATGTTGACGGAGAGTTTTATGCACTCCCAAATATTTGCCCGCATCAAGTTGGCCCTCTATGTGCAGGAAAAGTATCCGGTACGCTTGTTGCAAATAAGGATACAAACTGGAAACGTACTTGGGATAGGGAAGGAGAAATCGTTGCTTGTCCATGGCATAGATTGGAATTTGACATTAAAACAGGGCAATGTCTTGCTTATCCGGATGTCAAGATCAGATCCTATAATGTCAAAGTTGAAGAAGGAGTAGTCAAGGTTTGGTAACAATGGATGGAAAGAAGATCGATAAATTAAATGTTGTCGAAAGTGAATGGGAATACTCTGTTGTTTATGGTGATTCCGAGGAGGATTGGGTTGCAAAATTCAATAAAGCTTGGGCGGACGCGAAGGAATGGGCGCATCACATGGCAGATGTTTATAATGACCGGATATCAGATTGAGAATCAGTGACATTATAGAATCATAGTAATGCTGAATCGAATCGAGGTTTTGAAAAGTGCTCATAAATGTAAGGGCTTACAATATAGGGAGTGGTATTTCATGGTTGAGGGCAGAGTGTCAATTGTTACTGGTGCAGCAATGGGCTTAGGCAGAGAAATAGCAATCGAGCTAGCAAAAGCAGGTTCAAGGATTATTGTTGCAGACATTGAAAAGGAGAAAGGCCATGCATTCGTTGAGGAGTTAAGCCGATTGGGAAAAGAAGCTTTTTATGTAAATGTGGATGTTGGTAATGAAGAAAGTGTTAAAGAAATGGTGGAGCGCTCCCTGAATCACTATGGGCAGGTAGATATTCTGGTTAATAGTGCAGGTGTCACACAGGGTAAACCAATGGAAGAGATTAGTGTAGATGATTGGGATTTTGTCTTAGATATAAATTTAAGAGGTCCTTTTCTTTGTACCAAATATTTGTTGCCATGCATGAAAGAGCAGCGATATGGGCGTATCATCAATATTTCCTCTATTGCCGCAATGATGGGGGGAGGATTTGTCGGTACTTCCCATTACGCATCCAGTAAAGCTGGCATCATCGGCCTTACTATCGCTTCTGCAAAGGAGACTGCGTCATATGGGATTACTGTCAATGCAATAGCGCCAGGTCCGTGCAGGACACGATTGAGTTCATCCTGGCTTGCGGAGCACGAAGATGAAATGGCAAGAACTATACCAATCCCCAAAGTGGGCGAACCTGCAGATATAGCAAATGCAGTACTCTTCTTTGCCTCAGAAAAATCTAATTATATTACTGGGCAAACTTTGGCTGTAGACGGGGGATTGACGACGGTCGGTAAAGTGGTTAGTTAATCAAAAAGGAGGCATAAACAATGTCAGAACGTTTTTGGTCTGCAGAGGGGAAATCGAACCGGATGGTAGCTGCCAGAATCCTGCCGGGAACCGATTTAATATCAGGTCTAATTGATGTTTGCCAGAAGCATGGTATTAAGGCCGGGGGAATTGCTAGTATGATAGGTAGTTTAAAGACTGCCCAGTATCAAGCAATCCAACCGGATCCAAATTCAAAAACAGGTGCAAGTTTTACGGAAAGGATGACTGCAGAAGGCCCGGTTGAGCTTTTATCAGGACAGGGGCTGATCTGCCAGCGTGAAGACGGTATGTTTATTCATCTGCATGCAGTTATGGTAGATAAAAACCAGAAAGTTTTCGGAGGACATATTGAAAGAGGGTATTGCTCTGTTTTAAATACGCTGGAGGTTATCATCGTTGAAGGTGAAGAGATGCTTTTAAGACGGGAATACGATGAAGAAACGGGCTTTATCCAAACGGTTCCAAAAAATATTTAGCAGACCACATGTATATAAGTGCTTGTCTAATATAATCATTGAATCTTAACTCGTGTACAAAATGTTGTAAGGGGGCGGTGAGCAATGGAGAGTGTATGCGTAACGTTATCAGGAACCAGAAAATTTGAAACGATGAGCAGGGAGTTAAGGATTGAAGATGACGAAATCCTAGTTAAAACCACCCAAGCTTCCATATGCGATGCGGATTTGAGAGCTTGGCTGGGAATGCATATGCCCAATGATCTTCCGAGTTTTTCCTTTATTGGGCACGAAGGGGGAGGAGAAGTAGTTGCAATAGGAAAAAAGGTAAGGGAGTTTAAAGTAGGCGACAAGGTGATGGCTTTTGGCCCCTTAAATACTTTTTCCAATTATTTTAAAGGAACTGTAGATCAATGCTTTAAAGTTCCAGATGGCCTGGATGTGGAAGTCGCATGCCTGGGAGAACCAACCTGTGTTGGTATTTACGGAGTATTCCACAGCGGTGTTCAGTTGGGAGACGTTGTCCTAGTGGCCGGACTAAACTTTCAAGGTCTGATAGCTGTTCAAGGATTGAAAAAACGGGGTGCAAATAAAGTCATCGCAGTCGATTACTCAGATGCACATTTGGAATTGGCCAAAAAATGTGGAGCAGACGTCATTTTAAATAGTCGTTCACATGCCGTTTACGAAGAAATTGCTGAATTAACAAAAGGACGCGGAGTCGATGTCAGCCTACACTCATGCGGTTATTGGAATCCACTAACCGAAGACTATTTTAATATGTGCATTGAAGTAACAAGGGATGAAGGAATTGTCACATCACTTCCAGATATTATGTCTCCAATAAAGGCCAATTTACATCGATTGCATCATCATGCGATGGAAATTCGCTTTAATGCGTTGATGCACCATGGAGCCGAATTTTTGAAGCGCTGGGTTCCAAGATTGATGAGACCGGTTGTTCAAGGGGACATAGATATTAAATCTCTAATTACAGCCAGCTATTCCATGTCTGAAGTTGATGAGGCCATGAAAAAATTTAATGAGGATGAAGATCAAGTAAAAATTCTATTGAAACCATAAATCCCAAGACCACTATTCGATTATGGAAACAAACAGTTAAAGAAGCTTCTTGAAAGAGCTAGATATTTCTTTAATATATTTAATAAGGAGGACAGTACATGATAGACCCACAGCGTTCGGAAGAACAAAAGGAAGAAATGGAAGTAGATATTTTCACGGGTGCACCAAGCCACAACCTGCCTGCACTGAAATTCCGAGATATGCCGGAAGCAGTTCCGATCAAGAAAATGATTGGTCCGAGCATCATTATAGTTGGTGCTGCGTTGGGTACTGGTGAATATGTGGTCTGGCCATATGTAACGTCCCAAGTTGGCTTCTCTCTGCTATGGCTTGCTTTCCTGGGAATCACAGTCCAGTTTTTTATGAATATGGAGATTGAACGTTACACTTTGGCAACCGGCGAAACGGCAATCGTAGGTTTCTCCCGATTTTGGAAGCCGTGGGGAATGATCTTTATTATACTTGCACTCCTGCAGAACATGTGGCCTGCTTGGGCAACGAGTGGAGCAACAGCTCTCACTTTCCTTCTTGGTGGTGGAAATGTTACTTGGATCTCCATAGGCATTCTGGTCATTTGCGGGTTAGCACTAAGTCTATCTCCGGTTATATACAAAACAGTAGAGAAAGCACAGTTTGTAAAGGTGGGACTAGTTTTAACTTTCCTTTTAATTGCCATCATTGCAGCCATAAGCACAACTGCCTGGATAGACCTTCCAGGTGAAGCGGTAGGCAATTTTGGACGATTGCCAGGGTCGGATCTGCTTTCTCCATCGCTCCTGATCGGCGCGATAGCTGCAGCGGGGGCCGGCGGCGTAATTAACCTTGTTCAAAGCAACTGGATAAGAGATAAGGGTTACGGAATAGGAGCCTATATTCCTAGACTTCCATCTCCTATTACTGGTGAGGACGAAGCTAAGCCTGCTACCGGATTCATGATGCGTCAGGACAAAGAAAATTTAGTTCGCTGGAAAGCATGGTGGAAAAATGCAAACATTGAACAATTCGTCTCCTTTTGGGTCATTGCTTTAATCACCATTGTTATTTTCTCGCTTATTGCTTACTCAACCGTATATAACCAGGATGTTATAACTAAAGCAAACCTTGATTTCATCAAGTATGAGGGAGAGGTCCTTAAGGATGTAGTGGGCAATTGGTTCGGCAATCTTTTTTGGCTAATGGGTGTCGTAACCATGTTCTTTGTCTCCCTGGCCGTCATTGACCTGACTTCCAGAATAGGGGCCGACGTTCTAAAAACCATGTACCTCACAAATAATAGCCGTTTTACGGAAGGCCGTATTTATATTGGTTTCGTATGGGGAATCATTGCCATTGGTGCTTCGATCCTGCTCTTAGGTTTTAACCAGCCCCTCCTCCTAGTATTCATTAACACAAGCATCAACGGTGTAGCTACGTTAATCGCATCAGTATTACTCATCCAGTTGAACCGCAAAGCACTTCCAAAAGCAATACGTGTAGAGGGATTCAGGTTTGGGATGATGCTCTTCACAGTCTTATTCTTCAGCGTTTTTGCATTCCTTCTAGTTTTTGACCAGGCTCGGACTCTTTTTGGTGGATGACCGACATGGTAGTCTGAATTCATGAGCAATATGTAAGAAGGGATCGCAGAGTATTCGATCCCTTTCTTCTTTTGAGGAAATGTGCCAATTAAGAGGCGTAGCTGAATACTGATACTAACGACAAATTCTTTTAACACTTATTTTTTATTCATAATAGCAGTAGTACTGTGTTGGTAAATCTAATTATGATTCAGCCAGTTCTTGAACTTAACTAGATTCCGATTATACCACTGGCTGCACAAAAGAAATTTGACACCATTAATGATATATACTTCTTTCCAGTAACGAGAATAGCCGTTGATCTGCCTCTGCTGGGTGACAGGCACATCGTTCCCCACCATTTTTAATAAAGGATAATTTATATCGAAAGTGTCCTTACAATAGTTTTTATCCAATAGCCACTTAATTTGTTCGTTTGAAATTAGATTTTGTGCAATTAATCGCTTGATTTCTGACCTAACCAGCTCTCCTATTTTAATTTCCGCTGTGTCTTCTTGAGCTCCGTTCTCTGCCAGTGACCTCTCAGTTGTTGTTGCAGAAATTTCAATATCAGCACTTTTAGGCATTGCAGCAGACGAAAACAAGTTGTACATTTGCATACTTCTCAAGAATAGTTCTGAGGTATCAGCGAATGATGCAGAGGAATGGATAACAGGTTCAAAAATAGCCTCTCTAAATTCATGATTAGCATACAGGATAAAACTGCAATTTAGTCCTAACTGTTGAAGCACGTAATTCAAATCTTTAATTGCTGCAGCGAGAGGGATATAAATTGCTTTATTTATCTTTGGGGATGCAAAAATAATTTGTCCCTCTGAAACATTAAAGAAGCCATGAATTAGCATCGCTGTACGAACCATTTTTTTGATTATTCGTTCCGAAGTAGTTCGACGACTTCCGTAATTCAATCCACCTTCATGAAATGCAATATCCACACCATATATATTAGAAACCATACCGCTGTTAATCTGCAGGCCAAGGACATTTACCTCTCCTTGTTGTAGAAACTGTTTGTGGGAAGAAGTGTTTTATAAATGTTATAGCCGTAGTTTAGCTCATAATATTTCTTGGTGGTACTCATGATTTCGATGATTTTATCTTCGTTTGAAAGTTCCCAATTATGTATAGAGGCCTTCCAGTTTAATTGAACTGACTGGCAACGTTTTATATGTCGAAGCCAAAAAAGCATTAAAGACTCTCCAATTTCTATTTTCATCTGTATCATTCCCCCTGTAGAATTCAATAACAATCAACTGTTAATCTATTTATCTAAATTTGCATAATAGCAAAATTCCCTGTGAAACTCTGTAAAGAAAAATTTCCCATTTATTTAAGGATATCATATTTTTGGATCAGCAAACCCACTAGTGTAGATTTAATCGAACATAAATATTAATAAAACTTATTGGAGGAATTTGACATCTAATGTCGAAAGTCTATACTTATGTGATGAAATTGCAGAAAGGAGAATCGTGTGTTGAGAAATTCAAAAGATAGGATTTCTTTACCAGGAAATTTAAGGGGAAGAAGTATTCATTTAAATGTGATTCCTACAGTGTGTAATTTGAGAAATATGCTGGAAAAACTTATCGCTGCTAATGGTGATGTCTCTCAGTTAAGACAATGGGACAAAAGAAGTTTTAACGCATACCAAATTGAAAAAATAAAGTTAGATATCATGTTTTCAACTCCCGAACACAGAATTGAACTGTTAAAAAAACATATCTTGAGCCTACATCCAAATGAAATAGGTGCCAGTTGTATAGATATTTATTTGGTTGCATTTGTAGCTCAGCGTTACGGAGCTGGTAAACAAAGGTTCTTTGAATATGTAAAAAGAAGTGGAATTTCAGATAAAGAGAATTCTGCTCATGCCATTTGGCAGGTAGGGAAGGGTGACGGAGTTTACCTTGGAATTTTAAATAATGATGGAACAGTGAGAGACTGGGAATTCTTTGAACAGTGGATAAATGGGAGCTAAGGGTAAACAGGGTCGTAAACTGGGATCGTGAGATTCTTGGTTATGTATTTTGTTAATTGAAATGGTGGTGAAAGTAAATGATTGCGGAAATTCACAATAAAATTTCAAAGACAGATAGCAACTTGTCTGACAGGTTAGAAGATCAATTGACAGGGGATTTTTTTGGAACAATTCGATATTTACCGTTTGATATGGCTTTGAAGCAGGTCCTATTGGGGGTGCAGTACCAGGACTTTCAAGCACAAGTGGTGTGGCAAACTTTATTATCCCAATCGTATGGAAATAACACAGAATTTGAGTTCTGGCCAAGGTATCAGGAGGGGTGTAATTGATTTAATTGTTGGAGTTGATAACATCATTATAGGCATCGAAGTGAAAATGTATAGTGGACTGTCTTCTGAAGATGGTGAAGACGATATCGATATTGATCCTGAAGAGAGCAAAAACCAGTTAGCCAGGTACTCCCGATTATTAAGTAGGCTTGAAGGAAGAGAAAAGTTTTTAATATTTTTGGCGCCTATGGATACAACGCAACAAGTCCAGAAGGCAGTAAGGGATCGTTCAATTTTCGCTGAAGATGTTTCCCTTGGATATCTATCTTGGCAGGACATTCTTGTGTTGCTAGACAGAATTGATACAAGCTTGTTTGATCATTATCAATCAATAATAATAGGTGACCTTAAGAAATTGTTAACAAAAAAAGGGTTTGTCAGGTTTACAGGATTTACTTTTGATGGGCTTACTAATTTATCAAATACCAGGAGTTATAAGTTCCAAATCAGCACTGATAATAAGGTTTTGACATGGCCACTGCAAAATACGCTAGGAGGTAGCACATATGCCTTTAAAAAATGAGCTGGGTGAAAATATTTCAACTGCGGTAAATATCTTGAGAAAAACATATGAGAATTTAAACTTATTGTTTTCTGAGATGGATGTAATAGCAGAAAAGGAAGGATTCGTTTCACTGACACCGAAATTTCTAAGATGGAAATCAGATTCCGCAACAAATGGCTGGCTAACTAGCAATTTTATTAAGCTGTATCAGATTGAAAATCAAACTTCCATACTAAACCTGCCAGAAGTGAGGGAGGGGTATGTTTATTGTGTTGAAGTTGATCTTGAAAGTGACAAAGGATATCCAGTAATTTCTCTTGCTAAACTGTCGTATGATTTTAGTCAGTGGACAAGGGTTCCATCTGTGTCTGATCATTGGATTTTCAATGATATCTTCCATAACTATAATAACTTTATTATTGACGAGAAAGATAGTGTTTGGACAAGTAAACCAAACAAAAAGTCGGTAAAAAAATACTGGGGACTTCAGTCAGCCATTGGAATGGGTTATCCCTTAGTACATGTTTCATCTTCTGAATCCATACGAACTGAGATATTTGATAGATTACTAACTATTTGATCAATACCCGTGCTGAACAATTTTTACTTTATGTTAAGCATGCATGTGTTTTATAAACTCATAGTTTGAACTCCATAAATCTACAACAAATTTTAAAGTACCTTCAGATAGAGGTTAAAATATGGAACGGCTCTTTGAGGTGGATATAAATATGGAGCTGAAAGCATCCTCCCTTACATTTTTTTACGGAAATAGAGAGTAGAATGTTTTTTGTAATTGACGGTTTTTCCGTCTTTTCTATGTGCATACGGTCCGAACTGATCTGGTAGTTAAGTGAAGCAAACCGAGGGGGAATTTACCGTTTTGTTGGTCGATATAAGATTTCATAAAATGGTTTCCTTAAATTTAGAACGTCATACAAATCGTAAATTAATATCAAAAAGCTATTCACTATTTATGTTAATCGTTCTAAAAACATAAGTAAGATGTGTAAGGTAATCTGCCAATGTTATAGAAACCAAGCAAAATATTGTTATATTATTTATTTTCAATAAGATAACTGTCTGTTCATCTAGATTCATCGTTAATGAAACAAATATTAAGGGCAGGAAAACTTCTCCTTCAATTCTTAAACGAAATATGTGTGTTTATCACACTGAGTCATCCTAATATCTCCATTTATGCTTTCACATCATCGAGCTAAAGCTTAGCATGTGAAGAGCCCATCAACATAAATTTCAATAATTTAAAGTCATCTAACAGTGTTATAATATTAAATATTCAGAGTATTTAGCGAAGATTTGGGGGATTTCTTATTGATTACGGTAAAAGATGTTTTAAATACCAAGGCATTTGAAGGAGCAAAAATTATTGGGGGGATGGATGGTTTAGAACGCAGTGTCAGTATCGTGACAGTGGCAGAGGTCCCGGATGCTGCGAATTGGTTGCGAGGCGGAGAACTGGTTTGTACAACGGCTTATTTTATGAGCAAAGGGGTCATTTATCAGACGGACTGGGTGGAAAGCTTGTTTTCGAATGGGGCAGTAGCTTTAGCAATTAAAACCGGGCGTTTTCTCGGGACTGTCCCGCAAGCCATAATTGATGTTGCCAACCGTTTACAATTCCCATTAATCGAAATGCCGGATGACATTACGTGGCCAATTGTCATTGAATCGATTATGAATCTATTAATGAATGACCAATACAGCGTCCTCCAAAGAGCGGAGGAGATCCATACTACATTAACCAACTTGGTTCTGGAAGATGAAACGGTGCAGGCAGTTGCTGATAAAATCGCTTCACTTGTCGGAAATCCAATAATCATTGAAGACGCAAGGCTAAATCTGATTGCCGTTGGTGAAATCGAAGACAAAATAAATGAGCAATGGAAACAGCTGATTGAAAAAAGGACAAGCCTTCCTGCTAGAAAACAAATAATGGAGACCGCCTATTATGAAAATGTGCTGAGAAATAGAACAAAGGAGAAGCTGCAAATCTCTTTGAGCAAGGATAAATCCATAGAGAATATTACGATGCCGATCCTGTCAAATAGAATGGTGTATGGATTTGTTTCGTTGATTGAAGGTTCAAAAAAGGTCGTCCAGATGGATCTGATTGCGCTCGAACACGGAGCAACCGCACTTGCCTTGCAGTTTATGAAACAAGTCATCCATAAACAAACGAAGGAAAAGAAGAACATTGCCCTGATTGATGATTTGGTGAATGGGCGTATACATACGGAATTAGTGAATGAATATCAAATCCATAACAAGGATTGGTCAAAGCCAATGACCGTTTCTGTATTGGACCTGACAATCGATGACGGTACAGAGGACGTATATACATGGAACCATACAGAAAACAGGATTATTGACAGTATTCGAAAGCATCTGGATAAAAAGTTTGATCAAGTCATCATAGGAATGAACGATTCATTATTTACTATTCTCGTTTCCTCTAGCAACTCGCTTCTGCATCAAGCAGCTACTCTTCTACAATACGAACTTACGAATATCTTATCTGAACTGAAGGAGCAGAAAGTACTTGTTAACTTTTCCGGAGGCATTGGAAGCGTTCGTACTGAACTAAAAAAATTGGGAGAATGCTTCAAAGAAGCCAAAACGGCTCTCTCCATTACAAAGACCTTTCCAAAGAAGGGACCGGTACTGCTTTATGAAAAACTTGGTGTTCATAGGATCATTTCAATGGTGAATAGTGTTGATGAATTGAGGTTGTTTTGCCAGGAATATCTTTCAGAAATTTCTGCCTACGATTATCAACAAAAGGATGTCTTACTTGAAACGTTGCATGCCTATTTACAATGTGGGTGCAATGTTCCGGAAACAGCAAAAAAGCTTTTTGTCCATCCTAACACAGTGACCTACCGTCTCAAAAAAATTCAAAGCCTCTTAAAGCTTGATTTAAATACATTGGAAGCTAGGTTAACCTATTTGTTTGCATTGGAAGCGAATGAAATGTTGGATAGCAAGTGATAAGGACTAAAACTTCTGCTTTGTTGTGAAACTACAAAAATGCAAGGCAATTTTTGTGATTTACCCATAAAGAAAAAATTCTTTCCTGAAATTATGATTATATTAGAATCTTCCAGAATATTCGAAAAATGAGTGGTTACTTGTGCAAACCTTAATCAACTATTCTAAAAGAGGTGAAATAACATGAGCTATACTAGCAATGTAACAGATGAAGTGAAAATCGAGACTAAAGACGGCATGAAAATCGAATGGGATGTACCCATACAAATGGACGATGGAATTATCCTTCGCGCGGACGTTTATCGCCCGATTGAAGAAGGGGAATATCCGGTTGTTCTTACATATGGTCCCTACGCCAAAGGACTGCCATTCCAGGAAGCGTATCCCCTCCAATGGAAGCTGATGACTGAGCAGCATCCTGATGTGGAAGAAGGATCCACAAACAAATACCAGACATGGGAAGCAGTCGATCCGGAGAAATGGGTGCCACATGGCTATGTTTGCGTTCGCGTAGATTCACGTGGCGCGGGCAGATCACCGGGGTACATCAATCCATTCTCGGCCCGCGAAACCCGAGATTACTATGAATGCATCGAGTGGGCTGGTATACAGCCGTGGAGCAATGGAAAAGTCGGTTTAAACGGGATTTCCTATTATGCTATGAACCAATGGCAGGTCGCAGCGCTTCAGCCTCCACATCTGGCAGCCATCATTCCGTGGGAAGGGGCAGCGGACTGGTACCGCGATGCTACACACCATGGCGGTATTGTTTCAACCTTTTGGTCGACCTGGTACAAACCGCAAGTGCTCAGCGTACAGTATGGAGTCGGTGAAAGAGGCAAAGTGAATCCCAATACAGGTGAATACGTCGCGGGGCCGGAAACACTATCCGATGAACAACTGGCCCAGAACCGCACCGATTTGGATAGGGATATTCTCTCGAGTCCTTTGGCAACCGACGAGTACAACAAAGAACGGGCAGTTGATTGGTCGAAAGTAACAGTCCCTTTGCTTTCTGCAGCAAACTGGGGCGGGATAGGCCTGCACTCCCGCGGTAATTTCGAAGGCTACAAACAGGCTTCTTCCACGCAGAAATGGCTTGAGGTCCATGGACTGGAGCATTGGACCCATTTTTACACTGATTACGGCGTGAATATTCAACGAAGCTTCTTTGATCACTTCCTGAAAGGCGAAGACAATGGCTGGGACGAAACGCCACCCGTACTTCTTCAGGTGCGCGGGATCAATGAATTCGTGGTACGCGAAGAACAGGAATGGCCGATTCCACGCACACAATGGAAACGTCTTTACCTTAGGTTGGACGACTCCCGCTTAGATAGCGAACCCGTTGCTGAAAGCAAAGCCGAATATGATGCATTTGGCGATGGAATCACGTTCCTGACCGAGCCGTTCGTAGAGGAGACCGAGATAACAGGGCCTATGGCTTCGAAGCTTTTTGTTTCATCTTCAACTACGGATACGGATGTTTTCCTTACTGTCCACGTTTTTGATCCGGAAGGTAATGAAGTGCTGTTTAGCGGTGCCATGGATCCTCGTACCCCGATTTCACAGGGATGGCTGCGCGCGTCTCATCGCAAGCTTGATCCGCAGAAAAGCACTGAATATAGGCCTTATCATACGCATGATGAAATTCAGCCATTAACTCCAAATGAGATTTATGAACTTGATGTGGAGATCTGGCCATCCTCCATTGTGATCCCGGCTGGCTACCGTCTCGGATTAACAGTTGGGGGTTGTGATTATAAAAATACGGACGAAGGAACCTTATATCATACGAAATACATGACGGGATCCGGAGCTTATTGGCACGACGATGAGCGCGACCGACCTGAAGAAATTTTTGGAGGGAAGGTTACTTTGCATGCTGGAGGCGGGAAGGATGCCTACCTCCTTATTCCGGTCATTCCAAAAAAGTAATTGAAACAATTAGTGTTAATCGACGGTCTTTTTTTTTAGAAGGGCCGTCCTTTTTTGTACAAAAAATAAGAATCATTGTGATCGAAATACAAAAAACAGCATGTATTTTTGTGAATTTACCATAAAGAAAACAAACAGAGTTTTAATTAAATTATAAATAAGAATATTCCGATGATTCTAAAATACTACAACGAAGAGGGTGTTTAAGTTTGTTTGATTTAGAGATTATCAACGCAACAATTGTAACATCCACCCAGCGATTCAGGGGTAGCATTTCAATTGAAAATGGAAAGATTGCGGCGATCAGCAATGAACCGTTGCGAAATGCAAAACGGTCTATCAACGCTGAAGGATTGGTGCTCGTACCAGGTATGGTCGACCAGCATGTCCATTTTATGGATCCAGGAGAAACGAGCAGGGAAGACTTTATTCACGGTTCGACTGCAGCCGCCATGGGTGGAGTAACCACCGTTGTTGAACATACCCATGGAGTACCTGTGCGGAGCGTCAAAGCTTTCCGTGAAAAAAACGAACACTTAAAGAACCGATCTCTCGTTGACTACGGATTAACCGCACATGCCTTTCCGGAAGACCTAGGCAACCTAAAAGCTCTATGGGACGACGGGGTCTTGATGTTCAAAATTTTCACTTGTACTACTCATGGAATTCCAACGATGAATAACGATCAGCTCTACCGTACCTTTGAGGAAATTGCTTCCTTTGACGGGACTTGTCTGGTGCATTGTGAAGACGATGCGATCACTGAAGGAAACGAGACTCGCTTAAAAGCGGCTTCCCGAAATGATAATGGAATCATTTCCGAATGGCGTTCGGAAACAGCCGAAGAAATAGCGGTTGCCAATGTTGCGCTAATGGCTAGATTGACAGGTGTCAAGGCAACGATTGCCCATATCAGCCATCCGCTTGTTGTCGATTTGATCAAGCGTGAGCAGGCCGAAGGGGCCAGACTATATGGCGAGATTTGTCCTCAGTACCTGTTCCTTGATGACCAAACGGTAGCAGAAAAGGGACCTTTCGCCAAATTTACCCCTCCTGCACGTTCGGCCGATAAGGCGGAAAAATTGCTGGAGATGATTAATAGCGGAAGTATTCAGCTGCTATCGACAGACCATGCCCCTTCAACGGTGCAGCAGAAGCTTTCAAAATCGATCTGGGAATGCAACTTCGGATTGCCGGGGGTTGAAACGACCCTGCCAATGATGCTGAATCTGGTCAACCAGGGCAAAATTACTCTCGAGCGCGTGATCGAGCTTTACAGCGAAATGCCGGCCAAAGTACTTGGGATTTATCCTCAAAAAGGGTGCATTATGGTAGGGGCAGATGCAGATCTGGTTCTGCTGGACATGAACCATAAATGGACGATTAATAATGAAAAAATTCACTCTAAATCTGGCTGGTCTCCTTATGATGGCACAGAAATTGTCGGGAAGCCGATGTATACACTCGTGAGAGGCAACGTCGTTGTTGAAAATGGGGGTGTCGTCGGCGAACCAGGCTCCGGGAAACCAGTTACACGGTACAAGAATAACTCTATTACTAGCAAGGCACATGACCCAGTATTAGCCGATAAATAGTTTTAATCAAAATGAAGGACGGTGAAAGAAGGACATATAAAAATCATCTTTTGGCTCATTCAAATGTGATTTTCCTCTTGTGTATGCAGAATTGGATGAAAAGATTAATTTCTTAGAGGGGGAAAGGTTAATGAGTAAAGCTGTAGGAGAAAAGCAATTAAACCTGAAAGTCGCCATTATCATTCTAATCGTTTTGGCAGCTTCATATGTGGTGAATGCGATGGACAGACAAGTATTTGCCGTAGTCGTGGGTTCAGTTCAGGAAACGTATGGCTTCAGCCTTGTACAGAGCGGTTTATTATCTACCGTGTTTACGGCAGGAATTGGGCTTGCCGGAATACCAACTGGGTTCCTGCTTGACAAATTATCACGTAAGGCCGTCATGATAATTGGGATTGGCATCTACTCGTTATTTACGATGTTCACCGCTTTTTCATTAGGATTCCCTGATATGCTTGCTTACCGTGCTGTCACAGGGATCGGGGAAGCATTGCAGAACGCAGCCCTGTTCTCCGCAGTTGGTACCTACTTCTCGAGCCATCGTACAATGGCCATCGGTTCTTTAAACTTTGCTTATGGGATTGGTGGATTTTTCGGTCCGTATCTGGGAGCTAAAATGGCCGTGGCCTTTGGTTGGGAAACACCGTTCTATGTATATGCAGTTTTAGGTTTTGTATTCGCAGTGATTATCGCCTTCTTTGTGCCAAAAGTGTTCACTGAAGTGAAAGAAGTTCAGACAAAAGAAAGCAATGTGGATAATCAATCGCATATTCCTGATAAATTGTATAACCGTAATGTATTAATGTGTGCTATTGCCGCAATGGCTGTCGGGATCTCCATTTATGGATATGTAGGGCTGTATGTTAAGTATCTTACTAGTGTGCTTGGGTTTGAAGCTCCTACCGCAGGCTTTGCCCTCAGTTTATTTGGTATTGGAGCGTTGATGGGGATTCCAGCGGGATGGATTGGTGACCGATTCAATCAAAGATATGTAATTATCGCTGCGTTCATCGGGGCGATGATCAATGGGTACCTTCTGTTTAACTGGGCAACAACGCCTGGACAGCATTTTTTCCTAAGCTTCCTCCAGGGTACATTCGGAAGTGGTTTCTTGTTCGTAAACGTTTATTCCCTTATGCAGCGCAGTGTCCGTACGGAATATGTCGGCCGTGCATCCGGAATTTTCATTAGCTCTTTATATCTGCCTTCTTCCATATCCGGCTATATTTTTGCCGCACTTGTAGGGGCCGTTGGTTGGGGCGGTGCGGGTTTCTGGGAATTGTGTGTGTTCCCGGTTGTAGGGATTATTGCCATGATGTCTATGCGTAGCGATGAAGTTAATCTGTCGTATAAAGTTTCCAAAACCGTTCATGGTTGATGAGGGATATCGGAGGGAGCGTTTCTTGCTCTCTCCTTTTACAAAAAAACACAAATATTGGAGGTATAGACATGAAAAAAGCGGTAATTGCGATTGACCTGCACAGAGGCCACCTCGATCGAACAGTCGCCACAATGCCATTACCTGAGGACAAGTGCAAACAAGTCATAGAAGCCAACCGCGTCTTTTTTGAAGAGTGCAGGAGAAACGGGATCAGAATCATCCATCTTCTCACTCAATACCGTGACAGCCAGGAGATTTTAAGCAACCCTGCCTGGCAGGAAAGAGCCAATGATCCAAATGCTACTCGGAAAAATGTCGGAAGGCATAATATTGCCGGAATGCCCGGCGTTCAGGTAATCCCTGAGCTGTGGGATGATAGCGATATTTTGATTGACACTAAAAAGAGATATGACTGTTTTATAGGAACCGACTTAGATTTTGTTCTAAAATCGAATAAAATCCATTCGCTATGGGTAACTGGGGTGAATACGAATAGCTGCTGTCTGGCAACCTCCATTGATGCTTCTGTCCGTGATTACGATGTGACAATGGTTTCGAATTGCGTAGATACAATGGACGGGGAATATTACCATGAAGCAGGTCTGAAAATTTTTGAAAGAGCCTTTGGCAAAGTCAAAACAGCACATGAGTTAATTCAAGGAGTGCTTGTATGATCATTGATACTCACCATCATATTATCCCAAAAACAATCGTTGACTCTATCAGAAAGGGGGATTCAAGGTTTCAGGCTGAAATCCAGGTGCGCGACGGCCAAGAGTGGATCGTTCACCGTCAGGGATATGCCTATCCTTTATTTAATAAGTTCTATGATGCCAATGCAAAGCAGGAGGACATGAAGGCAGCCAATCTGGATCTTTTGGTCTTATCGCCGGCTCCGCCGATGTTCTGCTATTGGCTGGATACTACCGTAGCCATTGAAACAAGCAGGATGGTCAACGACGGAACCGCAGAGTTCATTGCTGCAAACCGACAACTTTTTACTGGAATGGCGACTGTCCCTTTGCAAGAACCAGAACTTGCGGTGAAGGAATTAGAGAGAGTGGTCGACCAGCTTCAATTCCGTGCAGTGGAAATTGGTACATCCATAGAAGGAACGAATTTGGATGATCCAAAATTCCTGCCTTTTTTTGAAGCGGCGGAAGCCCTAGGGGTGACACTGTTTTTGCATCCTTACTATGTTGGGGATAAATCAGGCTTGTCTAAGTATTATTTTACCAATTTGATTGGAAATCCTCTGGACACCGCCGTGGCTGCGAGCTCCCTGATTTTCGGCGGGATCCTCGACCGATTCCCTGATCTTAAAGTTATGCTGGCCCACGGGGGCGGATTTTTTCCGTATCAAATTGGACGGCTCGATAAGGGATATGAGGAACGAAAGGAAAGCAGAACATGCAAAGAAAAACCGTCGAGCTATCTTAATCGCTTCTACTTTGATACATTGACTTTCTACCCTGAATCCCTGGCGTTCCTTGTTAGCCTTGTAGGAGCAAAGCGTGTTGTGCTTGGAAGCGATTATCCATTTGACATGGGTACTTTCCACCCTGCAGGCATCGTTGAACAATGTTCATTATCTTCGGGGGTCAAGGAAAGTATTTATCAACATAATGCGTTCGATCTATTCAAGATGGAATCAACCAGTGAAAGGGGAGTCAACAATGCGAGTAGCATCTATTCAGGTCGAGGCCAATGATTTAAAAGATTATTTTACTGCGTCTGAAAAGCTTGAGAGATTGATCGAAAAGGCGGCACAAGATCATGATTTGATCCTGGTGCCGGAGTGTGCCTATCCATCTTATTTTATCGCCCAAGAGGAAGGCGATCTTTGCACCGTTATCGAGAAGGGGCATAAATATTTACATCAAATCAAAGAAATAGCCAAGCGGGATAAGACATATATCGCCTATGGCTATGTAGAAAAGGAAGAGGAGCATTTATTCAATTCGGCAGTCTTAATTGACCGTGAAGGAAAGGAGATTGCCAAAAAACGAAAATCATTCCTCTGGCACTTTGACAGCACCTGGTTTGCCGAAGGGAACGAAATTGCCATAGCAGATACCGATTTTGGCAGAGTCGGCCTGGTCATTTGCGCTGATGCGAGAATGCCGGAAACAGTGAGGATGGCCGCTCTTGAAGGGGCTGAACTGATCATTGATTTGGCCAATTTGACGGCGTCCGGGCCAGATATATCCTTGCTTCACAACGCTCAAAGTGCGTATATGCTTTCTGTGAGAGCGCTTGAAAACAATGTATGGCTCGCTGTTTCAGATAAATGGGGAGTTGAAGCAGATACGATTACATATGCTGGACGTTCAAGTGTGTATGCGCCTGATGGTGAATGTTTGTATCAAGCCGGATCGAATAAGGATGAAATCGTTTCTGTTGAAGTTCCGACCGATGAGAACGGTAGAATCAAGAAGGTTCCGGCGCCATACAGGACAGATAGGAGACCCGAATGCTATAAAACACTAACGGCGCCTTTGGATTCTCTGCCTACCGCGCAGTTGGCAAATGAGCCGGTTGAATCTTATCGGCTAACACCTTATACAATGGTTTCGTCCGGTCATTTTGAAAGGGATTATGTACAAATGATCAGACGGATGATCGCGCATGGTGCCAACTTGATTGTTCTGGCGCCGAACCAGATTTCTTTTGAGGATTATGTTGACGAGATTCAACAACTGCTTCCTTCTTCCACTTATTTGGTTGCCACAACTATTGATAATGGAGGACGGATGGTGAGCTATATCGTGACAAAGGCTGGAATCCAGCATGTCTATGAAACGGTACATACAGAAGGAAAGATGGACCCAGTTGAACCCTCATCGTTGATTTATGGAACGGAATGGGGAAGAATCGCGATAATGCATGACACAGAAGCGTTGCTGCCTGAATGGCCAAGGACGCTTACGCTACAGGGGGCTGATTGTATCATCTGGCCCAATCAGCTGCCTGCAGGAACTGCCGGAAAAGTGGCAAGAACAAGAGCGGCAGAGAACCGAATCTGTGTGATTTCGGCTCAATCTTCGGATGGACACAATGCGATCAGCCAGCTTATCGATCCAAACGGGTCCATTTTGGCATCAACGCTCATTGGCAAGGAAAAGCATGCCTGCGGTTCATTTGTTCCGTTTGTGCTTAGCCGATTCAAAAATGTTGTTCCCGGAACCAATGTTGTGACGAATCGCCACCCACAATTCTATGGGAGGTTAACAAAATGAGAAAGATCAATTTATTTATTGGAGGGGAGTATCGATCTCCTTCTACAGAGAGATACTTCCAGGTTATTAATCCTGCGACAAAGGATATTGTTGCCGAAGTAGCGGAAGCAAATGAGCAGGATGTGGAGCTTGCCGTCCAGAATGCCCTGCATGCGTTTACAAATACAGAATGGGCTCATGATCGGCAGTTGCGTTTTGATGTCCTCAACCGGCTGTCCTCTTTATTACGAGCAAATCTTGATGAATTGACCGAATTGGAAAGCGTGATCACGGGCAGGCCTATTCGTGAAATGAAAGCGCAGCTGTTAAGATTGCCAGAGTGGTATGAATATTTTGCTAGTGTATTGAAAACCATGGAGAATTCATCGCCTCCTTTCAGCGGTTCCTATGTCAACTACACCCAAAGGCTTCCTCTTGGTGTCGTCGGACTCATTACTCCATGGAACCACCCTTTGCTTATCTTGACGAAAAAGCTGGCACCCGCCCTCGCAGGTGGCAATGCCGTTGTGATAAAACCATCCGAAAACGCGCCGGTCACTCCTTCGATATTGGGGGACCTCGCCAAACAAGCCGGGGTGCCGAACGGAATTTTAAATATTGTGCAGGGGTTTGGAACGGTCGCGGGGAAAGCGCTCAGTACGCATCCTGCATTGGAGAAAATTGATGTAACCGGAGGGACCGAAACAGGACGCCACATAGCATCGGCTGCTGGCTTTAACCTTGCAAAGGTCGCTGCAGAGCTCGGAGGAAAAGCTTCCGTCTTAATCCTGCCGGATGCGAATATGGAGGAAGCAGTCAATGGTTCGGCTTTTGCTGCCTTTATCGCTACCGGTCAAACATGTGTTCAGGGTTCCCGTATCTTTGTACATGAATCACAATATGAAGTATTTGTGGAAAAATTGGTCGAAAAAACGAAATCTCTCACAATAGGGGATCCATCGAGCCTGGAAACAGATATTGGGCCGGTTATTTCCGAGAGACAATATCGACGTATCTTGGATTATATTCAAATTGGCATTGAGGAAGGGGCCACAGTCGCATGCGGGGGCGAACCATTTGAAGGAAATGGTTTCTTCATTCAGCCTACAATTTTTACAAATGTAAGGAATGATATGCGTGTTGCCCAGGAAGAAATTTTCGGGCCGGTCACCTGCATTATTAAGTACACTTCTATCGAAGAGCTCGTCAAACAGGCAAACGGAACCGATATGGGCTTGGCGATGTCGGTATGGAGCAATAATATTCGGTTGGCCCATCAGGTGGTCAATCAATTGGAAGCAGGAATCGTATGGATTAACGACCACCACCGAATTGATCCTTCCTCGCCGTGGGGCGGATTTAAAAGCAGCGGAATCGGCTTGGAAAACAGCATTCAATGTTTCAACGATTATACGAAACTGCGAAATGTCATTGTGAACATCAGTACAGAACCGTTCGACTGGTTCGACGGATCACAACAAGTAAAAAGATACAGTTGATGTGGGTGCCTGTCCCCGGTGTGTTAACGTACTGGGGGACAGGGCCCTCTTTAATTATTGGGCGTATATTCCTTTGTAAGAAAACGCCTTGCACCAAATATTGCCGGCAAAAGAATACCAACTTCTTAAGCTTCCACAACATGGGAGATCGGTTAGAACAGTTCCAAAGGCAAAGAAAACGGGCAATTGCAACTAAAATTGGCCGAACTGGAAATACAACCGTTGTTTATCAGAAGCTCATGTTTTTTGTCGTATCCGGTATTATTTTATTGTTCCGCCCATTTTATTTTCGCTCACGCAGTATATCGATTTTTGATAGAAAAAAGCATCATATTCCAGTTTGAATTTATTAAAAGGTCTTTCAAAAATTGCGGGGAAACTTATATGAAAAAAATGATAAATCTATTACTCTCAACCATTGTAATGGTCTTAGGGTTATATATATTGAAGGAGTTGAAGTGAATATGCTTTTGTTAGAGTATCTACATCAAAACATACGGTAATTAGAATACCAGCTGACCATATTAGGGTCGCTAGGTTTTTTATAGAAAAGAAATCCTAGGCTAGGCCTAGGGTTCCAAAAAGCTTTCAGCGTTGTATTAAAAAAACTCTCCCGAGGTGCTAAAATATTTTTGGTTCGCCAACCAAAATAACAGCATACGGAGGAGTTTTTATGTCAAAAGATACTAATAGTTTAGCACACACAACTTGGAATTGTAAGTATCACATCGTATTTGCACCGAAGTATAGAAGACAAGTAA
>NZ_PGVA01000074.1 GCF_002860125.1 Bacillus canaveralius
CGGCTACGCCATTATCTGGATGAGAAGGGAAATAATTCTCCTACAAACATTTTACTCATACTTTTAAGCAAAAAGTCTGTCATCCGTCCTTTTTCTTATTAAGAACGCTTTGCTTTCATTTCTTCAGAAAGCTGTGCAAAAAATTCTTCATTTGATTTTGTTTGTTTTAGCTTGCGCAAAAATTTCTCTGCAAATTCAGGTGAATCCGACATAGATTTGCGGATCGCCCATAATTTATCAAGGTGTTCTTTCGGGATCAGCAATTCCTCTTTCCGCGTGCCCGACCGGCGGATATCGATCGCAGGGAAGATCCGTCTTTCGGCAAGAGCACGGTCAAGATGGAGTTCCATATTTCCTGTTCCTTTAAATTCCTCATAAATAACATCATCCATTCGTGACCCCGTATCTACAAGAGCCGTTGCAAGGATTGTCAAGCTTCCACCTTCCTCGATGTTACGCGCTGCACCAAAGAATCGCTTTGGACGATGGAAAGCAGCAGGGTCGATACCACCAGACAATGTCCGGCCGCTTGGAGGAATCACGAGGTTATAGGCACGGGCCAAGCGAGTGATGCTATCCATTAAAATAACAACATCGCGTTTATGCTCGACAAGCCGCATCGCGCGCTCGAGAACAAGCTCCGCCACCTTTATGTGGTTTTCCGGAACTTCATCAAAAGTCGAGCTTACGACATCACCGGCAACAGAACGCTCGATGTCGGTTACTTCCTCCGGACGCTCGTCAATTAACAAGACGATTAGTTCCGCTTCCGGATGATTGGTGGTAATGCTGTTGGCGATTTCTTTTAAAAGCATTGTTTTACCAGCTTTTGGCGGAGCCACAATCAAACCGCGCTGCCCAAAACCGACCGGCGCAATGACGTCCATAATTCTTGTTGACAGCCCTCTTTGCGTCGTTTCCACCTTCATTTGCCTGTCCGGATAAAGCGGCGTTAACGCCGGGAAATGGACTCGCTCTTTTGCTGTCTCAGGATCATCGCCATTTACAGCCTCTACATGAAGTAGCCCAAAATACCTTTCATTCTCCTTTGGAGGACGGACTTTTCCGGATACCTTGTCCCCATTTCGGAGATCAAAGCGGCGAATTTGCGATGCCGATATATATATATCCTCGGAGCTTGGCGAATAGTTGATCGGGCGGAGAAAACCAAAGCCTTCCGACTGAATAATTTCAAGGACACCTTCCATAAAGAAATAGCCCTGTTGTTCGGCCCTGACTTTAAGAATAGCAAAGATGAGCTCTTTTTTCGTTAATTTGCTGTAATAGGATACTTTAAATTCACGGGCAAGCTCGTATAGTTCTTTTAATTTCATATTTTCTAAACTTGTAATAGTTAATTCCATATATACACCACACTTTTTAATTTTTCGATTGTTTCCCCCATATAATTGTGAACAGGTTTTCGATATGGACGGAAGGATGGACTACTGAAGGGTTTCTTGAAGCATTATAGAAGTGAATTCAACTAGGAAGCATGACTTTCTTTGGGCGCGGGCACATCGTAGACCTAGCAAAAACTTTTATACTATAAAAATTTATGAGTTCGCCAAAACAATCTTTATTTTACCCTGTTTATTGAAAATTAATCAACTAATTTTTTTGTTTGTGAATAAAAGTTTTGAGGAAGGGAGCAAAGATGTGTTCTTTCGAAGTATTGCCACAATAAGATTTTCAACCTAAATGAAAAGATGCTCCCTGTTCCCGTGAGAACCAGGGAGCGGTTGAAAGGGTTTGCAGAAAAGCTGAGAACTTACCCTTTTATCACTAGATGAGGTTTCTTTTTTAAGCTGTGACGACCTTCGATAAAACGGACAGTACCCGATTTTGCTCTCATTACAACAGAATGGGTAGAACCGTAGGAACCTTTAAATTGGACACCGCGCAATAGCTCACCATCGGTAACCCCTGTTGCAGCAAAGATCGCATCATCGCCCCTGACAAGGTCTTCCATGCGAAGAATTTTGTTTACTTCAAGCCCCATCGAGAGACACCTTTCAAGCTCCGCGTCGTTTTGCGGTAAGAGCTTACCCTGTATTTCTCCACCAAGCGACTTTAAGGCAACGGCTGCCAACACTCCCTCCGGAGCTCCGCCGGATCCGAATAAAATATCGACACCGGTTGATTCGAAAGCGGTGTTAATTGCTCCCGCTACATCCCCATCATTAATGAGTTTAATTCTGGCCCCCGCTTCGCGAAGCTGGGTAATAATGTGCTCGTGGCGAGGGCGATTTAAAACGGTCGCCACCACATCTTCAACATCTTTATTTTTTGCTTTCGCAACAGCTTTTAAATTATCAATGACCGAAGCATTTATATCTATTTGACCAACCGCTTCAGGACCGACGGCGATTTTATCCATATACATATCCGGCGCATGAAGAAGATTGCCATGGTCGGCCACCGCTAAAACGGCAAGGGCGTTCCAGCCCCCGGAAGCAACAATGTTGGTTCCTTCAAGCGGGTCCACTGCAACATCAACACGTGGGCCATAGCCGGTTCCGAGCTTTTCACCGATATAGAGCATCGGAGCTTCATCCATTTCTCCTTCTCCAATTACGACGGTTCCTTTCATCGGAACCGTATCGAATACGTCCCGCATCGCAGATGTTGCCGCATCATCAGCTTCATCTTTTTTCCCGCGGCCCATCCATCGTGCAGAAGCAAGTGCAGCAGCTTCGGTCACACGGATAAGCTCCATTGATAAGCTTCTCTCCATCTGTTTTCTTCCTCCCGCTCGTTCCATTTATTTCTCTAGAAAGGCTTCTTATTAGGCATTTTTCAATTGTTCGAGTTCTTCCCCCGTTAATTCTTCCCGCCAGACAGTGGCTCCGAGGCCGTTCAGCTTTTCAACCAGATGGCTGTAGCCTCTGTCGATGTGTTCAAGCCCGGTAACTTCGGTAATTCCTTCTGCGATCAAACCGGCAATGATAAGCGCTGCACCGGCTCGCAGGTCACTTGCCTTCACCTTGGCGCCTTGGAGCTGCACAGAACCATTGATAATTGCAGACCGGCCTTCAACTTTAATATTCGCGTTCATCCTTCTTAATTCGTCAATATGCTTGAACCGGGCTCCGTAGATTGTATCCGTCACAACACTTGAACCCTCCGCCCTTGTCAGCAAAGAAGTAAACGGCTGTTGTAGATCTGTCGGGAAACCAGGGTAGACAAGTGTTTTAACGTCGACTGGCTTGAATTTTCCAGCAGGCCCGACAAACACTTGGTCATCTCCAGCTTCAATCGGCACGCCCATTTCGCGAAGCTTTGCGATGAGTGACTCGAGATGCTGCGGAATCACATTATCAATCAGGATTCCTTCTCCAACCGCTGCACCAAGAATTAAGTAGGTTCCCGCTTCGATGCGGTCGGGAATGATCGTATGACGGCAGCCGTGAAGCTCGTCAACACCTTCAATCCTGATCACGTCCGTCCCGGCTCCCTTTATATTTGCTCCCATATTGGTGAGCAATGTAGCGACATCGATAATTTCCGGTTCCTTCGCTGCATTCTCAATAATCGTCCGGCCTTTAGCGCGAACGGCAGCCAGCATAATGTTGATCGTCGCACCAACACTGACTACGTCCAAGTAAATGCGCGCCCCGCGCAATTCATCAGCCCGCAAATAAATAGCGCCCTGTTCATTGGTAACACTGGCACCGAGTGCTTCAAAGCCTTTTATGTGCTGATCAATCGGGCGCGGGCCGAGATGGCATCCTCCCGGAAGTCCAATAACAGCCTTTTTAAAGCGGCCCAGCATGGCTCCCATTAAATAATACGAAGCTCTAAGTTTTTTTACTTTTCCGTTTGGCAGTGGCATCGAGATCATCGAAGAAGGATCAACCGTCATTTCATGGTTGGAAAATTCGACCGTACCGCCAATCTCTTCAAGAAGCCCTTTTAAAATCTGTACGTCCGAAATATCTGGTAAACCCTCAATCGAGACAGGTGAATCGGCCAAAATGGCTGCAGGAATCAAAGCGACAGCGCTGTTTTTCGCTCCACTGATTCGAACTGTCCCTTTTAGCGGATAACCGCCTGCAATTTTAAGCTTTTCCATGTTTGACTCCCTTCTAAGCCGTAAACCGCATGGATCGACCTTATTAAAAAGGCCGGCCATAAAGGCTTTTCATTGTGACATGTCAGAATTTCCTTCGCGAATAACGGGAGCTTATAAGTCTTACAAAAGATGCGGGGAGTTGCGCCCGTTTGGCAAATCTACAAAGAAAACGTTAATTACTATAATTTTCCAACAAAGAAAGGCATATTCCGACAGTTTGTCTTAATATTTAGTTTACACGAAATCTTCTTTTTCATGTATGAAAAGACTGATTTGAAAAAATTACCTTTTCCTTTTCCAACTTACACTATGCCTGCTCAATAATCAAGCCTGCAGTTTTAAAAGTTAAGCGAAACCGATCAGGCGCGGGAATTCCAGTCTGCCAGGAACGCATCAATTCCTTTATCGGTTAACGGATGCTTGCACAGCTGCAGAATCACATTCAAAGGAATCGTCGCAATATGCGCCCCTCGTAATGCTGCTTCCGTCACATGCTGCGGGTGGCGAATCGACGCGGCAATGATTTCTGTTTCCAGGCCATGAACCGCAAAAATTTCAGCGATCGTCGAAACAAGCTCAAGGCCATTATGACCGATATCATCAAGGCGGCCAAGAAATGGAGATACATAGGTTGCCCCCGCTCTTGCCGCAAGAAGCGCCTGGTTAGCACTGAATATTAACGTAACATTCGTTTTAATTCCGTCCTCTGTCAAAGCATGGACTGCTTTAAGCCCATCCGGAGTCATCGGTACTTTTACGGTAATATTCGGAGCAATCGCTGCCAGCTCCCTGCCTTCCTTGATCATTCCTTCTGCATCAAGAGCGATTACTTCAGCACTGACAGAGCCTTTAACAAGCTCGGTAATTTCCCGAAGCCGATCATGAAAGGAAACGTTTTGCTCTTTTGCTACTAAAGTCGGGTTTGTAGTCACTCCTGCTAAAATACCCAGGGAATGAGCCTCACGAATTTCGTTGATATTAGCCGTATCGATAAAAAATTTCATATGTAAACCTCTCCATTCGACGAAATTTTTAAACAAATTTAAATGAATTGAAACCGCCTTTAACAGGGCGGTTTCATTTTACATTAATTATATTATAATCGACACTAATTACGCTTTGTTTGAAGAACCAAACTCACGCATTTTGCCGATAACCGTTTGTTTAATCGACTCACGTGCTGGTCCCAAATATTTGCGTGGATCGTATACATCCGGATTTGCAGCCAACACTTCACGAACTGCTTTGGCAGACGCGATTTGGTTTTCGGTATTAACGTTGATTTTTGCTGTTCCAAGCGAAATTGATCTTTGAATATCCTTTGTTGGAATGCCTGTGCCGCCATGAAGGACTAAAGGTACCCCGGTAAGGCTCCCGATCTCTTCCATTTCTTTAAATCCTAAATTTGGTTCCCCTTTGTAAGGACCGTGTACTGAACCTAAAGCAGGAGCAAGAAAATCAATGCCCGTCCGCTTCACAAGCTCTTCACATTCTTTAGCATCTGCATAAATAACACCATCGGCAACAACATCATCTTCCTGACCGCCAACAGTTCCAAGCTCTGCTTCAACAGAAACTCCTTTTGAATGGGCATATTCGACTACTTTAGAAGTTATTTCGACATTTTCTTCAAACGGATGGTGGGAAGCATCAATCATAACAGAAGTGAAACCTGCGTCAATCGCTTCTTTACACTTGTCGAAGCTGGAACCATGATCTAAATGGATGGCAACCGGAACTGTAATCTTATAGTCTTCCATCAGTCCTTCTACCATTTTGACGACAGTCTTAAACCCACCCATGTAGCGGGCTGCACCTTCTGAAACACCTAAAATAACCGGTGACTTTTCTTCTTCAGCCGCTTGCAAAATCGCTTGAGTAAACTCAAGGTTATTTAAATTAAATTGTCCAACTGCATAGCCTTCTGCTTTCCCTTTGTTTAGCATATTGGTCATTGAAACTAAAGGCATTTGTCTTCCTCCTTATTGGTGATCGGCTTCATTTTCACAGAGCATCCCGTTTAAGGTTTTCCCCTAATATCATTAAATATGTACCATGGAACTTTCTGCGTTCATGAGGCCCGATCCATTGGAATTCCCCTTGTATAATACCAAATCGGAAAAAGAATTGCTATTAATCCACTGTCATTTTAATAACTGTCATAAATTTGAGACATTGCAAGCGTTATCAATGATTAAAATAACTCTGATTTTTAATTCCTGAATTTTTAGCTTGAGGTAATTGGCAAATACTTCTTAACGGCGGCCCGGATGTCATCAATGTCAAACGGTTTTGCAAAATGAGTGAGCGCCCCCAGGTCCTTTGCTTCCTGAATCATATCAAGTTCCCCATAAGCGGTCATAATGATGACTCTTATCCCTTCGTCAAGTACCTTCATTCGTTTTAAAATTTCGATCCCGTCCATTCCCGGAATTTTCATGTCAAGCAAGACGAGATCAGGAGCATGCTTCGACACGATGTCAAGAGCCTGGACTCCGTTGGCGGCCTGGTACGTATCATAACCTTCTTTTTGCAAAACCTCATTTAAAAGGATGCGTATCCCAAACTGATCATCGACAATTAATATTTTCCCTTTCATAAATCCACCTTCCCTTCAGATATTTTTTGTATGTTTACAAAAATAATATTAAATAAAATTTCTCCCCATCGTATATTTCGATTTTGAAGTTGATTATTCCTGCCTGTCTTTTCCTGTTACAAGTTCTAATTTCCGGTTTATTTTACGCGCTTCTTAAAAAAACTTATAATGGATGAAGGATTTTCAAGCAGTTCTTGTCATTTCATTGATTTGTCCTATCAACACAGGGAGGTTTTTGGATGTTAAAAATGTTTTCAACCCAATTAGCCGGGCTTTTTAAAAGGATACAGGACCAGGAGCTGTCAATAGAAGAAGGAGCGCGGCTGCTGGCACAGGCGGCTGCTGGGGATGGTTTCGTTTATATTTACGGCAACAGTGAAATGAGAGCTGTTCTGTCTGAGGCGATTGAGGGCGCTGAGCCATTTAAAAAAGCGAAGAAATGGAAGGGCGCAGCAGAGATAGACTCTATTAAAGACATGGACCGGGTACTTGTTTTCTCCCGCTTATCAACTGATGAAGATTCAGTACGATGTGCGAAGATGCTTGCGGACCGAAGAGTTCCTTTTGTTGCCGTTTCGACTGCTGTCGCTGGGGCAACCGATGATTTAACGGCACTGGCAGATATACATATCAATTTAAAACTGGTCAAGCCGCTCCTCCCTGATGAGGAAGGCAACCGTTTCGGATACCCGTCAGCGATGGCCGCCCTGTTTGCCTACTATGGGTTGAAGTTTATTTATGAAGAGATTCTTACTGAATATGAGCTTTAGCAGATTGTTTAAGTAACGACTTGCCCAAGGTGGGTTCTGGTTCAGTGATTTTATCATGATTTCGGTTGAATTTTACGGGATTGCGCTTTCTTTTGATTATACTCAAACAGAATCGTTCTTTGATGATCATCTGTGAGTCTTTAGTTTACATAATCGCTACAATTACACTAGCAAATGGGGCAGCTCATGTCTCTGCCCCAATTAATTAAGCGGAAAATGATCGGAATTAAGCGAAAACCCATCTGATTTAAGCGAAAAATACAATAATTAACGTTCACGGGCATTAATTAAGCGAAACGCGCGACACCGCACATTCCCAGCTTTTTTACGTTATGTAAACTTGTACATGTTTTATTAGCAATCAATACAAAAAACCCTTGAACAACTCGTTCTGTTCAAGGGTTTTCGTTTAATTTTGATGTAACTTTAATGAAGCTTTAATAAAGTCACGGAATAAAGGCTGTGGTCGCGTTGGTCTTGACGTAAATTCCGGATGGAATTGGGATGCCACAAACCATGGGTGATCCTCGATTTCAATAATTTCAACAAGGCGGCCGTCAGGGCTTGTCCCGGAGAACATAAATCCTGCTTGCTCCATCGCCTGGCGGTACTGATTATTAAACTCGTAACGATGACGGTGGCGCTCATAAACGACTTCATCGTCGTAGGCGATATTGGCTTTTGAGCCTTCCGTCAGTTTACAAGGATATAAACCAAGGCGCAATGTTCCGCCGAGGTCTTCAATGTCTTTTTGTTCCGGCAATAGGTCAATAACAGGATGTTTTGTATTTGGATTGATTTCAGCAGAGTGCGCATCTTCCAGGCCGAGAACATTACGGGCAAACTCTACGGAAGCCAATTGCATTCCAAGGCAGATGCCGAGGAAAGGTGTTTTTTGTTCACGGGCATATTGGATTGCAAGTAATTTCCCGTCAATTCCGCGATCACCAAAACCACCAGGAACGAGAATTCCATCTACACCCTGCAGAAGTTCAGTGACATTTTCGGACGTTACTTCTTCTGAATTGATCCATTTAATTTGCACGTCGGCGTCAAAGGCATAGCCGGCATGTTTAAGTGCTTCTACAATGGAAATATAAGCATCCTGAAGTTCGACATACTTGCCGACAAGCGCAATCGTTGTTTTTTGCGAAAGATTGACAACCCGGTCAACAAGCTCCTGCCATTCTGTCATATCTGCTTCAGCACATTGGAGCTTTAGATGCTCACAAACGATCTTATCAAGATTCTGGTCCTGAAGTGCTAAAGGTACAGAATAAAGGGTTTCTGCATCCCGGCACTCAATAACAGCTTTTGGTGCGATATCACAGAACAAAGCGATTTTATCTTTCATATCATCCGATATAGGCATTTCTGTACGAACAACAATCACATTTGGCTGAATTCCAAGGCTGCGAAGTTCTTTCACACTATGCTGCGTCGGCTTTGTTTTCATTTCACCTGCCGCTTTAATATAAGGAACGAGCGTACAGTGGATATACATGACGTTATCACGGCCGATGTCACTCTTAATTTGGCGGATTGCTTCTAAAAATGGCAGCGATTCAATATCGCCAACCGTTCCGCCAATTTCAGTAATCACGACATCTGCGTTTGTTTCACTGCCTGCCCGGAAAACCCGTTCTTTAATTTCATTCGTAATATGCGGAATTACTTGAACCGTTCCACCCAGGTAATCACCACGCCGTTCTTTTTTCAGAACAGTTGAGTAAATTTTTCCTGTTGTCACATTGCTGAATTTGTTGAGATTAATGTCGATAAAACGTTCATAATGACCTAAGTCAAGATCTGTCTCGGCGCCGTCATCGGTGACGAATACTTCACCATGCTGGTAGGGACTCATCGTTCCCGGATCCACGTTAATATAAGGATCAAATTTTTGGATCGTGACATTGAGTCCGCGATTTTTTAATAACCGGCCCAGTGAAGCTGCGGTGATTCCTTTTCCAAGCGACGAAACGACCCCGCCTGTTACAAAAATATACTTTGTCATCTGTGTTTGCCCCCTCTAGAGATCAGTTTGTGCATATTAACCTTTATTTAAAGGTTGTATCAGCGAAAAATTTTGCTCAGCTTTTTATACCGTGCATGGAAAAATTCCCGGATAAAAAAATAAAAAACGCCCCACCCACAAAATCAGTAGGGGAGCGTTTGATCGGCTAAATTTTAACGTTCCTTTTTAAGGAGCCCAAAAAGAATTGTACAAGCCCTTTTTCAAAAAGTCAAGATGATTGATTATCTATTTGTCCGCGTCTTCGTCAACGACTTCGTCTTCCTCGTCTTCTGCCTCTTCATCAAGGTCATATTCATCTTCGGTTTCGAGAATTTCCTCATCTTCATCATCAAAGTCTTCATCCAAGTCGTCTTCTTCAATGAGATCGTCATCCCCGAGCAAGTCATCGTCCTCATCATCATCGTCATTATCATCAAAGGTGTCGAGCTCATCGTACTCAATCTCTTCTTCCTCAGCATCATCAAATTCAACGACGTCGAGCTCATCTTCATCGACAACCTTTTTAGCCTTTTTCTTTTTTGGTTTAACTGGTGTGACTGTATCTTCTTCACTTTGGTCGATAGGATACCAAACACGCAGGCCCCAACGGTTGTCACCCAGACATAAAAAACGTCCATCTATATTTAAGTCTGTATAAAACTGTGCAATCGTTGTCTTTACTTCAGCTTCGCTAAGCTCCAGACGGGACGTTAATGCTTTCATCATTTCGTGAAAAGGAACCGCTTGTTTTTGATCATGCAGCCACTCGTAAGCGGCTTCGATTAATGAAATTTCTTTTAATTGTTCTTTTGTGTATTGTTTTAAGCTCAACTTCGGCACACTTCCTTTCTCTATTTCGCGCTCTTATATGAGCGATAACGGCAATTGGAAATGGAATCTCCCAAAATACATATTCTTCATTATAAACAAATTCTTAGCGTTTATGCTACTTCTATCTGCGGTTTCCATCACTTTTTTTCACTGTCCGATTCGCTTCTTTCCCGGTTACCCTGTTTTTGATCCGGCTGCCTTGAAAGCTGATTTACAGCAAGACTGAAGAAAAAGATGGATAAAAGGAAAAAAGAAATTGCCCCGAGCTGCCGTTGATATAGGTAATACAGCGCGGCAAGTGCACCAACAAATGAAGCAATTAAAAAAAACTGTCTCAAAATCTTTCACATCCTGCATCTCATCTTTGAAGGCTCACGGATTTCATCCAATATGGATTATAAAGGATTGTACAATCATTTATATTTTCGAAGCTCCGTTGTACGGGATGACATTTCTTTTTTGATATGTACGGAAAGAATAGCATAAATAGAAGCATTTTTCGAGCCAAATTTTGTTAGCAAAAGTATTTGCATAATATAAGCTCCGCATCGTCCAGACAAAAATGGCTTATAGCGCTTGGCTATAAGCCATTTTAACAGATTGTTACATATTGCGGCGATATTGGCCCCCTACCTCGTATAAAGCGTGGCTAATTTGGCCGAGACTCGCTGATTTTACCGTTTCCATTAATTCAGCAAACACATTACCACCGGTGACAGCGGCCTTTTTCAGCCTAACAAGGGCTTCGTCACCATGAACACTGTTTCGTTCCTGGAACTTTCGCAAATTATTGATTTGCAACTCTTTCTCTTCCTTTGTTGCCCGGGCAAGCTGCATGCTGTTTACCTCATCTTCAGTAGGAGGATTCGGATTTAAATAAGTGTTGACCCCGATAATCGGCAGCTCTCCTGAATGTTTTTTCATTTCATAATACATCGACTCTTCCTGAATCTTTCCGCGTTGATACTGGGTCTCCATCGCACCGAGCACGCCGCCGCGGTCGTCGATCCGCTCAAATTCCTGCAGCACGGCTTCCTCAACAAGATCTGTCAGCTCTTCAATGATAAACGAACCCTGGAGCGGATTTTCATTTTTCGTTAAGCCATGCTCTTTCGTAATAATCATTTGGATCGCCATCGCCCGGCGTACAGATTCTTCGGTTGGAGTCGTAATCGCTTCATCATACGCGTTTGTATGGAGCGAATTACAATTATCATGAAGGGCCATTAATGCCTGTAAAGTCGTACGGATGTCATTGAAATCGATCTCCTGTGCATGGAGAGACCTGCCTGAGGTTTGAATATGGTACTTTAGCTTCTGGCTTCTTTCATTTGCCCCATACTTATCGCGCATAACGGTTGCCCAAATGCGGCGGGCTACACGGCCAATAACCGTATATTCCGGATCGAGGCCGTTCGAGAAGAAAAAGGACAAATTCGCTGCAAAGTCATCAATATTCATACCGCGGCTTAAATAGTACTCAACATAGGTAAATCCGTTGGCAAGCGTAAATGCCAGCTGCGAGATCGGGTTGGCGCCTGCTTCAGCAATATGATAGCCGGAAATCGACACGGAATAGTAGTTGCGGACTTTATTGTCAATAAAATATTGCTGGATGTCTCCCATCATCCTGAGGGCAAATTCAGTTGAGAAGATGCACGTATTCTGGCCCTGGTCTTCTTTTAAAATATCAGCCTGAACCGTTCCCCGGACTGTTTGCAAGGTAAATTCCTTTACTTGCTGATATTCTTCCTCGTTCAAGCTGCGCCCGAGCTTTTCCTCGCGCATCCGGACCTGTTGATCGATCGCTGTATTCATGAACATCGCCAAAATGATCGGGGCCGGACCGTTAATCGTCATCGACACGGAGGTTGACGGATCGCACAGGTCAAAGCCCGCATAGAGTTTTTTCATATCATCAAGGGTACAAATGCTGACGCCGCTCTCGCCGACTTTTCCGTAAATATCGGGACGGTAGTCCGGATCTTCTCCATAGAGAGTTACGGAATCAAAGGCGGTGCTTAATCGTTTCGCAGGATCATCCTTTGAAAGATAATGAAAACGCCGGTTTGTTCGTTCCGGTGTTCCTTCGCCGGCAAATTGCCGTTTCGGGTCCTCACCCTGCCGCTTAAAAGGAAACACACCTGCTGTATACGGAAAGAATCCCGGAACATTTTCTCTGTAAACCCAGCTTAAAATCTCACCATAGTCCTTGTATTTCGGAAGCGACACTTTTGGAATCGCCAGTCCGGACAGGCTCGTTGTCTTTAATTCAGTGACAATTTCCTTGTCGCGGATTTTCGTTATGAACTGGTCAGCCGCGTACTTTTGCTTTAACTGCTCCCAGCCATCGAGAATTTTTGTTGATTCAGCTGTCAGCTTCCTTTTTACATCGGCCCTTAAAGCTTCGAGGGAAGCGACAACTTCTTCGTTGTGCTGTTGTTCTTTTACAGCGGCAATCGCTCCGTTAAGCTGAAACAGCCGGCGGGCAAGTTCGGCTTGTTCCTGCGCTTTCTTATGATAAGTCCGAACCTTGTCGGAAATTTCCCGCAAATAGTAGCGGCGGTCATTCGGGATGATCACATTCTGTTTTTCTACAAGAGCGGTTTTTTGAAAAGATGTTGACCATCCTGTACCGGCCTTTTCGTTTATCTTGTCGATTAAGGCAGCAAATAGAGCGTTTGTGCCCGGGTCGTTAAACTGGCTCGCAATCGTGCCGTACACAGGCATGTCATCAAGCTCTTTATCAAACAGCCTATGGCTGCGCTGGTATTGCTTTTGAACCTGGCGCCGCGCATCCTCTGAACCTTTGCGTTCAAATTTATTGATGACAATCAGATCGGCATAATCGATCATATCGATTTTTTCAAGCTGGGTCGGAGCCCCAAATTCGCTTGTCATCACATACATCGATAAATCACATATTTCCGCAATCTCTGCATCTCCCTGGCCGATGCCGCTCGTCTCGACAATCACGAGGTCAAACCCGGCTGCTTTTACAACTGCGATTGCATCCTTAATCGCCAAGGAAAGCTCATTTTTCGAAGATCGTGTTGCCAAACTTCTCATATAGACGCGCGGTGAAAAAATTGCGTTCATGCGTATCCTGTCTCCGAGGAGGGCCCCGCCTGTTTTTTGCTTAGTCGGATCGACAGAAAGGATGGCGACTCTTTTTTCAGGAATTTCATTGATAAAGCGGCGGATCAGTTCGTCTGTCAGCGAGCTTTTCCCCGCTCCGCCCGTACCGGTAATCCCAACGACCGGCACCGGCTTAGCGATTTTCTTCACTTTTTCCATTAATGTTTCAACAGCGGCAGCTGCTTCATCCTTCAGGCCGACTTGCTGTTCCGCCAAAGTAATCATTTTCGCAACAGCAGCGGTCTCACCTGCCTGAATCTTTTCAGTGAAACCGTCTGCTTCCGCAGGGGCCGTTTGAAAATCGCATTCCTTCAGCATCAGATCAATCATTCCTTCCAATCCAAGCTGGCGCCCGTCTTCGGGAGAAAAAATCCTTGCTATTCCGTAGTCGTGCAGCTCGTTTATTTCACGGGGAATAATCACCCCGCCACCGCCGCCATAAAGGCGGATGTGGGATGAGCCTTTTTCCTTTAACAGATCGTACATATATTTAAAATATTCTACATGGCCGCCCTGATAAGATGAAATGGCGATGCCCTGGACGTCCTCCTGGATGGCAGCATTGACAACCTCTTCGACAGAACGATTGTGTCCAAGGTGAATCACTTCCGCACCGCCAGCCTGGAGAATCCGGCGCATGATATTGATTGAAGCATCATGACCATCAAATAAGCTTGACGCTGTTACGAACCGAATATGGTGCTTTGGCTTATACTTTTCAATCGTTTTCATCCTCATCCCCCTCGTATTCCGTTAAACAAGAGCTCCGTCTGCAGTTCAATATATTCGTCAAGGGAATAAACCTTTTGCAGGGCCCAGCGGCGAAACCCCCACATTTGCCCTTGGACGACGATGCTATGGGCAATGAATTCAACTTGTTTATCCGTTAAAGCAAGCTCGCCATTTTCGACACACCGCCGGATGACATCTTCAAACATTGAAACCATTTCGAATTCCTTCTTCAATACATATGGAAGGGCATCCTTTGACAGCGATTTTGCTTCCTGGTACATGACGAGCACTTCATCCTGCATTTCATCCATGACCTTGAAATAGTTGGCGATTCCAAGCTTCAAGCTCTCGAGTGTTCCCTCGGTTTGATCAAGGTCTTTTTGAAGCCGGTCGCGCACCTGGTCATAAATACTGTCGCAGACAAGGTATAAAACATCCTCCTTCGTGCGGATGTATTCATATAAGGTTCCAATGCTGAAACCGGATGCTTTAGCGATCTCCCTTGTCGTTGTACGATGAAAGCCTTTTTCTTTAAAAAGGCTGACTGCCCCTTTAATCATTTGGTTGCGCCTTTTGATCACAAGGCGTTCATCCTTTACCGAAGCATGCACTTCCCGTTTATTAATCACGTTTTCCAACCGCCTTTGTTGTCTCCTATCTTTATAATAAAAGCAGCGGAGACCATACTCCCGGAGATTCTTTTAATAAGAGCAAAACTTAACAGCCAAAAATCTGTTTGATCGTTTATTTCGTCAAGAGGCGCGAGATCACCAGCCTTTGGATTTCCTGCGTTCCTTCATAAATTTGCGTAATTTTCGCATCGCGCATATATCTTTCAACCGGATAGTCCTTCGTATAGCCGTAACCACCAAATACTTGAACCGCTTCTGTTGTAACCTTCATCGCTGCATCCCCGGCAAAAAGCTTTGACATCGCAGATTCTTTCCCGTAAGGAAGTCCTGCTGATTCAAGCCATGCTGCCTGATAGGTTAACAGCCTGGCTGCTTCCACACTTGTCGCCATGTCGGCCAGCTTAAAGGCGATTCCCTGCTGGGCAGCAATTGGCTTTCCAAATTGTTCGCGCTCCTTTGCATAATCAACCGCAGCATCCAGCGCACCCTGGGCAATCCCGACCGCCTGGGCTGCAATCCCGTTGCGGCCGCCGTCAAGAGTCATCATCGCAATTTTGAAGCCGTCACCTTCCTTGCCTAAAAGGTTTTCCTTTGGAACCCGGCAATCTTCAAAAATGATTTCTGTTGTTGGCGAGGAACGAATTCCTAGTTTTTTTTCTTTTTTGCCGACGGAAAAACCGGGAAAATCTTTTTCAATGATAAATGCGCTTGTCCCTTTATGTTTACTGCCCGGATCTGTCAGCGCAAATACGACATAAATATCAGCAATTCCACCATTGGTTATAAAAATTTTCGATCCGTTCAAAACATAGTGATCGCCGTCAAGGCGGGCCGTTGTTTTCATGGCGCCGGCATCCGAACCGCTGGCCGGTTCTGTCAGTCCGTAACCACCAATCTTCTTTCCCTCTGCCATTGGCCGCAAATACGTCTGCTTTTGCTGCTCACTGCCAAACTTATATAAAGGCCAGCCCGCAAGCGACGTATGAGCCGATAACGTTACACCCGTCGAAGCACAAACACGGGACAGCTCTTCAATAGCGATACAATAAGCGAGATAGTCACTGCCGATGCCGCCGTATTCTTCCGGCCACGGGATCCCTGTTAAGCCGAGCTCGGCCATTTTATCGAATATATCGCGGTCAAAACGCTCTTCTTCATCCCGTTCTGCCGCTGATGGCGCCACTTCATTCCTGGCAAAATCCCGGACCATTTTTCGAATCATTTCATGTTCCTCAGTGAGCTGAAAATTCATTCGTTTACCCTCCAATTATACGTTTTTGCTGATAACAAGCCGCTGAATTTCGCTGGTGCCCTCGTAAATCTCGGTAACCTTTGCATCACGAAAATATCGTTCGACTGGGTAGTCTTTTGTATATCCGTAACCGCCAAAAATTTGCACCGCTTCAATCGCCGTTTCGACTGCCGTTTGTGAAGCAAACAACTTCGCCATCGCGGCTTCTTTTCCACAATTAACACCTTTTGAACGCATTTCCGCCGCCCGGTATATTAATAGTTTGGCAGCTTCAATATTGGTCGCCATATCGGCGATTTTAAAGGCAACCCCCTGTTGGGCGGCGATTGGTTTGCCGAATTGCTGGCGTTCCCGCGCATAGGAGACGGCTGCTTCGAGAGCGGCCTCTGCAATGCCGAGTGCCTGTGCAGCGATCCCGATTCGCCCGGCATTCAGGTTGGCCATCGCTATTTTAAAACCTTCTCCTGGCTTGCCAAGGACGTTTGCCGCTGGAATGCGCATATCCTCAAACACAAGCTGGACGGTCCGGGATCCGTGCAATCCCATTTTCTGTTCATCTTTCCCGACAATAAATCCAGGAGTGTCCTTTTCAACGATGAAAGCGGTAATCCCTTTGCTGCCCGCCTCCTCGCTCGTTCTCGCAAAAACAATATATACGTCTGCTTCGCCACCGTTTGTGATAAACACCTTTGAGCCGTTCAGAATATAATCTTCCCCATCCTTGACAGCCTTTGACTTTAAGCTCCTTGCATCCGAGCCCGAACCTGGCTCAGTCAGGCAAAAAGCGCCTAAATACTCTCCTGAAGCAAGCTTCGTCACATATTTTTTCGTTTGTTCGTCCGACCCGAAGAAAAGAATCGGGTTTGTACAAAGAGAGGTGTGGACCGAGAGGATGACTCCGACCGTTGCACTTATTTTCGAAATTTCATGGATAGCGATAATATAGGAAGTGAAATCCATACCGGAACCGCCATATTGCTCCGGGATTGGGATTCCCATTATGCCAAGCTCACCCATTTTCGTCAGGACTGCGCGCGGGAATTCACCTTGTTCCATCTTTTCAACAAATGGGGCGATTTCATTGCGGGCAAAATCGCGGACCATTTTTCTGATCATTTCCTGTTCTTCTGTAAATCTCAGGTTCACGCTAATCTCCTCCTGCGGGGTCAAGTTGCTGTTCCAGCCCTGCCTCTATTCATACACATAGAAGCCCCGGCCCGATTTACGCCCAAGCCAGCCTGCTTTCACATATTTGCGCAGGAGCGGACAAGGGCGGTATTTATCATCGCCAAAGCCTTCGTGCAATGTTTCCATAATGTATAAGCAAGTATCAAGACCGATAAAGTCAGCAAGGGTGAGCGGTCCCATCGGATGGTTCATCCCAAGCTTCATCACTTCATCGATCGCCTCCTTTGAGGCAACCCCTTCATACAAAGTGAAGATCGCTTCGTTAATCATCGGCATTAACACACGGTTTGAAACAAAGCCCGGAAAGTCGTTCACTTCAACGGGAACCTTGGCAAGCCTTTTCGTAACAGCTTCGATTGTTTCATAGACTTCATCTGTCGTTGCCAGGCCGCGAATAATCTCGACGAGCTTCATCACCGGCACCGGATTCATAAAATGCATGCCAATGACTTTTTCGGGCCGACTCGTAGCTGCAGCAATCTCGGTGATCGGCAAAGACGACGTATTGCTGGCCAAAATCGCCCCGGGTGAAGCAATTTGGTCAAGCTGTGAAAAGATTTTCATTTTCACGTCGAGATTTTCCACAGCTGCTTCAATAATGAGATCGGCCTTGTTTGCATCTTGAAGATCCGTGGATAAAGTAAGCCTACTAATGATCTCATCCTTTTGCTCAGTGGTTAATTTTCCTTTTTCAACCTGCCGCGAAAGATTTTTTAAAATAATCCCCATGCCCCGGTCTGTAAATTCCCGCTTTAGATCGTTCAAAATGACGTTAAAACCTGCCTGGGCACAAACCTGGGCAATGCCTGAGCCCATTTGTCCTGCACCGATCACCATGATTGTTTGAACATTCATACGCTACACCCCCCGAATCATTTTAAAAATTATTGCTTTGGCACTTCAATCATCACTGCATCACCCTGTCCGCCACCGCTGCAAATCGCCGCGATCCCGATACCGCCGCCGCGCCGTTTCAGTTCATGCATTAAGGTGATAATGATCCTCGCTCCGCTCGCGCCGATCGGGTGGCCAAGCGCAACAGCGCCGCCGTTCACATTCACTCTTTCTGTGTCTAAGTTAGCAATTTGACTGCTGGCCAATGCAACGGCTGCAAAGGCCTCATTGATTTCAAACAAATCGATTTCTTCTAAAGACTTGCCCGTTTTCCGTAAAATTTCGTTAATGACGAAGCCTGGTGTCTTCGGGAAATCCTTTGCTTCAACAGCAACCGCAGCATGGCCGATTACGTATGCCTCTGCTTTCCTGCCCTCCAGCTCTGCCCGCTTCTCACTCATTAGAACAAGTGCGGCCGCACCGTCATTAACTCCGGGTGCATTACCTGCTGTAATCGTGCCTTTAGAATCGAAGACAGGGGATAGTTTCGCCAGTTTTTCAAGTGAAGTATCCTGGCGCGGGGCCTCATCACTGGAGATGACGAGTGGATCACCCTTACGCTGCGGTACCAGAACGGCAACAATTTCCTCAGCAAGTTTTCCTGATTCAATCGCTGCAATGGCGCGCTGGTGGCTGCGATAGGCCCACTCATCCTGCTTTTCACGGCTTATTTCAAGCTCTTCGGCGGCGCTGTTTCCGTACGTACCCATATGAACTCCGGTAAAGCTGCAGCTCAATCCGTCATGAACCATCAAATCCTTGACCGAAGCATCGCCCATCCGGAGTCCCCAGCGCGCTTTCGGCAAAATATATGGCGCGTTGCTCATCGACTCCATTCCACCTGCAACAATGACCTCCTCATCGCCAGCGCGAATCATTTGGTCGGCAAGTGTGACACTTCTCATTCCTGATGCACACACTTTATTGATCGTTTCAGTCGTTATGTTCCAGGGAAGTTCAGCATGCCGTGCCGCCTGCCTCGAAGGAAGCTGGCCCTGGCCTCCTTGGAGGACCGTTCCTAAAATCACTTCTTCTACGTCTTCAGGCTTTACATCAGCACGCCGAAGCGCTTCCTTGACAGCAATCCCTCCAAGCTGGGAAGCAGTGAAACCGCTCAACGCTCCGCCAAATTTACCAAACGGTGTTCTCACTCCGCTTAAAATAACGGTTTTGCCCATCCAAAACCTCTCCTTTATAGTTGATTGAATGAATTTCATAAAGCAATTCTTGATTTGAAAAACGCACAGTTACTTAAAGTAAACTAATTTCAGAACGTAATATGCCGGCACAACACGACTGAACGCTCGCTCAGGAACTGCGCAAAGAAAAAAGGTCTCCCTGAAACTATTCACTCAAAAATGTAAGCGCTTTTATATATAATTATATAATACTTTAATAATATTAAGAATTAAAATACTTTATATAAAATTCACAAAACTCTGCACGCGAAATTTTTATTCAGAAAAAGAAGGGGATGACAGCCGAAGCCTCACCACCCCAAACCATTTAAGAAACAAGCGCTTGCTGGGTGCCGCACACTGCTTTTTCAAGCAATTCCGCGACATCATACGTCTGCACTGTCTCTTCAACCTCTTTTGCTTTTGTTCCATCTGAAATCATCGTTAAACAATATGGGCAACCCGAACTGATTACGGATGGATTTACTGCTAATGCCTGCTCAGTACGAGCAACATTAATCCGGTGTCCCGTTTCTTCTTCCATCCACATTAATCCGCCCCCGGCCCCACAGCACATGCCGTTTTCGCGATTGCGTTCCATTTCGACAAGCGTGACACCCGGAATCGATCTGAGGATTTCACGCGGCGGATCATACACATCATTGTAACGACCTAAATAACAGGAATCATGGAAGGTGATCGTTTCGTTGACCTCATAGCGCGGCATTAGCTTCCCTTCTGCCACAAGCTTCGCCAAAACTTCAGTGTGGTGATAAACCTCGGCAGTTAATCCGAAATCAGGGTACTCATTTTTGAAAATGTTATAAGCATGCGGATCGATCGTGACGATCTTTTTCACTTCGTTCTTTTCAAATTCTTCAATATTTTTCGCGGCCAACTCCTGGAACAAAAACTCATTCCCAAGACGGCGCGGCGTATCACCTGAATTCTTCTCTTTGTTTCCTAAAATCGCAAACTTGACGCCTGCTTCATTTAACAGCCGAGCAAACGAAAGCGCAATTTTTTGGCTGCGGTTATCGTATGACCCCATCGAGCCGACCCAGAATAAATATTCAAATTCTTCGCTTGCTTTTTGCATTTCCTTAACGGTTGGAATGTGGACATCGTCGCGGACCTCACGCCATTCTTCGCGCTCTTTGCGGTTCAGTCCCCACGGATTCCCCTGGCGCTCAATATTCGTCATTGCCCGTTGTGCATCGGCATCCATTTTCCCCTCGGTCAAAACTAGATAACGGCGCAGATCGATAATTTTGTCGACATGTTCATTCATAACCGGGCACTGGTCTTCGCAGTTCCGGCACGTCGTACAAGCCCAGATTTCTTCTTCGGTTATCACTTCGCCGATCAGGCTTGGATGATAAGCAAGTCCGGCAGCCGATTCCTCTGCCCCCTGGCCAGCAGAAGCAAGCGCAATTTGGTTTCCCTTTGTATGCGAAAAAGCAAAGGTCGGAACCCATGGCTGTTTGGATGTAATCGCCGCACCTTGGAAGGTCAGATGGTCACGGAGCTTGACAATCAAGTCCATCGGCGACAGCATTTTACCTGTCCCCGTTGCCGGGCACATATTTGTACAGCGGCCGCACTCGACACAAGCGTACAAATCGATTAATTGCAGCTGGTTGAAATCCTCGATTTTGCCAACACCAAATGACTCCTGAGATTCATCTTCGAAATCAATTTTCTTAAGCTTTCCTTTGTCTTCAAGGCGATCGAAGTATACATTGGCAGGCCCGGCAATTAAATGAGCATGCTTTGATTGGGGCACATAGACAAGAAAAGCAAGCAGGAACAATAAATGTATCCACCATGCAATATAGAAAATAACGATCGAAGCCGTTTCACCGATTGCGGTGAAGCCCGACGCAATTACGGAAGCTACTGGCTCAGTCCAGGCAGTTTCATGCCCGTGCCAGATCATGCTCATCCCGTTTCCAATCAGCACTGACAGCATAAGGCCGCCAATGAATAAGAGTACAAGCCCGGATTTAAAGCCTCTTTTCAGGCGGACGAGCTTTTCAACATAACGGCGGTAGAAGGCCCAAACAACCGCAATTAGCACCATTAACGTTACAAGCTCCTGAAAAAAAGTAAATCCCGGATAAAGCGGGCCGAGCGGAAGGTGCGAGCCTGGCTTAAGGCCTTTCCAAATGAAGTCGATCGCACCAAATTGGACGAGTAAAAACCCATAAAAAAACATGACGTGAATGGCACCGCTCTTTTTATCCTTCAAGAGCTTCTTTTGGCCGAACACATTCACCCAAATGTTTTCAAGGCGATCCTTGAGCCGGCTGTCAAATTCGGATTTTTTCCCCAGTTTAATAAAAGCAATCCTGGTTTTAACCACATATACAAACAAGCTGATAGCGTAAGCGGTTACAAACAAGAATGCAATCAAATTGATCCACAGTAACCCATTCATTGTCGGATAAGCTCCCTTCCCTGAAAATTGATGGGAATCAGCAAAGTGCCAATCACCATTTGATAAAAATTTTCAAACAATCAAATTTTCTGAATTCATCTTTAGTTCTATTATATAATGAATGAGCATTCAGTCAATAATTTTTATTTATTGCTTAAGACCCATTTCCCGTCAGGGTCACTCAAGGAAACATTCATAGAAGCTTTATTTTAGGAAAATATAAAAGAAAGTGACTGGGGGAGCGGATATCGTTGAAAATTTTATTAATTATACTGGGCGCTCTTTTATTGCTGGCAATTTGGATATCCCTTGATTTCCAGTTTGGCCGCAAGGCGCAGCTTGCGAGAATAACGAGAATAAATTATCCAATCAGGGAAAGCAATCTGCAAATATTTACAACAGGACCCGAATTATTTTCCGATTATTTTTCGCTGCTTAAAAACGCGAATCATCATATACATATTCTTTTTTATATCGTAAAAGTCGATTTAATCAGCAAAGAATTTTTTGCGATCCTGAAAAGTAAAGCGCAGAGCGGAGTAGAGGTGCGACTGCTGCTGGACTGGATGGGATGCAGAAACATTTCCCGCCGTGTCATAGAGGATTTGAAAAGGGCAAATATTAAATTTGCATTTTGCCACATCCCGAGATTGCCGTTCCTTTTCTATAGTTCACAAGTGCGAAACCACCGAAAAATGACGATTATTGACGGCAAAACCGGATATATGGGCGGCTTCAACATTGGAAAAGAATACATTGACCAGGACCCAAAATTAAAGCCTTGGCGCGACTACCACCTGAAAATTTCCGGAGAGGGAGCAGCGGATTTACAAAGGGAATTTTTAAAGGATTGGCGGATGGCGACGAAGACAAACTTGCTGAATAATTCCATTTACTTTCCTGAGCTTGAAAAGGGCAACAGCCGCCATCAGGTGCTTCCGTCAGAAGGATTTTATTTGGAGGAAACTTTTTCAACTTTAATCCGCAAGGCTGAGTCGACAATTATTATCGGCACCCCCTACTTCATTCCAAGCAAACGAATTTTTGCTGATTTGTTGAAAGCACTGAAGCGCGGGGTAAGGCTGAAGGTGCTTGTCCCCCATATGACCGACCATTTGTTTGTAAAAGAAGCTTCTTTTCGATACTTAAGGCGGCTCATTCAGGAGGGTGCCGAAGTCTATGATTATATGAAAGGCTTTTACCATGCAAAGGTAATTGTAATCGACGATAAAATCTGCGATATCGGCACGGCAAATTTCGATAAAAGAAGCATATTTTTAAACCATGAAATCAACTGCTTTATCTTTGACCGCGCTTTCATTGAAAGAGTTCGCAATATACTCGAAATCGATTTACTTAATTCCAAGCAGATCACATTAAGCGAGCTCAACAAACCCAATCTTTTGAGGTCGATCAAAGAACAAGCCGCGAAAGCGATCTCTTTTTTCTTGTAATAAGCAGATTGATTGCCTGGATATTCTTCAGAATACACCATGTCTATTCCAACCATTTAACCAACATGAACGCAAATAGAGACCGGGCCTGTCCAGCCAGTCTCCTATTTGCGATCATTTAGTAAGGTTTTGAATCCATGGCGTGATCATTTCAAATACTTTGAAGCCCAAATAAATCCCGACAATTCCTGTTATTCCTGCCAATGCCGGCGGTGCAGGGATCGGCAGCTTGAATAACGCAAAAATAAATCCGACTATGAACCCCGTAATCAATGCCAAAATAACAACCTTCATATTAAAACTTCCTCTCATGGCTCTAATTTTTACTGGCCACCGTGCCATAACCCTAATGATATTGTTCCCTGTACTTTAAAATTCGATTAGAGCTTAAGCCGTAACCAAGCTTCGGAATACTAAAGGCTTCCGCTGCACGGAAGCCTGGTTGTATGTTACATTTTTTCCGGTGCTGAAACGCCGATTAAGGCAAGGGCATTTCTTAACGTGATTTGCACCGATTTCACTAAAGCCAAGCGCGCTTTTGTCAGGGATTCCTGCTCTGGATCGAGCACCTTTTCGGCATTATAAAAGCTGTGAAACGCTGAAGCCAGTTCATAAATATAGTTTGTAATCCGATGCGGCATCCGCTTTTCGGCAGCTTCTGCGACAGCCTGCGGGAATTCACCAAGCTTTTTCAACAGATCGATTTCTTTTTCGGCCTGAATGAGCGAGAAATCCGCCTCACCTGAATACGTCAACCCCTGTTCGCCAGCCTGGCGCAAAATGCTGCTGATTCGGGCATGCGCATATTGAGCATAGTAAACAGGATTTTCGTTCGATTGGGAAACAGCCAGGTCAAGATCAAAGTCCAAATGGGTATCGGGACTTCTCATTGCAAAGTAATAGCGGGTCGCGTCGAGGCCGACCTCGTCAACAAGGTCACGCATCGTGACGGCTTTGCCTGTCCGCTTGCTCATCTTCATCTTCTCACCATTTTTATACAGGTGGACGATCTGGATGATCTCCACCTCGAGGGCATCCCGCGCATAACCGAGTGCTTGAATCGCCGCTTTCATCCGCGGAATATAACCGTGGTGGTCAGCTCCCCATATATTAATCAGCTTCTCAAAACCTCTCTCAAGCTTATCTTTATGGTAGGCAATATCCGGTGTTAAATAAGTATAAGAGCCATCCTGCTTGATCAAGACCCGATCTTTGTCATCACCAAGCTCTGTGGAACGGAACCAGACCGCGCCATCCTGTTCGTATATATAGCCGTTTTCCCTCAGAGTCTGCAGCGCGGCCTCAATTTTGCCATTATGGTATAAAGACGTCTCTGAATACCAGACATCAAACGGAACCCTGAAGTTTTCAAGATCGTTCTTTAGTTTTTCCATCTCATACTTCAATCCATATTCGCGGAAAAAATCGAATCGTTCCTGTTCGTCTGCATTTACATATTTATCGCCAAATTCCTCGGCCAGTCCTTTCCCGATTCTGATGATATCTTCGCCATGGTAACCGTCCTCAGGCATCGGCTTGTCCAGCCCAAGCGCCTGAAAGTAACGGGCTTCTACTGAGAGGGCAAGATTGTTGACCTGGTTACCAGCGTCATTAATATAGTATTCACGGGAAACATGATAACCTGCTTTTTCCAATATGTTACATAACGAATCACCAACAGCGGCACCCCTGGCATGACCGAGATGGAGGTCACCGGTTGGATTCGCTGAAACGAACTCAACCTGGACTCTTTGGCCGTTTCCGGTCGTCGTTTCGCCATATTTATTATCCTGTTCAATGATCGTGGGAATCAAGTCTATCAGGTAACTGTTATTCATATAAAAATTAATAAAGCCAGGGCCCGCTATTTCTATTTTGTCAATCGAGGCTTTAGATCGGTCAAAATGGCTGATCAATTCTTCCGCAATTGTGCGCGGTGCTTTTTTAGCGATGCGCGCCAGCTGCATCGCCATATTCGTCGAATAATCGCCGTGTGATTTTTCTTTTGGAATCTCCAAAATCACATCGGGAACATCCTGTTCCGCTGCCAGATTGGCTTTGACAACCGCAGCTTTTATTTCTTGCTTTAGTTTGCTTTGGACTTGCTCAACTATGTTCATTGCCCTTCCTCCTCGTATGTAATTGTCATTTGGTAAGTCCCGGCCTTGTCATTTTCCATAAAAAAATCGTACAACAATTCGAGCGACCCGGAGCAAGCCTGGTCCTTAACGATATGCTCTAATCTTTTCACAGTCGCCGAGGTTCTGAAAGTTCCGTACGGGGTTTCATAGCTGCCAGCTCTTTTTTGGCCGCGGCTGAGCGCGAGCCTCATCTTGATGGCACCGCTTCTTAAGATCAACGCATCGCTTCCAGCTATTTTTACAATCGTTTTTATTTGGCCTTCTTCCATCGCCTCTTCATATTGAAGATAGGTGTCGTTATCCTTGTGAAAGTGTTTGCCAAATGTGGTCAGTTCATAAGTCTCCTGATCGTTGTCTTGCTGAATAATTGTTTTTACATTTATTTTAACGGGCATTTGTTCCGCTGGGTTGTTCGACAACGGCAAAACACGTCCTTTTTTCTACTTTATTATAACTTTCTAAGTATAAATATTCTGAGTTAAAAGTGCAAGAAAGCCTCAATTTTTGTTTGAGTCAAGCATTTGTTGGCGGAATTTATTTCCACCTAAAACGTGTAAGCGGATTCA
>NZ_PGVA01000075.1 GCF_002860125.1 Bacillus canaveralius
CGGATTTAAGCGACCAGGAACTGGAGGAATTTTATAAAGGCATGCATGGCACAGGTGGAGCTGTCAACAGTAAGAATTTTCAAGGAATGATGGGGAATCTTTAAGGCATCACTGAGAAAAAATAGGCCGGTTTTCCGGCCTATTTTTAAAATAAAACTAATCTATAAAGTAGGGGGAAAAAATAATGTTTTTACTGCTCATTTTAGCCATTGGCTTTTACTTATACCAGACAGGAGAACTTCAAAGGATACTCAGTAAGTTTCAATCAAATGAAAGCATTCATATCAGCGACGCGAGACGAGTTATTGATTTAAGGTATGCAGCCGGTAAGATTTCTACAGAAGAGTACAGCAAAATTAAAGATCTTTTATAGGTTATCGTAAGTGTTACTTTGTTATATTACTTTTTAAGGAGGAGTTGGAATAATGATGAATGGACATATGGGTTCTTTCGGTTCAACTTATGGAGGATATGGAAATGGAATTGGCAACGGAGGGTTTGAAGGGTATCCTTTTGGACTAAATAACTTTGGATGGATGTCAGGAATGAATCTTTCTGGACTCCTGCTGATTGCTTTGATTGCATTTTCACTGTACTTGTTCTTCATAAATAAAAACCAGTACACAAGATTGTCTCCAATGAAAACAGAAAGATTACCTTCAATCGAAGCTGAAGAAGTGATCAAATTACGATATGCCCGCGGCGAAATTTCATTTGATGAATTTCAATCTATTTTAAAAATGATTAAATCTTAAGGAATAAAAAATTAATCATTCCAAATCTTTGGATTTTCCTGATTATTATCGGTGTTATTATATTCATTTGGCTGATAATAAATAAAAAAAATAAGAATTAAAGCACATTTAATGAAAAGCTGATAGAGGCCGGTAGTGGCTCTATCAGCTTTTTCTTTATTAATCAAATTTCTCATCAACATAATAATCGGGAGTATCCGTTTGGATATATGTTAATTGCCCTCCCGGATAAATTCCTTTATTCGTTATTTTGTAATCGTCATGGTTATGCATTGGAAAAAATTGTGGGAAAAATTGATCGTTTATATCGGTTAACGATTGTTGACAAATTTTAAGATAATTTATTAATTCAGGTGAGCCGCATTTAACAGGTTCAGTAGGAATATTAAAGATAGAATTAGCATCAATAGTATTCAATTTTTTTAATTGAGAGCAAAAAGAGGGAAAACCATCTTGCCCTAAAATCATATATTTTAAATATTCAATCCGTTTATCATTTGAAGTTAGAAGTAAGTCATATGTTTCCCCAGAACCTATACTCACAGTAAAACCTTTATTCTTGAGTGCGTGATGAGAGGAATCGTCCAGCTGAAGGAGAGTAGCTAGATGGATAAAAGGATCAATATGACTGTCTTTTCCTATAATTGTAAAATGCCATCCGTGAATGTGCCATGGAACAACTTGATACCCCATATTAATCATCCTGAGTAAAAATTGTTGCCCGGTTTTTATATGCACATATGATTCGTAATTGATTCTGGTTAAATTAGAATCAAATTCAATGTTAGTATTCGATAAAGGGTGGGGAAGCAAAGTATCTGGGAATGCGCGGCCATTAATTAACCAAAAGTCCGGTTTGAAGTTGGCTGCATTGAAGAATGAACCTTTATGGACACTTTCATGCCACACAGAATCAATGTCGGATAATAACATAACATACTCTTTATCAAAGTATGTTTGAATGTCATTATAAGCAAAATTTTTGTTTGTAGCTGTCTTAGGAATATGGGCTTGTGGCTTGCCGTTGTAAAACCATTCTTTATTTACACTTTGTCTTATACCTGCTAAGGACAAGCTTTTTTTTGATGGATAAATAATTAAAGCCCCATACATTCCCATTTGAATATGTTCGGATGCTTCAACATGGCAATGATACATAAGCGTACCCGGATTTTCTGCCAGAAAAAAATAGGTCATTGCCGGAGGCGTGGCCGTTAGGTCAGTCCAAACCGGAACACCGAAAGAAGTTTCTGGAAACCCATCCAATTGTGAAGGCACATGAGCTCCGTGCATATGGATGGTATGATCGTCGATTAAATCCGGACGTTCTTTCATCCCTAAATTTATGAGAGTAATGTAGATGCGATCTTCAACCTCTCCAACAATAAGGGGAGAAGGAATTGTACCCGTACCCTTCAATTCAAGTAATTTTCCCCAATTTTTGCGGTTAGTCCAATCAAGTATAGGATTTACTATTTTTTCATCAACTTTAAAAAGGCCACCGACAAATCCAAAAGCATAGATCTGTTGCTTTGTTTCCTGAGCAGGGCAAATGGTTTTACTGACAGGCAGATTAATAAAACCATCGGTTGCTAATAAAACATAATGCCTTACTGACACAAGGAGAACTCCCCTCTATAAATGAAAATAAGCCTACCAATATAGACCTTTGATTATTTTATGTAAGATTTTCTTCATGGTTCGTCGTACATTTGCATGGATTCTGTAAAACTCTACATATTTTCTTCATGATTACACTTTATATTTTAATTATAGAAACAAATATTGATTTAC
>NZ_PGVA01000076.1 GCF_002860125.1 Bacillus canaveralius
ATCTGTTTTGTGGCAGAACGGAACCCTCAAAGCCGAGTTTTCATAGAACTTTTTACACTACCCCTTGGATCAAGGGCATCCTGCAATCCATCACCCAACACATTAAATGCAAACATCGTTAAGGAAATGAAAAAGGCCGGGAAAAATAGCCGCCACCAATGACCGGAAAGAATCGTCGACAAACCGTTATCCGCCATTACTCCCCAACTGGCATGTGGTGCCTGGATGCCCAATCCGAGAAAGCTTAAGAAAGCTTCAGCAAAAATAGCCGATGGAACGGTTAACGTCATTTGCACGATAATCGGGCCCATTGTATTAGGGAGAAGATTCTTGCGGATAATCCTTGGTGTCTTTGTCCCAAAAGTTTTAGAAGCTAAAATGAATTCATAATTTTTGATTTGCAGCACCTGCCCCCTGACAATTCTCGCCATGCCGATCCACCCCGTCACAGTTAAAGCAACAATGATCGTCGATAAACCAGGACCCATTACCACCATTAAAAGGATCACAACCAATAAATACGGGAGACCATATAAAATTTCGATAACCCGCATCATTACTTGGTCCGTTCTGCCGCCTTTATAGCCGGCAATGCCCCCATATATAACGCCTACCACAAAATCAATCAACGCGGCAACTACCCCGACAAATAAAGAGATTCTTGCCCCATACCATGTTCTTGTAAAAACGTCGCGGCCAAGTTCGTCAGTTCCAAACCAATAAGTAGAGGAGGGGGGAAGATTTTGCTGGCTAAGATCATTGTCAATGCTATGCAGTGAAATCGCCGGGCCGAAAATGGACATAAAGGTTATAAGCACTAAAAAGAATAACCCGCTCATCGCCAGCTTATTTTTGCGCAGTCGGCGCCATGCGTCCTGCCAATACGATTGGCTCGGCCTTGTAACCGCTTCTGCCTCTTTTTCATTCTTCACTTTTCGTACAAACCATTCGTCAGGGACTTGTGGCGAGATATTCGGTTCATGTTGTTTACGAAGCTCCACTATCTTCCCTCCTTTTTATGCAGCTTAATGCGCGGATCCAAAACGCCATACGCCAGGTCAACGAGAAAAAGCATGAATATTAAAATCGCACTGTAAAACACGGTTGTACCCATAATAACCGGATAATCCCGATTTCCGATGCTTTCAATAAAATATTTGCCCATTCCCGGTATCGCGAATATCTTTTCAATAACAAAGGTACCGGTTAGAATGCTTGCAGCAAGCGATCCAAGCACGGTCACGACAGGAAGAAGAGCATTTCTCAATGCATGCTTTATGACAATTTTGACAGGAGAAAGGCCTTTTGCCCGGGCTGTGCGGATGTAATCCTGGGTCAACACCTCAAGCATGCTTGAGCGTGTTAACCTTGCAATCAGTGCCATCGGCCCTGTTGCAAGTGCCAGCGTCGGTAAAATCATATGCCGAATGCTTGACCAGGTTGCCACCGGCAGGATTCCCCAATTTACGGCCACTTGCTGGATTAACAGCGTCGCCATCACAAAGTTTGGAACTGAAATTCCAAATACAGCAATCGTCATCGCTGCATAATCGATAATACCGTTATGGCGAAGAGCCGCTACAATTCCAAGGCTGATGCCGGAAACAATGGCAACAATCAGAGTGACCATGCCCAACTCAAAGGAGACCGGGAATCCTCTCCCGAGCAGTTCATTCACTGTCTGTGATGAATGACTAATCGAAGGCCCAAAGTCAAAGGTGATCAGAGCTTTTAAATACATCAAATACTGAACCGGAAGCGATTCATCGAGGTGATAATGCGCCGCAAGATTCCGCTGGATCGCTTCATTTGTCGTCCGCTCATCGGTGAAAGGAGAGCCAGGGATCGCATGCATCAGGAAGAAGGTTAATGTAATAATGACCCATAAGGTAACAAGCATGGAAAGCAGTCTTTTTAGAAGATATGTATGCATCGTTTCACACTTCCTAACAGAATGTGGTTCTCATCGCTAATTCAGTCATGACAAGCATCGCTTGGTAGGCTTCGAGAATGTTCTTTGCTTGAAAACGGACAATCGTAGTACCTTCCTCGATTTCGGTTCCAGGCATCAGGTTTGCCCATTCTGCCTGTCCGTAATTGGCAAATTCAATTCGCAACAGGGGATTTTCCGGCGGAGTCAGCGGCTTCACTTTATCTTTGTTTTCCAATGCAAAAACCGTTTTTTCCTGAAGCAGCTCACCTGCTTTTTCCGGTGTTAATGTAAGCGCTGCAGAGCGAGAAATCTGCTGTTTCACCGCTGCAGTCGTTACATTTGGAATCAATTCTTCTGCTTCAAGCGCAGCCCGGTCATCACCTGCAACAAGCAGCACTGGTACGCCAAAATAGCCGGCCACGTATGCATTAAAGCCCAGTTCTCCGATTGCGATGTCATTTATGTACATATGGCGAACTCCAAAGATCATCGAGTGGGACATCACTCCTTTCAACGAAGCTCTTGCATGGTAGCCGACAAACATAGCTCCCGTATAGGTGTCGTCCAATCCTTGGACCATTGATAACGGCTTTACATCTCCGCTGATTAACTGAGTGTCGCGGTGCAGCTTTTCTACTAAAAGATTATTCATTTTTGAATGACTGTCGTTTACAATGACTTCCGAGCAGCCGTTGTTAAATGCTGTGGTGATCACATGATTCGCCTCGGCGGTCATAATCTCGCGCCCGCGCCCATAATTGTGTTTGGAAGAATCGACATGTGTATGGTCAACTAGACCAGAAATACCCTCCATATCAACAGATACATATAGTTTCATTCTTTTTGCCTCCTTTCAGCTTGAATTATAATTATCTTAATATTATAAATTATAGAACTACTTTAAGCAATTCTTTCGACAATAAAAATAGCGTTGGCGATTGATAGCTTTTCAGAGTTATTTTTTGAATGATTGCTTTGTTTAGCAGTCTATTTCCCTATCCGCTTATCATTTGGGTGATTCTTTTTCATGCTTGTCTTCTTTGTCAAAAAAAAACACGGTCGATACCCCGCGTTAAAAAAAGCAAAAATTTTTTTATGATGTTTTCTGATTATACGGTTTTGTTCCATGGATTTAGGATTTTGCAGTCATCTTTCCGCATCAGTCAAAAAATTCCCGATAAAGCGCCTGAACTGCCCGTGCTTCTTCTGCTTCTTTTACACCAAACATCATGCTTACTTCTGATGAGCCCTGGTTAATCATCTCGATATTGATGCCCGCTCTGGCTAGTGCCGTCGATGCCCTCGCCATCGTCCCCACATTATGGCGCATTCCTTCCCCGACGATCATCACTAGTGCCAGATTGCGTTCAATCTTTACTTCATCAGCATGGAGCTCTTCGTAGATTCGGTCGATGATTTGCTGTTCGAGTTCTTCATTGATTTGCGACTGCCTGATGATAATTGATATGTCGTCAATACCCGAAGGCGTATGTTCATATGATAATCCCAATTCAACTAAAATTTGCAGAAGCGTTCGACCGAAGCCGACCTCCCGGTTCATTAAGTATTTGCTTACATAAACGCTGCAAAAACCTTGATCACTGGCAATACCAATTACCGGGCCATTGACGGCTTTTCGTTCGTTCATTACCTTTGTTCCCGGTGCATTTGGATTGTTCGTATTTTTAATATGAACTGGAATTCCTGCCTTAAAAGCAGGGATCAGCGCTTCATCATGAAATACGGAAAATCCAGCATATGAAAGCTCCCGCATTTCCCTGTAGGTGAGTTCCTTGATTTCTTTAGGATCATCAACAACATTCGGATTCACTGAATAGACGGCATCGACGTCAGTAAAATTTTCGTATAAGGAAGCCTTTATCCCGTTTGCAAGAATTGAGCCGGTAATATCCGAGCCGCTGCGTGAAAAAGTCAGGACCTTTCCATTCTCTGTGTAGCCAAAAAAGCCGGGGACGATTAAAATTCCCGATCGACTGCGCAGGGAAAAAAGATGATCGTATGCCTCAGGCAAAATCCGTGCGTTCCCGGGCTCATCCGTTACGATCATTCCGGCTTCACCGGGATTCACATAATGTGCTTCGACTCCCTGAGCTTGAAAATAGGCAGCAATGAGTTTGGCCAGATTATCTTCGCCACTTGCTTTTACCGCATCAAGGTAATGGTCTGGACTGCTTTTATCACCATTGATGACGTTAAGCAAATCGTCATGAATTCTTGAGATTATCCCCTCGGGCAGCTTTAGTTGTTTGGCAATCAAAATATATCGATCTAAAACACTATGAAATAAATCTCCTGCATCACCGAGCCGCAGCGCTCTGTCGGCACAGTCAATCAATAAATCGGTCACTTTCAAATCGTCAGGATTGCGTTTACCGGGTGCGGAAACGACGACCACCTTGCGCTCTGGATCGGAAACAATGATGCGGAACACCTTTTCAATCTGCTCTCCCGAAGCAAGTGAGCTTCCGCCAAACTTCACAACCTTCATTGCACGACATCTCCTGCTCTTTTAAAAAATTTATCTTTATTATTACTCTAAAAGCAGCAAAGACGCAAGTAGTTTTTCCTTCTCATAAGTACAAATGTATTTTTAAGAAGGACTTTTTTAAACGATATGAACCAGAAAATTATCACACTGAAACCAGTAAATTTCATAATTGAATTAAAGGTTACGACTAACCTTTTTATATGTAGTAAAGTTCGCCTGGAATATATGTTACCCTGGCTTTAAAAAATTGCATAAAAAAAACCCTTAATAAGGGCATGTCAATGGAAAGGCACATTTTCCGATTGGCGTTGTCTTTGATTGTAATACCAAATTTTAATTTGGGTGAGGATCGCAAAGACGAAGAAAATGTTCATAGCCCACACACTTGTAAAAGGGCCAAGGCCACCGTAATCAATCGTGTGATAATTTTTCAGCTCCATGACAATCATTGTTTCAATCATAAACAAGACAAATCCCAAGATGCTTGCAACTGCTAAGCGTAACATCCAATTCCTCCCTTTATTTCGAAAATTCTGTGACAATTTTATTGTAATTCAGATATTAGTCACTAAGCAACACTAATTGCTTGTTTTTTCTATAAAAATAGAAAAAAGCCAGCTTGCATGAACCAGCTGACTGTCTTATTTAGACACCCCGTTTATTTCCCCAAATATAGGTATGCAATTGCGGAAGTACCTTCACGTTCTTTAAATCCTGGTCGTTCATAACCTTATCGATTAATAGCTGATATTTCTCCAGCAGATTAAGGATTAACTTTCCATCATCTTTCGTTGTGGTATCCTCATTCCCGACCTGTAAAAAAAACGGAACTTCAGGGTAGCGGAAATGCAGGCTGCGTGCATAATCATAATCATCATCTGTAAAAACCACAACTTTCAAACTTATATTTTTGTTTAGCGGTCTTTGCTCAAGATTAGTGATGATCATATCAAGGGCACCAAAATCAGTGACCATTCCGGAACTTGGCGGTTTTGGAGATAACGTCAATTCATCAATCTCATAAAACCAGTCCTGCCATCTGCTCCCTTGCGTTTCAAGACAAACTTTTATTTGATTTTGTTGTAACAGCTCAATCAAGCTGCCCATGTTTTTCAGCAAAGCCGGATTGCCGCCCGAAATCGTCACAAACGAAAAGCCGTCTCCGCCGATCCTTCTTAACTCTGCCAAAATTTCTTCTGCACTCATTTGCTTAATCAGTTCTTTCCCAGTTCCATCCCATGTAAATGATGAGTCACACCAGGAGCAGGAATAATCACAGCCAGCAGTCCTCACAAACATCGTCTTTTGGCCGATCACCATTCCCTCACCTTGAATGGTCGGTCCGAACACCTCCATAACAGGAATTTTACTCAACTTCCATCCACTCCCTTCGCGCTTCGGCATAGCTGGTCGGAGTTTCATAAAGCCGGACAAATTCAACTCGTGCCCCATCATATTTTTGCTGTCTGTCCTGCCGCTTAAGAGCTTCTGCCATTTGTTCATAAATCCAGACAACGATGTTTTCAGCCGTCGTATTCATTGGCGGGAGCGTTTCGTTTAAATACTTATGGTCTAGATGAATTTCAATCTCGTTTTTCCAAATTTCCTTAATATCAGCAAAATCGATCAGCAAACCCCTATGATCAACGAATCCGCTCAGCCCGAAGATGACCTTGTATGTGTGGCCGTGCAGATTTTTACATTTCCCTTCATAACAATGCAAATGATGGGCAGCATCAAAGGTAAATTCCTTGCTGACAAGGACGCGTTTAGCATGGTATTTCAACTGGTCTCTGTTAATATCTTCATCGATCTTTTGGAGTTTATCGACAATCCGAAATCCGTACATTGTTTTTAAAACTCCTTCCGGTTTTTCATATATTCATCAAGGCCTTTTTGTCTCAGCTTGCATGCAGGACATTCCCCGCATCCAGAGGCAACCACGCCGTTATAGCAGGTTAATGTTTTTTCACGGACGAATTCAAATGCATTGAGCTCATCAGCCAGTTTCCATGTCTCGGCTTTATCGAGCCACATTAAGGGAGTGTGAATCACAAACTCGGCATTCATCGCCAGGTTCAGCGTTACATTAAGCGATTGTATGAACACATTCCGGCAATCAGGGTAACCGCTAAAGTCTGTTTCGCACACACCGGTAACAATATGCTTTGCGCCAATTTGCCTTGCTAAAACTCCGGCAAAAGACAGAAACAAGAGGTTTCTGCCCGGAACGAACGTTGATGGCAGTTCTCCTTCTGCCCCTTCTTCAACTTCAATTTCACTTCTAGTTAATGCATTTGGTGCTAATTGATTCAACAATGACATATCAAGAATATGGTGAGTGATCCCGAGTTCTTTCGTAATCTCTTTCGCACAATCAATTTCATTGCTATGTCGTTGATTGTAATCAAATGTAACAGCCTCCACTTCAGCAAACTGTTCCAGTGCCCAGAACAAGCAAGTCGTGCTGTCCTGGCCACCGCTAAAAACAATTACTGCTTTATCTTTTTTCACTTATTCATTCTCCTTAAATAGAAAAAACAGCACCACTAAGAAAGCAGTCCTGTTTCTCTTAGTTTTTTTAAGAGGGTAGCTAGAACCTCTACCGTATCATAACGGATTTTTATTTAGCTATTGCTATTCTAGCATAGTTTGAACTCAAATTGGAATGATAAAAGCGCAGAAGATCTAAGATTGAATGTTATTGCGAACATATTTAGAAAAAGTTAAGTACCACCATTATATTAAGTATGACTAATCTATATTCTAATAAGATCGATTTTTGATAACATAAATTTCCTGGTAAATGTCGGAAATTTTTCGATCAAAATAATGGATATCTTCTTCTGTGCCATCAGTTCTTGTTAATTGTGTGTTTTCTCCGTTAAGTTTGTTCACATCCATTGTGAAACTTTCAAAGCTTAGCGTCTGTTTCATCATGACGATGATGAGGTTGCCCGAGTTCATCAGTAGGAAGATATTATTATAACATTTCGCTCATTCGAAAGTTGCATTTTTTCATATAAAAGCCCATCCATTACAAATCGGGAATAGCTATTGTTTGTAAAAAATGAGGACCAATTTTTATTTTTCGGGACTTACATAGCCCAATGCCTGCTGCAATCGTTGTTCAGCATCTGTGTCCAGTTTGAATTGCTGGTTCTCAAGCCGTTCTACCTGGGTGTCTAGAATATAGGCTCCAGCTAGCAGGGTAGTTGCTCCTAATGCTGCTAATACAGGTTTTAACGCGTAATCAATCATTAATAAGTGGCCAAATGTTCCTCCTAAAACGAGCGGCAGCACTGTCTTATCGACAAGCCCTTTTTGTGGGAGCAGATCGAGATACGTTTTTAAGACTCCTGTGAAGGAAGCTTTATAAACAGGAGTCAAAATAATAACGATTTCTGCCTCTTCTACCTTCGCGTTTGCCATGATAATATCAGGACTGTCATACTTCCCATAAATTAAATCGGCAGGCGGTAAATCGCGAACATTTATTGTATCGAAGGTAATCCCTTCAGAATTTAAATAGTTCTCTACAAAATCGGAAATACCATTAAGGCGGGAATTTTCTGATGTTCCTCCCGAAATAATCACTGCTTTTGCCATACTTTCCACACTCCAGCTGTTTTTTATCGAAGACTGTTGATGGATCGATCTAAGGATCCTTCATGAATAGTACCGCGGTATATTTTTCAACATGAATATTAGCGGGTCTTCGATTCAATTTTTTTGCTCAGTTTCGTTCCTTCTATTTTCACCATTTTTTTTGCTGAATTGCAAGCGATTAGGATTATGAACGAATTTAGTCGATACTTTGATTTAGCTTAATTAGATATAATGAATATTTGTTTACATAATAATGTTATTGAATACCAGATACTTATGTAGCAGTTTAAAGATGCATCACTAATCCAGGTGCCTGCCTTTTGAGCAGTTTGCGAAATGCACCGCCTGCATGCTGTTCTTTTTTATAAAATTTTAACATATGAATGTGAGTCCGCGATGAAAAAAACTGGCCACAAACTTGAAAAGAATATAATAAAAGCATACAGTTTTTCCTGTATGCCCGGGTCATCATCACTTATAAATCTTGACACGTTCTTCCAACGGTTGAAAATCCTTATCGCCTGCGGGTACTGTAACTGCACCAAATGGCATTTGCGCCGTGATTTCCAGGTCTCCGGAATGTTCCACTGTACGCGGACTTGGTTGTCGATCAACGGATTATAGTGCTGCAGTGATGCTCCCAATCCTTCAATGTCCAATGCCGTCCAGATCAATTCTTCCCTCTGAAATGTCGACGTTCTTGCTGATTCCATATATTGACCGTCGCTCTTTTACTGCTTCATAAAAATCTTTAGCCATGATTGCATCTCTCCATATTATGTTTTTCCACCTTTTAGTCTGGTCATGATTTCACTGTTTATCCCTTGTAGTGAGGGTTCTTTTCACATTAAATAATTAACTTTTTTAAAACCAAAAAGCTCATTTAGTCAAACAGGGCTTTTATAAAATGAAATATGTTTGTTAAAATAATGAAGTCATGGGGAGGTTTTCATGTATAAAAAGTATGTTTTAGCATTATTAACTACATTCACTTTTCTTTTCATTACCGGTTGTTCCGCAGAAAATTCCAATACTGACCATCCCGGAACGTTCGAGAATGCAGATCCCACAGAAAATGTCGGAACAGATCGTATATCGAAACGAGAACAAGTTGAAACTGAAGCAGCTCAGTCCGCTAGCAGTGCAAATAACAGTGGATTATTAGCTGTTGAGCTGCCCGAGCTGAAAGTCCATTACATAGATGTTGGCCAGGCTGATTCAACCCTATTGCAATTCTCTGACGGTAGCGAAGATTATACGATTCTGATAGATGCCGGCAATTTTAACCGCACTGATGTGATTCACTACTTGAAGTCACTTGGAGTAAACCAAATCGACATTGCGATCGGTACGCATCCTGATGCCGATCATATTGGGCAGCTTGATGACGTCGTAACCGGCTTCAAAGTTGGTGAGGTGTGGCTGTCAGGAAATACGAGCACTTCAGAAACCTACCAGCGACTGCTGGCTGCAATCGATTCATCCGGTGCAGATTATTATGAACCAAGAATGGGCGATCAATTCGAAATCGGACCGTTGAACGTCGAGGTTTTATATCCGAAAACCATTACCGGCAAGACGAATGAGGAATCTATCTCTTTAAGGCTGACCTATGGTGAAGTTCGCTTCGTATTTACAGGAGATGCAGCTGTTGAAAATGAACAGGAAATGCTCTCCAGTGGGATGGACTTATCAGCAGATATCCTTCATCTCGGGCACCATGGATCTTCCACTTCGACAAGCGCGGCGTTTGTAGATGCGGTCAATCCAAAACTGGCAATTTACAGTGCTGGAGATGACAATCCGTACGGGCATCCACACGAAGAAGTTGTCAATTTACTCAAAAATGCCGGGATTCAATTATATGGTACCGATATCCATGGAACGATAGTCGTTTCGACAACTGGCACTGATTATAAAATCAACACAAAAAAAGCGGGGATAGTCACAGAATCAACTGACTCTGGTGCCAATCCAGCAACAGAGACGGCAGCAAGCAACAGTAACTGCGTAGATATCAACAAGGCAGCTCCTGGTCAGCTGCAAGAAATTATTCATATTGGGCCTGCCCGGGCGGTTGAATTGCAAAGCTTGCGGCCGTTTAACTCTGTTGATGATTTACGCAATATCAACGGAATCGGAGCTTCAAGAATCGCAGATATCAAGAAGCAAGGACTGGCCTGTACAGGAGGTTAACAAATGAAAGGCTACTTGGACAGAATCGAGGAAAACCAATATGCGGTCATTTTAGTAGAAGCCGTTAACAAGGAATTCATTATTCACAAAGAAAAGCTGCCTGCTGGAAGCTCCGTTCATTCATGGTTTGACGTCACCTTGGAAGACGGACACATTACGGGCTTAACCTTAAACGAGGAAGCGACCGCATCCTCAGAGCAGAAAGTGGACAATTTGACGCAAAAGCTTCGCAACAAAAGCAGAAGCAAATTTAAGAAAAATTAGACAAGCGAAAAGGAACAGCCAGTGTGTAAAGCTGGCTGTTTTTATCATTACTCGTCATATGGAAGTTCTTTATCAATCCAATCATAGCCAGGTATCATTTCCGATACCGGTACAATTTCGGATTCGCTTTGATAAATTGGAATATATTCTTTTAAAACCCTGTATAGCTTCGTCCCTGTTATACCAACATGGCCGATCGCAATTAACTGTTGCTGCTCGTCCAACCTTTTAGCCACTTTATTTGCCTGCTTTGCGATATGGCGGGTGGTATAAATATCATCAAAAAAAATGTTATTTTCCAGATAAGGAATACTCATTTCATCTGCAAGCTTTTTGATCACTTTCTTGCCGGTTGTCTTACTGTCGAGGTAATACAGTCCGTGTTCCTTGCAAACCTCTAAAACAATTCCCATCACCCGCTCGTCACCTGCTGCCTTTGACCCCATATGGTGGTTCATCCCTATAGCGCCTGGAACATTTTCAATCGCTGCTTCAACCCGCTTACGAATTTCCTGATCGCTTAAATTGGTCGTGATCGCACCCGGTCCGAGCCAGCTCTTCTTGCCGCGCCTCGGTTCCATCGGCAAATGAACAATCACTTCATGGCCATACTGTTTTGCCATTTTTGCATCCTCGGCTGTAGTCGGAAGAAACGGCATCACCGCAACCGTTAAGGTAACTGGAAGCTTCATAATATCCTCCGTTCCTTTCATGTTGTTTCCAAGATCATCAATCACAATCGCCAATTTGTTTTCCTCTGCAACAAGCTCCTCTTTATGTAGTTCAGTCGCTGCAGAATTGATATATGGTACGAAGAGAAGAATAGAAACAAATAAGGCCTTCATACGACCACTCCTTTTTTTTAGCTTATCCAAACTTTTTTTGCAATATTATTAGTGGAATGAATTTCATAAAGCCAATTCTTTGAATTGAAAAACGAACAGTCATTTAGTATTATTTATTTCCCATGACATAATTTACTAATAAAATTCATTCGTTTTTCGGTTTAGCTATAACATTGTGAAATAGACTGAGGTGGCAAAATGATATAAGAAAAACGCCATAAACTATTGATGAGTTCAGGCGTTTAATCTTCACAATTCCATATTCTATTTCAAAAAACTTTTTATTCTCCTTGCTGTTCGTCTTTTCTTTGAACGATATCAATATTTCTGTGACTACCATTTTCAACAAAATGCTTAAGCATTGATAGCTTGTTGTCCCAAAACTGCTCATAAAAGGACAGCCAATCTTTTAATTCGGTTAGTGGTTCGGCATGAAGACTGTATCTTTTCTCTCTGCCAGCTTTCCGTCCGCGTACAAGATCTGCTTCTGCAAGAATTGACAAATGCTTCGCAACCGCAGTACGACTGATCGGAAAGTGGCTGCTAATTTCTGAAATAGGCAATTCTTTTTCAGCCAGCAATTTTAACAGTTTTCTTCTGTTTGGATCAGCAATCGCCTGAAAAACATCATGTTTGGCTGCTGATGTCATATTAGGCCTCGACTACGTTACGGAGTTTTTCATTGACAAGCGGCTCCCAACCATTCTTCATCCTATTGCGAATCACAGCAAATGTTTCCTGTGCCCCTGGTACCAACTGATCAGGCTTACCCCATCCTGCATGAATAAGAGTGAATTCCGTTTTATCTTCCAAATCTTTGAGTTCAAATGTGACAACCCAGCCGAACACATCCCATGAAAACACGAGACGCTTCGGAGGATCCAACTCTAATACTTTGCAGGGTGATGGTCCAAATGGTGACTGTAAATGAAAATCATGACCGATTTTTGGCTCGAAATTATTTGGCATGAACCATGTCGCAATCCCCTCTGAAGTTGCAACTGCATCCCATACTTTTTGTATAGGCGCATTAAAAATAACCGTTTTTTTGATATCTGGCAAAGTCGCTGTATTGTTTTCCTGCATGATAATCCTCCATATGCGAAAATATAAAACCATTTGGTTGCACATAAGATTATATACAACCATTTGGTTTCATGTCAACATTCAAATTTTAAATTAGAAAATGTGATGAATTTTTTTGTTGACATAGATTGCAGTTTCATTTTATAATTTATCTCGAAGTAAATTATCTCGAATTCAAAGTAATTTCGAATTAAAATTGTGGAGGAATGGTAAAATGACTAGAACAAAATGGGCAGTTGACCCTACACACAGCAGTATTGATTTTTCTGTAAAGCATATGATGATTGCAAGAGTAAAGGGTACATTTCATCAATTTGAAGCTACTATTGATGCAGATCCGGCTGACTTAACAACAGCTGATATTGCATTCAGTGTAGATGTAACCAGCATAGATACACGTAATGCTGACCGTGATAACCACCTTCGGACTGCAGACTTTTTCGATGTAGAAAAGAATCCGAAGATTACGTTTGAATCTACAAGCATTGTGAAAACAGACGATGATCAGTACGATGTGACTGGTGACGTGACAATTGCGGGCACTACTCGCTCTGAGACATTCGCCGTTACTTTTGAAGGCCAGGGAAAAGACCCTTGGGGCAATGAAAAGGTTGGATTCAGTGGCGAAGGCAAAATTAACCGCAGTGACTATGGCCTTACTTACAATGCGGCACTAGAAACTGGCGGCGTCCTGATTGGCGACCAAATCAAAATCTCACTTGTTATTGAAGCCGCTGCACAAGCATAATCAGCTTAGTTGTGTAGTAAAAAGAAAACAGCCGCAATCTGACGAAACCAGTCGGGATTGCGGCTGTTTTTAATAATTTTTACAGCAATTATTATTCTATGAGCTTCGCCTGGAATTGCTCATAAATCCGTGTCGTAATTTCCCCCGGCTCCCCTGTCCCAATTGCCTGTCCGTCGATTTTTACGATTGGAAGGACTTCTGAGGTTGTGCTTGTAATGAATACTTCATCTGCTTGGGTTAATTTTCCCGGAGCAAAATGTTCTTCATTAAATGGTATGTAGAGAGCTTTTGAAATTTCTTTTACAACGATGCGGGTAATCCCTGGCAAAATGTGCCGAGTGAGCGGTGCTGTATAAATATTTTGATCCTTCACGTAAAAAACGTTCGAGCTTGTTCCTTCAGTAACGACTCCATCTCTTACTAAAATCGCTTCGAAGCAGTCTGCTTCTGAAGCAATTTGCTTAGCTAATATATTCGGCAGTAAATTTAACGATTTTATGTAACAATTGGACCATCTTTCGTCCTCGAGGATGATCGCATTAGCGCCTTTTTCTCTCATTTCGATTGGCAATGCTTTAGCCGGCCTTATCGTCATCGAAATAGAAACCGGAACATCAGGGAACAGATGGAGCCTTGCGGCAATCCCTCTTGTAACTTGCAGATAAACGCTGCAATCAGCGAGTCCCGCCTTTGTAATTCCTTCGTTTATCAGCGATCGCAATTCTTCAATTCCGTCGGTTAGAGGCAATTTAATCGCCTCTGCACTTTTAATCAGCCTCTGCAAATGCTCATCCATCATAAATGGCTTTCCATTATAAACGCGGATAACTTCATAAACACCATCTCCGAATTGATGTCCTCTTTCATCAATTGGAATCACTGCATCCTCCAAAGAAATAAATTTGCCATTAAAATATCCAATTTCCAAAACTGCAACCCCCTTATCTAATTTTGCTTTCAAAGAACTTCCTAAAATACGGAAACTCTGTCCAGCTTGTAAATACCTAATCTGTATCCGATCATAGCCAGCACCATTGATTGAGCGAAAAAGAATAGCCCCCAAATTTGAGCCGGCTCCCGATAAGATTATTCATTATTCAATCATACAATAGAAAGAACTAATTTGGGTAAAAATTCAGATTTCGACAATAAAGTTGAATATTCATTATGATATAATGAACGGGAAAAAGCATATTTTCTGGGGGGCTCCTGCATGAGCAGAAAGATTATTTTTAATGAACAGGAATGTATCCTGGAGCTTAAAGGACTTTTGAGTTTTTATGCATTAAAACGCAGAGTAGTTATGCCCTATTCATTGATTAAGAATGTTTTTGTTGTATTTTGACGCTCCATTGTGGATGCTGAGGATGCCTGGCACATCGATTTCACCACTCAATATTTATGAAGGAAGCTTCAAATATGCCAACGAGTGGTACTTCCTTTCGTATGAACGCAGGGAACCGCTTATTATCATCGAGATGGACGGCCACGACAAATACAATTATGTGATCTTTGCGATCGAAAATCCGAGTGAGATTGCTGCAGCGATCCGCAGACGTAAACGAAATATAGAAACGGTTTAAAACCGTACCTTAATACTCCTCCCCAAAATGAACGAGACCTACAAAAGCTCACTTTAGCTTCTTGCGATTTTAATTGAATATCTATTTAATTCGCGTCATACTGCGTTTTAAATGTTATCATAAAAATTGAATTTTTAATAAAAATCACGAGAAAAACGGGGGAAGAAAATGATAGCACTTACCAATGTAAGCGGATTTGATGGAACCGGAAAAAACAATTAAGATTGTATTATTCAATCCCTACGGCCGACTCTTGTGTATCTAGAAAACTTCATTCGTTCTTCGGTTTAACTTATTACATTCTGAAATTAACTCAGCTGTATATTTTAATGGCAAACAAAAAAGACCTTCAAACTTTGTGAAGATCATCGGAATATTTCTATATATAAAGTTTGGTATTTATACTCATCTTTGTACACCGAAGGCTGGTCTACTATTTATAAATTCCGCTCGATATCCTGCATCATTTCATCGATTGTTTCTGAAACCTCGTTTGTTTGTCTTGCAATGGAAATACTGAATTCCAGCAACTCTCGATAATGTTCAATTGGAATGGTTGAATTCGATTTCTGATATTCATTCAACTGCAATCCGATATCCTGCAACAGCATTAAAGCTTCCTCTAAAGATCCTTTTTCAATCCCATACATTAAAATGCTCCCCCCCTTTTTCTATATGGTCTATATTATGGGGCAAACAAGCGTATTTTTAAATGGTAAAGTTTTCTTTATAAAGACCGCTATTTTAGATCTTCTCATATTCGAAAAAATTTTTAGTTATACATACCGGTGACAAACTCTCTGACTACAAAATTGAAAAAGTCTCGTTGTTCTAGAAACGGATAGTGATTGCTTTTTCCAAAGATGTACAGGGATTTGTATTTACAAGCTCTTGTTTCCAGGCCTGCATTCCGACCGCCTCCTACCAATTTATTATATCGTAAACAATAAATCATCACCAAATTCGCCGCAGACCCCTTCACCAAAATATGTTGTCCAATCCTGCCTTTCCAAGTTGAAAATTTAATCGTTCCTCATTATAAATTTTGCTGGTTCTGATGAATTCCGTCTTGTTTTGATAGCTTTTGTCGTCTGGCAGGAAATGAGATAGGCCGATAGGGAATATAGTTATAATTAATTTTTCGCACCGAGCACGTATACTCAAAATATATTTTCTGAAAGAAAGGGCTGGCAAAATGGAAAGTCAAGATATAAGAACATATACGATAAAAGAAGTGTCTGAACAAATTCAAATTCCTTCGCGAACGATCAGGCAGTGGGAAAAAGATCTGGACGGATTGCTTGTTATCCCGCGAACAAAACAAGGAGCAAGATATTTCACAGAATACGAAATAGACCTCTTGATCACTGTTAAGCAAATGCAAGAGCAGAACTTGGGCAATGAGCTGATCCGCGGTCTTCTCGAGAGGCATATTCAACAGCTGGACGCCGAGTACAGTACTGAACTGATCGATATCACCACAGATACTGAAACCGTTGAAGTGGATAGAATAGAGTATCAACATGGAGAAACACCTGATTTTACCGAGTTCTTTAATACACTTGAAACATACAAAGATAATCTGTTAATCGAAGTAAAAAATGAGATTCGTAACGGGATTCGTAAAGAAGTGTTGGATGATGTTAAAAAAGAGGTTTCAAAAGCGTCACTGCATACCGTTAAGGCATTATCCGACTCGATCTATAAATCGGCTGAAAAAACGAAAGAAGATATTGACGAGCTCGCCACCAGGATAAACAAAGCTGCCGACGAAACTTCAATGTCTATTGAAACATATTCAAATGACACTTCCGAACAAATTTTAAGTCTATCAAGACGGTTAACCGAAGCATCCGAGGCTTCATCGGAGGAATTCAAAACCTTAGTACATTACATTTCAAATGCAACGGAAGTAACAAACCATGAAATCTCAACACTAGTTGACACATTAAATGAGGACCGTGAATATTACATCGAAACAATTAATCAAGAACGCCAACAATACCGTGCAGAAATTAAGAAAAGAGAAGAAGTGTTTCAGGAACTGGTAGTCAGTTTTCGCAAAGCGGCTGTGGCAGAGCAGAGCAACCCTAAAAAATGGTGGCGTTTTTGGGAAAAGCGATGACCTAAAGAAATGTATTTACATGAGTAAATTTCACAATGTAACAAGCAAAACCGAAAAACGAATGAAATTGTCTAAATTAACAGGAGTATGCCGTAGGAAACGAATAATACTGTCTTAATTATAAATAACCGTTCGTTTTTCAGTTAAAGAATGCTTTTATGAAATTCACTCACATAGAAATAATGTTGTGCCGAGCCGCAATTCGATCTCTTTCAGACTATAGGGTGTATTAATCAGACGTGGAGCAATTGAACTCCACGTCTGTTTTATCTTACATATCTTTATGTATGGATGTCAGCGATAGCGTTCTTCCTTATATGGATTGGCTGTCATCGAGTAACCGAGCTCTTCCCAAAATCCCGCTTCATCGTCTTTCATGAATCGAATGCCTGAAGCCCATTTAGATCCCTTCCATAAATAAAACGATGCCGGCGGGATAAACCTTAACGGATAGCCATGCTTTGGTGAAATATCCTGCCATTCATGATTTTCATCCTTCCAGCGATAAACAAATAAGGCGTCGTCCCCTAACAGGGCTTCGAGCGGCATATTGGCGGAATAGCCAAACCGGTCACCGTTGTAATATCCGTATATTTTTACAAAGCGCGCATCTCTGTTTACTTGTACCAATTTTAGCAGCTCATGTAATGCAATGCCCTCAAAGCTGGTCCCGAATTTCGACCATGTCGTCACGCAATGCATGTCGACCGTTGAGATTGTTTTCGGCAGCTGCATAATCTCAGCATATGAAAGTGAAATATCCTTTTTCACTTCTCCAAACATCCTGAAATCCCATGTTTGCTCATCAAATTGATAAACATCTCCCTGATGGAGAATCGGCCAATTTTCCGTTTCAAACTGGCCGGGGGGAAGAATTTTTCCCATAGTTACTCATTCCTTTCAATTCCGCAATATACTGTCTGGCTTTCCAGCGTTTCTTTTTTAAAATGATAACGATATTGAAGCTGAAATTCAAGAAATTGAACGGACCAACATAATGTGGTGTTTTGTTTTGTCTAAAATTTATATTAACGGTCGGTTGCTCCAAATCCAGAACGTATTATTTTGTGCCGGGAGGACAAATTGATAAAATGTAGATAGGTTTTAGAACCGAATGCTAATAGGAAACAGAAATACTCAAGCTTGAAGAAAGAAGATGAAAAAATGCAAAACACTTCAAAAGATAAAAAACAATTGAGCGACATTCGTTTTTCCGTGCTTGACCTGGCACCGATTGTCAAAGACAGTACGGCTTCTGAATCGCTCCGCAATACACTTGATCTTGCCCGCCATGCGGAAAAATGGGGCTATACCCGGTATTGGCTGGCGGAACACCATAATATGCCCGGCATCGCCAGCTCCGCAACATCTGTTGTTATTGGCCATGTTGCGGCTGGTACTTCAACGATTCGTGTCGGCTCAGGCGGAATCATGCTTCCGAACCATGCTCCACTCATCATCGCTGAGCAATTTGGAACACTTGAATCATTGTTCCCGGGAAGGATTGATCTTGGTTTAGGGCGTGCACCGGGAACAGACCAGCTTACAGCACAGGCCTTAAGAAGAGAACGGAGAAGTGACGGCCATGATTTTCCTGAACAGTTGGAAGAGCTTAGGACATACTTTGACCCATCAATGGCATCTGGAAAAATGCATGTTAGAGCGGTTCCCGGAGAAGGACTGAACATACCGATTTGGCTGCTTGGATCAAGCGGCTTTAGTGCACAGCTTGCCGGCCAGCTCGGTTTACCATTTGCATTTGCAAGCCATTTTTCCCCGGCCCATACAGTACCAGCACTGGATTTATACAGGAGCAGCTTCCGCCCGTCGGATGTGCTTGAGGAACCATACGCAATGGTTGGAGTAAATGTGATTGCAGCAGATAACGAAGAAAAAGCGCGGCGCCTGGCGACTTCGATGCAGCAACAATTCCTTAATTTAATCCGTAACAACCCGGTCCCGCTTCAGCCTCCGGTTGATAATATGGATGACCTGTGGAGCGATTATGAAGAAGCTGCACTTGAGCAGCAGCTCGGCTCTTCGATCATTGGCAACCCGGATACCATTAAAGAAAAGCTGGAAGCATTCCTAAACAAAACCGGTGCAGATGAAATGATGATCAATGCGCAAATCTTTGACCATCAGGACCGCTTGCGTTCTTTCGAAATAGTGTCTGAAGTATTTAAAAAATAACTATAGTTGTTGAAAACACATCGTAATAATTTTAAAAGGAGCTAGACCGTTATTAATGGTCCAGCTCCTTTTTTGAAAGTATAAAAATTTTCCTTTACTTCTGTCACGATGATAAAAAACAATATTCAAGTTCTAAGCCAGGGACTGCTTGTACCGAAAAATAATAAGCTAAGCTGCCAGGAAGCTTTTGAATTTATTAACTCGAGATCGAAAAATTGCCATTTAGCAATTCTAGTTTTTCTGCAATTTTTTCTGCAGCTTTGTCAACATCATCGCCTGGGACATGAAAAAATTCGCCGATATAATCGGTCCGTTTAAACTGATAGCGCGAATCATAATAATAATCAAGGAGAAGCCGAATGATTTCTTGATAATCTTTGTGCTCGGCGTTTTCATGAAGCAAGCGGTTAACTTCGCGGTTTTTCAAGCGCTTCTCGATTTTCATTAGCCCTTCCACTACTTTTTCGTGAAACCAATGCTCGTCCTGAAAAGGAATAACATATTCCTTGTAAATCCTGTCGATCCTGGCTGAATTTGAGGTATCAATATGGATGTGGATACCGTTAATTTTTTTATCCAGCAGCATTTCAGGCTGAAGCGCGCGCCCGATTCGCTTGCTCTCTGCTTCCATAATAAAATAAGGTGAGTCTTTCAGCTTTTCCAAGCCTGCAAACAGAAGGCTGTCAAATGTTTTCTGGTTATGGCCTGTTCCCGTACCTACCTGCCCAAATACTGAACCACGGTGGTCAGCAATCTCTTCTAAGTCGAGAACTGGATAACCTCTGCTTTCAAGAAGCTTTAGGATTTCTGTTTTGCCAGAGCCTGTCATTCCATGCAGAACAACCGCTTTCGGGGGAATAAGTTCGGGCATCCTGTCGAGAATATATTGACGGTAAGCTTTATAACCTCCGATCAGGCGCGTGGCCGGCATTCCAGCGAATTGCAGAAATGTCGCGACAGAACCGCTGCGCATTCCTCCCCGCCAACAATAAACAACTGGCTGAAGTTTTTGCTCCGATAGCTGTCTGATTTCTTTAAGAATCGCTGGAAGCTTTGGGGAAACGATTTCCATGGCCCGCCATTTGGCTGCATTGGCGCCGGCCTGCTTATAAAGCGTTCCAACTTCCTGTCTTTCCGTATTCGTAAACAAAGGAATATTCACTGCACCTGGAACAGAACCTTCTGCAAATTCTAGCGGGGAGCGCACATCCACTAGTATTCCATTTTTCATATGTGAAAATTGTTCGTACGTAACTTCCTTCAAAGTAATGCCTCCATTTATTGCTGTTTTACCGTTTCTATCTATTTTATCATGAACAAACCGCAACTAAAAATGTTCGATACAGCGAGTTTGAGTCAAGCATTTGTTGGCGGAATTTATTTCCACCTAAAACGTGTAAGCGGATTCAT
>NZ_PGVA01000077.1 GCF_002860125.1 Bacillus canaveralius
TCCTGCGAATAAGCGAGTATTCGGGAGAAAATCGGATTAAACTGAGGGAGTTCAATAAGAAAAAATCGCTTGGTTAGGCAGCTGGATCTTCAACTAAAGCACCCTTTAGTTGAAGTACAATTATTCACAATAAAAAGGAGGCTGTTAGATGCCTTAACAGTCTCTCCTTTTGTTTTTTACGTTTTTACTTAATGTCGCATCATCGAATATACTAATCATTTAATCCCTTTCCATTGAGGATTTGCTGAATACATTTTTCAACCCTTGACTCACGAGTTTTGGATTGTTTGGGTGCAGAAAAATAAAGAATGTATGCTCTTTGCCGTCCCGGTGTCAATGCTTCAAAAGCAGTTTTCAAGGCAGGGATGTCATCGAGCTTATTTTGAAATTCTTCAGGAATTATAAATTCTGTCGTCTTCTTCAAATTCACTTCCAAACCGGCTTTTTCAACTTCAATGGCTTCATAAATATAGGCTTTCAAGATGGTTTCCATTTCAACTATTTCTTGAATATTGGTGAACCGAATCTGGCGCGCCGCCTGTACATTCTCCGTTTGTTGTATTAGAATCCCATGGGCATCCTGTAACAAGGCACCTTTGTGAAACAGAAGCGCACAATATTCTTTAAATCCATGTATTAAAACTATGTTTTTTTTCTCAAACGTGTAACAAGGATGCATCCACTTAAATTCTTCGGTCAGCTCACAGTCAAGAACGATATTTCTCAATTTCTCATATTCTTCCTTCCACTTTTTAGCTTTAATTAAAAATTCATCAACCTTGTGATTCATTCTACTATTTGTCATCAAGGAACACCCCACTTAAATTTTTCAATCAGCTGACAGTCAAGAACCATCATTCTCAATTTCTCCAATTCTTTCTGTCACTTTTTGACTTCACTTGAATATTCATCAACCTTGATTCATTTTCCATGACCCACTTGGCAAGCCTGCTTGAATCGGTTAAGGTAGACCAAACCGAAACTCATTCTTCTTCCTACATGCGGTTACTTCTTCTTCAACACCCCTATGCGATTTTAACATCTTACATATTTGCGTTTGAAACCAAGCTTCCCTCTATCAATTTCTTTTTGAATACTTTCGTAAGCGTTTAGGAAACTGCTTTTCTTCTTGTCCCGTTTGACTTCTACTGTCCCTACTTCCTTCGCTGTCTCGACTGCCTTTTCATGTAGCGGCAAATATGAAATCGCTACGGTGTATAGAAAATTATTCATAGCGGATTTCGTTCGTTCTGGTGAATGATGAATCGAATTTTTCAAAATATCAAGCATAATGGAAATCTTGCTTTCGGAAAATTCATTGTCTAGGCGGTTCCCTAAAAGCCAGCAATAGCAACTCCAGCCCGCTGACATTCTCAGCTCGTCACCGCTAGTAATCCATTTATCAGCAACGTCTTGTGCAATATCTGATTCTGATAAAGTTACTGCTACCACAAAATCGGACAGCATATAAAAATACGCTCCATCCATCCAACGATCAAAATCCGACTCAGTCATGGCTTTTGGGTCTGCAATAATGCCTGCAAAGTACATGGCATCGTAGTTACCTGTGGCATAAAGCTCTTCAGCTAATCGTTGATTTATTTTTATTTTCTTTGCGATTGGCTTCATAGCACCTGTTGCCACGCCAAAAAGCGGCTCGTGCGCACCATTGGATATGTAAATTTTTTTAGCTCGTTCCTTACCAAGAGCTTCAAGCTCCTGCATAACTGTTTCGAGATCCATAGTTTTGTACATCCTTCCTTAATATTAGTTCCCATTTAATTGTAAACAACTAGTTTATATTCTCTATCAACTCGTCAATACGTCTCAATTTTACCATTAATCTTATTGAAGTATTCTGCCCCGTTAGCCGCGCATGCAGCAGAGCTGCACCACAGAGAATGAAAATGATAGTGAACTGTCAATACTGATACTATCCTTAATCCAATCACGCCCTCCTCTTTTTTTTGACGTGAGTAGAGTCTTCTTAAGTACGGCCTTTTTGCAAGTTTAGAGGAAACTTATTTTCATGGTAGTTTAAGTGAAAATCTTCACAATCCCTTTCATAAACAAAACTTGGAACATATCCAAGTTTTGTTAATCGTTATTTATTGCCATAACTTTTTATTATGAAGAGTAATTCTATGATACAGACGAATGTTCCTTCTTCAACTGCTAACCTGCCCCGTTAGTTTAAGTACATTTCTTCACAAACTTATATTTTTTTAATACAAAAAAATCAGAAACTTGTGGTTCTGATTTTCGTTAGATTGTTACACTAGATTCTACTAGAGGTTCTCCGACGACACAGTCACCCAGTTGTATAGTTATTATCTCCTAGCGAATAATATTCGTGTTCAACCAACAAACGACATGAGGAGGTAAAACAACCAATGAATAAGAATTCAAAAGGATCTAAAATGTTTACAAATTCACGGTCCTCATCACGAAAATTTATGGAAGTTGAAGCTCGAAGTAAGACCGCCCATCTACAACCTGATCCCCACATATTGCATGATGATGACAAAGATTTAGATTTAGCCAGGATTGATGGTCATAAGATTACTATTCGGGAGGATGGGACATGTGAAAGTTTTTTTAAAGTAACCTCCCTAGGAGCTACTCCTTCAGGAATATATGCAGCAAAGTTAGTTTATCACTTTTTAGATAGCGATAATAATAAAATTGGAAAATGGGATTACGGACGTTTTCCTGTAGATTGTGGCGATATTAATGTGCGGCGTAATCCTACAGGTCGTTATGACGGAAACCTCTATGATCAAATTGTTGATGTGATTTGCCCTGTTGAAGGAACTTGGGAGTGGTGTGATGGCGATGAGGATGAGTAATATAGCCTGTAGTAAGAACAAATAGAAAAAGCCTGTTTTGAAAAAAGATTGATCAAAACAACCTCTTATTTAATGTGATGGATTAACTTCTTTTATAAAAGAGTTTGATCATTTTTGAAATCCTTGTTGGAGTAGTACCAGCGAAGCTGACACCACCCACAAAGTAGACGCATATATACGCTAAGCCCTTGTTTTTAAATATAAATAGAGACCATAATCTGTCGAAACAGAAGCATAACCCATTTGTCGTAACATAGCTGTGATATTACCACGGTGATATGTTCCATGATTCACAACATGGGGTACTAATTCGGACACACTTGTTTTCATTGGGTCGCCAGATGGATTCTCAATTACAAGAGACTTGTCTATATTTTCTTTTTGGTTAAGGAATGATTTGTATCGCTCGGATAACTCAAAAAACTTTGTCTCCATTTCCTCTAATCCTTTTGACTCTGTTTGTTCTTTTAGTTGTTCAGCTAACATCAATGCATGGTTCATATTTTTACCAGAAAAAACTTCTATCCACCCAAGATCGGAAAGATAAACATGGGCCAATACATTCGATATCGATGAAAACACACTTTGAACTTCTTGACGGTAAACATCCTTTGGAAGCTCTTTTAGTCGGTTGAAAATTTGTTTATTTGCCCACTCGTTAAAATCATAAAACTGTAATGCAAAATGTGTCATTTGAATCTCCCCTTTTTCATGTACGATATAGTTCCTCACCAATTATAAACGACCCTATGTTTTTAAAAAAGCCGGTACTACCCCTCGTTGCACTAACGGGCCATTATCTACAGTATGATTTTCCACCGTATTCAACGTTGTTTAAGATATAAAAATGGCTGATTTCTAACTTCGTGGAAACATTATATACAGTAATTATTTAAAGTATTCAACGTACACAAAGATAGGACTTTACGTGGAGGGGTGGGTATGAAGGCTTGGATGCCTGATGAAACAACTGCTTCAGCCTTTCAAGACCAATCATACCCACAGAGGCTCCATGTCAAGTCCTTAACCACTTATCTTGGCATACATGTACACAAAGATAAAAGGTGCATTCTATCAATCTTTTGTCGAGGATACTGTAGATAAGCGCCTGATTGTGGAAGAATGGAGGCGAGAAATTATTCTGCAAACTTAGTCACTATAGTTTTGATAATGTAAGGTAATCATATAAGAATTGCTATTAAACACTATATTCAAAATAATGATATGTAAATATCATGAACATATCAGCGTTTTTCCATGTTTATGAGATGATTAAATGATAGAATGGGGACTGTGAATAAATTTAGTGAGGGGAATCGAATATGAGAATACGAAAGAATTTGGCATTTTTTTTAGCATTCATTGGTGCAGTTGTTCTATTAATTACAAGTGTACAACCACCAAGTGAAGCGAACGCTGCCAAGGGCAACTTGAAACTTAAGAAGCTCGAAGTCGATGAATTTTTTACGAACCATGACGGAACGTTTATATTACGTGATACGAAAAAAGAAAAATCATTCATCTATAACAATGAACGCGCGAATCAACGATATGCACCGCAATCGACTTTTAAAGTTCCTAATTCACTCATTGGGTTACAGGTAGGAGCTGTAGAAGATGAATACGACATTAAATATTGGGATGGTGTTGAGCGAGAAATCGAGGTCTGGAACCAAGATCACACGCTTGGGTCTGCTATGAGGAACTCTGTCGTTTGGTATTATCAAGCTATGGCCCGTGACATTGGATATAATCGAATGGATGAATGGGTTCAGAACATTTCCTATGGTAACCAAGATATTAGTGGAGGAATTGATCAGTTTTGGTTAAGTAGTTCACTCAAAATTTCTCCAATTGAACAAGCAGATTTTATGGAAACTTTGTATAAAGAGAACCTTTCTTTTGATAAGGATGTAATGAAAACAGTTAAACGGATGATGATCCAGAAGGAAGGGGATAACTATACCCTTTACGGAAAAACAGGGCAAGGGTCAGGCATAGGCTGGTATGTCGGTTTTATAGAAACGGACAATCGGACGTATAGTTTTGCTACGAATATTGCTGGAACAAGTACAGACGCTAAAAACATTACAATGGACATTTTAAAGAAATATAATTTAATGGCAGAGTAATTAAACGTTATTTCTAATATCGATCTTCAAGAATCGGGCCAGATTGTTGAATAACGTATTGTTAAAAAGATGGAATTTTGAAATAATTGGTATTAAATTAAAGGGCGCAGTTTACTGGAATAAACAGAGTATATAAAATAATCTAATGTTAATAGAGAGAAGGAAAATTAATGAAAAAAGAATTTCCGATAATTGAAACTGAAAGATTAATTTTAAAAGAAGTAACAACTGAGGATGCTAATGATATGTTTAAATATTTATCTGATAAAGATGTTGTGAAGCATATGGGGTTAGCACCTTTCCAGACAGTTAAAGATGTTTGGGATGAAATTAATTGGTATAACTCTATTATCAAAGAAGGCACGGGCATTAGATGGGGAGTTACATTAAAAGATTTTGGAAAGATTATAGGAAGTTGTGGATTTCTTAATATGGTTACCAAACATCATCGAGCTGAAGTTGGATTTGAATTAAGTAAAGATTACTGGGGGAAAGGAATAGCTAGTGAAGCATTAGAAGCAGTTGTTAAATTTGGGTACCATCACTATCAATTAGAAAGAATTGAAGCTTTAATAGAACCTGCAAATCTCCCGTCACAAAAATTAGTAGAAAAGCAAGGGTTTACAAGAGAGGGGTTGCTAAGACATTATGAATATACTTGTGGTAAATTTGATGATTTATATATGTACTCAATAATAAAAGGAGACCTTAATCTTATTTAAGGAATTTTATTCAACTAATACCAATTAATATCAGTTATATGATTATTCCAGAAAAGGACCAAATAATTGAGTAAGATAATAAGGAATATAACAATATATCATAAGCAAAACCTATGATATTCGATAAAATCTAACTAATTTAGTTATCAATAACAATAAGGTAAAATTCAGAAATAAGAGTCAGAAAGGAAGGATTATTATGTCTTTTATTTTTAAAGCAATTGCCCATATTCAACTCGCTGCTCCAAAAGAAAGTGAAGACGTAGCAAGGGAATTTTTTAGGGACATATTAGGATTTAATGAAATTGAAAAACCCGTTGAATTACAGAAAAGGGGTGGAGTATGGTTTGGTTTTGGAAATTATCAAATACATATAGGAATTGAAGAACCGTTTTCTCCTGCTAAAAAGGCACACCCTGCATTTGAAGTAGAAAAAATTGAAGAATTAAAGCAACATATAATAAATAATGGGGTGGATGTTATTGAAGACGATAACCTCCCTGGAGCTAAAAGATTTTATACTTCTGACCCTTTCGGAAACCGTATTGAATTTTTAGAGTGGATTAAAGAATAAAATTTCCTTATTCAATTAACGGGCGATTGTAGAACAAAAAGTAAAAGGATGAAACATATTATACATGACTAATATGTTTCACTCCTTATTTTTTATAACTTTTTACGATTTAGGTCTTGATAATGTAAAAAAGTCTGATCGTTTATACTAAAGATTGATAATTAATTTGTAATAATGTTTGATAAAAAATCCTATTGTGATACTCCTTGGGTATCGTAAAGACCATATGGCGATGAGGTACATCAAAGATCTTTTCCTGTTGGCTATCTGACCAGTCATCCGTATACTTCTTACCACACTTATGACAAAAACGACTCTTACAAGTAAAACATACAAAAACAGGCTTGGGAGTTCCTTCGCATCCTAAACATTCATATCGAGAACAGCCTAAATCAGTCGTCCCAAAACGTATCGCTTTCTCAACGGTTTCTTTAATATCGGCTTGATAAGACTTCGGAAACCGGTAAGCATTCAATTTCCAAAACCCATCGAAATGATCCTTTAGTATCCGTTTAATGAGCCCGCTTTTTTGTTTACTCATAACAATTCTCCTCATAAATATAGGAACATTTTACCGAACAGTTATCCACAAGTCGAGAATATTATAATTTCCTCACTAGCGTTGCATTAAATAAAAGCGAATTTGTCAAGCTCAAATCAAATAAATTTATTTTG
>NZ_PGVA01000078.1 GCF_002860125.1 Bacillus canaveralius
CGGCTACGCCATTATCTGGATGAGAAGGGAAATAATTCTCCTACAAACATTTTACTCATACATTAATTCGAAGAAAACGAAATTTTCCTTGAATTTATTATTATCATATGGAAATATATAGAAAAATTCCGGATTGTCAAAAATTTTCCCAACTTTTTATTAGTGAATATAGGTTGATTTATTCAGAATATTATAAATATACTTAAATCGCAGCAGCAAATGCTGCTATTAAAATTCGAGAGGAGTATTGGGTATGAAAAAAAGAAGAATACTAGGCGCGGCAGTTTTAAGTTTAGCAATGGGTTTTTCAATGTTTTCATCGGCGGCTTTTGGACAAGCTACAGAAAAAGCAGAAAGCCAGCAATCTTATCGAGTTTTAATTCATGCTCCTGCTGTCCAAACAGCACAGGTCAAACAAATGAAAGACAAGCACGGTGCACGCTGGGATTTCGGAAGTGAGGGCTTCACAACTACTGTAAATGCCCAGCAATATCAAGCCCTGCAAAAAATTAAGAACTTAAAAGTTGAGCTTGTCCCGGAAGTTGAAATTCAGGCTACTGCACCGATTAAAGCAGCAGCAACAGTGCCAAGCGATCAGACACCTTGGGGAATTCAAGCAATCTATAACGACAGTGCCATCCAGAGAACAAGCGGCGGAAATGGAATTAAAGTGGCGGTTCTCGATACAGGTGTTAATCGAAACCATATTGATTTGGTCCAAAACGTTGAGCAATGCAAAGATTTCACGCAAACTTCACCATTAGTAAATGGCAGCTGTACAGACCGGAACGGCCACGGCACACATGTCGCCGGAACAGCTCTTGCAAATGGAGGAAGTGATGGGCTTGGCATCTACGGTGTAGCGCCGGAAGCCGAGCTTTGGGCATATAAAGTGCTCACTGACAGTGGTTCAGGATACTCTGATGACATAGCCGGAGCGATTCGCCATGTTGCAGATGAAGCAGCCCGAACAGGTTCAAAGGCAGTCATCAATATGTCACTGGGTTCTAGCGCGAAAGATACACTTATTTCAAATGCAGTTGATTACGCATATAGCAAAGGCGTGCTAGTCGTTGCTGCTGCAGGGAATTCTGGTCCGAACAGCAATACAATCGGTTACCCGGGAGCATTGGTAAACGCGGTTGCAGTCGCCGCTCTTGAAAATGTCCAGCAAAATGGCACATACCGGGTTGCCAATTTCTCATCACGAGGGAACCCGAACACAGATGGAGACTATGTGATTCAAGAACGTGATGTTGAAATTTCATCACCGGGAAGCGCTATCGAATCTACCTGGTATGATGGCAACTATAATACAATCAGCGGAACTTCAATGGCAACACCGCATGTCGCCGGACTTGCTGCGAAAATATGGTCTGCAAGCCCAACCTTAAGCCATGTGCAACTGCGTGCACAGTTGCAAAACCGCGCAAAACAGTACGACATTAAAGGCGGAACCGGTGCAGCAACAGGTGATGATTATGCATCCGGATTCGGATTTGCAAGGGTAAAATAATGTCAGGATTACCGGCTGTCGCCAGATAACTGTCTGGCAAACTAGTTTATAATAAAAGAACGCCTGGATACTTGTGATCCAGGCGTTTTTCCGATGTTTCTATTAAATTTTTCGGGGTAAACGATGGAAGTGATAAGCCCTTCTGTTCTGACCAGTTTCTTTAAATCGGCATTTTTACCACTTTTTAAGTGAATATTTTGAAAATTTTGTTATAATTATTATAAAAGCAAAGGTGGTGGCTTTGATGGAATACGGACCTTTGATTAAATTTTACCGTACGCAAAAAAAGCTGACGCTTAAGGATCTCGCCGCAGGAATTTGTTCTGTTTCGCATTTAAGCAAAATTGAACACAATTCTAAAGATGCGAACATAGAAACAATTATGCTTCTGCTAAACAGATTAAATATTAGTCTCGCTGAGATAAGTGAGCAAGAACAATTAATCGGTTTCCTCTTGACTGAACTTAAGGATAAAATTGATTTTTATCTTAAAGACGAGGCCCAGCAACTCTTTGAACAGCTCTCCGATCTGGAGAATATCATTCCTTTTTCGTCATACTTATATAAGTATGAGCTTATTAAATACAGATACCAACTATTTCAGCGATTCCTTGTCGAAGCAGAGCAGCAGCGTGATATGTTAAAGAAACAAACAAGAAATTTTTCCCAAAATGAGAACTATTTATATCAAAGCTATAATGCGTTATTTTTAATATTAAAGGGGCAGTTTAAGAAAGCGGATGAGGCATTCGACCAGCTGTTTACAGATAAGAATTCTGAGTCTGCTACAGGTGAACTTATATACCATCGGGCGCTCGTAAAAAGCTCGCTTAAGCAATCCAGCTTTGCGATCCATTACGGCAAACACGCATTACAATTATTCATGAATCAGCATAATTTTAAAAGAATTCTTCATTCATTAATGTTGCTTGGCATCAACTATACGAATTCGAAAATATATGATGAGGCGTTAAGTTGCTTTAAGCATCTAATTCGGAATGCAGAAATGTTGAATGACCAGCATCTTCTTTCGCAAATCTATCATAATATGGGGTTTCTTCAGTGGAAAATGGGTAATCTGGAGCAAGCCTTAAAATATTATAACAAAAGCTTGGCTCTACAGAGTAAACAATCGAGTCAATACTTGATCACATTGTATTCTGTCGGAGAAATCTATTATTCTTTACTAGACATGGAGCAAGCACACTTAACTTTCGATGAACTATCGCAACTGTCGGCCCAATTGAGCATAAAAAAGTATCAAATATTGGCGCGATATTATTTAACTGCTATTGATTCGAAGGAAAAATCGATTGAATATTTAGAAACTAAGGTGATTCCTTTCCTAGAACAGAACAGTGAGTATATGGATGATGTGAGCCATTTTTACCACCTGCTTTCATTGCATTACCGGGAAATCGGCATGCATAAAAAGGCAGTTAAATATTTAGAAAAAACCAGTTAAGGGGGAAAAATTAATGAGAAAATTGTTGGGTACTTTTTGTTCTGTTGGATTATTTGCTTTGCTGAGTCTAGGTGTAATCAGTTTAGGTGAAACGCAGCTTTCACATGCAGCTACTGAAGAACCGTCAGGACCGCCAATTCAGCCGCCTGCTATGAAGTGATATTGGCGTGCCGAAAAAAACAGCCTGAAGCGAAATGCTTCAAGGCTGTTTTTTTGTTTAAGGTTGTTTTTTTAAAAAGTAAACTAGTAAAATATGACTAAATTTGTGCGAAAATGTAAGAAATTTGCCGAAAAAGATTGAAAAAACGCACAATTGGTTTTAGTATAAAAGTAACGAAATGTTAAAGGCAAACTTATTGAAAAATAAGGACGCAAAGCCGCGAGTCTAAGGCGTAAGCTATGATAGTCGGGTTGCCAAAAAGGAACGGGTATTGCTGCTGCTGTTAAAGGTGTGTCTCCTTTAATATAAAGCATCCACCATCTTTTTTGGATGGTTTTTTTTGTTCGCCATTTTCGTGGCGGTAAATGAGAGGGAAGGCGGAGATGAAGTTGACTGTTTTGTTTGGTACGGTCGAATATTTTGAAAGAGAACTACTTGAATACACAGCGGTTATAAGCCTGAAAGAAATGGGCAAGGACTATATTTCTGCGGCCTATTCAAGATTGGAAGACGAGCTTTTAAACGATTTTATCTGTGATGATAAGGTGAAGGTAGAATGTCTGCGGAATTTGTCGGTGGCAAAGGATAGATTGGAAGACAAAATTTTTGAAACGCCGATCGGGAAGATTGTGTGAACATTTGGCGCACCGTACGACTATCACCCAAAGAAGACTGCAATCCACTTACGATGGAACAGTCTTCTTTTGTTTTCTATTAATGGCTGGATATAACATTAAGCAGTTGAACGTACGATTAGCTTGTAAGGAAGTTCGACCTTTTCCACTTTATTGTCGTTGTCAGCAATTAATGAGAAAGCGAGGTTAAAAGCGTTTTGTCCTAGCAAAACACTGTGATGCTCAATTGTAGTAATATCAAGTACTTTTGAAATTGGGTGGTTATCGAAACCAATAACAGCTAGATCCTCCGGCACTCTAATTCCGTGTTTCCGCGCTTCGGTTACAATCCCTGCTGCAACCTGGTCACAGGCGACCAGCAATGCAGTAGGCCGGTCCTTCATGTGAAGAAGCTCATGCACGACCCTTATGCCATCTTCTATAAAGATGCATTGGTCAAACATCCAATCATTGTGAATGCTCGCTCCGATTTCTCCTAACGCATCCAGATAGGCTTTTTTTCGCTGGCGGCTGTTGAAGCTGTGCCCTCTTGCGATGCAGTAGCCAATCTTGCGATGGCCTTTCGAAATAAGATGGTCCATTCCAAGTTTAAAGCCTCCATAATGATCTATAAACACAGAAGAAATAGCGGCTCCGCGCGTATCTTCGCAGGCTACGATCGGGCCAAATTGCGAAAACGGTTCAATTTCGTCCCAACTGCTCGTTTTTGAGCAAATGATAACCCCATCAATTTGCTTCATTTTTAACAGTTGCAAAAATTTAAGCTCCTCTTCAGCCTTGTAATCTGTCTGGCACATAATAAACCGGTAATTATGCTCAAGTGCTGCACTGGCAATCCCCTGGACGATATCACCAAAGTGGGGATGGTTGATAAAAGGAAGAATCACGCCAACCGTATAACTTTTCCCTTTTGCCAGATTTACTGCGTTCAGATTTTGGATATAATCAAGCTTTTTAATTGCGTCCAAAACAGTTTTCCGCTTATCTTCCTTCACGTACGGGTGATTATTCAAGACGCGGGAAACCGTCGTAACTGATACACCGGCGATTTTTGCCACTTCCTTGATATTGGCCACTTCCGGTCCTCCTCTTGAAATTTTTCCATTAAGATCACTTTAAATGTATCATAAACACTTATAAAGCAGGAACCATTCTTGCCTTAAGTCCCTGCAGTTGATAAAACTTTTGTACTATAAAAGATAACCCGTTCGATGAATAGTAAAGAAGGTCAGTCTTTGCCATAATGAACACCAACAAAATCCTTTAGGGGATTTGGCCCAGCATTGGTCAGCGGCTCTGCCATTCGACCAGTCTGGGTTTTTTAATTTGTGTTTTATTGCTGATATCGATAGAATCAATTTAACAGAATATTCATGATAAAGGGGGTGTCGGTGTGAGTAGCCGGGCACTTTTTGAAAAAAGGGAAAGTTATTCGAAGCTGTTTCTTTCGGCCATTTCGCTTCTTGGCTGGGTAACCGTTCTTTGCCAGTTGTTTTATTTTGATCGACCAACAGATTTGGTTCCTATGCTGCTGCTGATTGTATTTTTATTCACAAGCGAATACTATCCAATGCCTGTTTGGAGAGGCTTTACCGCAATTACCTTCCCGCTCGTTTACGTGCTTTACCTGCTCTACGGACTTCCATACACACTTGTCATCTACGCTGTTGTTGTGCTGTCAGTGAATATCCTGCAGCGCCGCCCTTTAAGAATCATTTTTTTTAATCCCGCCCAGCTTGTTGTCAGCTTATTTTTAGCGGAACAACTTTGGTCGTTCCTCAGCGTTTTTTTACCAAGTGGAATTGAATCAAATACTCTTTTAGGAATCATTGAATATTGCACTTTATTGATCTTGTTTTTTATTATTAATAACACGATTGTCGATTTCGTTCTGATGATTCGTCCGCAGCCATATCCGCTCAAGGATTGGAATCAAAAAATGGTCACAGAGCTAATCAGTATCACGCTCTCGTTAGCCTATGGACTGCTTTTGTATTTGCTTGGAAGCCAAAACCGCGGCGAAATTGATTTCTTTTCTTATTTTTTCTTTTTTTCACCATTGGTGGGCATTGCCCTGTTAAGCTCGACGATCGTAAGGCTCAAAAAAGAAAAACGGCGGATGAAGGCACTCTTTTCAATCACAACAGAGTTAAATCAACACCTGCCCGCAAAAGAATGGTTGTTAACGTTAAAAAACAGTTTTAATGACTTCATTAATGTTGAAGCCAGCCTTCTTTGGATTAAAGAGAATGGAGTGTGGAAACGGGAAATCGAGGACGGGAGAGTAAATGGTAATCTGGAATTGTCCCCAGAAATGATTGTCGGGTTTGAGGAGATAAAAAAACCGCTGATTTACGCCAATCGCAAAAAGCAGGCCGGAATAGCGGATTCGTTTTTCGATCGGGATATTAAAGCGCTCATGTACTCCCCGCTCGTTGTCGAAAATGAAACAGTCGGCATGTTTATCGTTGGCAAGAGCAGGACGAAAAGCTTCGAGGATGACGATGTTCAATCGATTGCGACGCTGTCCAATCAGCTTGCTGTTATAATGAAGACAAGAATGCTTTTTTCTGAAAAAGAAAAACGGATTGTTCTCGAGGAACGCAACCGGATCGCCCGCGATATTCACGATGGGTTGGCACAAACACTTGCCGGAGCTGTCATGAAGCTCGAAACAGCCGAAAAAAAATTCGACAAGAACCCTGATGAGACAAAAAGATTAATAACAGCCAGCGTGATGAGGCTGCGCCAAAGTTTAAAGGAAGTTCGCGAATCGATTTATGCTTTGCGGCCTTATCCTACTGAGCGGGTCGGGCTTGTCACCGCGATCACAAGAAAGATTGCAGCTGTCCAGCAGGAGCATGGGCAGAATATCCAGTTTGAAATTAGGGGCAAAGAACTGGAGCTCAGCCCGATGGTAGAAAAAGTATTGTTTGATACGTTTCAGGAAAGCCTGCAAAATAGCATAAAGCATGCAAGGGCTTCAGGTATCGAGATTTTATTGAGCTATCAAACAGAGCATATTTTACTGAAAATAGAAGATGACGGCAACGGTTTTTCGCTTTTCCAGGCAATGCTTAAAGCCCGAAACCAACCGCATTTTGGCATTTTGCACATGAACGATGCCGCGGATAAAATCAATGCTTCGCTTCAAATAGACAGCAAGGAAGGAGAGGGGACAGAAGTTACACTTATAGTACCAAAAATGGGGTTTGAAGGGGGAGATTCAGTTGATAAGGCTCATGCTAGTGGATGACCATGCTGTGTTAAGAGACGGACTCCGCAACATTTTAGGGATGGAAGACGATATAGAAGTAGTCGGCGAAGCGATTTCCGGGGATGATGCTCTGCAAAAAATTGGCATCATCAAGCCGGATATCATTGTAATGGATATCAACATGCCAAACAAAAATGGGGTCGAAGTAACCGGGATTATTAAAAAACAATATCCCAATATCAAAGTTTTGGTTTTGACGATGCATAGCCATGACGAGTTTTTCATGTCTGCCATCCGCGAAGGAGCCGACGGCTATTTGTTAAAAGATGCACCATCCGATCAAGTTGTCGCGGCAATCCGCACTGTGGCGAAGGGGGAGTCAGTCATTCACCCGTCAATGACAAAAAAGCTGCTTTCCTTTCACCAGCAAAAGCAAACTGAAACAGAAAATTCCAGCTTAACGGAAAGAGAGAAGGAAGTTCTTCTTTGTCTTGTCGAAGGCTTAAGCAATAAAGAAATTGCACAGCGGCTGTTTATCAGCGACAAAACAGTTAAAATTCATGTCAGTAAGATTTTCAAGAAGTTAAATGTGAAAAGCCGGTCCCAGGTAGTTATTTACGCGGTCCAGAACCAGCTTGTGCCAATGCCGCCGGGCTCCTGAATTTACAGGGGCCCTTTTTTATTGGCTTTTTAGAAATATCATCAACTTCGCTACTTTTATCATCAACTTCGCACCATTTATCGTCAACTTGGCACCATTTATCGTCAACCTCTTCCCTGTTATCGTCAACTTTGGATTTATCATCAACTTCGCACCAATTATCATCAACTTTGTCCCCGTTATCATCAACTTTTCTGCTGCTATCATCAACTTTTAAAATCGATCACCAACTCCCAATCTAAACATGCCCTACTACTTTAGTAGTAAGTAAGTTAATACTACAGGGCAACGAATTTACCCCTTCTGCAGAATAGTGAAGCGGCTTCGCACATGAGATAATTTTTAAAAGCTTAAAATTCAAACTGGGAGTGAAATGGATGAAAATTAGAGCAGCATTAATATCATTTCTTTTGTTTGTGGCAGTTATGTTCGGAGCAATGATCCCGGGAACTTCCTCAAAAGCAACTGAATTAAACTCGGCTAAACTAGATTCCAGCATAACGGAGGCTCTATCCAATGCGACTGGGCCCATTGAAGTGATCGTGACCTTTAAGGGGACGAGTGGACCAACTGCGAGCCAGCTTGATTTTTTAAAAAATGCAGGGGTTACGAAAGGGATAGCTTTCAAGAGCCTGCCGATCGCCGGTGTTCTCGCGACAAAAGGGCAGATTGAACAGCTTGCCGAAAGCGATCAGGTTCTATCGATCTATTATAATAAAAAACTGGCATATGAAAATGCGGCAGCAACCGATTTAACCGGGGTAGATAAGGTTCGCACAGATGAAAAGATGAGAAAGCTAAACGGCGGGCTGCCTGTTTCCGGTAAAGGCATCGGAGTTGTCATCAATGATAGCGGGGTTGATGGCCTCCATAAAGATATTCAATTTGGTGATCATCTTGTCCAGAATGTATTAGGTTCAACGAATCTCCATGCGGTTGATACGTTATTGCCGATTACGTATGTAGAAAACGTTCCTTCCACTGATCACAATTCCGGGCATGGAACACATGTTGCCGGCATTGTTGGCGGAACTGGTGCAATGTCAGGCGGCAAGTATGAAGGAGTTGCACCCGGCGCAAACCTAATTGGCTATGGCTCAGGTGCCGGTCTGGCGATGCTCGATACGATTGGCGGCTTTGACTATGCCCTTACACACCAGCAGGAATACAATATTCGCGTCATTACAAATTCATGGGGAGATACAGGAGATGCGGGTACCGATTTCGATCCGAATCATCCAATTAACGTAGCAACAAAAAGGTTGTATGACCGCGGGATTGTCACAGTATTTTCCGCCGGAAACTCGGGTCCCGAACAAAAAACAATCTCGGGAAATTATAAAAAAGCCCCATGGATTGTCGCGGTGGCAGCCGGTACTAAATCAGGAACGTTGGCTGATTTTTCGTCGCGAGGTGAAAAAGGAAATGGCGGAACAGTCACAGTTGATGGGGAAACGTGGACTTGGGAAGACCGTCCGACGATTACCGCTCCTGGTGTTGACATTATTTCGACCAGGGTAATTTCGCCAATAGCATCACTTGGCGCCACAGACGATGTGCAGTATATTGAGCCTGCTTACATTCCATATTATACGACGATGAGCGGAACTTCGATGGCGGCCCCGCATGCGGCCGGAATTATCGCTTTAATGCTTGACGCCAACCCGCTCCTGTCTGCAAAAGAAGTGAAGGATATTCTGCAAAAAACAGCAACTCCTATGGAAGGGTATCAGAACTGGGAAGTTGGAGCAGGGTATATTAATGCTTATAAAGCAGTGCAAGCTTCTTTTAGCATAAAATAATCTGTATGAGTAAAATGTTTGTAGGAGAATTATTTCCCTTCTCATCCAGATAATGGCGTAGCC
>NZ_PGVA01000079.1 GCF_002860125.1 Bacillus canaveralius
CGGCTACGCCATTATCTGGATGAGAAGGGAAATAATTCTCCTACAAACATTTTACTCATACTTCTATGAAGATGATTTAGACCAAACAAAAAGCCCGTGCCAATAATGGCAAACGGGCTTTAAAGTTATTATTCTGTTGAAACGGAAGGGTCTGCCTGCTCTTTTACAGGGACAACCTGGACAAAGTGTTTTTCCGGATTTGCCAGTAGCAAGGCAAGGTCGGCAGCTTCATCATGCTGTTCCTGTGCGTTTAGCATTTGCAGATAATTTTGTAAAAGCTCTGCCACATCTGCTTTTCCTTGTTCAGATAAGGCTGTTACCGAAACTTTAGCGCCTTTCGCAATCCTTCTTTGGATCGCGTCCTTCGTTAATCCCATCTCTGGCTGGTGGCGCAAGTAAACAACACCGCCAGTCATTCCGGCGCAAATCCATGGGCCCGGATCACCGAGTACAAGGCCCCTGCCGTTTGTCATATATTCAAAGGCGAATCCTTTAATATTGGCTTTAGAACCGATATTGCCAAATTCTTTTTCAGGCAGTGGTTCTTTAATAAGCCCGCCGATAATGATATCAGCCCCGGACAATCTGATTCCGGCACGTGCATCGGCATTTCCCTGGGCAACGAGCAGCCCTTTCTGCGCTCCATAGCCAAAGCCTTTTCCAACGGCCCCATTATAAAATTGGCCATCCTTGCCTTTTGACTTGGCGATTTGGATGCTTCCGCCGAACGAGGTTTTGCCAATCCCGTCCTGGCCGCCTCCGCTGACCTGTATACGAATGCCTTCGCTGTTATAAGCTCCCAGCCCGTTTCCTAAAATCGATCCTTCATATTTCAAATCAACAGGAGGAAGGGTTTTATAGGAGCCGTCGAGACGACCGCGAACACGATGACATGATACGCGGCTCGCCAGCACTCGCTGCTCCGAATTCACACTCTGGAACTCGCGGGACTGGTGCAGTTCCGAATCAACTCCATCCAGATATTCGGCGCCTACCGCAACCTGAAGCTGTTTTGTTTCCAATGCCGCAGCAGCTTCCTTTTGATTAAGCTGGCCTATTTCGAGCGTTTTTAGTAAATAGGTTAAATCGAGATGATCTTTGCCTTTAACTTGTTCCAACAGATCGGAACGGCCAACCGCGTCCTGCAGGTTTTTAATTCCTATTGAAGCGGCCAATGCTTTTAATTCCTGGCCAAACGCTGTAAACAGATTAATGAGCCCTTGTACAGCTAAATCATACTGTCTCGGCACAAACCGGCGCAAGCCGTGTTCCTTTGCCTGGGCTTCGGAATCAATTTGCGTTGCGATACCGACATGGCATGTGTCAAGATGGCAGCCACGGCATGTTGTACAACCGATTGAAATCATGGTAAGTGTACCAAAGCCAACCCGGTTAGCGCCAAGAAGCATCACTTTCAGAACATCAAGTGCACTTTTGATTCCTCCATCAGCCCAAAGCTCTACTTTATCACGCAATCCTGCTTCAAGAAGGGCGTTATGTGCGGCTTTGACACCAATTTCCACCGGCAGGCCGACATGTTGGAGGGCATGAATTCTTGCGGCACCCGTTCCGCCATCAAATCCACTCAGTGTAATAATATCGGCGCCTGCTTTTGCAATGCCGACAGCAATCGTTCCGATATTGGGAACGACCGGGACCTTTACCGCGACCTGTGCCTGGTCATTAGCCGTTTTCAGCTCGTGAATCATTTGCGCAAGATCTTCGATCGAATAAATATCATGGTTATTTGAAGGCGAGATTAAATCGGAACCGATTGTTGCGTTCCGTGCCTCAGCAATCTTTGCTGTAACTTTTGAACCAGGGAGGTGACCACCTTCTCCAGGCTTGGCGCCCTGGCCGATTTTAATTTCAAGCAAGTTGGTTGAATTCAACAGTTCAGCATTGACACCAAATCTTCCGGAAGCGACTTGCTGTCCGCGTGTTCTTGGATACTTGCCGAGCATGTCTTTGATCTCGCCGCCTTCACCATTCAAGCTGACCATATTTAAACGGTCTGCTCCTTCCGCATAAGCCCGGAAGGCCGTTTCATTTTGTGAACCGAAAGACATTGACGCGATCACAAATGGCAGACTGTGTTTTCCCACGCTGATATTGACTTCCTCCGGTCTCACGGGTGCTGCCGCTTTTTTCAAGCCTGTTAAATGGCGAATCGTTGTAGGATTTTGTTCTTCCTGTTCACTGATTTTTTCCCGATAAGCATTGTAATCACCAGTCGAAGCTACTTCGCCGATTGCTTTCCAAATACGCGGGAAGAGATGGAACGTTTTGCCGATTCGTTCTTTCTCATTTTGATAGTCAGCTGCCCGTAAGATCGCATCTTCTTTCATCGATTCAAAGTTACTGGCTAAATGTGCTGCACCAAAGAAGTTGACAATGTTCAAGTATTCAGCGACTTGCTCATTCAAACCGATCGCTGAGAAAAGGCGGCCATATCCGCGCAGTTCATGAATACCGATTGTGGAAATGACTTTCTCAAGCCCTTTTGTCAGAGCGCTGTATAAGTTGACAAGCGGCTTCAAAGATTCGTCCAGCACCGTCGTGAACATATAGTAAGGGCTGATCAGGTCAGCTCCTAAACCAAATGATGTAATAATATCGTGCAAGGAACGAATCGCTGCTGAGCGAAGTAAAAGAGAACAATCTCTTCTCAACTCTGCTTTAACAAGCGCCTGGTCGATCGCAGAAATAACAAGATGCGGATCAAGCCAGTAATGGCCCTCTTGATGGGAATCGGCATCATCGATAATCAACAGCGACTTTCCGTTTTTAACAGCGGCAACAGAGGCTTCAGCGAGCCGCTCTAAGGCATGGTCAATCGTTTCTTCGTTTGTAAATGTCGAAGACAAATAAGAAGCAAGCTGTTGCTCCCGGAATAGATGGACAATCTGATCGTAGCTAGGCTGCTGGAGCTCGCGGGAACATTCGAAGCCCGCTTTACCTTCAATTAAAATAGGTGATAAAAGCTCAACAATGGTATTCGCTTCATTTTTAGTAAATAAACTAGGACGCTTTCCGATAATTGTTCTAGTTGAAAAATGTTCGGTTTCCCTGTCACGGTCGATTGCCGGATTTGTCACAACAGCAACGCTTTCCTTTATATAATCCGGAATGTTTTTTCTCTCTGGATTTATGGCTGCAAGCGGTGCATCATGGCCAAGCGACCGGATTGGTTCGGCTCCTTTTTCAGCCATCTGTTCAACGAGCTGAACATGATCGCGTTCCCAGCCAAACGCTCTATACTGGCCGTTATGAATTTTGGTTGGATAATTCATTAAGACCGTTTTGGCCGGCGCCGGAGGGTTTAACCTTTTTCTTGTATCTGCAAAGCTGACTCTTTGTGAAAAGCGGTTGTACACTTCAGCCTGGTATTGTTCCTGCTCATAAACCTTCAATGTTTGTCCGTCCCATTTAAAGCCAACCTTTTCCCCGGGTGCCAATGGTTTTGGATCATTCATATATTCTTCTGCCGGAATGATTCCCGGTTCAGAGGAGAATAGGTAAGATGATTCTGTTTCGAGCATCCAAAGCGGACGAAGGCCAAGAGCATCAACACTAAATACAGCTTCATCACCAAATCGCGAAATGATACCGGCCGGCCCCTGGGCAAAATGGCCCCAGGCTTCACGAATATAAGTATAAAGATCCTGCTTGTGTTCTGGATATGCTTTTATCTCATTGATAATCGGCGGGAACAACAAGTCCATGACCTCAAATAAAGAATAGCCATCACGACAAATAAACGTTTCCATTGTTCTGCTTAAATCCTGGGAATCGCTGCCGTCTTTGACTAGCGGAACGCCAATCATTTTTGCCTCATCGCGAAGCTTGGCTATCGTGTTAATCTCGCCATTGTGACCAAGTATACTGAAAGGCTGGACCCTGAAAAAGCTTGACAGGGTATTGGTAGAATAACGATTATGGCCAAGAGTGATAGTCGAAGCGACCAGTGGGTTTGCAAGATCATGATAATATTTCGGCAGAATATCGCCGGCTCCCATCACCTTATAAACGGCATGATGCTGGCTTAAAGAAGCCACATGAACATTTTCGTTCAGTTCAAAATCGATAATCAGCTCAAATAAAGCTTTGGACTGTTCCTGTCCGGTAAACGGTGAGACACACGCAAACTGCCAGAAAACCGGGTTTTCCTGGATGGCGATCGGTCCTAGTGCAGAGGTATTCGTTACACTGTCTGTTTGGAATAATATATCAAACTGAGAAGCTTCCAATTTTTTAAATAGTTCATTTTTAATAGATTGACTGTCGGACTTTCTCGAGATGAAAATATGACCGACAACAAAATTCTCCTGGTCAACCACAGCAGGATCAAGGTTGTCTTTCTTGAATTTTTCCTTCCAGAGTTCACGCGGAATATCGATATGGATACCGACTCCGTCTCCTTCGCCGTTTATAAATCCGGCGCGGTGGTTCATGGTGACTAATGCATTTATACAATTAAATATATTCTCATTAGTAGGTTTTTTTGTTTTTTCCAAAGAAGCAACAATTCCGCAAGCATCATGTTCCTGCCTGTGAAATTCAGTAAAAAGAGAAGGACTCCATTTTTGTGTCATAGCCTCGGCTTAGGAAGAGTTTAGATGTTCCCTAAAGCCGGTTCACCTCCTAAATAAAAATGTTTCATAAACTCATGTTTGAGTAGGTAATTACGGTGGAAAAAGGAAAGGGTAATAAAACGTGAACGGTTTTTGAAAGGTATTTTTTACGTAATATTCGTATCATATCATAAGAATTTTCAGAAATCAATTATTATACAGCAAGATGGATGCTAATTGATGAAGAAAAATATAAAAAAATGTATAATAGTATTATTTGCAAGCGTTTTCATAGTGGGTTATTAAAAAGCCGGAAGATAAAAAATCTTCCGGAATGTATAAAAAGATGAATATTTATTCGTTTGCAAGTAAGTAAAATGCGTTTTGGACAGCATGAAGTGTTGCTTCAATATCTTCTTCCGTGTGGGCAATCGTTATAAACCACGCTTCATATTTAGACGGCGCCAGGTTGATGCCCTGGTTCAACATATGTTTAAAAAACTTCGCGAACATTTCCCCATCCGTATTTTCGGCCTGCTCGTAGTTTTCCACTGTCACGTCCGTAAAGTAGATCGTGAAGGCTCCCTTTAAACGGTTTATTGTAATAGGAACATTAAATTGTTTCGCTGCTTCGAGAATGCCTTCTTCAAGAATTTGGCCGAGATGGTCTAAATGCTCGTACACTCCTTTTTGCTTAAGGACTTCAAGACATGCGATTCCCGATAAGATAGAAGCTGGGTTTCCTGCCATTGTTCCGGCCTGGTAGGCTGGCCCAAGCGGAGCGACGGTTTCCATGATTTCCTGCTTTCCTCCATAGGCACCGATCGGCAGCCCACCGCCAATGATTTTACCAAGTGCCGTTAAATCGGGCTGGATCCCAAGCAGGTCCTGGGCTCCTCCATACATAAAACGAAACGCTGTAATAACTTCATCATAGATGACCAGTGCGCCTGCAGCATGGGCAAGCTCGTTTATTTGTTGCAGAAATCCCTCTTTAGGTTCAACGATCCCAAAGTTTCCAACGATCGGCTCGACCAAGACAGCAGCTATTTGATCGCCCCACTTTTCAAGAGCCTCTTTAAATGGTTCGATGTCATTAAAAGGAACGGTAATAACTTCCTGTGCAATGCTTTTAGGCACGCCCGCAGAGTCCGGAGTGCCGAGCGTCGATGGTCCTGAACCGGCTGCGACGAGCACAAGGTCAGAATGGCCATGGTAACAGCCGGCAAATTTGATGATCTTATCCCTTCCCGTGTAAGCCCGGGCTACACGAATCGTAGTCATTACGGCCTCAGTACCTGAATTGACAAAACGTACTTTTTCTAAACCGGGCATCGCTGCTTTAATCATTTTTGCGAATTTTACTTCGTGCGGGGTAGGTGTTCCATAAAGAACTCCTGTTTCTGCTGCTGTTTTTATTGCTTTCGTTATGTGCGGATGGGCATGTCCGGTGATAATCGGCCCGTACGCTGCTAAATAATCTATATATTGATTGCCGTCAACATCCCAAAAATATGCTCCGTTCGCGCGTTCCATCACGACGGGTGCTCCGCCCCCAACAGCTTTGTATGAGCGTGATGGACTGTTTACCCCACCGACAATATGTTCGAGTGCTTCTTTATGTAATCGTTCTGAATTAGAAAACTGCATCGATATCCTCCTCGTGAAAATCTGTCCTCTATTTTACATGATTTGCGGACACGTTTCATTATTATAAGCTTGTTTTTAACACATGGGGAGTACTCAATAGTATTTTTCTGTTAAATATTGTTTCATATTGCAACATAGATGAACATATGTGGTTCTTCGGACGTTCCTACTTTTAACTGCTGGCAAGCCGGCATATCAATGAATGCTTATGCGTATAGATGGATGAAGGGAGTTGTCCGGAAAAGAGGGGACAAGATGATGTTTTATGCGATGCTGGCCATAGTCATTTTCTGTATCGGAATGAGTTTGCGCACATTATTTTTACCCTATAAAATAAAAGGAAAGCGTGTCTCTTTTGAAAATTTCCTGTTTCTCATTTTAATATATGCGACGATTATGATCGGTTTTGGTTTGGTGTTTATGTTGTTTGAATTACAGGGCGAGCCTGTACTTATCGAAGCAGGAACCAGAGCTGCGGTCGACTTTTGGAGCCGTTTGGAAACCTCGCTTTATTTTAGCGCGATGACACTTTTTTCCGTTGGTTATGGGGATGTATTTCCTATTGGCATAGGGCGGATGATTGCAGTTATCGAGGCATTGATCGGCTATACGATCCCGGCCGCATTCGTGGCAAGGGCGGTCTTTGATTCGGAAAAATGAGGTGTGCGATGCTGAAAGTTTGTTTTTTATAAGAATTTTGGATACGCTTACCTATATGCTAAATGCAATTGGAGGAAAATAGTGTGAATGAATTGACCGGAAAACGAGCCCCCGATTTTAAACTGCCGGCAAGTAATGGACAAACTGTCAGCCTCGCAGACTTTCGCGGGAAAAATATCGTTCTTTATTTTTATCCGAAAGATATGACACCTGGATGTACAACTCAAGCCTGTGATTTTCGCGACCACCATCAAAGCTTTGCTGATGCGAATGCAGTTATTATCGGCATTAGTACTGACCCGGTTGCAAAACACGAAAAGTTTATTGACAAGTATGATTTGCCGTTTCTATTGCTTGCTGATGAAGAACATATAGCCGCAGAAGCTTACAGGGTGTGGAAACTGAAGAAAAATTTCGGCAAGGAATATATGGGGATTGAAAGGTCGACGTTCATGATCGACCAAAATGGAATCGTCGTTAAAGAATGGAGAAAAGTATCAGTGAAAGACCATGTTGAAGAGGCTTTGCAGTATATTACTGAAAACCTGCAATAAAATGATTTTGCTGATGGAAGCCTATTTTATTGGCATCAAGGCTTTTGTCCATGCCAAAAGCGGCATCTTGAATATCATTTTATTAGGGCATACCTCCTCAGATAAGTCTTAGCGGTCCAGTCTAACTGGGCCGTCTTTTTTTTGTATGAACATATAACAAGGCGCAGTATTATGCGCTGTCATACGGAATCCTCCTCGTAGAGTAAGACAATTTAATTCGTGTTTTCGGTTAGCTTAATATATTGTGAATTTACTCGGTTACGTGGGTGGAATGATATTATATTATGGAAGAAAGAAACACAATGGGGTGAAAAATATGAAAGTCGTTTCTTCGATATTTCCTTCTGAAGAACTGCAAAAAGCCGTCAGGGAGGAGTTTCCAGAAGTTGATTTTGAGTTTTATAAAGGAATGGATGAAGCGGAGCGCGCATTTTATAGTGCCGAAGTTTTTATTACAGAATGAGCCCCTCGATAAACAGCATCCATTTTGGGAAATGAACAACATAACCGTGACTCCCCATCTTTCGAGTATCACCAAAAACTACATGCCGAGATCATTTACTATTTTTAAATATAATTTACATACATATATTAATAAAGATAATGGATTTTTAAATGTGATTAACCTTGAAAGGGGATATTGAAAGGTGAAGATTTATACAAAAACCGGAGACAAAGGGACAACATCACTTATTTACGGTGAAAGAGTAGCAAAAGATGATCTGCGTGTCGAGGCTTATGGAACTTGTGATGAAGCGAATTCAATGATCGGGCTGTCATTAAGCTTTTTAAGCAACGAGTTTTTTGACGGGAAAGATCAACTTGAAGAAGTATTCCATAAAATTCAAACAGCTTTATTCCATGTTGGAGCAGAACTTGCCACTCCAAATGGAAGAGAAGTGAAATGGGTTTTAAAAGAAGAGCATTTACATGAATTAGAGCAAATGATTGACAAGCTGGATGCTTTTTTGCCAGCGTTGTCAAACTTTATTCTGCCGGGTGGCCATTCTGCTGGCGCAGCGTTCCATGTTGCAAGGACAATGGTCCGAAGAGCAGAACGATGTGCGGTTGGAATCAATGCTGACTTCAATCCATTAGTGCTAGCTTATTTGAACAGGCTCTCAGATTTCCTGTTTGTCTCTGCCCGATTTGTGAACCTTCATTTAGGGCAAAAAGAAATGCCTCTTCATAGCGAAAATTAAATCAGTTAACCTTATTATCATGTTTGTGTATTGACAAAATGCTTGAAAACTGAGTAGACTAATTATAAAGATTATAATATAAGAATACTTTCAGAAGAGGGGTGCATGGCGATGGATCACGATCACGGTCAATTAAAAGAAGCGTTGGAAACCTTAAAGGAAACGGGCGTCAGGATTACTCCGCAACGTCATGCGATACTTGAATATTTAATAAACTCAATGTCACATCCGACTGCAGATGAAATATATAAGTCATTGGAAGGAAAATTTCCTAACATGAGTGTGGCGACAGTTTACAATAATTTAAGAGTATTTCGTGAAGTAGGACTTGTTAAAGAGTTACCTTATGGCGATTCATCCAGCCGTTTTGATTTTGTGACAAGCCATCATTATCATGTGATTTGTGAAAAGTGCGGAAAGATCGTTGATTTTCATTATCCTGGGCTTGATGAAGTTGAGCAGCTTGCTTCTCATGTTACCGGTTTTAAAGTAAGCCACCATCGTATGGAGATTTACGGAACTTGTTCCGACTGTTCGTTTAAAGAAGCGCATTAAGCCAGCTGATAGCCCGGAGCTATTGGCTTTTTTGTTGTTTAGAAAATTATAAAATCAATAGAGAAAAGCCGTCTGATGACGGCTTCTTTCTATTATTTTCGATTGTATTTTTCATTAAACTCTTTTCCCTCAAGATTTTGGTCAAGAGTCAAAGGCTCGTTGCAATACATGCAGATATCCACACGGCCAAGTAGCTTTGTATGCTTCCCGCAATTCGGGCAGACGACCTGAACAGTTTTTGTTGAGAGCATTCCAATCCAAAAGTAAACAACAGTACTGGCAATGATAAAAAGAAGTCCAAGTATCATAAAAATTATCATCACAATGGGTGAGTTTCTAAAGAAAATCCCCCCGTACATGACAATAATTCCAATAAAAATTAAGCTTAGAGCAAACGTCCGAATTTTATTTATCTTACTAGAATATTTAGCCATCCTTGTACCTCCTAAAGAATACATACATTATATCATTTCGGTCGGAGGAAGTGGAATGGTTTAAGCTTGTTTGAAATCTCCCTAATAATTAAGAAGGAAATTTTCGATTTTTTGTCGAAAACATAAGCTACTAAAAAAATGGAGGAATGATGATGGAGGACATTCTTAGGCCTGTATATCAAGAACGGGCCAGCCAACCAAACACCCTCGGCGTCCTGATGATTGAAAAAAAACAAAAATCGAGCCCGACTACCGATACATTTGATGCGATTTTGCTGATAGTGGTTAAGGAAGCAGACCGATCAGTATATGTGAAGCACTACAGCTATGGTAATAAAAAGGCGGCTCTTCATATTATAAGTGAACAACAATTACATGAATGGCTTTTACTTGGGTCAAATCGAAAAATTATAGATTGGCTTTATAATGGCAAAATTCTTTTTGACCGGAACGAATATATTCACAATCTAAAGATCGAGCTGCAGGAATTTCCTTTCTACGGCCGTAAGATAAAAATAGGGCTTGAGTTTGCAAAATTAATTCGCCGCTATACGGATGGGAAAGCTTTTTTTGATAATCAGCATTACCTGGATGCATATAACCATGTTGTCCATTCTTTGCACCATCTTGCCCGATTAGCCGTTATCGAAAATGGCTTCCATCCTGAAGTGACTGTCTGGCATCAGGTTAAAAAGATTGAACCGGAGATTTTTAAGCTTTATGAGGAATTGGTTAGCAGTGAAGAGCCCCTTGAAAAAAGACTTGAGTTGCTGTTTTTAGCAAGTGAGTTTTTAATTCATTCAAGAACACAAATGGGAACCGCACATATTATAGACGTATTGAAGGAAAAAGATCTTTGGACATTCGATGAAATAATGAATGAAGAAGAATTAACAGCCTATTCCGTTGACCTGGGAGTCCTGCTTGAATATCTTAATGAAAAGAATTTAGTTGAAGTCGTCAATGTAGAAACGAAAGGACAATCCCTTTTTCACAGAGTATATAAAGCAACAAAAAAATTATATTAAAAAAACTTTAAACCCTCTTGACCTTTTATTAAATACTTGTTATATTGATATCCGTCGCTTCGAAATGCGTATCACATTACTTTTCGATGCAGACGGATGTTTCAAAAAAAGGTGTTGACTTAAAGGACGCCACATGTTATATTAGTAAAGTCGCCTCGCGGCGATATATGAGTTTATTGCTCTTTGAAAACTGAACAAGCAAGCAAAAACGTCAACGTTAAGTTTATTTTTATTT
>NZ_PGVA01000080.1 GCF_002860125.1 Bacillus canaveralius
CATGAATCCGCTTACACGTTTTAGGTGGAAATAAATTCCGCCAACAAATGCTTGACTCAAACACCTTTGGTTACTATCTTGACTTTCACCCAACTAAAGTTATATAATATCCTTTGTGTAAAATAATATCGCAGCCTATGTGAACACCTTGGTGGGTGCATTTTGTTCCTCTGGCAGAGGTTTTTCTCCTCTAGGATGGTGTATTGGGTAACCCCGAGCTGCTGGGGCGAAGGTACATGAAGACAAAATGGCCACGATTGTGCGTCACAACTGTTTTTATTTTACTAATAAAAACACAAAGGAGGAGTCATTCATGGCTCGTTATACTGGTCCAAGCTGGAAACTATCCCGCCGTCTTGGAATTTCTCTAAGCGGTACAGGTAAAGAATTAGAAAAGCGTCCTTACGCTCCTGGACAACATGGTCCAAACCAGCGTAAAAAAATCTCTGAATACGGTTTGCAATTGCAGGAAAAGCAAAAGCTTCGTCATATGTACGGAGTAACTGAGCGCCAATTCCGCAACCTATTCGATCGTGCCGGCAAAATGGCTGGTAAACACGGTGAAAACTTCATGGTTCTTCTCGAATCTCGTTTGGACAATGTTGTTTACCGTTTAGGCTTAACGCGTACACGCCGCCAAGCTCGTCAGCTTGTAAACCATGGTCACGTAATGGTTGATGGTTCACGCGTTGATATCCCATCATACCGCGTGCAGCCTGGCCAAACAATCAGCTTGCGCGAAAAGTCCCGCAACCTTGACATCGTGAAAGAAGCAATCGAAGTAAACAACTTCGTACCTGACTTCGTAACTTTCGATGCTGACAAATTAGAAGGTACTTTCACTCGCTTGCCAGAGCGCTCTGAATTGCCTGCCGAAATCAACGAAGCTCTTATCGTTGAATTCTACTCTCGTTAATGGATTTGCTTCATTAACAGCAATATTCAAAACCCTAGAAACCACGTTATTACAACGTTTCTAGGGTTTTTTATTTATTTTCTGCTTTGTAGAATAATGTATTCTCCCCCAGTCATTTGGGGGGACTTTTGGGGGGACTTTTTGAGAGATTCATTTTACTGGGCAGACGCATAATTTATATTCATTGTCACCTTTCGGAAGGTGGCTTTTTATTTTCCGAACCCATTCCTAATACATGAAAGTTCGGAAGGTACCTTCTAATTATTCGCAACCACTTTTTAGAACGTTATAATTGTTTCATAAATAGAAGGGATGACTTTAAATGAATGTTCTAACAGCAATCCATATTAAAAGTGAGGCAGGCAGTTTGATGCGTTCCGGAAGTTTCCCTTGCATGTTTTTCTAATTCCAATTTCTTATCTAGAAATTCCTCCAGTTTTTTACCCATGTAGAGATTAAAACTATTTTGCACAGAATTATAAATGTCCGGTGTATAAGAAAGTAGATTAAGTATATCATCATTTTGATGTACGTTTACACTGATAGCATTTCGAGGTATTGAGGTTTTCATGAAAAACCTAACAATTTCTTTTTTGTCTTTTCGCTAATGTAGGGTGGAGTTATTTCTATATTCGATTTCTTTTTTCGCTCATTCTACACCCCAAAAATCTTCAAAGTTTACCTGGTATCCAGCTTCTTGAAGCACCTTAATAATTTTCTTAGCACTTTTCATATTAGGTTCAAATTCTTCCGGCTGACATAAGCGGCTTATTGTACTTTTGCTAAGCCCAGTCCTTTTAACTATTTCTTGTTGAGAAATAGAGTGCAAATTTAAAAACTTACCTAGCTTCGATCTTCTCTTACCTAAACCATTTTTATCCTTCAAAAGCCCTCACTCCCTTGTTTTTAATTTCCACAAGACTGTCCAAAAATCCTACAAAAAGAATCCATTCCAAAAAAATAGGAAACTTGGACAACCAGTCCTACATAAGTATTTATCAAAGCAGCTGCCAAAGTATTTAACAAAGTAACGTTACTGTGGTGAGCCAAGCAATAAGCCATCAGAATTAAGAAAATCAAAAAGTGTTTAAAGTGAGGCGGAGGAAGAGGAGGAATCAAAATGTTATTTGAAACATCGTTTTTCGTAGCTGGCGGAATAGTGGTCGGGCTGGCCGTCTTGGATAAAACTATTGAAAGTTTAGGCTTTCGAGTGATCGGAAATGTCCTTAAAGTTTTAATCCCCCTTGCAGGCTTAGCAGCAGGCGTTTACTTTATCGAAACTAATAGCCTTCTGCATTGGATATTATGAGCATTTTGGCGAAACTGAAGGTGCGTAAGCAGCTTATTTCCGCTTTTAAATCCGCCGGCTTGTATCTCGGCAATGAGGAGCAGCCAATCTTCCCTAAAATCCACTCTGTAATCATTGACGATCGATCCACTAAACTCACCTTCTCTTTAAGAACCGGTATGGATCCAAACCTAATCAAGAAGAAAATGTACGTTTTTCATCAAAAATTCGGCAAAAACACGCAAATTAAGGGCGAAATTAAGACTTTTCAGCTTACTGTTTATGCAGCTGGTATTCCCTCAAGCTTGCTGTACGATTATGAAAAATATGTTGCGCTATTCAAAGGCCTGTCAATTCCCATTGTTGCCGGAATGGACTTGAACGGAAATATGGTTGTATTCGACCTGGTAAAGAATCCGCACTTATTAATTGCCGGTGAAACTGGATCCGGAAAGTCTACACAGCTGCGGAGCATTTTAACGACACTTATTAAAACTTTGCCGCCGGAGCGGTTGCAACTATACCTATGTGACCTAAAACACTCAGAGTTTCATGTATTTCGACAGATAGAACATGTTCAAGGGGTATTTGTCACGGCGAAAGAAATGATGCCAGTTTTTACATTAATTCAGGGAGAAATGAAGCGCAGAGGCGATTTGCTCGATCATCATGAATTGTCACACGTTGATGATCTTCCGGATCCCCCGCCTTACATCGTGGTTTGCATCGATGAGGTTGCTTTACTCCAGAAGGAAAAAAGTCTGATGGAGCTTGTGGAGGAAGTTAGCGCAATAGGGAGGGCATTAGGTGTTTTCCTGATTCTCTCCATGCAGCGGCCAGACAGCAAAGTGCTGGACGGAAAATTGAAAAATAATCTTACCGTTCGCATGGGTTTTAAATGCGCTGATCTGATTAATTCCCGGATCGTTGGCACTCCTGGAAGCGAAAAATTAAAAGAGGAAGGACGGTTTTTAATTAAGCTGCCAGCCTTTTCAGAGAATAAGGAGTTACAGGCACCGTTTTTAAGCCTTGATATGGCGAAAAAGCTTCTAATGGCACATTGGAGCGCAAAGACCAAAGACCGCAGGAAACCTCCTTTAAATGCTTCTAGTAACGTAATCGATTTAAAAGAAAACGAGAATGGGATTTTTGAGGTGTTGGACGAATGAGAAAACGAGATATTAACATTTTAGCTGATCTGCAGCGGTTTCGGTGTATGACTAGGGATGACATTATCGAATTGCACTTCTCGAACCTCAAACAGCCTGTTACTAGCTGTAACACAGTTTTAAAACGTCTGCGACGGGATGGCCATATCGAAGTGAGTAGAGATCGGCAGCCCTATATATATTTCCCTTCCCCAGCCACAATAAAGAAAGATTCAACCAAAATACCGCATTTTTTGCAGATTGTTAAATTTTATAAGAGTTTAAAAAAGTATGAGGATCCAAAGGTTTTTTCGGTCGAACCTAAATACGGAAAAAGTTATATGGAGCCGGATGCCTTCATGATCTGGAAGCGAGCACCTTTCTTTGTTGAAATACAGCGTTCCGTCTATTCAACCCGAGTAATGGCCGAGAAGGTAAAACGCTATGAGGAATATTTCTTTTCGGATGAATGGAAAGCGGAAGCCTGGCAGCCGGCAAATAAAAAGGTATTTCCAACTGTTATTATGATTACTGATACCAGGTACAAGATACAAAGCGATCATGTACGCTTTATCCAAGTACCGGACATTGATCAGCTGGTGAAATTGTTTGAACCAGTAAGGGAAATCGTTACAGCTGGCTCCCTAAAAATAAAAAAATAAAGGGAAATTCGACATAATAGCGAATTTTATAGTAGTTGTACCAACAATCATAGGGAGTGAATATTTTGCAAATCGATACAACAAGCTTATTAGCAAAACTGAAAAAAGAAAAATTAACTTTGGATTCTACAATAGAGGAATACAATAGTTTAGTTTTAGAGCAAGTTCATTTTCTTAAAGGTTTGATTTCCTCCTATGAGCCAGTGTACGAGTGGTTTAAAAAAGAGGAAATCGAATTTGCTCATCCTGAGATATCAATTCGAACTTTTATAGGACCAATTTTAGGATGTGATGAAGACGAGCTTGAACTCTTCGTGTTTGATGTTAACGCCAAGAGCGTAGCAAAAGTTTATGTTAATGATCCAGACGATAAAGAAAACTATAACCTTTCAAAATTAGTTAGAGAAGGTTATTTCCTTCAAGCCGTTGAGGGGCTGATGTATTTAGAATCCACCCTGTCGCAATACAATAAACACAATAAGGAGGTAGTTGAAGCAGCACGAAAAGAACTCAACAAAGTACAGTAAAAAGGAGCGCCTTTTGTGGCTGCTCCTTCTTTTGTCTCATAATTTATAAAGCTTTAATAATTCTTCTTTTGATGGAAGTGTGGCAATTAAAGGCTTTTTACCCCATTAAACAAAAATGAAAAAAGCATTAGTACGCCCTCCCTTCGAATACTCTATTTCTGTCACTATCAAAATCATTAAACTCTTTAACATGACCTGAAATAGTACGTGCCAATTCTCTTCCGTCCACATTAAAAGAAGCATCTTTTTGCAGCAACCTCACAAGAATTTGAGTCTGCTGTATGGTTGCCTCCAGTAGCTTTTGCAAGAGCGAGTCATCCGTCGTGACACCCACATTAGGCAGCTGGTTAGGCCGCTTATTCCCGCCAATTTCTCTGCCAGCCAGTGCCAATAGTTTCATAGCATCTGTCCGACGGCTTGGGTCAGTAGGAATAATCCATTCCGGCCAACCCCCTTCTGCCAACTGATAAAAGCCATCAGTGCCAACCCGGCCGCCCGTTGCGTAACCAACCCCACGCCAGGCTTTTGATAGACTTCCATAACGGGACAATGAATATCGGATAGACGCTAGCATATTAGATAGTGGGTCATAAATATTCGTATTAAATCCTGGCATTGCATACGCCCTAAAAGTAGGATCAATGACCTGCATGATACCTTTAGAAGGGATACCGCGTTTAGCATTAATATCCCACAAATTAATAGCTCGTGGGTTTCCGCCAGACTCTGTTTTCATTTGGTAGAGTAATTTATCAAGATTAGCCTTGGTGAACTGGCCTGTCATGCGTAATGCCTGGGCGGCCACTCCTGCCCACCGTTGCACACCCGATCCTCCAAAACTTTTAGAATCAAATGTGAACATTTCGTCGAATGTCTTTTTGATCCAATCCTTCGCCATGTCTCCTATGTGGGATAACGGACTACCCGTATGGCTGTTTAGCCAGGACGGAATCAACGAATCTTGTAAACTAAACTTATTTTTAACCATATCCCATACACTGCCCGCGCCTTTTAAGAACACGTCAAAGTAATCCCCTATCCCGTCTTTATAACCGGGAAAACCAAAAGATTTTAGCAAATTTTGTGTATGGTTGTTTGGTAGGACAGATGTACCCTTTGGAAGGTTGCCAAACAATTGCGGTCCTTTTGTTCCAACCAGTGTCAAGCCCTTACCTGGAATGTGAGCAAGCTCCGCGCCTTCTTCACCGACTATTGCCGGCCCACCAGGATGGCCGCTTGAAGAAGTTCCATCCGCATATGCCGCGAATCTAGCATTTTGTCTTTTAATTATTTGCCTGCCATTTTCTTGTACTGATCCCTTTTTTGACAATGGCGCTTTTCCAAATAGCTCTCTCACCCAGTTCCAAGCTTTCAGCACACCATTGTACATTTGATCCCATTTACCTAACACTTCACCAGTTTCCCAGTTTACCTCGTCGACATGTTCACCAGCTTGTAATTGAGCTTGCCGTACGACTTCATCGTGCGTATCTGTAGCTTTTGAAATGGTTTCATTTTTTGCTCTTTCGGCTTCTTCGATCATCGCTGTTGCTTCTTCTGCTTTAATAGTGCCTGTTACATCGCGACTTAATTTTATTGTTGCGATTTTTTGATCATATTCCTTTTGAGCTTCTTTAACAACTTTATCCCTTGTTTCAATGGATTTATTTACTGTATTAGCTGCCTCTTCGGCTTCCAAGATGCTCTTCTGGTTTTTCATGTTGTTCAATATGGTCAATTGCTCTTGTTGGCTTGCAGAGAGTTCCTCCACCGCTTTGAGTTGGCTTTGCCTGTTTAATTCAGCAAGCTCCGCCAGTTCTGCTTCCGTGGCAATGCGATTTTCATCATTTATAGTTCTGACGATTTCATACTTTCTTTCTTGAGTTGCATTATGTTGCTCTATTTCGGCCAATTGCTGCTCTTGCAATCTAAGCATTCGTTTCTGTTCTTCTTCTTCAGTCAATACATTACTTGAATCGAACAGAGCTTGTTGTTCAGCGAGCTGATCTGCATGATTTTGTTTCATAGCGGCTAAGACTTGATCGCCCATTTGTTGATACCTTTTAATCATGCTATTAGCCATTTCGTCAGTGATTTCACTTTGGCCAGCTGCTAACGCATTCAATTCAGCCTCAGCTTCATTGTGTAATTTCATGTATGATCCGACTGCTTCTTGTGTAGCCTCGGAAATTTTGCCTTTAAAAATATCAGATTTAATGATGGGTTTGTCCATTTCCTTATCCAGTGCAAGAAAACCTGCAGCAAGACCCGCAATTCCTAACACTGTTAGGCCGACAGGATTTGTTAAAAGTCCCAACCCGCTAATTAATCCACTGATTCCGATTGATGCAAATCCGAGTCCGGTGACCAGCGGACCGATAGCTGCAGCAAGCCCGCCGATCATCAGCACGGATTTCTGTCCTTCAGGAGATAAACCCTTAACCCAGCCAGTAAACTGTTCAACTTTATCGGCAGCAGAATCCAACGCAGGTTCGATGACGTCCATCAAGACATTTGCAAGAGGCATTAAAGATGAACCGAGCTCACGCAGTTCGCTTTGGACCCGTGCTCCAAGGTTGTCATAAAGAGCCTTACCAGCCTTTTCGGTAGCACCTTCCACACCCGCAAGCTCATCAGACACATTGCCCATTGCATAAACAGCGCTGCTCTCCAAATCCTCCCACTGGGTGCCAAATACACCGACTGCGATCTGATTGGCTTTCACTTGGTCATCCATACCGGATAATTCTTTGATTATGGAATCCATCACTTCTTTGCCGGTAGCTTTACCTTCTAAAAAGCTTTTCCAGACCGCCTGTGTACCCGAGCTGAGTTGCCCCATTGCATCAGAAGTTGTTTTGGAACCGTCTTTAATACGGATGTTGAATTCCTTTACCGCGTCCCCGACCTTATCCAGGTTGAATGCTCCATTTACCGCACCCTGTTCCAGGATTCCGAACATTTCCTCGGCACTCATGCCCATCGCGGCAAATTGGGGCGCGTATTCATTCACAGTGTCTAAAAACTCTCCACTGAAGTCGAGTCCGTTTTGATAACCCCATGTCAACAAGTCAAAAGCTTCTTTGCTTGTTTTTCCGAAGTTCATCATCAAAGAATTTGCGACTTTGGTCGTGTCGTTGACATCGGCACCGAAAGAATCAAAAATGATGGAAGCACTACGTCCGATATCTTCTAATTCGTCCTGAGTAGCCCAACTTAAAGCGCTCATATTCTTTTCCACAGTAGTCATTGTGGCGGAAATTTCTTCGATGTTTGCACCGAAGCCTTCCTTCCACAATGTCTTGGCTGTATCGCTCAGTCTCTTTGTCTCAGCTGCGGTTAACCCAAGAGATGCTTGCATTTTCCCTTGAGCCTTGTCGAAATCATCTGCAGATTTCAGCGCCAACGCACCAAGTCCAACTAAAGGCGCTGTAATGGACATGGTCATGGTTTGTCCTATTCCCGACAACCTCTCACCGACACCAGTTAGAGTTTTCCCTGCATTTTCAGCGTGACCAGTAAATTTAGCCCAACTTGATTGAGTTTGGTCTTGTGCGTCTCTGAAATGCTTAAATTCATCCGTTGTACGGCCAATTGATCGTTCAAGAGTATTAAGTGCGGCTACTTGATTGTTATAACTACGTGCGGCGGCTTCTGCTTTCTTTGAACCCTCTCCAAATTCCTTAACCATCTTTTCATATTCGGCTCGGGATTCCTGGACGATGCGTTTTTGGATTTCAAGTCTTTTATTAAGACCGCTTAAACGAGTTTCATATTTTGCGACGGATTGATCCGCACGGTCAAATGATGAAAGATTTGCTTTCATTTCACTGTCTACGGTCTTCAATCTATCTTTTAAACCAGTTAGACCACGTTCAAGCTTTAATGTTTCTAAATCAAGCCCTATTGATAAACCTTCAATACGTTCCATGTTCTCACCCGCTTATATAATGCTCACTAATGGGGTGGTGGGCCCAAAGGGAATAAAAAAAAGCCCAAGCCACAATTAGTGGCTGGACTTCTTGAGTCTCTATGTTAATTGGGATTCTGCAAGATCCTCTGAATATTTAATTTGAAACTGATTTACCGTTTTGCATCTATGGCATTTAATTATTGCTATTCCTTTCATTAGCCCTAGCTTTTTTTGACACTTAACGCATCTAATTTCTTCTAAATTTTCTGTTGTTCTTTTCAAATAGGACCACTTTCCCTTCAGAGTGAACCCCCGCTATCTTGTTCGATAATTGCATATGGCAAATGACATGATCTGTCACCGAGTTAGCCAGGGGAATTATCTCTCTTATATCTACCCCTTTCCGTAATTGTTCGGGAGTAAATTGGTTTCCGAACACATCACAAATCAATGGATAGAGCTTTTCGAAAACGATGTTATAATCCTGGATATTATCTAAAACTCGTTCCAATTCCATTGTTTTTTGAAATACAGAGCCGCTTATGAATTTTGGTGCCTTAAACTTTTTCTTCTTCCCGTCAATTATCAGGTGGATTTTTAAATTTTTCATATCTTATAAATCCTTATGGAATTCTTTATTACGGGCTCTTACCCTGGCTTGGACTTCCTGATCCAGTCTGCTTGCTTCCTCACGTTCCTTCTTTGTTGCTTGTAAATAAGCATCCATTAGTATCATTGAATTTAACACCGGGCCCACTTTTTTGTTTTTAGGCTTAAGTTCTTTAACCAGTGAATTAAATTCTTTGGAGAAAGCTTCTTTTTGCTTATTCTCATAGGTGTCTTTTGATATTTCGATGGGAATATTCATTATTCATCACCTACAATGCCTTTATGTCGTCGAATGTTAGAGCTTTTGGTTGTTCGTGTACGATTTTCTCGCCTACTTCAACCTTATAATCTTCACCTTCTGTTAAACTTGCAAAAAAAGTACCCCTGTCACTATTGGGATGGGTAATGCCCGAAACCCAATTTTCTGCCATCCACCAAATAGCACGCTCTTTAGTTGTGCGTTTAAGTGATCCCTCACTTTCATACGGATCATCGTAGTAAAAAGAGACTTGTCCAACAAACGGCTCCTTTTCTACATTCAGATATTTTTCGAAAAATGCGGCTGTAGTTTTTTCCAAAGGACCGGAATTCTTGTTGAATAAAGCAAAAGCCAATTTTGCTCGATCTGATAAAGGGATTACCTTATAGGGATAGCTGCATACAATTGCTAACATTTCTCTTTTTGCAATTTCTTTTTCGAATGGGTACATTATTTTCTACCTCTCTTCAAAAAGTCTAATAGTCCTTTAGTCTCCTTGGGCACTTCGATTTTTCTTAGGGAACCAATAAGCTTTACTAAATCGTTAAATGCTTGGCCGGATTGAGTTTCATTATAGGAAACATTTAGCCTCCTAACCCGATTTTCAACTGGTATAACAGCGTTCTCACCAATATCGGATTCTAAAATAATATTTATCTGATCGGGTATCATCTTCATTCTTTCCAATTTCCTGATATTGTCGAGTAATGGAAATAAATCATTTTCCAGATGATCAATTTGTTCATTTAGCTGAGCCTTTAGTTCATTCAGCTTGTTGTCTACTTCCAATTGTTCGGCGGCTGAGTTACGCTTTATTTTTTCTTTGTGTTCCTCAGGTACTGCAGACTCCATTAGACGATTGAACCGAATCTTCCGTTCCAATTCTCTTTCCTGCTTTTCCAGTTCATCGTATTGCGCTGCTGACCGTGTTTCCTTTTTAAATTCCTTCACCAGTTGAAGTTTGTCCACTGCTTTTAATTGTTTTTGAAGTAACTTTTCCTTTTCCAAGACTATTTGAATAGCCTTTTTTGATTCTGCAAAATACTGATTTTCATCGATTGATGTCGTATTTTCCACCGTTAATTCCCCCTAGTTTTGTAAAAGTTTGATAGTGTTTCTTTGGAAAAATCTAATCTGTACACCTTCCCAATTTGTTTCTTTGCAGTACTCAATCAAGTCCCCTCCATATTCAATACAACAAATCTTGCACGCTGTATCGTTTTTCCTTTACATCAGCCTTAAGACCAAATGACCTTTCAATGCTCAACAAGGCTGTATTGATTTCGTTTCGTTCTGCAATTAAGGGATGAGCTTTGATGAATTTTTGTTTCCCATTTTGCGTTGTAATCGTTTCGCCTTCTTTTTTGATGATCCGATCCATTCTCCGCATGACAGTAACTAAATTAATGTATCTTTCTACCTTTTCAACCTGGAGCAAATCGGTTGTGTCAATCTTAGCCATTAGCTGTTTTTTAAGCTCCGTGACCTTTCTCATATAACCCCTCCCCCCTCCCTTCACGCACGCACGCGCGATAAATTTAGAGAGTCGAGCCCCCTCCCCGGTGCCCCGAAACGAAAAAAAGGTTAAAACTTTTTGAGGGGGGTGTATTAAAACAATACTTCGTAACTTACAGTCTTTTTAATTTGCGGACTTTCATAATAAGATATAGAAATGCACTGAATAGACTGTGATTCGCCTCGAGCTGACCAATCGATACCTACATTTATAACATTTTCAATTCGTTGATCATTAACAGTCACCGTCGGAACCTTTGTTAAGTCATCCATCTCAATAGTTAAGAATGGTTTGTTCATTTCCGTTTACCACCTTTCATCATTCCATTTGTTTTCTTTCTTACCAAACTCCCTGCCATGCTCCTTGTTATGACAGTCCACACAGATAGTCTCTCCACTCGCCACTGTCATAGAACTTGCGCTTTTGCTGTTGGGTTTTGTATTCAGTCAATGGTTCACAACCTCCTAACAGCAATCACCATAAGGATGACAACAATCTTCCAACAACTAACCATAAGAAAAACTTATCAACATTGCACATCACCCCCTTAAAGACTCAGCATACTTGTCCATTCGCTTTATTTCAGCATGTCTTTTCCGTATATGACTGGCACTGTATTTTAATTCCTCTGCAATTTGTTCTAAGGTCATACAATCAATATATTTCATCTTTAATATTTGATTATCAAGACCTTTAAAGGTTTCAATCCGTTCCAACAATTTAGCTTTTAAGTTTTTCTTTTCAACCAATAGGCCCTCTAAGTCCTGGATAGAATGGATCACACGGATCTGGTTCTCTAACGATACTTGAAAAGAGTTTTTATTAAACAGGTCACCATGTTCATTCCAGCGCTTAAACTCTAGATTAGATTTTTCAATGTCCCATTCAATCTCTGAAATCTCTTCCTCCAGCTGCCAATAATGATTAATCCAGTTCAACTGGGTCACCATTATTTTTAACAGCGAATTTAATCATCCTGATTAGCTCGGCTAAGGACATACCGTCAATGTATCTCATTCTAATTACTTGATTCTCAAGACCTTTAAAGATATCGATTAATTTTAATTTTCTGATCTCCTTCTTCTTATCTTCGATCTGTCCTTTCATACTCGTTATTTCATCATTCAATCGGGTCTGATTCTTTGTGGCCATTTCGATATTGTTTTGCTCAAATAAGTCTCCGCCTGGTTGCCAGCGTACTAAATCAAACCTGGATCTCTTTATGTCCCATTCAAGGTTTGAAATGGCTTCTTTTGTATGCGGATAGTTTTTTAACTGCGGCAGCATGATTTCACCTCCCGTTATGTCCGGAATTATCAATGTACTCTGATTGGATAAAGGTTGTATTTCTAAGCTCAATGTCCATATTATCCCTCTTTTTAAGCATATAATCAGTCTTCAAATATGGGCTGTATGGATTCACACAATGAGCAAGCACAACATTTCCATCCGATTCAATTCCATGATGGTGATATCGAAAACAGTAACTACACCATGTATGCAATTGACCTTCGTATTCCTCTGCCAGCATAATCGGAACACCTAACAATAAATCTTTTTTATATACTCGCATGTTTTTTCATCCTCCTTATAAAATGAGTAACATCCCAAAACCCTTGATACACAAGGGTTTTTAGCGAAAAGTGTTATCAATGTTACTAATTTGACCCCATATTTTTTATATAAATAATTAATAATTTTTTATCTTTTATTATTAATAAGAAAATAAAATATGAGTAACATTAGTAACACTAGTTCCAAACCCTTGATATTACTATGTTTTTTCCGTTACTAATATTGAAAACATGTTACTAATAAATGAGTAACAGAGACGAAAACGAGCGCTTTTTTCATGATTTTTTCTAATTTTCGTGACCGCTTTTAGTACTGACTAATTTTAAAACGCTTGATGCGACTGGATTTTAAAAATCGATTTGATTAAAAACAGTCACGAATCTACTTTTATATAGATTTTTTTAGTAGTTTTATTAATTCGTTGTGTCTTTGTTTCAAAACCAAAAAGCTGCTTGATTTGTTTGCTGAAGCTTATGTTGCTCACGGCCTGGTATCCATTTTCTGAACAATACACTTTATATTGCATGTAAATATCGCCGACTACCCCACGCTCGAGGTCCACGTCCTCATTCTGTACAAAACTAATAATCGGATTGTTTTCTTCTTTGTAGACATCCAGCTCTTTATCGACCACTTCTGATTTTGTGAATCCTTTTTGCTCGATTAATCGACTCAATCCTTTTAAAGCAATGTTTAATACAAATTGCATTGATTCATCCGTCACTAGCTTTTGCCGAATTTGCGGATCAAAGTCGTTATCGTCCTTTGAAAATTTCGCTCTAAACGGAACAATAAGTAATCTACGCAAGGCACCATCGCTGTAATCATTAATCCGCGGCATTTCATTTGCTGAAAAAATCAGTTTTGAGTAATTAGTAAAATCAAAAGGATCCTTTCCTTTTCTCTCGACGTTTACTCTTTCACCTGTAGAAAGCTTTTTCCAAACAGATGACTCTTTAATGTATCCTTTTGAAATGTCATCTCCGATATTAACTAGTTTCCCAAAAAGTTCGGCCGTTTTAAATCGCTGGTCCAGTTCTTTCAGATCCAAAGATGCAACATTTTCGGTACCGGCTAGAGCGGCCACAATATCTATGAAGGACGATTTACCGTTGGATCCGTCGCCGGTCAGGATGAAGGTATATGAAAAACGGTTATCCCTTAAAAGAATGTATCCTAATATTTCTTCCAAGATAGCGCGGATTTTCTTGTCACGAACCGCAATTTTATTTAATGTATTGTCAGTAAGTTCACAATAAGCATTTTTAATAAACGGTATGGGTATTTTATTGCGTATAATGATATCCGGCGAAAAGTCCTGCAGCTGCCATGTTTCCAAATTAAACACTCCATTTTTAAGGACAATATATTTGGACGGAGCGAATTGCTTACTTTTAGCATTAAGGTGTATGTAAGCAAGTGTCTCTTGTCTCCGCGCCCGGGTCAGTGAAGAAATGTGTTTTACCATTGCTCGTTCTATATCTTCTTCTTTATCTGAATAAACACCGTCTTGATAAATGAACAACACATTCGTAATCTTGCAGATATGATGTTCATTGATGAGAAAATTACCAAACTTATCGTGATGAAATACTCCCTTTATAAAAAACGATTCCTTCATAAATGCATCATCGCGCAAGATTACATTTAGTTCTTCTTTGCTCACTGGCTCTTGCAAGATGTATTCATTAATAATGGAAATGGTCTCTTTGATATCATTCTTAGCCATGCCCTGCGATTGCATTTTTAGAATGTAAGTGAACAGCTTATCATTCCGGCCATCTCCATCTGAAAGCTTTCTTAGGTTTGGATTTTTCTTATTGTATGGATATAACCATGGCGGTAGCGGCTCATGATCGGTTACTTTCCGGATCCATTTACGGCTTTCCCCATCGATCTTTAAAGGATCCGCAGTATTCCGAATCCCGAGCTTATAATCACAATGGATGCCGATATTGGAATACCATTTAATTTTATTGGCCGTAATATCGTAACCTTTGAAGTAAAAATGCATGCCGCCGGTGGTCTCCAGGACGGAACACTTTAAATCTTTATCCTCTACGATATCCAAGAGCGTTTCAGCCTCATCCATATCATCCACGTCAACCATAATATAGTCATCGTCTAAAATACCGACAAAGGATGATTCTTTTCTTGCTGTATGGTATGAGAGAAGCTTCGCCCCGTCTTTAAAGGATGTTGCGGCATGCTTTCCATTTCCTTTTAGATAACCTTTATAGATTGTAATCACCTACTCCCTGATCAGGGCTGTTTATTTGCGCGGAAGCAGCCACACTAAGCTTTAGTATCTTGCATAATTGTATTTAAAACTTCACGATTAATACGTTCGGCCTTTTCCGAGTTTCTTTTTAAGTCATTGTTTGTGTGTCGAATAAGGTTCCATAACACTCTAACCATACGCTGATGCTCACGGTAATAAGCTCTTTCTTCTCCCTGAGCAACTGCATTCTCCATATCCTCTACTAAGTGTCCTAAAAGAACTTCTACATCCTCTAATGTTTGAACTTCATCGAGAATGGAATTTAATTTATATTCCAATTCATGAGAAAGAGTTTTTAAGTTTTCCAATAGTTATAGCACCCCTGTTAAAAGATTTTTAGTGTCTGCCCAGACAATTTGTTATTTACCATTCATCTAGAATGGCTTGGATTACTTTCAAACTTGCTTCGTATGGCCATATTCTTTTTCCTTTGGATTTCCTTCTTTCTAGTAACTTCATACGCGGATCATGCAGTACTTCATTCTCCAGGAATGATTTACTCAGGCATGTTCTCTTTGCCATTTCGTTTACATCCCAATAGAGCAATGTTTCATGAAGCACTTGATCTAATTTCTGATTGATATATTGACGAATTTCATCCTGGTTAATGGAAACATCTATTTTTGCTAGTGACATTGAGATTCAACCTCGCTTTCTTTTATCTCAATTTCAAATATTTCTTCTAACTCACTATCAAGAGCATCGCTTATTTTCCTTGCACTGTTTGGAGAAATACTGAGTTTTCCATTTAAAAAACGGGATAATGTTGCAGGATTCACGTCAGCCGCATCACTAAGTGATTTTTGATTGAATCCTTTTTGGGCCATAGCCACTAAGATTTTAAATTTTCTAGGATGATACTTAATCAATGATTTCCACCTCATTTCTATTGATTTCTATTGCTAAATTCATATTAAATTAAATATCAATAAATAGCAATAGTTTTCAATGATTTTTTTGAAAAAAGTTTGCCTTCTATTGCTGAAAGAAATAGAATAATTAATAATAGGAGGGTTTTATTTATGAATGATGAGAATGTTTTTGGCAAATATTTAAGGGAATATAGAGAAGCCAACGGGCTTTCTATTAGTGGACTTCATAGAATAACAGGTGTTTCACAACCGTATCTTTCTCAACTAGAAAGTGGTACCAAATCTCCATCAAGAAAAACAATTCATAAAATTGCAGCTGGATTAACTGATGATTTGGACACTGAAACCACATTCAGCGCTATGTACAAGGAATTATTAAAACGTGCCGGTTATAATACTGATTGGGAATTTATAGATGACATAGATAAAGAAATGAGAAATGAAATTGAAACAGGAAAAAATCAACTTAATTTAATTGAACACCTAACGGATCTCAAAACTTTTCTTAATAGTGATCTTTCTATTGATGATAATGAACCTGATATTTCACCAACTTATAACGGTCACAATTTAACAGAGGACCAAAGGAAGAAAATTATGGACATGGTTGAATTAATGTATCCGGAATTAAAGGAAAGGTGGAAACCCACGAGGATTAAACGAAAGAAGTAATCGAGCCAATATTTAAGGGAGGTGATGCAAGTATTTTCGTTCCCCTTTTTATCGTCTGCCCAGACACGAAAGGGAAGATAAAACTGTGAAATTATATAAAACAAAAAAAGATAATGAACTTTATTATTACTACAACACTAAAAAGGAAAAGCTTTGGTGTTTCCGGCATAAATATTATGATTCACTTGGAAAACGTAAAGAAAAATTTAAACAAGGATTTAAATCTGAAAAGGACGCTTACAGAGCACTACTTGAAATTAAGACTGAGATACTCAACGGGGAAGTCAAGAGAGTAGAAAATTCAAATCTAACCGTTTCAGAATGGTTAGATATTTGGTTTGAAACTCATAAAAACGATTGGAAGATTACCTCTCAGAAACAAAGAGAAAATGCAATTAAACACCAAATGAAACCACTGCTTGGAAAATATAAGTTGTTGGAATTAGACAAAACAACTTATAAACGTGTCTTCATCAACGAGTTACTTAAAAAGTATCAACCAGGCACTGTTCAGCTATTCCATAGATTATTCAAAGTAGCAATCAATGCAGCTGTAGATAATGAGATCCTAACTCGAAATCGATTTAACAAAATAACAATACCAAAAGAAAAAACAACTGATAATTTCTTAACTGCAGACGAATTAAAAAAATTCCTCACCGCAGCTAAGGAATTTGAGAATATCACAAATTATTCTTTAATATTGTTACTGGCCCGCACTGGTTTACGAAAAGGGGAAGCATTCGGTTTAAAGTGGGAAGATATCAATTCTTCAACCAAAACACTATCTGTCCAACGAACGCGAGACAATAAAGGTGTGCGGTCGCCCAAGACCAAAAACAGCTACCGCACCATTTTAATCGATGACACGCTAATTCATCAGTTAAAAGTATATCGTTCCTGGTGCAGAGAGACAATGCTTACATTTGGAAAGAGATTAGCTGAAGATGATTTTATTTTTATCTCTTATCAGACAGGAACCCCCATTACCGATGCAACATTAAAGTATAGCTTTGATAGGCTCATCAAAAGGTGCGGATTTAAACACATAACACCACATGGATTACGACATGCACATGCGACAATTTTAATCGCCAAACGGATTCCGGTTAAAACTATTGCCGATCGATTAGGAAACACCGCACAAATGATTTTGGAGATTTACGGCCATTCATTTAAGGATTTGGAAGAAGAGTCTGTCCAGGCATTTGAACAAGCTCTAAATATGTAATAATTGGGGGGAGTTTTGGGGGGGATTTTAAAAAACCCCTTCCAAACACCGCTATAACTAGGGTTTTTAGAGAGATTGAATTCTACTCTCGTTAATAACATTGAAACAAGCCGTGGAATCCACGGCTTGTTTTTTTATTGTTTGATCCACTTCAGCAACAATGGTCTCGTGAATGATTTTACATAATGATCGCTACATTTCGCTTTATTCCACGCTAGCTTTCCATGACTGAATAAAATCCTTCCGGCAATCGGAAGGCTTCTCTATAATTAGTATTTGATTAAGAAGTATTTCTTTTTCCCTCTGCGAATGATCGTAAATTGCTCTTCGATACGGTCCGCTTTGGTTAAAATCTTGTCGGTATCTGTGACACGCTCCCCATTCACAGACACAGCCCCGTTTCCGACATCCTCACGCGCCTGGCGCTTTGATGGAGAAATTTTTGCCGCGACGAGCAAATCAACAAGAGAGATATCTTCTTCACCGCCATGCGCATACGATGGAACATCTTTGAAGCCTTGCTTGATTTCGGCTACTGAAAGAGTTTTTACGTCACCGCTGAATAGCGCTTCGGAGATTTTGATTGCTTGCTGCAATGCTTCCGGCCCGTGAATCAATGCGGTCATTTCTTCTGCCAGAGCTTTTTGTGCTTTACGCAAATGCGGATCTTCCTCGACCGCTTTCTCGAGTTCTTCAATTTCTTCTTTCGAAAAAAACGTAAAGTATTTTAAATACTTGATCACATCGGCATCAGCCGTGTTAATCCAGAACTGGTAAAACTCATATGGTGAAGTTTTTTCAGGGTCAAGCCAAATTGCTCCACTCTCCGTTTTTCCAAATTTCGTACCATCCGCCTTTGTGACGAGTGGAATCGTCAAACCGTAAGCTTTTGAACCTTCAGGCTGCATTTTGCGGATTAACTCTAAACCGGTTGTGATGTTGCCCCACTGATCGCTTCCACCGATCTGCATTCTGCAATGATGATGTTCGTACAAATGAAGGAAATCCATCGCCTGCAAAATTGTATACGTAAACTCAGTAAATGATATTCCTGTATCGAGGCGGGAAGCAATCGTATCCTTTGCCAGCATGTAATTAACCCCTACGTGCTTACCGTAGTCGCGCAGGAACGTAACAATATCCATCGAGCCGGCCCAGTCATAGTTATTGACCATAATCGCGCCGTTTTCGCCTTCAAAATCAAAGATTCTCTCGAGCTGCCCCTGCAGGCCTTTCACATTGTCTTGAACCGTCTCCAAGGTTTGCAGCTTTCTCTCTTCAGACTTTCCGCTCGGGTCGCCAATTAAGCCGGTCGCTCCCCCGACAAGAACGATCGGGCGATGGCCTGCATTTTGGAAGCGGCGCAATGTTAAGAACGGCAGCAAATGGCCAATATGCATGCTGTCGGCTGTCGGATCTACTCCGCAATAAAGTGAAATCTTTTCCTTGTTTAACGTGTCTTTAATCCCTTCTTCATCTGTCTGCTGGTAGATGATTCCTCTCCATTCCAGCTCTCTTAATAAACTCATCATCTCATTCCTCCTTCTTCCTTAAACAAAAAACGCCCCTGCGAAAACGCAGGGACGCTTGTATTTAGCGCGGTACCACCCAGATTGAGGGCATACATCAGCCCTCCACTTTAAAAAGATAACGGTTCAACCGTTTACTGCTACTGACGTTTCACAGTAAATGCTCAGGGAGGTAATTCATCCTTCTATTTGTACCGGCTTGCAGCAGCCGCCGGCTTTCTAAAAACAGGGATAGAAGCACTACTTGTTCCCGTCATTGCTCTCGAAATGTTATTTAAACTATTGCAGTTTTACCATATTTCACTGGATCCTGTCAAATCGTCACAGTATATTTCAGAAAAATGCCATGTATGAGTAAAATGTTTGTAGGAGAATTATTTCCCTTCTCATCCAGATAATGGCGTAGCCG
>NZ_PGVA01000081.1 GCF_002860125.1 Bacillus canaveralius
CATGAATCCGCTTACACGTTTTAGGTGGAAATAAATTCCGCCAACAAATGCTTGACTCAAACCGAATTAATAATCTTCTTGTAAAATGTAACTGGAAGTAGTAAAATTTCATGATATGACTGCTGGTCATAGTTAAATTTAAAGATTAGGTTTTTTTGCTGTATGGCAAAAATAAGCTTATAAATGACCATCAATGAAAGAGGGGATAAGATATATGTCATCGCTGAAGGAAAATCGGACGCCGCTGGTGCTTTTAATGGTCAATATGTTTATTGCGATGGTTGGTATTGGGTTGATTATCCCTGTATTGCCTATGTTCCTTGATGAATTTGGTGTTGGCGGCCAAGCGATGGGTTATTTAGTTGCCGTTTTTGCATTGACCCAGTTCCTGTTCTCACCGATTGCTGGAGAAATGTCGGATAAATACGGACGGAGACTTCCAATTATTGTTGGCCTCGCTGCCTTCACTATTTCACAGCTGATATTTGCAGTCGGGACAGAGATTTGGATGCTGTTTGCCTCGAGGCTGCTAGGCGGTGTTGGGGCTGCTTTTATGGTTCCGCCGATGATGGCGTATGTCGCCGACATCACAACAGAGAGAGAACGAGGGAAAGGGATGGGTTTACTCGGTGCCTGCATGTCACTGGGATTTGTAATCGGGCCCGGGATTGGCGGATTCCTTGCTGAAGTTGGCATAAGAGTCCCTTTTTATACAGCAACCGTTATTGCCGGCATCGCAACTGTTTTATCGCTGTTCTTTTTGCCGGAAACACTGTCAATTGAAGAACAGCAAAAGGCCAGATCCGCGGTTCGCCAAAAAGAGAGCATGCTTCAACAACTGAAAAAATCGTTTAAAGCACCATATTTTATGCTGCTTATCCTCATTTTCTCGATGACATTCGGACTTGCCAACTTTGAAGCAATTTTTGGGCTCTACGTTGATGATAAATTTGGTTTTACCCCTAAGGATATTTCAATCATCATTACAGTCGGCGCATTAATTGGTGTTATTGTCCAATCGATATTTGTCGATATCATGCTGACCAGGTTTGGTGAAAGGAACGTAATGTACTGGACATTCTTGATCTCTGCGGTGTCCATGCTCGTACTTCTGCTCGCTGATTCTTTCTGGTCTATCTTAGCCGTTACGCTTGTATTCTTCACAGCAACATCACTCGTAAGGCCTGCACTGAACACATTACTTTCGAAAATGGCAGGAAACGAACAGGGTTTTGTAGCCGGGATGAACAATATGTATATGAGTATCGGAAATATGGTCGGCCCTGCTCTTGCCGGGATATTGTTTGATGTCAACATCCACTATCCATATGTGACAGGTGCGATCATCCTGTTCATGAGCTATTTCATGCTGTTAAGCTGGAAGGACCGCAGCCAGGGTCTGGCCCAGTCAGAGTCGGTCGGGAAATAACATTCTTTTAAAAAATCCCGGAGCGGATTTTGCTTTTCGCGGATATATCAAAATTTTCGCGGATATATCAAAAGCTTTCGCGGATATATCAAATTTTCCGCGGATATATCAAAACTTTTCTTCGCGGATCTATTATAATTTGAAAGCGAAGGCCAAATCGTTCTGATTTGGCCTTCGCTTTTTCTGTCCAACTATACAAAAATCCAATTTACAATATAGAAAACCCGGCCCCATCGGTGCCGGGTTTTCCAAATGCCACTATATACTTATATCCCGTTTCTGGAAAAAGACAAAGGTAATCACCAAAAATATCGCGTAATAGACGGCAAGAATAGCCAGTGATATTGGTAATGTGATGTCATCCAAAATCGTATCCTGGAGGGTGTAAATCGTTAAATCCAGATGCGGGAAAATCAAGAATTTCACCCATTCATACTTTCCGGCTAGAACGATCAGGATCCCACCGATCGATGAAGAAAAGAACAATACAAAAATTCCGATGCCGACAGCAAGTGCCTGGCTTTTAAACAATGTCGACAGCATAAAGGCAATCGTCATAATCACCAATAAACCAGGTAAAAAGTAGAGCGTCTTGAGCAAATATTGTGTTCCTACCACGGCTTCCTGTTGTCCTTCAATGCCCATTTCAAATATTTTCGTATCAAATGCACCATTTCCGAATAAAATCAATCCGATCAAATATCCTGAGACAATCAGGGTTAGCACCAATAAAATCGCATAAATAATCACTGCAATATACTTTGATAATAAAACGGCCCATCTGCGGTGCGGGCGAATTAGCAGCTGTTTGATCGTCCCGTCGGAGAATTCCGCTGAGACATTGGCGCTGCAGACAATGACAACGAACAGCGTCACTAAGGATCCTACTCCAACGACTACTTCATTCATAAAGTGCCAATTTGTTTTTTCATTTGGATTAATATCCTCGTCCAAGTACTTCTGGTTTTGATCGATTTGTTGTTGTGCCCACTGTTTTTCTCCTTCAGGAAGCCCCTCCACATCCTTCTCTAACTGTTGATTTTGCATTTGCAGTTCTTCACGCCAGTTTTCGTTTGGCTCCGCATTTATTCTTTGGTATACGATTCCGCCAATCAAAACGGCTAGTACGATAATAATCATATAAACCCAGCTGGCTTTTTTCTGAAAAATTTTCATAAGCTCATTGCGTATCAAATTAATCATAAGCTTTGCTCCTTTTGATCCTTGTTGGTTAGTTCTAAAAAGCGATCCTCCAGTGTTGCCTTCACACTGCTGATCCCATATACATCAATATTATTTTGAACGAGTATTTGATTCGCCCTGGCGATCGTATCTCTCTTTATGGCAATCGTGAATTCCTGCCCTTTTGATGCCTTAACTTCCTTTATCAATCCATTAGTCTTTAAAAGTTCAACCGCATTCTCAACATTTTCAACCTCGAAGATCACATCGCGCAATTCTTGGTCAGACCCTTCAACACTATCATTCATGTTTGAAATATGGGTAAGCTTTCCTTTATCGATGATCGCAAAGCGGTTGCACATCAACTGCATTTCTGAAAGTAAATGTGATGACACCAACACTGAAATTCCCTGGCTCGCCAATGAATGGAGATAGTCCCTGAATTCCCGAATTCCTTGAGGATCGAGCCCATTCGTCGGTTCATCCAATACCAACAAAGACGGATTATGTAAAAGCGCCTGTGCCACCCCTAAGCGTTGCCGCATCCCAAGTGAATAAGTTTTTACTTTATTATGGATAGCGTTTTTTAAACCTACTAATTCAATTACTTCTTCAATTCTTGATTCAGGTATTTCCTTGTCGGCCATTCTTGCATAGTGAATGAGATTTTTATAACCGCTCATATATTTATAGAATTCCGGATTTTCAACAATAGCGCCAATCTCACTCATCGTTTCCTTGAAGGCTTCATCAAGGTTATGTCCATTAACGATGACATGGCCGCCTGTCCGGTTTATCAGACTGACAATCATTCGGATGATCGTCGTTTTACCGGCCCCGTTTGGCCCTAACAAGCCAAATATCTCTCCTTTTTCAATGCTAAAGCTTACATCGTCAACAATCGTCTTCTTTCCGATTCTTTTCGTTAACGACTGCACCTCAAGTGCATACTGTGCCATACGTTTCCCTCTTTTCTGTTAAAATGAACTCGCCTTAATGGTATACGATTATGAGGAAAAAAAGTTGCAAAATGTGTAGAATTTCTATTCGGGATGTTCAATTTTGCCATATAACCTTAATAAAAAATCGGAAATTTTAGCCATTGCATCGTTTGGTTTCCTATTTCTGATCATGACATTAACTTATCTGTCGGCAACAGCCTGGTTGCTTTAGTAAAACATTGGGTAAAAACCATGCCCACCATGCATATACCTCTAAAAAGGAGGTAATGAAGTGGCTGAAATGTGGGTGATCACAGTTGGTTTTATTATATGTTTAGGTTTATTTGGGGGAATGTTCGTTTATTTCTTAAAAAGCGCATTAAACACCGAGGACTCGAAGCGGATCGACCGCTTGCCTGGACAGGAAAGAAAAAAATAAGTTTCATTTTCAAAAAAAGAAGGCCGAATCATGTCCCAGCCTTCTTTTTTTTATTTAAGATTTGGAAAATTCAGCAGCCAACTTTTCTTATTCAGCTGGCACAGCAGCACTCCGAGAAGCGGTATTTACTTTTTGGCAATTTGGGCAATAAAAGCTTTTCCTCGCAGCTATTTCTCCCTTTTCAATAGCTGTGCCACAGCGGGTGCAAGGTTCCCCTGCCCGATCATACACATTGAAAAGCTGATTATAACCACCCGTTTTTACGTCTCCAGCAAAAAGCGGGTGATCCATATACCCTCCAGCATTCGTTGCCCTTGAAAGCACTATCTTAATTGAATCATAAAGCATGCTTATCTGCTCTTCCTGTGACACCACCCACGGCTGAAGCCGTGGGCTTCTTTTCTTGCTATTACCTTGCTTATTTCAGGTATAGCCCCTTCCGGAGAAGGACCTAAAGCAGAGGCAAGGATACGGCAAGCAACATTTATTGGAGAAACAGTCCAATAAAAGGGCGGTGTCGTGCCTACTACGCCTTCCTCCAGGCGATACTTTATCACTTGTTTCCTTACATTTTTTTACTGTTAGGTACCTTTCGTACCAAACGGGTTGTCGATACAATACATCGACCGATTTTGTCCCATCGCGAATCTTTTCCGGCATATATTTTGTGCTCCGTTCACATCCCGATGGATTTCTGTATTGTGTACAGAACATTTAAAGTTGCGGCCATTGGCTTTATGCCTTCCACCGCAATTGGCAACCTCTCGATCGGTTCCCGCCAACTTTATCATATTATTTTTTTTCGCTGGATTATTGCAACTGCTTCGCGCCTTCTGCACGCTGAATTAAAAGTTTTTTGATTCGTTCATCAAACCCGATCGGATCGCAGAAGATAAATTCCATGGAGCTGTTCGATTGCTCAAATGCTGCTATTCTTTCTTCTACTTCTGACTGAAAACGCCCTCCAAACAATAAATAAGGAATAATATATACCTTTTGAAATGATTGTTCGTGCAGCTCTGCCAGCTTTTCAAGAAAATATGGGGGATTTATCAAATATCCAACAAGCGATTTCGTTCCAAGCTCCTCACCAAGAAAACACGAAATCGCCTCCATCTCTACAGCTGCAACAGGGTCAGGGCTGCCATGGCTTACCAGCAAAACAGCTTCATTGCCATCATGGGCATACATTTTACTGGCGAGACGGTCTTTAAGAATATCGATGATAATCGGATCAACTCCAATCGCTTCTCCACATTTGAATACAATCTCAGGATAGATGGCTCTTGCACGTGCTATTTCTTGCGGGATCCCTGAGTTGGCATGAATGCCTGGTAAAAGCAGGACAGGAATAACTGTCACCTCAGTAGCACCCTGTCTTATTACATTTTCAACTGCCTGCAGGATGGATGGCTCCGCCCTCTCATAAAATGAATAGGCTTTAATGGGCGTATTCAGACTTTCCATTGCCATTTCGATAAAATCAATAAACTCCTGGTTACCTGCCCCAGTGCGACTGCCATGTCCTGCAAAAATAACTGCCTCCATGATTTCCTCCTCTGTCCGGCCGTTCTTTATTTGATCTGATCACATTCTAATTTGGCAAGACTACTTTCCTCCATTGTAAATTCTCCAAGAATATCTTTATATGAGTTTCCTCACATACCACGCTAATTTGTGAATAATTTCACAAATTAGTCAAAAAAGGGACCGCTCCCTGCTTGAGGAACGGTCCCTGCAGCAACAAGCCAACAGCGCTTGTTTCTCTCTTAGACTATTTAACGTGGATAAATAAGCTTCCGCTTTGTTTAAAAGTCTTTACTATTAAAACTGTCGCGGACTGAAGCAGGGTTGTTGGATGTGAGATGCTCATTATTTGATAGATATGCATTATCTCTATCCATTCTGCCAGTGCCGGTTACTGTGCCGTCCATTGATCTCATATCGGTCTCATCAAATCCGGCTCTGCCCATCTTTGCCGATTCACCATCAACGAGTACCAAAATTTTTCCTGCTTTCACTTCAGACTCATAGTGACCAGCCTCGTCCTCGGGAATCCCCATTCCGATCAGCGCACCGGTCAATCCGCCGGCCCCGGCTCCTACCGCAGCTCCTGTTAAAGTAGCGGCAATTGGACCTGCGGCGATAATTGGTCCGACTCCCGGAATTGCCAACGCACCGACACCTGCCAACAAGCCAGCCAGGCCGCCAAGCGCTCCGCCCGTTGCTGCCCCGGCAGCAAGGCCTTCCTCTGCTTTTGTGCCCGTTGCTTCTGTTACTTCGTCAACTTCATCATCATGTTTACCAATAACCGAGATCTCTTCTGAGCGATATCCTTGCATCTTCAAATCTTCAACAGCACGAATCGCTTCTTCATGTGTATCGTATACTCCGACAATGTGTTTTGTTTGCTCAGCCATATTTTATTCCTCCTTTTTAGTTGGAAAAGCTGTACACCATAAAAATACCCGCTTTAAGGAGGTTAAAACTGGCATTGCTTTCCAATTGAAAAAGCAAGAAAAAAGAACTGCCGCTAGCGCTAGACCGGCAACGGCAGTTCTTTTTCATTTGAGTTTTTATATGCACTGTATTCTCCAAGCAGCGGATAATAGATAACACCACTGAGCTTGATATCTTTTTTTGCTGCTTTCGCAATGACGTTCTCGGAATCAAGTGTGGCAACAACTTCAATCTCTTTTGAAAAAGCTCCCCTGTCAAATTGGCCTGACAGAACCCACGCTTCTTTTTCATGACCCTCCTGCAGTCCATCAAATGCTTGGGTACGCGGGACCGGATTGTCTGTGCCGACATGAATCAGATCTTCAATAATCGCGCTCGCTGTCGGGTACATTCCCGCACCGGGGCCAAGGAGACTGATGTTGCCGACAATATCAGCATCAATCGAAACAGCATTTTGAACGCCCTCTACTTGGTACAGAGGATGTGCACGTGTCACAAGCACAGGTTTCACAGAACAATGGACACCGCTGGCCGTTTTCTCCATTGATGCTACATGCTTAAACCGAAAGCCCAGTTCGTTATAAGACTTGATTTGTTCAATCGTAATCTCGGCAATGCCTTGTCTGAATGTTTTGTTCCAATCAGGCTGTTCGCCAAAAACAAGCTGGCTAAGGATTGCTGCTTTATAAAAGGCATCATAGCCTTCGACATCATTGGTCGGGTCTGCTTCTGCATAGCCATTTCGCTGAGCAAGTGATAATGCATGTTCAAACGAAAGATCTTCTTCTCTCATTGTCGTTAAAATGAAATTGGAAGTCCCATTTAATATTCCTTCTATTTTTTCAATCCTATTAACATTGAGCAGTTTTCTTAACGTTTGAATAACCGGAATCCCGCCGCCAACAGTCGCCTCATAGCCGACTGACACCGCTTGTTCATTCGCCAACTCAAGAAGTTCTCTTCCGTGGTGGGCGAACATTTCCTTATTAGCGGTAATGACATGGCAGCCCTTTTTGATAGAATGCTTCAAGTAATGAAAGCCTGGCTCTTTACCAACAATTGCATCAATCACGACGTCGATCTTACCAAGTTGATCAATATCCTCAAACCGGTCTGTCAGGACCACATCGGCATCTGGAAGCTTATGCTTATCAATATTTTTAACAAGAACAGCCTTAATTTCCACTTTTTTGCCAAGAATGCTTTTAAGCCTCTCCTGATGGTAATGAATCGTATTATAAACACCTTTGCCGACTGTTCCGTATCCTAATAATACAATGTTAAGGGTTTGCATTTGTCCACTCCTCTTAACCCGGAGTCGAGGGCCGTTTTAATATGCCCGCTCCAGTTGGAAAATTCCGTTAAAAACCCATCGTGACCGAAATTTGTTTTCACCTCGAAAAACACGGACTCCTTATTTTGCTCTAAAAGAAGATCTGCAGCTTCCTTAATCGCATGGGGCGGATAAAGAAGATCGCCCGTAAATCCGAGCAGAAGGACGGAAGCCTGGACCTGCTTTAATGCTTCCTGCCAATTTTTACGGTTGAAGCCGATATCATGTCGGTCCATCGCACTCAATAAACGCAAATAACTGTTGGCATCAAAGCGTGCTGCCAGCTTTTCTCCCTGATACTTCAAGTAGGATTCAACCTGGAATTCAGCACCATCTACTTTTTGCTCTCTTTGAAACCTATTACTAAATAAATAATCGGTTCGGTAGGTAACCATGCCCACCATCCTGGCGATTTCCAGACCGGCAAGTTTTTTCCCGTCCGGATAATAGCCGCCCTGCCATTCAGGGTCTGCCATAATCGCGGTTCTGCCAATTGTATTAAAAGCAATCGCATAATCGCTTAAAAATGGCGTGGCAGCCAGCGGAATTAACAATTCGGAAAAGGATGGATAAAGAATTCCCCACTCCCACGCCTGCATTCCTCCCAGAGAGCCTCCAATAATCGCTTTCGCCTCATGAATGCCGAGTTTTTGCAATGCTTGATGCTGGGCGCGGACTATATCCCTGATTGTAATTTCCGGAAAGTCCTGCTTATACGTGCTTCCTGTTTTCGGGTTTATGCTGGCAGGCCCGGTCGATCCGGAGCAGCCGCCAAGCACATTGAAGGTGATCACCATATACTCGTTCGTATCAATGTAACGCCCGGGTCCGATTAAGCCGGACCACCAGCCAGGCTGATCATTTGTGCCAACCGTATTCTGATTTCCGGTTAACGCGTGGCACACAATCACGACAGGCCTGTTTCGCTTACCGGCCAATTCATAGGCGAGCTCCACCTCTTCCAGTTGATCACCGGAATCAAACGTGAAGCTGCCAATGTTAACTTTCCCATACTCTATGAGCAGGGCACCCGGTTTTTTACCGTTTATTGATCTTTTCAAGCTCACGTGCCTTCAGCTCTCTTCGCAAAATTTTTCCGCTTATTTTTGTTTTTGGAAGCTGATCAATGAATTCCGCTTCCCGCGGCGCTGCATGGGCAGCCAGCTTCTTTTTAACAAATTGGCGGATATCTTCCAGAAGCTCGTCACTTGGCTTGTAACCTTTACGGAGTACGATAAATGCTTTCACAATTTCACCGCGCAACGCATCAGGCTTTCCGATTACACCTGCTTCTGCTACGGCAGGGTGTTCAATTAATTTACTTTCCACTTCAAAAGGGCCGATCCGTTCTCCGGAAGAATTGATCATATCATCGCTTCTGCCCTGGAAAAACACATAGCCGTCTTCATCTAAAATCGCCAGATCTCCGGATAAATACCAGCCGGGGAACGGGAAATACGAGTGATATTTCTCTTCATTTTTCCAAATTTCGCGCATGATCGCAGGCCACGAGGCTTTGATTGCAAGATGCCCGACCTCCCCGTGCGGCAAGATATTCCCGTCATCGTCCAAAATAGCAACTTGGATTCCAGGAAAAGGCCTGCCCATTGATCCAGGCTTAATGACTTCCGACGGAAGATTCACAATCAGCTGGGCGCCTGTTTCAGTCATCCACCATGTATCGTGGATTCGCTTGCCTAGCGTTTCCTCACCCCAATAAATAACTTCAGGATTTAAGGGTTCACCTACACTCAACACATGCCGGAGCAAAGAAAGGTCGTACTCCTTTTGAAGATCGTTCCCTTCGGCCATTAGCATCCTGAATGCGGTTGGCGCGCTGTACCAGACCGTCACTTCTGTCTTTTCAAGCGTCCTGTACCATGAGCGCGCATCGAAACGGCCGCCATTAACAACCAATGTTGCCCTGTTTAGCCATGGGGCAAAAATACCGTACACGGTCCCCGTCACCCAGCCGGGATGGGCTGTGCACCAGTATACATCGTCGTTTTTCAAATCAAGCACCCATTTGCCGGTCAAGTATTGCTGAACCATCGCCCTGTGAGCATGAACTACCCCTTTGGGCTTTCCTGTCGAACCGCTTGTATAGTGAATGTTCAATCCTGATTCCATATCGAGCCATTCTGTAATGTCAGATTCACGCTCAATAGCCGCCAGCTCTGCCGGTAGTGAAATTTCCCCGGCTTCACAATGCTCAGGAGAGGAAGTAATAAATATTTTTTCCAGCGATGGAAGGTCGTTCTTCGGAATTCTTTTGCCAAGAACATGATCGGTAATCATGAATTTCCCGTCACAATCTGCAACGCGGTCCCTGATCGCTTCTTCCATGAATGCTTCGAATAATGGACCGGCTATCGCGCCGAGCTTAATGACCGCCATCATGGCAATATAGCAATCCGGATGCTTTGGCAAAAAGATAAACACAATATCTCCCTTTTTGACGCCATGCGCCCTTAACACAGAAGCAAGATGATCTGATTTTTCCTTTACTTCCTTGAAGGTTAATTTATACTCGTCTTCACCATTTATATAATGGATTGCCGTTTTGCTGCCATATCCTTCTTCAACATGTTTATCAACACATTCGTGCGCCATGTTGATGCGGCCTGTCTTTTTCCAGCTGAACGCCTTTTCGGCTTCTGCCCAGGAAAACGTCTCACATGCTTCAAGATAATTCCGAAGATTATAATCCCCCTCTTTTGGAGGTAAATGATGTCTAGCTAATAAAGTCATAATCAAACCCCTTTGTTCTTTCTTGTGAATTCGCCTTTACCCATTCGTCGATAAATCTAAAAGATTGATAATCTTTTCTTTCGTCCTGGCAAGTGCTGCGTCTCCCCTTGCCCGCGGCCGCGGCTCATTCAAATTGATTGAATGATAGACTTCTCCAGGTTGGCCCCTGAGAATGATTATCCGGTCACAAAGATACAGTGCCTCATCGATATCATGGGTAACAAGCAGGATGGTCGACTGGAACTTTTGCCAGATCGACAGCAATAATTCCTGAAGCTGCATTTTCGTAAATGCATCTAATGCACTGAACGGTTCATCGAGCAGCAATATTTCCGGCGCTGTTACAAGTGCTCTGGCAATCGCGACCCTTTGAGCCATTCCGCCTGATAAATCCTTTGGAAAATGCTTTTCAAAGCCATCCAATCCCACGGCAGATAAATATTCAGCTGCCTTCGCCTTTTTCTGCGCATCGTTTTTTAAACCGAGCGAGACATTATCAATTACATTCAACCACGGGAGCAGGCGGGGTTCCTGAAAGATCATCCCGATTTTCTCATGGACTGCTTCCACATGTTCTTCATCGATCTTGACGTGTCCATGGTATTCCTGATCAAGTCCGGATAAAACGCGAAGCAGCGTGCTTTTGCCACAGCCGCTCGTTCCGAGGATTCCGATTACTTTCCCTTGTTGAACGGAAAGATTGATATTTTTAAAGCCGGTCGAACCGCCGGAAAACGTCCTGGATACATTCTCAATTGCTAACATGCTATCAGTCCCCTACGCTTTCCTGGCAATCGTATCTTGCCAATGGAGTGTTTTTGTTTCAATGCTCTTCAAGATCGAATCTGTTAATTTTCCCAGGATTGCAAACAGGACAATGCTGGAAATAATCAGTTGCGGAGAATATGTGTTTTGTCCGTAGACAAGCAGATAACCAATGCCTTCGCTTGCTCCCATCAATTCAGCGGCGACTACAAACATCCAGCCTAATCCTAACCCGCTGCGAATCCCGACGAGAAACGATGGCAGCGAGGCCGGAAGGATAATTCTGCGAATTAGCTGGTAGGAGTTGAAATTATAGATTTTACCGACCTCTATCAGCTTACGGTCGACATTTTGAATGCCTGACACAATATTTAAATAGACCGGGAAAAAGACACCAACGGCGATCAGTACGACCTTTGAAGGTTCGCCGATTCCCATCCATAAAATAAACAGCGGTACCCAGGCAAGCGATGGAATCGAGCGGAAAGCCTGGATCAACGGATCAAGCAAGCTCTCTGCTTTTTTCAGATAACCGACAATTGAGCCGATCAAGACCGCCAGTGCCACGCCTATTAAAAATCCTGAAAAGAGCCGGTAAAGTGTAATGCCAAGATGCCCCCACAGTGTTCCGTCCTGCCCCATCGTCATAATCGTGTCGAGTATGATCGTCGGAGCAGGCAGCAGATGGGCCGGAAAAAAACCGCTTTTACTCAAGTACTCCCATAAAATGATCAAAAATCCCGGTACAACCCCACCAAGCAAGGTCGCTTTCAGATGCTTATTTACCTGGAAACTTTTTTTCGATTTTCCGATCGTTAAAGGCGTTGAAACCGTCGAATCTTTCATTTGTAATACCCCCACTTTGTACGGGCTGCATAGTGACAGCCTATTGTTGAATGACCTTCTCGGCAAATTTCGGATTGATCAGTTCGTCAACGAGCTCTGATACTTCTGTTCCTTTTTCAATAATTTCTCCTTTTTGTAATACCTTACCGGCTGATTGTAAAGCTTCCCTTTGTTCATCGCCCGGCACAGCATTTGAAAAATCGTTTCTTTGCATTTGCAATTTGGCGACTTCAGGGCTTATTTGCGCTTCTTTCGAGAGAATCTCAGCAGCTTCCTCAGGATTTTCAAGCGTCCACTTTCTTGCTTTCTCATAAACTTCAATTACTTTCTCAACATGCTCTGGATACTTCTTGGCAAATTCGCTTCGAACGTTTAATACCCCGTACGTGTTAAAATCAGTATTTCGATAGAATAGCTTCGTATCTGCTTCGACCTCAAGCCTTGCCATATGCGGGTCAAGACCTGCCCATGCCTCAACCTGGCCCGTCGTTAAAGCACTTCCTCCATCGCCATGCTGCAAGTTCACCAGCTCAATATCGGATTGGGAAAGGCCCTCCTCATCAAGAGCTCTTAGCAAGAAAATATATGGATCTGTTCCCACTGTGGCAGCAACCTTTTTCCCTTTAAGATCACCAACATCCTTGATCGGTGAATCGTTATTGACCACCAACGCCGTCCATTCCGGCTTTGAATAAAGATAAACAGACTCAATTGGCGCACCTTTTGCTTTTGCCATTAATGCAGCAGCACCGGCTGTTGAGCCGAAATCAACACTGCTGCTGTTTAGGAATTCAAGAGCTTTATTGCTTCCCTGGCTGAGGACAAATTCGACCTCAATGCCCTCTTCTTTAAATGCTTCTTCAGCCCAGCCGAATTCTTTTAAAACTAAACTTGTTGGTGAATAATACGCATAATCCAAAACAACTTTATCGGGCTTGCCGCTTTTCCCATCCCCGCTTGCAGTTGTGTTATTCGAACAACCGGCTATCGCGAACAATGCGAGTACACCAGCCAATAAACTGAACCATTTTTTCATCTTTTTTTACCCCTTTCGATTTTCCAACTTCTATATTTCACATGCAAAGGTGACAATTGTGCCCCTTAGCCTTTGTGCTTCTTTATAGGTACAGCGGTTTTGGACAACTTCAAGTCCTGCTTCTTTTGCGACCTCTACAGCTTTAGGGGAAATAACACCCTCCTGGAGCCAGAAAACCTTCGGCTTAATTTTGCCTGCTTCTTCGGCAATTTCGACCGCCGCTTCAGGGCTGCGGAATACCTGGACAATATCAACTTTAAACGGAATCGACGTTAAATCCGGATAGGCCTTTTCGCCAAGGACTTCCGTTTCTCGAGGATTGACCGGAATGATACGGTAGCCAAGCCGCTGCATTTTCCTTGCCAGACGGTGGCTCGGGCGGCCCGGATTGCTGCTTAGCCCGACAACAGCCAATGTCTTTGCACGCTGAACTTCATTGCCGTTCTCTGTTTCACGAATAATTGGTGATTGAAGGGCCCAACGAATCACACCTTCATCATTCACTGCGACATCGCCCTTTACTTCTCCTTTGGAAGAAAGCCCAGTTGCTTCGAAGAAAGCACGGTCCAAATCGTTTGTTAAATCGCGCACCGATTCAATCCCGATCGATAAGCGGATCAATTCTTCAGTAACCCCTGTTTTAATGAGATCCTCAGCACTCAGTTGCTGATGCGTAGTTGAGGCCGGATGGATAATCAACGACTTAGCATCCCCGACATTGGCAACATGGGACCATAGTGCAACATGGTCGATGACCGTTTTCCCGGTGTCACGTCCACCCTTAATTCCAAAGTTGACGATCGACCCGAATCCGCCCCCTAAGTATTTCTTGGCCAGTTCATGAGCTGGATGCTCTTCAAGTCCCGGATAGGATACCCACTCGACAGCAGGATGAGCTTTTAGAAAGTCTGCAACCTTCAAGGCATTTTCATTATGTTTTTCAACTCTTAAATGAAGCGTTTCAAGCCCCTGCAGCAGTAAAAACGCACTGTGCGGGCTTAGCGATGAACCGAAATCGCGCAATAACTGGACGCGCAGCTTTGTGCTGAAAGCAAGCGTTCCAAAATCATTGGCATAGTGCAAGCCATTATAGCTTGGATCTGGTTCTGTAAAACCAGGGAATTTCTCACTGTTCCAATTAAAGCGTCCGCCGTCAATCACGATACCGCCAATTGTTGTTCCATGTCCGCCAATCCATTTTGTCGCTGAATGGACAACGATATCAGCACCCCATTGGATTGGTTTACACAAATATGGGGAAGCAAAAGTATTATCAATAATTAATGGCACTCCATGTTCATGGGCAATTTCAGCCACTGCTTCAATATCAAAAACGTGCAAGCTTGGATTTCCGATGATCTCTCCATAAACTGCCTTGGTTTTAGGTGTAATTGCTTTCCTGAAATTTTCCGGATCAGTTGCATCAACGAAATGAACTTTAATACCGTACTTTGGCAGGGTAATCGCGAATAAATTATATGTTCCTCCGTACAAGCTTGACGCAGCAACAATTTCATCGCCAGCCTGGGCAATATTCATGATCGACAGGGCAATCGCGGCCATTCCGGAAGATGTAGCCACAGCGGCAACCCCATCTTCAAGCAAGGCAAGCCTTTTTTCGAAAACATCAACGGTTGGATTTCCAATCCTTGAATAGATATTGCCAGGCTCATCAAGGGAAAATAAACTTTGGGCATGTTCTGTATTATGAAAAACATATGAACTTGTTTGATAGATTGGAACGGCTCTTGAGCCTGTGGTCGGGTCAGGTGACTGCCCTCCGTGTAAAAGGATCGTTTCTAAATCGTAAGTATCATAAGATTGTGACATTTTATTTCCTCCCAAATCTGATTAATTTTATAAGAATAATAGGTTTAATGTTTAACAAGCTCTCGTGAACGTTCAGCGCCACTGCATCAATGAGAACCGGCTTTTTTTCAAAATGAAAATTTTGTAAAACAATAAAAGCCCCCTCTTCATAAGAAGAGGGGGCCCCTCCTCTTATCTTTCAAACAGCATCATGCTGCCTGCAGGAATTAGCACCTTTTCAAGCTTGGGGCTTGAAGGTTGCCGGACATCTTCGGGCCTGTTCCCTCCGTCACTCTGGATAAGAGATATTTTATTTGATTAAAACACTAAACTGTTAACTTTATAAAGGATTATAGTAAAGTTTATTTTTTTAGTCAATAACAAATGACTAAAAATATAAATTTTTTTGTATTTTTTTAATTGAATGAATTTCATAAAGCAATTCTTTAATGAAAAACGAACTGTTATTTAATGTTAAGTTAGTATTATTCATTTCCTACGGCATACTCCTGTATATCTAGACAACTTCATTCGTTTTTCAGTTTAGCTTATTACATTTCAAATTTACTCAATTTAGCGCCTTTTTAATGGCATTCTCGAATTCAACGATAATGTCTTCATAATGCTCAATACCGACCGAAATTCGGACGACCTCGTTCGTGATACCCAGTTCAGCACAAGTTTCCGGTGGAAGCGCACGATGGGATGTCTTGAGCGGGTGCGAAACAGTCGTCTCTACTCCGGCAAGTGTCGGAACAATTTTCACCCATGTTAAGGAGCGGAAAAATTCGCTGACATCAACATGTTTATCAAGCTCAATCGTTACCATTGCCCCAAAGTTTTCAGGATTTGCGCTAAATGGATAATAGGTTTTTGCTACGAATTGATGATTCTGCATAGCCTCAGCCAGCCGTTTAGCGTTTTCTGATTGTGTCTTCATTCTGACAGCCAGCGTTTTCAGACCCCGGCATGTTAACCATGCTTCGAAAGGACTGAGATTTGCGCCTAAATTGACAATTTTTGCTCTTGCTTTGCTGATTAATTCCTCTCTGCCGACAAGCACGCCAGCGGTGATATCGCTGTGCCCGCCAATATATTTTGTCGCACTGTGCACGACAAGATCGATTCCAAGTATGAACGGCTTACAATGATAAGGAGTGGCAAACGTATTATCAACAAGTGTAAAAAGGTCGTACTTTTTGGCAAGCTCGACAATCGCTTCAAGCTTTTCTACACGAAGAAGCGGATTTGTAATCGACTCCGTATAAAGAAGCACCGTGTTCTCCCGGATTGCTTCCTCAACGCTCTTAAGATCAGAAAAGGAAGTGAATGTCGTTTCAATCCCAAGCTCGTGAAGCTCTTCTTTCAATAAGTGATAGCTGCCTCCATATAAATCGTCCGTTGCAACAATATGGTCTCCGCTTCGGGCAACGGAAAGAACGCCGGCAAGAATCGCCGATAACCCAGAGGACGACGCCACCCCGGCCGGTGCACCTTCCAGTGCCGCCACGGCTTCCCCAAGTTCATCCGTATTCGGGTTTCCAACTCTGGAATATAAATAGTTTCCCTCGCCTTGATAATATCCTTCAAGCTCTTCTAAATTATCAAACTTAAACGCTGAGGTTTGATAGATTGGTGTTACTTTGCTTTTAATTTCTCGTTTTTGCTTTTTTCGACTGTGCAGCACTTCTGTTTCAAATTTCTCTCCCAAAGCTTTCACACCTTCTTGTTCATATGTAAAATTTATAATTCCAGACCAATTTTGCCGAAAATATAAAAACCCCTTCAGGTAAAGAAGAGGTTTAATGGACAATCCTCCTCTTATCTTCCAGATCTTATATCTGCAGGATTTAGCACCTTGCAAGTTTCCTTGCAGGTTGCCGGGCTTCACAGGGCCTGTCCCTCCGCCGCTCTGGATAAGAGCAAGTATTTATTTTTTTCTGTGATAGCTGGAGTATATCAACAACGATTCAATCCGTCAATGACCTTGTTAGTTTTTCTAACATCAGGTTCGGATCGCAGAGCATTTCTGTTCCCGTAGAACCATACTTAATAGACCAGCAATGAAAACGGCTCTTTCTGCGAGCATGTTTGAATCGTTTTTCTTGTCAAGAGCGGTTTCTATTTTGTTTATCAACTATTTCACTTTTAAAGAACACTTTTTCAGTGATCGAAATCCCCAATTCACGTGCGAATTTTTTCAGATCCCGCTCTTCTCTATCTGTGACAATGGCGAGAACCGTGCCGCTTGCACCAAATCTTCCGGTTCTGCCTGAGCGGTGAACGTACTGGTTAAGATCCCTCGGAAAATCGTAATGGATTACATGGGTAATTCCTTGAATGTCGAGACCCCTTGCAGCAATATCGGTGGCCAGCAGCAAATTGCTTTTTCCCGTCCTGAAGTTCCTGATCGCGGCCTGCCTGTCCATTTTGCCCAAATCACTATGGAGCACTTCAGCATTTACTTTTTTGAATTTAAGCTTTTCTGCGAGGACATTCAAATTCCCGATATCTCGTACAAATACTAGACCTTTTATCCCCGAAATCCTTGAAAGCTTTTCAATAAAATTAATTTTATCGCGCTGTTCCGTAATAACATAAGCATGCTCCACCGTCGAAGCATCGATTGTTTCATCCTTTGTAATTCTAATAATCTCCGGCTCTCTTGCTATTTCTCTGGCAATTTCCTCTGTTCTCTTCGTCAGAGTTGCTGAAAACAGGAGAATTTGCCGATCGCCAAGCGTGGACTTAATAATCTGCCGGACGGTATTTTCGTGCTCAGGGACAAAGAGCTGGTCAGCCTCATCCAGCACAACCGTTTTTACCTCATGCATTTTCATTTTTTTCTGTTTGATTAATTCAAGCGTCCGGCCAGGCGTTCCGACGATCACGTGCGGGCTTTTCTTTAGCTTTTCAAGCTGTCTTTTCGCATTGGCCCCGCCGATAAACGATGCGGCCCGAATTCCGCTTCCTTCCGCCCACTTCTGGATTTCCGCTAAAATTTGCATCACAAGCTCCTGGGAAGAAGCTAAAATAACCGCTTGAATATTCCGCTTTTCAACCTCGATTTTTTGCAGGACAGGCAACAAATAACCGAGTGTTTTTCCTGTTCCTGTCGGGGACTCGGCGATCAAGTCTTTTCCTTCGAGCGCGATCGGTATGCTCATCTCCTGGATCGAGGTTGGGTTTTTAAAACCCGATTTGTTCCAAACCTCCCTAATGAACGGGGAAAGATTTTCGATAAGTGGCTTTGACATAATTGTCTCCTTTATTTTTAATCTAATGTTATTAGATATGCTTGTGCTTATACTTGTACATGGTCTTGTAAAGTATACTGCAAGCAAAGCGACATTTCTATACTGCCACCATACAGTGGTTGGTATTTTTCTCATAATGGATTGTTATTGTTCCTTCCCGTACCATTTCGGGTATAGAAAGAATGACACTTTTTAGAAGGAGGCCTCCCGTAATGATTAAGGAATTATTAAAGGAACTCATTTTAATCGACAGTTCAAATAGAGAAGGGGCAAATCAAGCCGTTACTTTCTGTGCACAATGGCTGCATGAACACGGACTCAAGACAGAGATCATTGAAAATAATGGCTATCGGATGGCTGTATGTGAAATTGGGCGCGGCGAAAAAACCATTGTATTTAACGGGCATGTTGACGTTGTAAGAGGACGGAAAGAACAATATATTCCGGCTGTGGAAGACGGCCGCTTATACGGGCGCGGGGCCGCAGATATGAAAGCGGGCGTTGCCGCCATGATGTGTATACTTGTCCAGATAAAAGACGACGATATTCCATATAAAATTCAACTGCAAATTGTTTCTGATGAGGAGGACGGCGGGCTTAATTGTTCGGGATACCTCGTTGAGAACGGTTATAGAGGAGATTTTGTCATTTGTTCAGAACCGACCCAACTTGGAATCGCAATTCAAGCAAAAGGTGTATTGCGTCTCGACATTGAACTGCGCGGTAAATCTGCCCATGGCAGCCGGCCCTGGGAAGGAATTAATGCCATTGAAAAAGCGTGGCAGGTTTATTCGAAAATCTTGGAACTTCCTTTCACAAAGGAGAGTTCTGCTTTTTATAAAGCTCCTTCTATCAATCTGGCAAAAATCAGCGGAGGTGAAGCGTACAATAAGGTTCCCGACCTTTGCACGCTTTCTCTTGACATCCGCTATTTGCCTACTCAAAATAAGGATGAAATCGTAAAGGAGATTGAAGCGGTAACAGATGGAGACGTATTCGTGAACCTCGTCGGAAGCCCGGTCCACACGAAAGATGATGACCCGTTTGTTTCTAATCTCCGTTCGGTTGTTGAAAAGCATGCAAACCGCCAAGCAACGATCTTTGGCCAGCATGGTTCTGCTGATACGGTTTTCTTCTCTCACCATGGCATACCAGCAATTGAATTCGGCCCAAGCGGCGCCAACTGGCACGGTGATGACGAATACGTTGAGATTGACTCAATCAAGACTTACCAACAGATCCTCATTGATTTCGTAACCACTCCGCTGCAATAAAGCGCAATACTTTTTAACTTTGGCTCTGTTAATCTTTGATGTTGATATTTGATTAAAACGAATATTTGTTCCGTAATGTAGATAAGTACACAAAGGCAGGTGGCAAAGATGACGCTAAAAGAGATTATTGCACGATGAGTAAATTAGATGAACTAGATGCGTATAATGGAAGAAGGAATATACGAATAGAACAAGGAATCTTGTATTTATATCAAATTAAAGAGTGGTATGAGCAATACTTGAAACAATGAAAATATGGAATTAGGACGAGGATGTTTAACATGACGGATAGAAAATATGATAAGAAAACACTAAGAAATGTACTTATTTTTTCTTTGGTTGTTTTAAGCTGCGGATGGGTAGGCCGACTAGTGGATTTGAAGGTTGGTACAGATGCTAATGGCAGTTTGGGGCAACTTATTTGGCTTGTCTTGCCCCTGCTCACAACGATTATTCTTCGTTCTTTCATGGGAGACGGTTGGAGGGATTTAGGTATCGAGCTTAAATTTCGGGGAAATCTTTTCCCTTATTTCATCAGTATCCTGTTTATTCCAGTTATAACTGTGATTATCGTTTTAATCGGACACAACTTGAAGTTGATTGATACATCCAATTTTTCATCGTCATTTCTACTTGCATTTAGTTTGGCCCTGTTACCTATGTTTTTTAAGAACATTTTTGAAGAATTCGCTTGGAGGGGATATCTTGCTCCGAAACTGTTTTCTATGGGAATCAACAGGTTTCTATGTCATATTTGTGTCGGCGTGATTTGGGCTCTGTGGCATATACCCTATTTATTGGTTCTCGTGGATACTGCGGAAAGTCTGCTAGCCTATATTCCGCGAGTAATGATTGGACTTGTTATTTTATCAGTTGTCTATGGGGAAATTCGTTATGTCACGAATAGCGTATGGCCAGCTGTGATCCTTCACACGATAGCAAATGCCCTTGTAGATACTCTTATCCTAAAAAAATACTTAGATGTGCGAGAGGGATATGAATATCTAGTAACTCCAAGCCCTGAAGGCGTATTTACGATAGTGATAACAGCGGTCGTTGGATTATGGTTGTGTAAGAGGCATACGAAAAAAAGCGCCTGACCCCACATACGGTGAAGCAATAAAGTCAGTCCGTATAAGGAGCTGAAATTTGGGGTCTCCCATCTTTGATAAATCCTTTAGACATCAATTTCCCCCTTCGTTTAAAGCTTTCAATATATATCTTCTATTTTAAATTAATCTTTCTAAAATAATATCCAATTTTCGAATAACAGAAATGAGATCTATTATTTGGAATTTATTCAGTTCAATTTTTCTTGTTTAGTTGGTTTAGTTACACCTATATAACAATTACTAAAGCACTTTTTTGACCGTCTAAAACACAAGGCAATATTTATCCTGAAGTTCATCGTAAACAAAAGAAAAGTCGACCAGGTCATTGATCCTGCGTAACATATTGTCCTCAGGGACGATTAGATTATAGAGCTCCATATAGGAACTGAACATCATCGATTGTTGTTTTTGTATCACCGAAACCACCCACTTAAAATAGATACCTTCAATATAAATCAAAAAAGGCAGAAACCCTCACTAAATGTAAGAATTTCTGCCTTTTTGTTTAAAGGGTTAATTGTAAAATGAAATGCAACACCATAAAAAAAGAAAAACCATAGTGAAACCGTGTATCATTAATGTCGACTAAAACAATTAATTACACGGAGGGTTTCAACTATGGCTCAGGCTCATTCTACCACAAAACAACGCACGTTTAAACATCTCAGCGACACAGGTTTGAGTCAAGCATTTGTTGGCGGAATTTATTTCCACCTAAAACGTGTAAGCGGATTCATG
>NZ_PGVA01000082.1 GCF_002860125.1 Bacillus canaveralius
GACACTTACTCGGGTTGGACTTTCACCAACTAGCAATTAACGGCTTGCTGGGCACGCGCAAAACAAAAGACCGCTATGCGGTCTCTCCTGTTTCATAAATATTTCCGGTGAATCGCTTTACCGTCGTAAGTAAATATCATCGATTTTCCTTCGACGACCGTTTCAAGATGAACGCTTCTCCCCCACAGCTGATAAACATACGGAAGAACTTTTTCGAGATATTTAACGTCAAGTTCAATTCCTTCAAACCAGTGTTTTACGTAAAGTTCGCCATTTTTTAAGTAATCGCCGTCATTTATCGTCAGATATGGAAACCCGCCGTTTACCCGCATATTGACTAGCTGGTCGCGTACTTGCTCCCATGATTTATCAACAATTTTGTAATCCTTCCCTTGCTTTTGGAACAAATACATATCCTCTCTCATGACGAGATCCTTCGTTAAATAATTCCTCAGGAATGAAATATCCGATTCAACCTCGCGGACCTCAAACATTTTTTCCCGGCCTGATCCCGGGCTTACTCCACGTTCCATCATCTCGTCTGTCGGACTGTTGAAACGCTCCTCGATATCCTCAAAAATTTTTAAACCGAGGTAATATGGATTGATGTTCGTTCTTGATGGCTGGACAACACCGGCGTTCAGCTTCGCAAACTCGATCGATTCTCCGCTCGTCAAATCCATTTCGCGCAGGATCCGCTGGTGCCAGTATGAAGCCCAGCCTTCGTTCATGATTTTCGTTTCAAGCTGCGGCCAGAAATAAAGCATTTCTTCACGCATCATCGTTAAAATATCGCGCTGCCAATCAGAAAGCTCGCGGCTGTAAGATTCGATAAACAACAGCAAATCCTTTTCCGGCCGGGGCGGCACTTTCTTTTTTTGCTTCTTTTTCTCAGGAGCCGGCTTGTTTCTTCCATCAAGGTGCCATAGATCATCGTATGGAGATGTGGATTGCTTCTCTTCTTCCTCATCTTCGTTCATCCAGGAAAGCTTTGGTCGCATTAGTGAGGGGTCAATATGTTCTTCAATCGCAAGAACCGCATCAAGAAACTGTTCCACTTCCTGCTTGCCATGTGCAATTTCGTAGCGGCGAATCCGCTCTGCGGTCGCAGCCATGCTTTCAACCATATCCCGTTTCGTATTCTGAAAGCGCATATTATTTTTGAAAAAATCACAGTGGGCAAGAACATGGGCGACAATCAATTTATTCTGGATCAGCGAATTGGAATCGAGCAGAAATGCATAGCACGGGTTCGAATTGATGACAAGCTCATAAATTTTTGACAATCCAAGATCATAGTGAACCTTCATTTTATAAAATTGCTTCCCAAAGCTCCAGTGGGAAAATCGTGTCGGCATTCCGTAGGCGCCAAATGTATATATAATCTCTGAAGGGCAAATTTCATAACGCATCGGATAAAAATCAAGGCCAAACCCTTTTGCAATTTCTGTTATTTCATCAATCGCATACTCGAGTGCCTTTTGATCATCTGCTTTCATCGGTGACTCCCCCTTTCCGTCTTACCACAATGTATGAGGAACCGAACGGAATGAGAAGTTTTAGAGCAAGATTTTATCCGTGAAAAATACTGTGTCAATCATGGATATAAATAGGGCCCCCTTATATTACGGGCCCTAAAATGATCTTTCTTCTTCAACACTTAAATTCAACAATTTTTTGTTTTGAAGATTATGGGCGACGTTTACTACAAGATTTTTTGGCTTTCCTTGTTCGGTTACTTGAAAACGAAACGAATCTGAGACATCTGTAGCTGAAATCCTTTTACGGCCAAGATATTGGTAATCCTTCAGCTCTGCACCTGGATAATCTTCCTTTATAACAGCAGTGGCGATCCTCCCATATTTTTCATAATCGGGCTGTTGCTGTGCATCTGTATGGAACGGGCCAAAGGCAAATAGCAGACATGTAAACATCGCAATTAACAGTGACTTTTTCATTTCAACCTCCACTTTTTTTCTTATCATTTCACGCGTAGAGGATTTTTATGTACTGCGTATTTATCTGCTGTATCCGCATATGTATAAAGTTTTATTCATCCCAGATAAAGTCAGGCAGGCACAGCAAGCACTCCAACATTTACAGCGAAATAAAAACCTGCTTTTCCGCAAACTAATTTCAACTCCTGAAAAAGAGGAGGAACTGGAAATGAAGAAAGTCGACTATGACAGGGCGTTGTACTACACACACCGATCAGAATGGGATAATTTGTTAATACTAATGGTTCGCACAAACGATCATTTTTTATCAAAAAAAATTGAACACTTCCTGCATGCCTACAACTTCGAGCGGGATTATACAGTGATTGAAAGTACGCTTTACACTTTACTACGTTACATCGACCATGCTAATGGGACAGCCGAAAAAGACGTCACCGAAACACCGATGTACAACTTTTCATAACAGGAAAATATCCACCAATGAAATAACACGGCCGTTTTTGCGGCCGTGTTATTATTCCCGATGGTTTAATTATTATTTAGGCTGGATTTTTTCAAAAAATTAAAGAGAATCCATAATTCGTTCAACCAGCTTCATGAATTCTTTCTCGAGCACAGCAAGCTTTTCTTTGCTTTCAGCGAGGCCGATGCCGTTTACGCCGAAATAAAATTTAATCTTTGGCTCTGTTCCGGATGGGCGCAGGCAGACCCAGGAACCGTCTTCAAGAAAGTACTTCAGGACATTGGAGCTTGGCAAATTAATCTTTTCTTCGGAGCCTGCCTCTTTGCGAACCCCTGTCAAATAATCTTCGACCGCAGCTACCTTCACATCACCGAATCGTTCAGGTGTAATTGCACGGAAAGAGGCCAAAGTTTGATTGATTTTTTCTGCACCGTCTTTACCTTTTAACGTTAAAGAGCGCAGGCCTTCCTGATAAAATCCGTATTTTTCATAAATAGCATTTAGCGCCTCATAAACTGACATTCCTTGCTTTTTGTAGAAGGCACAAACCTCGGCTGCCATGATTGATGCCTGGACCGCATCCTTGTCGCGGGCGAAGTCACCGATTAAATATCCATAGCTTTCCTCATAACCAAATAAAAATTTGTATTCACCGCTTTTTTCATACTCGTTAATTTTTTCTGCGATAAATTTAAAGCCTGTCAGCACATCGATCGTTTCAAGGCCAAATGAAGCGGCAATCTTACGGCCGAGCTCTGACGTAACGATCGTCTTCAGAACCACTCCGTTTTCCGGAAGGGTCCCCTTCGCTTGTTTCTGCGAGAGAATATAGTCAAGGAGCAGCGCACCAGTCTGGTTGCCGGTTAAACCTATATATTCTCCCTGTTCATCCTTCACAGCGATTCCAAGGCGGTCTGCATCTGGGTCTGTCGCAATCAGCAAATCAGCGTCAACTTTACGTCCGTCCCTGATCGCCAGTTCAAAAGCGGCGTGCTCTTCCGGGTTTGGACTTTTGACGGTCGAAAATTCCGGATCAGGCAATTCTTGTTCCGCTACGACATGAACCAATTTATAATCCAACGCCTTTAAGGCCGCACGAACGGGTTTATTCGCCGTACCGTGCAACGGTGTGAATACAACGCTTACATCAGTTTCCAATGCGATGTTCCGGTTTTCTGATATGGTGATCAAGTTCTGTAAATATGCCTGGTCAACCTCATCACCGATCATTTTAATAAGGCCGCTTGCGAGCAATGTTTCCTCGCTGTCGACCTCGATAAACAGCTCATCCTCAATTTCGTTTACTTTGGCGATGACATTATCCGCACTTTCCGGGGGCAACTGGCCGCCGTCAGGACCGTACACCTTATAACCGTTATATTCCGGCGGATTATGGCTTGCCGTTATCACAATTCCGGAAAACGCATTTAAAAAGCGGACTGCAAACGATAACTCGGGTGTTGGTCGTAATTCCTTAAATACATACGTCTGAATCCCTCTTGATGCCAGCGTTTTAGCCGACTCCATTGCGAACTCCCAGGATTTATGCCGCGAATCATAGGCAATCGCTACGCCGCGTTTTTTCGCTTCGAGTCCATTTGATTCTATGTAGGCCGCAAGCCCGGCTGAAGCCTTTCTCACTGTATAAATGTTCATGCGGTTTGTTCCGGCTCCAAGTTCACCGCGCATACCGCCTGTGCCAAACTCCAGATCCTTATAAAAAGCATCCTCGAGATCTTTTTCATCCATATTGTCTAATTGTTCACTTAAACTGCTGTCCATCCCGGCAAAATCAAGCCATTGTGCTGCCTTTTGTTTCCAGTTCATAAGGTCCTCCTCTTCATATGCCTCTTTAATTTTTCGCTGTTTATGTAGGGAATCCTGCAAAAAACAAACGCCTAATTATGACAATTCTCTTTCTTATTGGCCACAATAGGAAAAGTTCACGCCGAACCCTTGCGGACGAGCCGAACTCCCTCTCCATTATAGTTTATTTTTTATATTGGATTTTGTAAATATCATGCGCCTGTCTTTTAATTGGCGAATCGTTCCATCCTGTCTGCTTCCCCCACTAAAATTTTCTCTTCATATCCATCATCAGTCTGTATTTTTCAAAAATGTAAAATTTACACGCACCATTTGAAGCCATTCTGTTTTACAATGAATTTAGGAAAACTTATAATTTCTTATGACATTCTTTTTGAGGAGATTCATATGGAGGAGAATAAAAAGGATTACCGTGATACATATTTATTTATTTCCTGGGCCGCTTCGGTCATCGCGATGTTCGGGAGCCTTTATTTTTCAGAAATTCGACAATATGAACCATGCGTTCTCTGCTGGTACCAAAGAATTCTTATGTACCCGCTCACGATTATTTTAGCTGTTGCGGTTGTGAAAAAGGATTATAAAATCGCTCTGTATTCCATGGTTATGTCCGGTGTGGGCGCCTCTATTTCGCTCTACCACTATTCGATCCAAAAAATTCCGTTTATGACAGACAGCGCTGTCTCATGCGGCAGAATACCTTGCACCGGCCAGTATATAAATTGGCTTGGATTCATTACGATCCCATTTTTAGCATTAACTGCGTTTGCGATTATTTTTGTACTAAGCTTATTGATGTGGAAGAAGAACAGGAGGCAGCATAAGTGAAAAAAGTAGTTGTATTTTTAGTGATTATAATTGCACTTTTCGGAGCGATTTGGTTTTTAAATTATATGCAGCAAAATGAGAAAGTCGAAGACAATCCGTATGGAAAAAGCTCGCTGCATCCGGAGACAGCCAGTCAGCTTGATGATCCGAACTACCAGAATTTAATATTGCCTGAAGCGCTTGAGGACAAGCTTGCAAACAATGAAGATGTGACTGTCTACTTTTACAGTCCGACATGTTCCCATTGCAAACGGACGACTCCGATTGTTGCACCGTTAGCAGAAGAAATGGGCATCGACTTGGTCCAGTTTAATCTGCTTGAATTTGAGGATGGCTGGAATGATTATAATATTACTGAGACTCCTACAATCGTCCAATACAAGGGCGGGCAAGAAACGGCCAGAATCACCGGTTTCCATGAAGAACCTGAATTTGAAGCCTGGTTTAATGAAAATACAAAATAAGATTTGGTCGATAATATAAAAAAACGCCTGCTCAGCAGGCGTTTGCGTTTTCATTCGCATATTAAATTAACAGTTCATTGGCAGCTTTCGAATATATGCTAAAAACATTGTTCTTCAAACTTTTTGCCTCGAAAAACTGCCCGTATGTTAATGGAAAGTAGAGGCTGAATTCATTTAAAATTCGTGCATTTCTGCAGAACAAAGTTTGATGATTTTCTTCCTGAACAGATAATTCCAGAATTGAGATTAATGTCTGGAGGCAAACGATGACCCGGTAAGCTTCTTTAAGTGTACCAAAGTACTCAAAATGCCTTGCTGTAGTATGTAAAATCTTTGAGCGCTCGAAATCTCTTATATCTTCATCAGAAAAATAAAGGGGAAATACGCTTGAATAGAAGTATGAAATAAGCTCCCTGATTTTTTCTTCCTGTCCAAGAGTCGATGCAAAAACTACCCTCACTGCTAGCCCACCTTTGTCATCCTTGTAATCACTTCGTAAAATATATGATTAGAATAACATACTATGTCTGGCACTTATGGTGGTAATTATACCCATGATATAGGTAAAAAAAGGAATAAGAATAAAATTAATTAATGCGTCTAAAATCCTATTTTGAATCGAAAATTAATTTTTCAAGGAGAATCTTTAAATGTTACATACGACAAGCAGCGGAGATTGGTTTAAAATGACCATACCTCCTGAATGGGAAGATCGTACATTAGACGAGCTTATGCGGGTGCATTGGAAAGCTGGCAAGAAGCTGATCCATCAAATGAGGATGGAGAAAACCATTCTTATCAACGGCGAATCCCCAAATTGGAATTTACATTTGACAAAAGGAGATTTCTTACAGTTTAAACTTTTTCAGGAAGAAGATTTTGGATTTACCCCCACTTTTATTGATATTGTAGTGCTTTATGAGGATGAACATCTGCTTGTCATTAACAAGCCGGCGGGAATGGATACCCATCCAAATTCAGCACAAGAGAAAGACACGCTTGCAAATGCAGTTGCCTTCTACTTACAGTCAAAAGGCGAATTTCGAAAAATCCAGCATATTCACCGGCTTGACCGGGATACAACCGGAGCTGTTCTGTTTGCAAAGCACGCTCTGGCAGGTTCTATTTTGGACAGGATGCTCGAAGAACGAAAAATCAAAAGAACTTATCTTGCGCTGGCAGAGGGCATTATTCGACAAAAAAAGGGAGTCATCAACAAGCCAATCGGCCGCGACCGCCATCACCCTTCGCGCAGAAGGGTGTCTCCTGCAGGACAGCCAGCCGTTACAAAATTCAAAGTCCGTCAGATCTTACAGGATCGTCGCATGACCCTTGTTGAATGCCAGCTTGAAACGGGAAGAACCCATCAAATCCGTGTTCATTTCAGTGCGATTGGACATCCTCTTGCTGGTGATCAGCTCTATGGTGGCGATACCTTTTTTCAAAGACAAGCTCTTCATGCTGGAAAGCTTGCTTTTACGCATCCATTTACTGCTGAGGAAATCGTTTGTTTTGCGCCGTTTATTGATGAACCGCAGATTTTTAAAGGTATCGATATTTTTGAACTATAGAAAATCAAAAAGCTCCCCTCAAGTGGGAAGCTTTTTGAAAAGATTGTTAACTAGTCGCGGCTTTTTCTTAAGCTCTTCATGACGAGGCTTAATAAGAAAACCAAAATCACTGCTCCAATTAGTGCTGGGATAATCGCGAAATCAGCCATTCTTGGTCCCCAATCACCGAAGATGGCAGAACCGAGCCATGCACCGATGAATCCGGCGATAATATTACCAATCACTCCGCCAGGAACGTCTCTTCCGACGATCATACCTGCTATCCAACCAATTAAACCACCAATAATTAGTGCCCATAAAAATTCTAACATAATAACACTCCTTGTCTAAAATATTTTTATAAGTTATTTAACAGGGTCAAGCATTGTGGAAGGAGCAAATCCTTCTTCCCCTGACTCTGTTACAACCTTGACTCTAATAGCTTCTCTTTCTAGGATTTCCAGTTTCTCGTCTTTACTTACATAAATCAGCTTATTTTCTTTAAGAAGTTTTTCAACTTGCTCAGAATCGGCTTTTTCAATAAGCTGATACAGCTGATCATACGCTTCTGGAGTTACTGCTACATAAAGATGTTCCTGTGCTGTAGCGCGATCGCCCGGTTGGAGAACATTTTCCTCCACTTCACCTTCTGCAAGCTCAAAAGCTTGCTTCATCGTCTCCATCACCGCCAAAGCTTCCTGCTCTGCGTGTTCAGCAAACTCCTTTGTAGCCGCCCCGCCTTCCTCGGCAGCCTCTTCCGTGCTTTGTTCCAGTTCATCTGATGCATCCTGAATATCATTTTTCGTACTCTCGCTGCAGCTTACAAGCAGTAAACTCATTATAAAAGCGGTAAAAAAGTGTTTAGATCTTCCACTCATCTAAGCCCTCCCTTTCAATTTGTGATTACTGCTTGTTACACCTACATTACCACCTAATTTAAAAGCTAAAACCTCTGTAAGGAAAATTTAGCTGATGACAACCAAGACGATATTGATCAAAACAGGCCGGATAACAACTGGGATAATCTCATTCGAAGAATTTTCCAATGTAATTTTAAAAAATCAGTCCTTTCTTTAATATTTCTGTTTTGTTATAAAACGTTTCCTCTTCCAACAAATCCCTGTATTAAAATTTCTAAAACTGCATTTTGCTCAAAAATAAAAAACCGATCGCGGGCAGAAAAAATTTCCTGATGATCGGTTTTATGTATTATTTGAATGAATTTCATAAAGCAATTCTTTAACTGAAAAACGAACTGTTATTTATAATCAACACAGTATTATTCGTTTCCTACGGCATACTCTTCTTAATTTAGACAACTTCATTCGTTTTTCGGTTTAGCTTGTTACATTGTGAAATTGACTCATTTAAAAATCAAAATTATCTGGGTCGGCGCCAAATCGTTCATTTTTGTTTAGTGAGTTTATCTTTTCTATGTCTTCATTGCTCAATTCAAAGTCAAAAATATCAGCGTTTTCCTGTAATCGAGCCGGGTTCACTGATTTAGGGATGACGATCACGCCGTTTTGCAAATGCCATCTGAGAATGACCTGGGCAGGTGATTTGCCATGCTTTTCAGCTATTTGGTTCAATACTGGCTCTTCCAGTACTCTTCCTCTTGCAATTGGTGACCATGCCTCCACTTTTATGTTTTTCTCCTGGCAAAAAGCGCGAAGCTCTTGCTGAGATAAGAGAGGATGCAATTCGATCTGGTTGACAGCAGGGACTTCTGTGCCGTTTTCAAGGATGTCTCTCAAGTGATCGATATTGAAGTTACTGACGCCAATTGCTTTTGCTTTTCCTTCCCGGTAAATTTTTTCTAACGCCCGCCATGTTTCCAAATATTTTCCCTTAACTGGCCAGTGGATCAAGTAGAGGTTCACATACTCAAGTCCAAGTTTTTCGAGGCTGTTCTCAAAAGCTTTCAACGTTGAATCATAGCCTTGTTGATCGTTCCAAACCTTGGTCGTTACAAAAATGTCCTGTCTCGGGATTCCACTCTCTTTTATGGCCTGGCCCACACCCGCTTCATTTTCATAAAAAGCTGCCGTATCAATGAGCCGGTAGCCTAATTCAAGAGCTGTTTTCACCGTATCGAAAGTTTGATTTCCTTCCTCCACTTTATAAACACCTAGTCCAAAAATCGGCATTTTCAAGCCATTATTCAAACTCACTGTGTCATGCATACTTGTTAACATGAAAAATCCCCCTCGTTTTAGGTCAGTTTTCTCCATCTCTACTTTAGCATAATTTGCAAAAAAAAAAGAGCAACTGCATGCAACCAGCTGCCCAATTTATCGTTAACGGTCCATGCCGTAGTTATTTTCCTATTCCCCGCTGATCGTCTGGCTAAAACGTTGTTGATTCATTCTAGTGAAAAAAACAAAGCTTTCAAGTCTGGTATAGAATGACGCCTTTACATTTCTTAAAGAATTTTTTTGACCGAAAATAATTTAACATCTTTGGTATCAAAAAAATGATAGGTATCTTCAGAATCAGTAAATTCGATTAATCCTGTGTTATCCTTTAATTGCTGGATCGCTTCTGCCTGATCCTCTGCTTCGATCACTCTTGCAACGGATAAATCACCTTCGAAATAATAGCTTAATTGAAATTTTTGCAATTGATTTAATCTCCTTTCTATCGCTGGCCAAATATTTGCCAACACTTAAGTTTTTGCCCGTCTATGGAGCCGGTTAAACATGAAAATGTTAGCAGTCAAAAACAAAAAGCCGGATTGCGCCGGCTTTTCCCATTAACTCATTTGCTGTAAAAATTCGCGGATTTTAAACATTGAAAAGGCATCATAACGAATCGTCTGCTCATGGAAGGCCATAAAGCTTGTAACATCATTTGGTATCACTACGCAGTGCAGGCCCGCTGTCACCGCGGCTAAAGAGCCGTTTACAGAATCCTCTACCGCCAGGGCTTCTTCTGCTTTAACATCTAATTCCTTGATCGCCTCCAAATACAAAGCAGGGTCTGGTTTAACCCTTAACACATCTTCCTTCGTTTTAATCGTTTCAAAATAGCCGTGAAGCTGGAATCTTTCCAAAAATTCTTCTACCCATTCCCGGTGTGAGCTCGAAGCAATCGCAAGCTTCAAGCCGAGGTCCCTGGCCTCTTCCATTACCTCATGGACGCCGTCCCGCAATAAAAGAACATCCTCGTAGCTGGTGAACTTTTCACTGACCTTCGCCGTTAGTTCCTCACGCTCCACTGGGTTTGCCGATTGGCTGTTAATATATTCGTAAAGAAGCTCGTCCGTCGTGCCAATAACTTTGGCAAACTGCTCAAGCGGCAGCGTAACGCCGTAATCTGCTTCGAGCACTTCTTTAAAAACCCGGTACCACAATGATTCCGTATCAATAATCGTTCCATCAAAATCAAAAATAATTGCTTTTATCATCATTTCACCTTGTCCCTTTATCCATTTTCAATACTTACAGTTAATTTACTGCTCTTATTTTTGGACTTCTGCAACATGTTTCATACCTTCTATTCAAGAAGCCGTTTCGTCATCTTTCTAATCAAGTGCGGCAAAATTTTAAACGTGTAAGGCTTATAAACTCGTTCTGTCCACTTATGCCCGCTTTTTCCGTATACACCTAAATTAATGGACGGAATGTTTAATGCCTTCATATCTCCAAGCGGCAAGGCAAAGAGCTTATGCATCGCCGGGAAATTGTTTTCAATCGAGCTGATATCCTCTTCCGTCCCGTTAAAAGAAAGAAAACTTCCGTCTGCTAAATAAGGAAAATATTTTCTTAGTTCAAAAGTTTCTTTCGTTTCTTGATGAACTTCATCAAGCACAGCTTCGATTGTTGTCAATAAGGACTGCCCTTTATTGCTTTCAACCGGTAAGCGGTTTGCCGGAATAAATGGAGGAGCGAAAAAGAGGATGACGCGTGGCTTTTTTTCGGGATCCAATTGATGGAGGGCTTCCACGATTTTAAAAGCAAGCATTCGTTCATCTAAATCCTTTTCGGAAAAGTGCTCCAGTGCAGCTTCGACCGCTTTTAACGGGTGTAAATTCATTTCCTCGAGCTTTTCGACATACTCCCCAAAAGTAATAACCTCAATATCCCAAGAGATTTCGCGCTCGGGAAGCCCGTTGCGCTTCCGATGTTCTGTGTAGGTTTGTGCTAATTTTTTTTCAAGGGTTTCACACCTGTTTCCCACCACATCGACTAGCTGGGTGAGGATCTCCTTAGGTGATTTTTCATAAATAAAATGATTGAAATAAATGCCGCAGCTGACCGCGGTTTGGACGTCATATATCTGTTTATCATCCTTTAAATACAAGCAGCTGGGCGGCAGCGTCAATTCATTTTGAAAATATTCGGTCAGATCAAGATTTGCATTGATCGCCAGATTTAATTCGGCCGCAATCAGAGTCGGATCAATAGCCGATAAACTATCGCCTACATGCGCTTCCCTCCCGAAAATGGAGAAGCACGGCAATAATTTCCCTGCTGCTCCTGTGTATATGTACCTTGTCTGATCGCCACTATGAAGCGGCGATATGAAATCATTGTTGATGGCTGCGATAAAATCAAGGTTTTGCTCTGTTTCTAATCTAGTTAACTCAGTTAACGCAGCTCGAATCCCGACATGCTGGCTTTCTTCATCAGGGTTAAACAAGACAAGCAAATTGCCGGGGAGTTGATCGCGCTGTTCCGAAAAATGCAGCAGATTGACAAGATGGACGGCAATTCCGCTTTGCATATCAAGGGCACCACGGCCAAACATCCAATTTCCGGAACCGGCATCCGCCTGTACCTCTGCATCTGCCGGATAGCTTTTGAAAAATTCTTCGAGAACGTCAGGATCGTGAGCGATATCGTGCAGGGCTCCATAATCCTCAATTCCTACTGTATCAACATGTGCATGGTATAGCACAGTTTTCGAACACTCTGACTGCCCACGCACCAATGCAAAAATATTTTTTCTCCCCAATGGATCGTTTGAAATCGGCTGCTCCCATACAAACGATTCGTTCTCCTTAAAATAAGGAAAGGAGCAGATTATTTCCTTTAAAAAGTCCGCTTTTTCCGTTTCCCCGATTGTGCCGTTATAGCTTAATAGCTGAATGAGCCTGCGCGTTAACACCTCTGCTTGCTGTTCCGTTGATAAAGCTTGAAGTATGTGGAACATATGCAACCTCCATAACATCAATTTACATTCGATTATAGGCTCTTCGCCGCTGAAATCAACCTTTTTCGGTAATTTTGCACGTTTATAATCTGCTGTTTTCACCAAAACTGAAATAGAGTCTTGAATTCCACCTTAAAAACGAATAATATAATACTTGAGTTTTAAAATCGTTCGTATTTTCCGGAGGTCTAATTATGTTTAAACTTAAAGAGCATAACACAAATCCCAGAACTGAAATCGTGGCCGGGATCACTACGTTCTTAACGATGGTTTATATTGTGATTGTCAACCCGGTTATTTTAGCTGATGCTGGAGTACCGTTTGACCAGGTTTTCACGGCAACCATCATCGCTACGGTAGTCGGAACTGTTTGGATGGGATTGTTTGCGAACTATCCGATTGCGATTGCGCCCGGTATGGGCTTGAACGCCTATTTTGCCTATTCAGTAGTAGGAACACATGGCAATATTGATTATCAAACCGCTTTTGCAGCCGTATTTTTAGCTGGTGTTATCTTTATCATTCTATCACTTACACCGTTCCGTAAAAAACTGATCGAAGCGATTCCCGAAAACTTAAAGCATGGAATCACCGCCGGTATCGGGCTTTTTATTGCGTTTATCGGCTTGCGATTAACCGGAATCATTACCGATCATCCAACGAATCTGGTCGGCCTCGGTGATCTGCATTCTCCTTCTGCGCTGTTGGCTTTGACAGGACTTGCGATCACATTAGTGTTAATGGCCTTGCAAGTAAATGGCGCATTGTTCTTCGGGATGATTGTCACAGGACTGATAGCCTATTTTACCGGGCAGCTCTCCTTTGAGCAGGGTTTTGTCTCGCTGCCGTCACTTCCGGAAGGACTAATCGTTCTCAATCCATTCGAAGCGATTGGCGAGGTCATCCAGCACAGCCTGTATGCTGTTGTGTTCTCATTTTTGCTTGTCACGATCTTTGATACAACGGGAACGATGATCGGCGTTGCCCAGCAGGCCGGCCTCATGACGGGTAAAACGATGCCGCGAGCACGGGAAGCGCTCCTGTCTGACTCGATTGCCACAACGGTTGGGGCAATCTTTGGAACAAGTCCGACATCCGCTTATATTGAGTCATCATCCGGAGTGGCTGCCGGAGGGCGAACAGGTTTAACATCGTTAACAGTTGCCGGATTGTTTGTTGCGGCAGCTTTCTTTGGGCCGTTAGTCAGCGCGGTTTCCGGGCTTTCAGCCATTACCGCTCCCGCTCTCATTATAGTTGGAAGCTTAATGATCGGAAGCATTTCTCACATCAACTGGGGAGAAATTGATGAAGCATTTCCTGCTTTTTTAATCATCCTGAGCATGCCGCTCACCTCGAGCATTGCGACAGGAATAGCCCTTGGCTTTATCGCTTATCCGCTGTTGAAGGTTGTAAAAGGTAAATGGCGTGAGGTTCATCCACTTGTCTATATTTTCGCACTGCTGTTCTTTTATCAGCTTGCATTTTTGCCGCATTAATGAATGTAGCTTGCTCTTTATAGGGCAAGCTTTTTTTATATCATCACTTCTAAATCCAGTGACACTTCATATTTTTTATAAGAAGGACAAGTTAGGGTGATGGCATTTGCGGGAAAAAATATTGGCAGTTTTGCTTGGAAGCTTTTTATTGGGTTTGGGAATCAATGGTTTTCTTATACCGCACCATTTGCTTGATGGCGGGATTATCGGGATTGGCCTGATTATCCATTATTTTTACGGATGGCCAACCGGCCTGAGTATGATTATTTTAAGTATTCCCCTATATATTTTAGCCTGGATATATGAACGGAGCTATTTTTATCACAGTCTTCACGGACTCGTCATCTCATCCTTGTTTATTGATGTTTTATCTGCTGTTCATACATCATTTTCTCTTGGTATTCTTTCCAGCTCGATCATCGGTGGGGTTTTGGTAGGAAGCGGGATCGGCCTGATGCTTCGGCATGAGACAAGCACAGGCGGCACTGACCTGCTCGCACAACTATTATCAAGAACAACTTCATTAAACGTCGGGGTATTGATCTTCTTAATTGACGGAATTGTCATCACCTGCGGCTTACCGATTGTCGGGGCAGAAAAATTTGTCTATTCGTTTATAACGATTATTTTTGTTGGAATCATGACATCCTTAACGGTGATTAAGAAAAGCGCAAGCGCCTTGATCAGCCCCGATAAGCGCTGGAGGGCCTGACAGTGAAGTCGTTCTTTGACTTCATTGGCAGGACCGAAGCGACTCGAGGGGCTAGGCGCTGGAGCTGGACAAAAAAGACGGTCCATCCTTAATATTAAAGGACCGGAATTTTCCGGTCCTGCTAGTTCACGCAACGTCTTTGCCAAGAGAAGCTGTGTAGATTTTAAACCATTGCTGCCTGGTCAGCTTAATTTCTACAGCTTCTGCAGCTTGTCGGATTCTGTCTATTTTTCCCGAACCGGCGAGTGGGATGATTCGCGCAGGATGGTTGATCAGCCATGCGTACAAAAGCTTATCCAGCGAATCTTCCCCCAATTCCTCTCCAACTTCCTGTAATGCTTGACGCACTCTAAGAGCCCGGTCATCTTCGGCTGAAAATATTCTCCCGCCAGCAAGCGGTGACCATGCCATCGGGGCAATCCTATGTTCAAGACAATGCTCAATCGTGCCGTCCGCAAATGTATCTAGATGAACAGCCGAGATTTCAACCTGATTCGTAACGAGCGGAAAATCTAAATAGCTGCTCAACATATTAAATTGAGCGGGTGTAAAATTAGAAACTCCAAAATGACGTACTTTCCCTTGCTGCTTTAATTGATAAAATGCTTCGGCCGTTTCATGCGGATCCATAAACGGATCAGGACGATGAATTAATAAGACATCAATGTAGTCTGTTTGCAGATTTTCCATAGACTGATGAACGCTTGCAATAATATGTTCCTTGCCAGTATCGTAGTGTTTAATCGTATGCTCCGGCCGCTTTGAAGATCGCAGCTTGATACCACACTTGGTGACAAGCTGCATGGAATCTCTAAGCGAAGGCTTCAATGCCAGTGCCTCCCCGAACAGGCGCTCACATGAATAATTCCCATAAATATCTGCATGATCAAATGTAGTAATTCCGAGCTCCAGGCATTGCTCTGCAAGCTTTAAAGTTTCCTCCTTGCTCAAATTCCACTCTGCCAGTCTCCATAAACCATGGACAATTCTTGAAAAAGAAAGATCTTCTGCCAGTTTAACTGTATCCATTGCAATCACCTTTTCTGGTTTTTTTCCTTCAATCGCACTTTAACGAAAAATAGCGGAGAGGGCAAATATTAGCCTTTCTATTATCATTTTAGATTTCGTTGCACCGATATGAAAATCCTTTTTTAACAGGCAATTTGCTTGCCAAAAAGAAACGGCAGGTGCCAGGCACCTGCCGAGAAGCTGCTAAGCTTCAGCTTCAATTCTTTCATTTATGTCATTGTACGCAGTTGTGTCAATTTCCCCGGTAATCCGGCTTGTCAACACACCTGAAGTCATTGCACCGCTAACATTCACAGCTGTTCGGCCCATGTCAATAAGCGGCTCTACGGATATCAAAAGTCCTGCTAAACCGATTGGCAAGTTCAATGCTGAAAGAACAAGAAGTGCAGCAAATGTTGCTCCTCCCCCGACACCTGCAACACCGAAAGAGCTAATCGCCACAATGGCAATGACCGAAATAATGAATGACGGGCTAAGCGGATTGATTCCAACTGTTGGCGCAATCATGATTGCAAGCATGGCAGGATAAATTCCGGCACAGCCGTTCTAGCCAATCGTTAAGCCAAATGATCCGGAGAAATTGGCAATGGCTTCTGGAACACCCAATGATTTTTGCGTCTTAATGTTAAGCGGCAACGCACCGGCACTTGTCCTGGACGTAAATGCGAATGTCAATACAGGGAATGCCTTTTTCACATACGTAACTGGATTCAGTCCTGCAATAATCAGTAAGAGCAGGTGGATAATGAACATCACGATTAGTGCAACGTAAGAAGCGCCGACGAATTTTCCGAGATTGACAATTGCAGCAACGTCACTTGTTGCTACGGTTCTAGTCATGATCGCAAGAACGCCGTATGGTGTTAAGCGCAGTATTAACGTGACGACACGCATGACGATTGCATAAACCGAATCAACAATTTTTGCAAACAATTCAGCATGCTCCGGGGTTTTACGCCTGACACCCAGGTAAGCAATACCAAGGAATGCTGCAAAAATCACAACAGAGATTGTCGATGTTGGACGTGCACCCGTGAAATCCAAAAACGGATTTCCAGGTAATAATTCAAGTATTTGCTGTGGCAAGGTTTTGTCAGCAATTTCCCCGTAGGTTTGCTCAAGCTGTTCAGCCCGGGCGGTTTCCGCGTCACCCTGTTCAATTTGAACGGCTTCTAAATCAAAGCCAATCGCAGTCACAATACCAACCGTTGCAGCAACAGCAGTCGTTCCGATGAGAATGCCGAGAATCAATGTACTGATTTTGCCGATATTGTTCGTAAGTTTAAGCTTCGTAAATGCAGCCAAAATCGAAATAAACACAAGTGGCATTACAATCATTTGCAGAAACTTCACATAACCATTTCCAACTAAATTGAACCAGTCTGCTGTTGCTGTTACAACTTCAGAAGCCGGCCCATAAATAAACTGCAATGCAAAGCCAAAAACAATTCCTAAGCCTAACGCAGCAAAGACCCGTTTAGAAAACGAAACATGTTTTTTCTGCATGTAGTACAACCCAACAATAATGATAAGCATAATAGCAACATTGATCACTACAAAAGCAGTATTCATTTAAATACTACCTCCCTATTAAGTTATTAATACTGGTTTAATATAAAACAATTTATTCCAATCAGTCAAGTCGGAATTAACACAAAAACCTCACCTCCATGTAATCGTGAGGATAGAAAATGGATCATTACCTATGTATATTATGAATTTATGAATTTATTTCATTTGGACAATGACTTGCGTGAATTTCACGATGTAATAAGCCTAAACCGAAAAACGAATAAAGTTGTCTACATATAAAGGAGTATGCCGTAGGAAACGAATAATACTATCTTAACTTTAAGTAACTGTTCGTTTTTCACTTAAAGAATTGCTTTATGAAATTCATTGATTGAGTCAATTTCACAATGTAATAAGCTAAACCGAAAAACAAATGAAATTGTCTACATATACAGCAGTATCCATAGAAACGAATAATACTATCTTAACTTTAAGTAACTGTCTCGTTTTTCACTTAAAAAAATTGCTTTATAAAATTCATTGATTTATAAATAAACAGAAGCACCTGAAATTGGTATCCAGGATGCTTCTGTGTTCACAGCTATATTCTTTAAACAACGATAGCGTCAACAATATGCCCTGCATGGATCATACTTTAAAGTTCACTTTAATAATATTGGCTTTTTTCAATGTATCATAGATGATCACGATCGCAGGGCCTATAATAATCCCTAAAAGTCCGATCAGTTTGAAGCCGATATATAAACTTACAAGAGCGGCGAGAGGAGATATACCAAGGCTCGTCGAATAAACCTTAGGTTCAATGATTCTCCTGACAACCGTTATGACAATAAACAAAATGATCAATCCGATTCCAAGGAAAGTATTGTTTTGCAGGATTGCGAACACTGCCCATGGAACAAGAACCGATCCTGTTCCCAGAATCGGCAAAATATCAACAATCACGATCAACAATGAGAGCAGTGCTGTATACGGAGCTCCCAGAATCGATAAGCCTACGAATGCCATGATAAACGTCAGTATGCTTAAAATAACCTGGGCTTTTAAAAAGCCGATCCCTGCCTTATTTAACTGGTTCGCTACTAAATAAACCTTCCGCTTTGTTTGCTCCTTTAAGTGCGCCTCCAGACTTGCTTTTAAGCGGGGAAGCTCAAGGCTGATTAAAAACAGAGCAATTAAATAGATTAAGAATTCAATTAGAAAGCCGGGAACAGCCGTTACCAGGTTAACGATGTTTTGCATAAGTCCCTGTAAAAAAACGTCGATCGAGGTAATAGTGTTTTCAATTGCCACTTCTATTGACTTCATTACATCTACCGGCAAATCCTTGGAATAAAATTCCCATCTTCTGATCAGAGGGCGGATCGCTGTCGTATAAAGATCTTTTACAAAAGTCGGCGTCTTTTCTGAAAGGGTGATCGTTTGCTGGACAATGAGTAAAATTAAATAATAACCCAGCACCGACATAGCCAGTACATAACCTGTGAAGACAGATATTACCGCTTGAAGCCGGGAGAAATTCCATTTTTTCACCAGCCAGCTAACAGAACCCTCTAACAAACAGGCGGTTAAAAAGGCAAAGATAATCGGAAGACTGTACGGAATAAGAAAAAAAATACCGATAATAATAACTGAAGCAAATACCCATTTTTTCCACATATTCATAATTCTCCTTAACGGGCATCATGCCTCGTTTCCCAAATGTGCAGCAAGCTAATTAAACACTTTTTTATGAGTGAATTTCATAAAGCAATTCTTTAATACTCATACATGATATTATAATGGTTTATCACGATTATGTAAGTATCCGAACTAGTACAATACTTATTTCTGCGCTAACTCTTCTGTCCTTTTTGTACAGCTTTCCATCGCGGAAATTACTGCTGAACGAAATCGTTCTTTTTCAAGAGTGGCAATTGCCTGGATCGTCGCACCGCCGGGAGTACATACGTCATCCTTGAGCACACCAGGATGCATCCCTGTTTCCAACACCATTTTAGCCGCTCCCATTACAGCCTGGGCTGCAAATTGATAGGCCTGTTTCCTTGGGATCCCTTGCATAACTCCCCCATCAGCCAGCGCTTCAATCAACATGTAGACATATGCAGGCGAAGAACCGCTAATCGCCGGGATCGCATTCATTAATTTCTCTTCAATCAGTTCAATCCGGCCAAAGCTTGCAAAAATCGACAGCATATCCCTCAATTCTTCATCAAGGACGTTTCTATTTGCTGCAATTGCGGTCATTCCTTCTCCCACTAAAGATGGAGTATTGGGCATGGTCCTGATCGCTTTAACATGTTCACCAAACGATTCTTCGATATACTGCAATGTGATTCCAGCCGCTATGGTTATAATAATCGTATGTTCACTAACAGAATCCTTAATTTGCTTGATCACACTCTTATGCACATCCGGTTTCACTGCAAGAATAAGCACATCCGCAGCACGTGCAATTTGCCGATTATCCAAACATGTAAAGATTCCAAATTTTTCTCTCACTAAAGTGATCGTTTCTTCTGAAGCTGAACTAGCATAAATATTTTCAGCAGGCAGCAATTGGGAATTAAGGATTCCTTGAATCATTGCCTGAGCCATTTTTCCACAGCCAATAAAGCCGATTCGTTTATTCACTTACTCCACTCTCCATACATATTTCATAGGTATATTAAAAATGTAACAAAAAATCATGGTACATGTCACTCTTTATCGAGTATAGAGGTTGGATGCAGAATGCTCATGAGACGAGGAGGTTTGTATATGAAGAAGATTCTTAATGGGGAATTAACGAACGAGTCCAGCCTAAAAGCAGTGCCTTTAACGATAGATTTTTTTAAACAACCAACCCTTGATCTTGCCAAGTCGTTGTTAGGCTGCCTGCTCGTAAAGGAGACAGACGAAGGAGTTACCTCCGGCTTTATTATTGAGACCGAAGCATACACCGGGCCGGAAGATCAGGCGGCCCATAGTTATAACAACCGCAGAACAGCGAGAACCGAAATTATGTTTGCAGAGCCTGGGCATATTTATACATATGTCATGCATACCCATTGTCTGGTCAACATTGTCAGCGGGCCAAAAGATAAGCCTGAAGCCGTTTTGATTCGAGCCATTGAGCCTTTTAGCGGCATTGAATTAATGAAAAAAAGACGGGGCATAACCGATTTAAAAAACCTGACAAACGGGCCCGGCAAGCTGACAAAAGCGATGGGTATTTCAATGGCAGATTACGGACGCTCAGTTTGTGAACCACCTTTGTATATTTGCACCGGTATCCAGCCTGCCGGAATATCACAAGGGAAAAGAATAGGCATTGATAATTCTGGTGAGGCAAGAGATTATCCATGGAGGTTTTGGGAAACAGACAACCCTTTCGTTTCACGGCACCGTAAACGAATTTAACGCCGCATGTATGCCTGTAAATGTATAAAACAAATAGACTTTTGGAATGATAAACTAGATTTTAACAGGAAGTAGAACAACATGACTGCTAACCAAAAGTCTTTTATTGAAGATCTTGAAAATACGCAGCTCGAATTATCAAATAAATGGATTGAGTACTGGAATACATATTCTAATTTTGGGACATGGCAATTTTGGACCAATCTTAGCTTTCTTCTCATCCCTTTAATTGTGCTCTATTTTTTTATCGACAAAAGAAAGGCGCTCCTCATTGGATTCTATGGTTTTAATGTACATGTTTGGTTCACCTATATTGATATCATTGGAGGTGAGAGAGCCTATTGGTTTTACCCGTATAAAGTTTTTCCAATCCTGCCGACAGGCTTTGCTCTAGATGTAGCTTTAGTACCGGTAGCCTACATGCTCGTGTATCAATGGACTCTCAAACATAAGAAAAATTATTACTTATACATTCTTGCCCTCTGTGCTGTATTAGCCTTTGTCTTTAAGCCGTTATTAGTATCATTGGATCTGTTTGAATTAAACAGGGGTGCAAACTATTTTCACCTGTTCCTTGGTTATGCAATCGTTGCAGTCATTTCTAAAATCATCACTAATATCTTTGTTTCTTTTGAAAAGAATGCGAAATAGAACACGTGGTTCATATTTATAAAGCTACAAGTTTTTGCTAATCTCTAAATTGCTTTGGGGTGCAGCCAACCCAAATAACAAAATTCCGATGGAACTGGCTTGGACTGCTGAATCCTAGCTCATAACTGATCTCTGTAATTGTTTTATTAGAATTTCGCAGCATTTCTTTCCCCTGTTCTATCCGCAAAGATAATACATATTGATATGGGGTGTAGCTTATCTGCTTTTTAAAAGATCGGATGAAATGAAATTTGCTTTGATGAGCCAACTCTGCAAGCGTTTCTATTCTTATATTCTCATTGTAATGGGAATGGATGTATTCTAAAACATGATTTAAATATATATCTGCGGAGACTAAACGGTTAACGGTGGAATTATGGCTGCCCTTTAATATGTTTGAAAAATAATGAAAGGCATTTTGTTCGACTTCTGATTCCAACAGATTCGTGCGTTGCTCGAGTAAAAGATTATTAACCCACTGCTTCAAATTCCTTCGTAATTCATTTGGAATAATAATTTGTTGTTCATTAAGTTCAACTTCATCGCAAGTCCCATAATTGTCGCGTATCCACTCGTTAAATTGAGCCTTGTTAAGCCCAATAATAAACATTGAACTGGTTTCTTTGGAAAACTGATGCCCGTGAATGGATAAAGGATTAGCGATGATTGATTCTCCATTTTTCAATATATATTCATGATTGTTTAAATTAGCAATGAGCTTTCCACTCATCGGAATAGAAATCTGATAGACATCCTCATGTGAATGTGGAATGTCATGCCAATTTGCCCCACTAAACTGCAAAAATTTAATATTTGACAGTTTAAGAAAGAAACCCATCCCTATCTCCCCTATATCAAAAATTGCTTCTTGAGTGAGCATTATATGTAAAACATTATACCATTTCTCATTGCATAATAGCTTTAGAGGAGTGTGATGAAATATGAAGTTTAAGAGCAAAAGATGTTATTTAGTTTATGGAATTGCTGCAAATCATCTCAATGCAAAACAGGCAAATTACGCATTAAATCATTGGATTAAAAATCAACGATTAGGAAAAATTATTTACCACGAGCATTTTGCAAGTAAGCCTTTAGGAGGCATTGCGATTTTCGAAATATCGTCACAGCAGGAACTAGATGAGCTCACTATGGAACCCCAAAAAGAAGATTCCTACCTTTATGGATGGGATTTAAATTATCATCCATTGATCCATAGCACAGATACAGAACGGTTTATATACCAAGTTCAATACACTTTATCTTCATATCGTGGTGTAAACTTGAGTTATGAACTGAAGGATTGAAAACCTTATTGAAAATGTGTTTCTTTATAGAAGCGCATTTCCCCGCTGAATGTGATAGAAGGTTACAGGTTTCATAAATATTTGTAATGTATCATATAGCCTAGCTTAAACGGAGGCACTATGATAAACAAAAAAAAGAGGGTTCTCCCCTCCTTTTATGCGTACATCTTACTATCTTCATTTTTGAAAAAACTCTTCATCGCATGGAACACGTCGGCTTTTTGCTTGAGGATGTAATAGCGGTATTTTTCATTTTTGATGTTTTTATACGCGGACATGAGGGTTGAGTGGCGATTGTATTGATTGACTTCTCCGTAACCAAACATATTGGAGACATTCATTAATTCTTCAACAAGCTTGACGCATCTCGCATTGTCCGAGGTTAAGTTATCACCGTCGGAGAAGTGGAATGGATAAATATTAAAGCGGCGCGGGTTGTATTTGACTTCGATAATCTCCAATGCTTTCCGGTAGGCGGATGAGCAGATCGTGCCGCCGCTTTCTCCTTTTGAAAAAAAGTCTTCTTCAGAGACGACTTTTGCTTCCGTATGATGGGCGATAAATTCAATATCGACGGTTTCATATTTTGTTCTTAAAAATCGGGTCATCCAGAAGAAGAAGCTCCGTGCCATATACTTTTCCCAGATCCCCATCGAGCCGCTCGTGTCCATCATCGCGATTACGACCGCCTTTGATTCCGGTTTAATCACTTCATTCCATGTTTTAAATTTTAAGTCTTCCTTGTAGATCGGATGGAAAGCGGGCTTGCCTTTCATAGCATTGCGTTTGAACGCCGTCATCATTGTCCGCTTTTTATCGATGTTACCCATCAATCCAGTTTTGCGAATGTCATTAAATTCAATGTTCTCAACCAAATGCTCGTCTTGCTCTTTTCTTTTTAAGTTCGGGAGCTCTAATTGCTTGAATAATGCTGCTTCCAGCTCCATCATCGTTACTTCTGCTTCAAAATAATCTTCGCCCGGCTGGTCTCCTGCCCCCTGGCCTTTGCCTGGTCCCTTCTGACCCTGTGATCCATCTCTGGCCACTACATCACCGATCTGGCTGTCGCCGGCCCCCTGGCCTACATGCTTATTCTTATCATAGTTATAACGGATTTTATATTCATCGAGGGAACGGATAGGAATTTTAACTACTTCGCGACCGTTAGACATAATGATGCTTTCTTCTGTAATCAGGTCAGGCAGGTTATTTCGAATTGCATCCTGCACCTTTTCCTGATGCCGCTGTTGATCATCGTGGCCTTTGCGGTGGAGGGACCAATCTTCTTTGGAAATTACAAACTGATGCTTATTTGAATCGGTCATTTTTCACCCCTCCTATTTTTTTCCTAATCCAAGCACATATTACATGGTAAAACATACAATAGAGTGTTGCTTTACAAATAGAAACGTTGATTACTCTATCCTATGCAGAAAGGCCAAATAATTTACAAATAATTTTGACAATGGGTTCCCGCGCTATTAAAATGGACAACCTTGTTTCGCCCGTTTTTTTTCAATTCTTAGTGTTATCAAACCATTCCTCTAAAAAGAGGCTTGTTCGTAAAGAAAAAAACCCTGTCAATTAATTTAGAACAGGGTTTCACTCTCTTATTTCACATGTCTATTTATTCGTATCGTATTGAATCGGATCCGGCATCTTATCGTCCTGCTTCAATTCCTGGTTCGTGCGAAGATTCTCCATCTGCTTACCGAGGTTTTTCATTTCTTCCATATTTGGGGCCATTGAGCCATTCATAGGTGTAATATCTTTATCCATTCCATTTTTTTCCACCTGGATCACCTCTGCTAAATATTTACCCAATTAGCCGAAAAATAAACCTCACAGGAAGAATCAAATTGGAGCATGTAGACACTGATTTACCGGTTTAAAAGGCTGCCCACATACCTCAACAGTTCATTTGCAGAAGAGGAATTATAGCCATGCTCGTCAATTAGGCGTGCAACGACTTCGTTTACCTTCTTGAGCTGTTGCTCATCCGGCGTTTTCGTAGAAGTCGTAATTTTGACAACATCCTTTAAATCTGCGAAAAGCTTTTTCTGGATCGCCTCACGCAGACGGTCGTGGGAGTTGTAATCGAATCGTTTTCCTTTTCTTGCATATGCTGAAATCCGAATCAGAATTTCCTCTCTAAACGCCTTTTTGGCATTTTCAGATATGCCAATTTGCTCTTCGATTGAACGCATTAATTTTTCATCCGGGCTAATCTCTTCCCCGGTTAATGGATCTCTTAATTTTGATTTATTGCAATAAGCTTCGACGTTATCGAGATAGTTATCCATTAACGTTTTCGCTGATTCCTCATAAGAGTAAACAAACGCCTTTTGAACTTCCTTCTTCGCAATCTCATCGTATTCTTTGCGCGCCAGGGAAATATAATTCAGGTAACGTTCCCGCAACTCAGCCGTAATCGACGGATGCTGGTCTAGCCCTTCTTTAAGCGAGCGGAGCACATCAAGAGCATTGATCGATGGCACCTCTTTCCGGATAATCGTCGACGAAATCCGGTTAATCACATAACGGGGATCAATCCCGCTCATCCCTTCATCCTGGTACTCCTTTTTCAGCTCCTCGACATCGGCCGAATTATAGCCCTCAACATTTTCTCCATCATAAAGGCGCATCTTTTTCACTAAATCAATATCGCCCTTTTTCGGCTCCTTTAAGCGGGTTAATATCGTAAACATCGCAGCAACCTTTAACGTATGCGGAGCGATGTGAACATCTGCAACATCACTTTCACGAATCATTTTCTCATAAATTTTTTCTTCCTCTGTCACCTTCAAATTGTAAGGAATCGGCATCACGATAATCCGCGAGTGTAGTGCCTCATTCTTTTTATTGGAAATAAACGAGCGGTATTCCGTTTCATTTGTATGTGCCACGATTAGTTCATCAGCCGAAATTAACGCAAATCGTCCTGCTTTAAAGTTGCCTTCCTGTGTGAGCGAAAGTAAATGCCAGAGAAATTTTTCATCGCATTTGAGCATCTCCTGGAATTCCATCATGCCCCGGTTCGCCTTGTTTAGCTCCCCGTCAAAGCGATAAGCACGCGGGTCTGATTCCGAGCCGTACTCGGCAATTGTCGAAAAATCGATGCTGCCGGTCAAGTCAGCAATATCCTGTGACTTCGGATCAGAAGGGCTGAATGTCCCAATCCCAACCCGCTTATCCTCCGAAAAGAAAATTCGCTCCACCAATACATCCTCGATTCTTCCGCCATACTCTTTTTCAAGTCGCATCATATTTAAAGGTGATAAGTTTCCTTCTATTCTTATCCCGTACTCTTCGAAAAAATCATTGCGAAGATGATGCGGAATTAAATGGAGCGGATCTTCGTGCATCGGGCAGCCTTTGATCGCAAAAATAGAGCCTCTATCTGTATGTGAATAGGCTTCTAAACCACGTTTTAGAATCGTCACGAGTGTCGATTTCCCTCCGCTGACAGGACCCATCAACAACAGAATTCTCTTTCTGACATCAAGCCGTTTAGCTGCCGGATGAAAATATTCCTCAACAAGCCTTTCCAAAGCTTCTTCAAGTCCGAATAGCTGATTGCAGAAGAACTTATAACGTTTATGCCCCCTGACCTCCTCGATACCGGCATCCTTTATCATATTAAAAACCCGTGAATGGGCAGACTGGGCAACCAGTGGCTTCTCTTTAATTAATTGCAGGTATTCTCCAAATGTTCCTTCCCATTTCAATTTCTCTTCCTCTTCACGAAATATTTCGATCTTTTTTAAAATATCCATATGGACCTCCCCCTGTCACATATTCAGAGACGATTAATATACCTTATGCGCTTGGACAAGTGAACATGCTCAAACCCATCGCAGTTATCCTTGTCCTTTTTTTGAAAAAATTTTATCCACACTTTTCATTCACAGTGGTGAAGACTTGAGATATAATAAAGTTATATGGATTCTTCAAGAAGAATTATGTAAAAAAGGGAGGCTTACATAAATGGGTACAATTATAGTTTTAGGTGTAGTTGTGGCATTCCTCGCGGCAATTTTCACAGCTGGTTACAATGATAAGCCGGGGATTAATAAGAAATAAATTAGGGTTACAAAGTGTAAAAAGCTGCTGAAAGCTCAGCAGCTTTTTCTATTAACGCAAATCGAGTTTTGATTTTTGGACATATTCCTTCATGTACATTCGCGATTGGTTCTCAAGCATCCCTGCTATTTGGCCTGTCCATGTGTCGTTTCTTCGTCCGCCGGTTCTCTGTTCATAATAAGCAGAAATCGTCTCGTTATACTCCTCTAGACCTTCGAGATAGCGGTTTTTATCTTGCTGATATTCGTTGAGATGGTACACCTGACTGCGCGGCAGCCTCGGTTTCTGGCCAGGCTCCTGCATCGGAACACCTATAGCAAGGCCGAATAGCGGAATAACGCGCTCAGGGGTTTTTAAAAGCTTTGATACTTCCTCAAGATTATTCCTGATTCCCCCGATATAACAGATGCCTAATCCCATTGACTCAGCGGCAATCGCAACATTTTGCGCCGCTAAAGATGCATCGATCAAAGCAACCATAAATTTTTCCGTGCTCTCAATAGCGGGAATGACATCTTTCCCTTCGATTTCACCGATCAATTGATGGCGGTATAAATCTGCACAAAACACTAAGAAGTGGCCGTTCTGCACCACGTAGCTTTGCTTGCCGGCAAGCTCTGAAAGCTTCTGTTTCTTGTCTCGGTCGGTGATGCCAATGATCGAATATGCCTGGATAAAGCTTGAAGTAGCAGCTGCTTGTGCACAAGCGATAATCGTGTCGATCTGCTCGTCAGTTAACGGTTTATCTTCAAAACTCCTGATTGAACGATGGTTTAAGATCGTCTCAATTGTTGGATTCATAAGCCTGTCCCACCTTTATGTATCATCTGAAAAGGACCTTGAGCGGTTAGGTCCATGCCATTTATCTTAAAGCCGGATAATCCTGCTGCCTTAATGCTTCATAAATTAAAATCGCAGCTGTATTGGACAAATTTAATGAGCGGACATTCTCATTCATTGGAATGCGCAAGCTTCTTTCTTTATTCGCCTCAATGATATTTTTAGGAAGCCCGGTTGTCTCTTTTCCAAAAATAAAATAGTAATCCTTGTCAGCGTCGCTGTAATCAAATGATGAATGCGGCTCCGTTCCAAACTTTGTTAAATAAAAAAATTCACCGCCACTATTTTTTTCATAAAATTCGTCTAACGATTCGTAGTAAACAACCTTTACAAATTCCCAATAATCCAAACCTGCCCGGCGCAGCATTTTATCATCTGTTGAAAATCCGAGTGGCCTGATTAAGTGTAAAATTGTATCTGTTGCAGCACAAGTTCTCGCTATATTGCCTGTATTGGCTGGGATTTCCGGCTGGTATAGTACGACATGCAAACCCACTTTTTTCACCTCAATAATAAACTCTAAAGGCTATTATACCACTCTTGGTTGCTCAGACAAGAATGTTCACTCATCATGAACTATTGTTATAAACTTGTATTTAATATTTGGAGTATAGGCAGTTGAATCCTCATATGCCCAGTAACGCATCCTGCTATTATGTGTATGGGCATTAACAAGGGGCATTTCAAATGCATCCTTGCCGGTAACGATTGTATTATGGTCAAAACGGCCATCACCCTGAAAATCGTAGCAAATCACGTCCCCAAGCAATAGTTTATCAGCGCTGCTGACTTCTCTTCCGCGCAAGCCTGTTTTTGATCCCGGCAAATACCAGCGCAGTGAATTGGCAACTGACCAGCTATAACTCCAATTATTATTTCTCATCCACCAGCCATTGCTCCTGTTCGGGTAACCTCTCATTGGCGCCCCTCCGGCATGCAGGCACTGGGAAATATAGTTGGTGCAATCCACTTCAAACTTTTTAAAGGCTGGATTGTAATCATTCCACCATCTTTCCGCATATTGGACCGCTTTTAAGCGATCATAATAGAACTCATTCTTCGTCCTTTGCATTTCCCGAATTGGGTCATCCGGAAAAACTTCTGCCAGGTTTTCATGAGCATATATGGAGATCTCTTTATCTTCAATTAAGACCCCTTTATAAAAATCGGCCTCTCGTTTTTCGATTTCTTCCTCCATATAAAGCATTCCCTTTTGGCGAATTAAAAATTGAAAATGTACTTCATACAAAAGGGTAGTGTGATCATCTTCCTCTTGCTTATCCGTGATTTTTCCCCTTGCTGCTGCCTTCACAATTTCAGCCGATCTTTTCGACAAACAATCTTTTTTAATTTCTATTTTCTGTGGTAAATCTTTATCGCTTCGCGTGTGTGATATATATTGGTTAACCCGTCTTCCTAAAAGAGCCTGCAGCTGTTCGCGCATTGGAAACACTCCTCTCATATACATACATATGAAGAAACAGCGCAATCAAACCAAAAAAAACAGGAATGGGAGTCCATTCCTGTTAGTGAACATAAAAAGTTAGTCCTTTTTCAATTTCTTTGATAACTTCCTCGTCTTTTTCTGTTTGAACAGCATGTTGAAGGGCCTCTCTTGCTTCGTTTCCGCCAATTTTCCCCAACGACCAGGCCGCCGTCCCCCTGATGACAGGCCTAGCGTCATTTTTAAGAACTTCAATGATGTCGGGAATTGCAGTTTCATCTTTATAATGGGCAAGGGCGATCAGCGCGTTTCTCTGGATTGGTTTTTTGCCTCTCCATGAACCGGATATTTTACTGTATTTCTCTTTAAATTCGCGATTTCCAATCCGAAGCAACGGTTTTAATAATGGCTTTGCTATTTCCGGGTCAGGTTCCATTTCAGAGTGGAAATGAAAATCCTTACCTTTGTTTACAGGACAAACCGTTTGGCAAGTATCGCAGCCATACAGCCGATTGCCTAGCTTATCACGAAATTCATCGGGCAGAAAACCTTTAGTTTGCGTTAGAAAAGCGATGCACCTTTGTGCATTTAACTGACCGCCTTGTATCAGCGCACCTGTAGGACAGACCTCAACACATTTATTGCAGCTTCCGCATTGGTCCTCCATTGGAGTATCAGGTTCAAACGGAATATTCGTGATCATTTCTCCGAGATACACATACGAGCCAAATTCTGGAGTAATGATTGAACAGTTTTTCCCGCTCCAGCCGATTCCCGCTCTTTGCGCAACGGCTCTATCGACTAATTCCCCTGTATCAACCATTGACTTAAGTTTGGCTTCAGGCACTTTCGACAAAATATATTCTTCAAGTTTTTTCAGGCGGTCGCGCAAAATCATATGGTAATCGGTTCCCCATGACGCCCGGCAAAAAATTCCCCGTCGCTCGCCTTTTTTGCTCAAAACCTGCTCTTTCATTTTCGAAGGGTAAGCTAAAGCGATAGCGATAATCGACTGTGATTTATCAAGCAAAAGCGATGGATCCGTTCTCTTTTCAATATCCGGCTCTTCAAAGCCTGATTGGTAGTTCAGCTCCTGCTGGCGCAACAGCCGGCTTTTCATCTCACTGAATGTATTTGTTGACGTGAAACCAATTTTATCAATACCGATTGTTTTACTGTAGGCAATGATATCCTGCTTCAGCTCGATACTATTCATTTTCGACCCTCCTTTCTTTCATGAGTTCCTATATGGCAGGCATAAAGCCTTTATTATAAAGATCAACGGTTTATATGATAAACTATTTTCAAGGAAATGTGGAGGTGAAAAGCATGGAAATATTCATATCGTCTGATATAGCAGCATTATCCCCGGCTTTAAAGTTGGCGTCAATTGATTCACTCCAAAACTGCCATGTTAGTTCGGCTTTTCCAGACAGAACCTGGAACCACTGTTGCTCCTCGGTTACATTCATCCACTAATCTCCTTGCTCTTATTCAAACAGGAAAGGTTACTAACAGAATATAGGTAATTTCGACTTTGATCTGTTAAAATCCGTTGTTATTGATTTAATTCCTGCTATTTTTAAAGTACAAATATCAAAAACACAGAAGCGCCATATGTTCACAGCTCCTCTGTGTTTTTGTTTAGATCCTTGCCGGTTCTTGTTTAGCTGTTTCTTCCTGCACGGTTATCAGGAACTGTCGTTTGCCGTATCGATGCCGATCCACAAACCGTCCTTCACATGCCAGGCAACCATGTCCTTGGCCACATGGTTTCCAGATGCCTTTGGGAACCGCGACCAATCTTCACTTTGATATTCCTCCCAGTGGACCATTCGGCGTATTTTTTATTTGCAGCAGGACGTCGTTCATTGCACCTGCTAATGCCATATATCCGACCGAGTTTGGGTGAATTCCATCCCGGCTCCACGTTTCTAAATTCAACGTAAAAGGGGCGTGCCATAATTCAGCGTAGGGAACACCAAATTCGACACATTTTTCACGAATCAACTGATTGAGCTCTGTCAACTGACTGCGAATTTGCCCTGCCTGTGAAGTCGGAAGCGTACGAAGTTTTGGAAAGTCCGGAACTGTGGAAGAAATAATGGTAACGCCTGTCTGTAATAAAGTAGACAGCATCTCTCCAAACTCCTGTTCAAATGCGGAAGCATTCCATCTCCCTTGCAATACATCATTACCGCCTGCCATCAAGGATACAAGATCAGGCCTTAAAGCCATGCACTTTCCCAGCTGTGTCCTCCGGATTTCGGCCGTAGTTTGTCCCCTGATGGCGATATTGGTATAGATTAACTCTGGGCAGCGTTCTTGCCACTCTTTTGCAAAGTGGTATGCCCAACTTAAACAAGGAATTCCCTCTACTTCATCTCCAATCCCCTCCGTCACACTGTCACCCATGGCCACAAAACGATTCCACACAATTGCTTTCCTCCCTTTATTTTCAGACACACATGTCTGTTTTTATGGTAAAAGAAATCGGCAGTTTAAGCCGTTTCCTTGACAACCCGTTTACGAATGTAATCTTGAAGATGATCGATCGTTTGATTCAAAAATTTTTTATCCTTGTGTAGACGACTTAACATCAGGGCGCCTTCTAACGAGGAAAGCAAAACGGTGGCAACCTCTTCTGGATTTACCTGAGAACTTACTTCTCCGTATTCAATTCCCTGCATAACCACTCTTCCAATTGATTCATGAAGTTGTAGCATGGCTTGATTAGCATAATCTTTCAATACCGGATTTACCGCATCTGTTTCTATGGCAACATTCATTATCGGACAGCCACCTGGAATAGGAGTATCTTCATATAGACGGCTGAATATGTGAAGGAACCCGTGCAAGCGTTCGACGATGTGATTCTCTGTCCACAAAGCCTCTCGATACTTCGAACCTATAGTTTCAGCCGCATAAAGAAATGCCTCGTTTGCAAGCTCATCCTTACTGCTAAAGTGATTGTATAAACCGCCTCTTTCCAGTCCTGTCGCATTCATAACATCAACCATAGTTGAGGCTACGTACCCCCTTTGATTAAAGAGGTTAGCCGCTTTTTCAATAATCATTTTTTTCGTTCGTTCGCCCTTTCGCATAAAAAACAACCTCTCAATTTGGGAAAATTAGTGCATATTATAAAAAAGACGAATGTGTCTGTTTTTATAATGTCTTTCCCATCAATATGTAAACCCTAAATATTCAATTTTTTGTCTTTAACACTATGAAGATCGAGATCATCCGTTTGTCGGGGATATTTCTTTCCTTGCATCAAACTCTCGATACGTCTTAGCTGATTCTTGATCTGCTGGACACTCTTTTATGATCGGCCCTACTTTCTTTCATGAGTTCCTATATGGCAGGAATAAAAGCCTTTATTATAACGATCAACGGTTTATATGATAGACTATTTTCAAACGAATATGGAGGTGAAAAGCATGGAAATAGTCATGTCACCTGATATAGCAGCGATTATCCCCAGCTTTAATGTTGGTGTCATTCAGTATCATGGCATTGTAGTCGGAGAATCCCCGCAAATGCTAAAAGGCAGGTTCCAGCTTTTTCAAGAATCGATATTTTTCGATTTAGAAAACAAAAATGTTACCGATCTCGAAGGCATTCAGGAGTGGAGGCAGATCTTTAAGAAGACTGGTATCGATCCAAACCGTTATCGCCCCTCTGCGGAGGCACTTTACCGGCGAATCAAAAAGCAAAACTATATAAACTCTGTTAATAGTGCTATTGATCTGAATAACTTTTGTTCACTCGAGTACCAGGTACCGATCGGTATTTATGATCGCAACCTTTTATCGGGGGATATTTCAATCCGGCTTGGCGGTAAAGGTGAAGAATATTTCGGCTTAAATGGCAGAAGCAATTCTCTTGCGAATCTCATTATCTCTGCCGATCAAAACGGTCCCTTCGGCAGCCCGTTTGTCGATTCCACCAGAACAGCGGTTGGCCCTGAGACAACAAGTGCTGTCCAAATCATTTACCTGCGTCCGTCCCTTGATAAGGAAAACCAGGTGAAGCTAACAGAAGCCGCAATGAATATGTTTCTTCAATTACATGGAGGAACTGCAAAATATGAGGTAATAGGATGCTGAACTGCATCCTATTTTTATTGCACGGATATTTACTGTACCGGAGCTTATCTTTTTTTATCAGTGAAAAAGAAAAAACGCAATGCTTCGTTCTTTAAGAGACGAAACACTGCGTTGCGATAGGGTATGTATGGAGCGGGTGATGGGAATCGAACCCACATCATCAGCTTGGAAGGCTGAGGTTTTACCACTAAACTACACCCGCACATAGGTGAAGTATAATTATTTTTAAAAATAAAAACAGGTTTCCCTGTTAAATAAATATGGTACCGGTGGTCGGGGTCGAACCGACACTCCAGAAGGAACACGATTTTGAGTCGTGCGCGTCTGCCAATTCCGCCACACCGGCGTATTAAATTATGGGTGATGCCGAGGACCGGAATCGAACCGGTACGGTAGTCACCTACCGCAGGATTTTAAGTCCTGTGCGTCTGCCAGTTCCGCCACCCCGGCAAATCGTAATCCTGCTTGTCCATTTTCTAAGTAAATGGAGGCGGCAACCGGATTCGAACCGGTGGTAAAGGTTTTGCAGACCTCTGCCTTACCACTTGGCTATGCCGCCAAAAAACTAATGGAGCGGAAGACGGGATTCGAACCCGCGACCCCAACCTTGGCAAGGTTGTATTCTACCACTGAACTACTTCCGCAAAATGGCTGGGCTAGCTGGATTCGAACCAACGCATGACGGAGTCAAAGTCCGTTGCCTTACCGCTTGGCTATAGCCCATTAATTAACATTGTATATTTATGGGGCGACTGATGGGAATTGAACCCACGAATGTCGGAACCACAATCCGATGCGTTAACCACTTCGCCACAATCGCCATAACATATTAGGCAGCTTTTTTGAAAATAATTGTCACCGTTAAGATGGATAAGATAATTGATACTAATTTAACATCATGGGGCGACTGATGGGAATCGAACCCACGAATGTCGGAACCACAATCCGATGCGTTAACCACTTCGCCACAATCGCCATTATAGTTATTTGGCAGGGGTAGTAGGAATCGAACCCACACTGGAGGTTTTGGAGACCTCTGTTCTACCTTTAAACTATACCCCTATATATCAAATGGTGGAGGGGGACGGATTCGAACCGCCGAACCCTGAGGGAGCGGATTTACAGTCCGCCGCGTTTAGCCACTTCGCTACCCCTCCATCAAGAAAATTAATTATATCACCGATCATTTTTCGGGTCAATCTGAAAAACTAACCATAAATGGTGCCGGCAAGAGGACTTGAACCCCCAACCTACTGATTACAAGTCAGTTGCTCTACCAATTGAGCTACACCGGCTTTGTATTAATATGAGGTTGAAAGAAAATGGTGGCTCAGGACGGAATCGAACCGCCGACACAAGGATTTTCAGTCCTTTGCTCTACCGACTGAGCTACTGAGCCATAATTGCAAATATTTCCTAAATTTTAATTCAAGTAAGTCCTTTGCTCAAAAGATCTCACGATCTTTCTCGCAGGTTGCCACAGGAGCCAATCAATGATGAGAGCAACCTGCTCTACCGACTGAGCTACTGAGCCATAATTGCAAATATTTCCTAAATTTTAATCAAGTAAGTCCTTTGCTCAAAAGATCTCACGATCTTTCTCGCAGGTTGCCGCAGGAGCCAATCAATGATGAGAGCAACCTGCTCTACCGACTGAGCTACTGAGCCAATTTATAACTGTTATAAAAAAATGGCGGTCCCGACCGGGATCGAACCGGCGATCTCCTGCGTGACAGGCAGGCATGTTAACCGCTACACCACGGGACCAGATTGCGGGGGCAGGATTTGAACCTGCGACCTTCGGGTTATGAGCCCGACGAGCTACCGAACTGCTCCACCCCGCGACAATAGAAATTATTAAGTTTTTCCTATGCTCATTGATACCATAAGAACTGTCCCGATCTCAGGATGCTGAACCAAGTAGCAGCTCGATCGGTACAACTCGCAGTTCATTCTGTGAAGTAACGCTCGTTGCTCCACCCCGCGACGATAAAAAACATGAAAACTTAACTGATATGGTGGAGGATGACGGGATCGAACCGCCGACCCTCTGCTTGTAAGGCAGATGCTCTCCCAGCTGAGCTAATCCTCCAGCTATGTATCCACGAAAAATGGTGACCCGTACGGGATTCGAACCCGTGTTACCGCCGTGAAAGGGCGGTGTCTTAACCGCTTGACCAACGGGCCATATAATTAAATATGGCGGAGAGCAAGGGATTTGAACCCTTGAGACAGTGATTAACCGCCTACACGATTTCCAATCGTGCTCCTTCGGCCACTCGGACAGCTCTCCGTTTGGCTCCGCAGGCAGGATTCGAACCTGCGACCGTTCGGTTAACAGCCGAATGCTCTACCACTGAGCTACTGCGGAATAATAATATACAACCCTAAACATTGTTTTGCTTCGAATGTCCCCATCTCAGTAAGCTTAAGCAAGTAGCAGCTCGATGGGTACAACTCGGAGCCCAATCCAGCAGCTTTGCTCGTTGCTCTACCACTGAGCTACTGCGGAATAATAATTTAAAATAATCGCCCGGCGGCGTCCTACTCTCACAGGGGGAAACCCCCAACTACCATCGGCGCTGAGAAGCTTAACTTCCGTGTTCGGGATGGGAACGGGTGTGACCTTCTCGCTATCGCCACCAGACAAGTTAAAGACATATTTTGTTATAATGCCTTTTAAAATTATTGCAAGAGAAAATGAAAGATTCGTTCTCTCAAAACTAGATAATCCAGAAGAAGTAAGTGTATCCGAGAATACCATTTCAAATTGTGGTTAAGTCCTCGATCGATTAGTATCAGTCAGCTCCACATGTCGCCACGCTTCCACCTCTGACCTATCAACCTGATCATCTTTCAGGGATCTTACTAGCTTGCGCTATGGG
>NZ_PGVA01000083.1 GCF_002860125.1 Bacillus canaveralius
ATATCTTACTGAGGAGCCCTATTTTTATCAAAGCTCAAAATTAGCGATCTACAGGAATGCTAACGGGGCAGGTACTTGACCTTCATTAGACTGTATAAAACTTGTTATCACAATCATGTGGAGAAAAGTTGAAGAGTTATTTTTTTAACAGATGGCTGCTAACGCCTTAACTTTTTGAAAGAAAGATGTCAGGCACTTTGAATGGACAGTTGCCCAAGATGGGTGCAGACACCGCGACTTCTTACGAAAATCATAAAAATAAAAAATGGCAGTATCCGTGGTGAGTACTCATAGCCACAGACACGCCACTAATTCATTTTTGTGGCCTATAAAAGTGATAACTAGGGCAGCTTTTTTAAATGGTTGTTTCTTCTGAATATTTTTTGAAATTATTTAAAATCGCCTGCCATCCTTGTTGTTGAAACTCAATCGGATGCGTAGTTTCAGCATCAAAAGTTTCAATTACTTCGGTTTCGTTTTCTTGACCTTTAAAAGTGATTTTAACTTTTCTTCCATCACCAAGTGTATAAGCAATAACCTCATGTAATTTTACTTCATCATAAATTCCACCAAAATCGAAACCAGCACTGCCATCTTTGGCTTCCATTCTTGAAACGAACTTCCCACCTGATCTTAGATCATTCTCAGCAAATGGTGTATGCCAGTCATCTGAAGCCTTGTTCCATTTTGTTATATGAGTTGGCTCTGTCCAATATTGCCATACCTTTTCTACTGGTGCTTGAACTGTCGTTTCTACTGTTATTTTTTTGGATGTTTCCATTTCATTTACCTCCTCTCTTAATACGAATATTGTTTAGTGATTTTTCCAAAATAGGTGCTTGACTATATTGTAAGTGATTTTGAGAAGTTATACTATTCTAAATAGTTAATAATCAATAGATAGGAAAGAATTTATGTTCAAGACGAAGCACTTTTATCTTCTAACCTACCATTGTGAAGAAATGTACTTAAACTAACGGGTGCGTTACTTGAAGATCTGGCAGCTCTTTTCTGGGCAGCTTTTTTATTCCACTAACCGACAGGTTAGTTTGCCATTAGCCCTGTTGGTTTTATATGGTAATATTATATGTAATACTCATTGATACTAGGATTTAAATTTAGAATAAGGTATTTAAAAGGAAGTGTAAGTATTGTCTAAACAACTGATGTCTAACGATATACTAAACAATTTAGGTGCGGACTGTGAAAGTTATTGGCGGAAATACAACTATATAAACACAAAAGAGGAAGAACCATTATATGTTAGTGTTTTGTTGTACTTTGGACTTTTGGGTTTTTACAACAATTGTAGGGAACACCTTTTGAAAAAATGTTTTGTTCTTTCGATGTTAAGTCAAGGCCCTGAATATCAGCTGGATGATCAGCAGGATCGTAATCAAGTGGAGGAGCCTTTTTAAGTATCTCACCGACACCCGATCCGCCATTCTGACTGCCAATTGGGCTCCAATGATTGATCCTGTCGACAGATATAGGGCAATCGATAAATCGAACGCGCCGCCGGCAATATAAGAGAATAGTGCTCCGAAACAACTTATAAAGGTTTGGAAGCGGGTGTATGCCATGGCTTTGATGTAGGAGAGGCCTTTATGCAAATATGTGTACATTAGCAAGGTAGCCTGTCCCGGTCCAAACATGCCATCGTATACACTGATCCCGAATAAATATGGATAAATATCGGTTTCTGTCTCAGCAGACGTTATCTCCTGTTGCTGTGGTTTTTTTACGAACGTAAGAATGAATGCAAAGCTTAATAGAATGATCGCGGCAATCGTCATTGTTTTGTCAGAAATCGAGTTAGCCAACAACCCGCCGCAAACACCTCCGCCAAGCGCAAACGGAGCTGTTTTTATCGCAGATTTAAAGGAAATATGCTTTCTTTTCAGCAGCACAAAAAAGCTCGAGAAGGAGCTGAAAATATTCGAAAATTTTGCGGAGGCAATCGCAGTATGAACGGGTATGCCTAACAGCAGCATCGACGGCATCCCGATCAATCCGCCGCTGCCGGCAAGCGTCCCAATAAAAGCAGCAATCAATCCAATTCCGATTAAAGCGATATGCTCCATGATCTCACCACCCTCCATTATTATAGATTTTCCCCAGTGATAATGATATTTTAAAAATATGAACATATGATATAAGAAAAACTTATAAGGAGCTTTTAGATGTCTTCATTGTCCGAGTTTCAGCTCTTGTCGGTGCTTGCCCAGGAAAAAAATATGAGAAGAGCGGCTGAACGATTATTTGTGTCGCAGCCGGCATTATCACAGCGTCTGCAGAATATTGAAAAAGAATGGGAAGTAAAGCTGTTCATCCGCTCGCAAAAAGGCCTGACACTTACGCCGGCCGGGGAGCATGTCATTAAATTCGTAAATGAAGTGCTCGCAAAGGAAGAAAAGGTACGTGAGTCGATCCATGCTTTAAACTCAGAAGTGTCGGGAACATTGAAAATCGCCGTCGCTTCAATTGTCGGGCAAAATTGGCTGCCGCTTGTCCTGAAGAAGTTTGTCAGCCGCTATCCCCAAGTGAAAATTTCGCTTATAACCGGCTGGAGCAGTGAAATATTAAGAGCTCTTTATGACGATCAAGCCCATATCGGAATTATCAGGGGCACACCTGATTGGAAGGGCGTTAAAATTCACTTGTTTGAAGATAAGCTTTATCTTGTTGATACTGAAATTACAAAGCCGGAGCAGGTATTGGAAACAGACCGCCCGTTCATCCAATTTAAAAGCGACTCCAACTATTATCAGGAAATTCAAGATTGGTGGCTGCACCAGTTTAAAACCGCCCCGAAAAGAACAGTTGTCGTCGATCAAATTGAAACATGCAAGCAGATGACATTTAATGGGATCGGATATGCAATTCTCCCGGCGATCACCCTGAATGGTGAAGATAAAGATATTTTTAAAATCCCGTTATTAGATGAACATAAACAGCCGCTGAAAAGGGATACGTGGCTTCTTGGTTATGAGTCCAACTTCCAGCTTAAACAGGTTCAGGCATTCGCTGCATTGATCCAGGAACATATCGCAGAATCTGTCCAGTAAAAATTCTTGTTTTCAACGCTTTTGTTTGATAAAGTATTTTTAGCATGTACATAATAGGAGGATTTTCAATGAAGATGATGGATGCAAACGAAATCATTTCGTTCATACAGAATAGCACGAAATCTACACCGGTAAAGGTTTATGTAAACGGGGACCTCGAAGGGATTGATTTTGGTGCAAGTGCCAAAACTTTTATAAACGGAAATACAGGAGTTATATTTGGAGAATGGTCTGAAATCAGTTCGGCTCTTGAAGCAAATTCTACAAAAATCGAAGACTATGTCATTGAAAATGATCGCCGCAACTCAGCGATTCCATTATTGGATATGAAAAATATTAAAGCGCGAATTGAGCCGGGTGCGATTATCCGCGACCAGGTTGAAATTGGCGATAACGCCGTTATTATGATGGGAGCAAGCATCAATATCGGTGCTGTTGTTGGCGAAGGAACAATGATTGACATGAATGTTGTTCTTGGCGGCCGTGCAACTGTTGGGAAAAATTGCCACATTGGTGCTGGTTCTGTATTGGCTGGTGTTATTGAACCACCGTCCGCAAAGCCGGTCATTGTTGAAGATGATGTTGTGATTGGTGCGAACGCAGTTGTTTTAGAAGGCGTGACAGTAGGGAAAGGTGCTGTTGTTGCTGCAGGCGCAATTGTTATTGAGGATGTTCCGCCATATACAGTTGTTGCTGGCACACCTGCACGCGTCATTAAAGAGATCGATGAAAAAACAAAATCGAAAACTGAAATTAAACAAGAGCTTCGCCAGCTCTAAAATTAAGCCAAAGGGCTTTACCGACCTTGTCGCCTGTTGATGCGGCAGGGTTGTTTCAATTTTGACCGCCGTACTAAATACATGTGAGGGGAGGCTGGAAGAAAGTGACTGCAGCCATTAATCCATTTATAAAAATTCGCCGCGAGCTTCATCAAATTCCCGAGCTTGGTTTTCAAGAGTATAAAACGCAGCAATACTTACTGGATTATCTTTCCAAATTGCCTCAGGAAAGGCTCGAAATAAAGAAATGGCGTACTGGGCTTTTCGTGAAAATACAAGGAATAAAGCCGAAGCAAACTATTGGCTACCGGGCTGATATTGACGGGCTGCCGATACATGAGGAAACCGGACTCGACTGCCTTTCAGTACATGAAGGACGCATGCATGCCTGTGGGCATGATTTTCATATGAGTATCGCGCTCGGCTTGATCACCCATTTTGTCAATAAGGCAATCGATGATGATCTGTTATTTATTTTCCAACCGGCCGAAGAAGGACCGGGCGGGGCTGAACCGATGTTAAAGTCAGAAATTATGGCTGGATGGCAGCCTGATATGATCATTGCTCTCCATATTGCTCCAGAATATCCGGTCGGTTCGATTGGGGTAAAAGAAGGCCTTCTTTTTGCCAATACTTCCGAACTGTTTATTGACTTAAAGGGAAAAGGCGGACATGCTGCATACCCTCATCAAACCAATGATATGATTGTTGCAGCCTGTGCTTTAGTGACACAACTGCAATCGGTCGTCTCAAGAAACGTTGACCCGCTTGACAGTGCGGTTGTGACGATCGGCAAGATAACCGGGGGTACCGTACAAAACGTGATTGCGGAGACGGCTCGGTTGGAAGGGACGATTCGCACCCTCTCCGCCGAGTCAATGGCACGAGTTAAAGATCGGATCATCGCATTGGTCAATGGGATTGAAACCGGCTATCAATGCCAGGCAGCTGTCGACTATGGCTCCATGTACCATCAGGTTTATAATGAAGAAGTTTTGACCAGGGAATTTATTGAATATGCCGAGCAACGTTCTGGGATCGATGTCATCCATTGTAAAGAAGCGATGACCGGCGAAGATTTTGGTTATATGCTGGCAGAGATCCCCGGGTTTATGTTCTGGCTCGGTGTTGATTCTGAATATGGTCTTCATCATGCGAAGCTTAACCCAAATGAAGCGGCAATTGAAAAAGCGATTAGCTTTATTGCAGACTATCTGCAATTCAAATCCGCTCAAAATTGATATAAAAGATTGCTTAATTTCCCAACTATAAGGGCAGAACATTCAATGGGATTTTTACGCTAAAACTATTTAGATTAATTCCTATTTAGTTTTGACTCCAAATATGATTTACACTATAATGGACAATGTTGAGGATTTAATGGGACAAACTTTCAGAGTTTGCTCATTTACTAACAATAATGGAGGGATTTCAACATGCCTGAACGTATGGTAGGAAAACAAGCACCCCGTTTTGAAATGGACGCAGTATTGGCAAACAAAGAATTCGGAAAAGTGAGTCTCGAGGAAAATATGAAGAATGACAAGTGGACTGTTCTTTTCTTTTATCCAATGGATTTTACCTTCGTATGTCCTACTGAAATTACAGCTTTATCTGACCGCTATGATGAATTTGAAGACTTGGATGCCGAAGTTATCGGTGTTTCTACTGATACGATTCATACTCATCTTGCCTGGATTAAAACAGACCGCAAAGATAATGGACTTGGCGACCTGAACTATCCGCTTGCAGCTGACACAAACCATGTTGTAGCCCGTGAATACGGCGTATTGATTGAAGAAGAAGGCGTCGCGCTGCGCGGTCTTTACATTATCAGCCCAGAAGGCGAATTAATGTATTCCGTTGTCAACCATAACAACATTGGCCGTGATGTCGATGAAACTTTACGTGTTCTTCAAGCTCTTCAAACTGGCGGACTATGTCCGGCAAACTGGAAGCCTGGCCAAGCAACACTTTAATCATCAGCGTCACATCAACAATCAAGGAAGACCTAACCAATGTTAGGTCTTTTCTCGCATCATTTATGTCAGGAAGCAGAGATACTTTGCGAAAATAAAGGAGTCGTTTAAGATGAAATTACGTGAACCAATGCCGGAATTAAACGGTGCAACAGAATGGTTAAACGGTCAGGTAACAAGAGCTCAACTCGTCGGTGACAAACCTTCATTAATCCATTTTTGGTCGATCAGCTGCCACTTATGTAAAGAGGCAATGCCGCAGGTAAACCAATTTAGGGACGATTATAAAGATAAGCTGAATGTGATTGCCGTCCATATGCCTCGTTCAGAAGACGATTTAAACCTGGATGAAATTAAACGGGTCGCTGTAGAACACGGGATCAGCCAGCCGATCTTTGTTGACAGTGAGCATAAATTAACAGAAGCATTTGAAAATCAGTACGTTCCTGCCTACTATGTATTTGACAAGGAAGGTAAGCTCCGACACTTCCAGGCGGGCGGCAGCGGAATGAAAATGCTTGAAAAACGTGTCAACAGAGTGCTTGATGAACTGGAAAAGAGCGAATAAGTTACGCTAAAAAGATTGACCGGATTCGGTCAATCTTTTTTTACGAATTTTTTTACCCAAAGATCCAATATCGCGAAAATGCTTAAAAATTATCCGAATAAAAAAATGGAAAAATAACGCAAAGGGGTGGATAAATATTTCGAAAACCGATATATTTGTTATTACGTTCTTTTTTATTTTTCTGAATTGTTTACTGCAAGAGAGGGGAGGAAAAATGAATGGAGACTTTTAAAAAATTGAAACAGTATTATTGGCCTTATAAGAATTATTTTATTTGGTCAATCGTCTTCCTGTTATTGATGACAGCGATTACCGTTGTCTATCCGATGATTCTGCAGCTGACTATTGACAAGGTTGTTCTCGGCGGGCAATATGATTGGATTCCATATTTGGCAGTCGGGTTTATCGCAATCATGATTGTCAAGGGGGTAGCGACTTATATTCACCAGTATACAGGGGATTTATTTGGGATAACTTCTGTTTATAAGCTAAGAAACGTCTTATATGAGAAGCTGCAGTTTATGCCATTCAGATATTACGATAATGCGAAAACAGGCGATTTGATGTCGCGCCTGACGGCGGATGTGGAGGGGTTCCGCTTCTTTTTGTCGATGGGGTTTGCTGAACTGATCCGCTTTGCTTTACTGATTGCTTTCAGTTTTTCGGTTATGTTTTATTATTCGCCATCACTGACCTTTGTTACGCTTGCCACCTTGCCATTTCTGGCCATCGTGGTTTACAAGTTTGATAAAGCTGTTCATCCAGCTTTCAGGGAGATTCGTAAGTCGTTCGGGAAACTGAATACGAAGGTTCAGGAAAACATCAGCGGGATCAATACCGTAAAATCACTGTCTCGCGAAGATTTTGAGATTGGAAAATTTAATCGATCAAACAGCGACTATCGGGACCAATATTTGTTTACCTCTGAGATTTGGGCAAAATATTTTCCTTTAATGGAGTTCCTCGGAAACATCAGCGTAGTGCTTTTGCTTTCGTACGGCGGCTTTCTTGTCATGAACGGCAGCCTGAACCCGGGCGAATTGGTGGCGTTTTACAGCCTTGTCTGGTATATTATGTGGCCAATCATGAACCTCGGCTTCGTCATCAATTTATTTTCACAGGCAAAAGCCTCAGGTGAACGGCTTCTTGAGATTTTGGAAGTGGACAATGAAATTGTTGAAAAAGAGCAGCCTATTATAAAAGAAAAGCTTGATGGCAGAATTAAATTTGATGATGTAACCCTTCGTTATGGAAGCGAGGAGAAGGATGCCCTTTACAACATCTCGTTTGAAGCTGCTCCAGGCAAGGTTATTGGGTTGATCGGCTCGACAGGCTCGGGGAAAACGAGTATTACCCAACTAATGACGCGTTTTTATGAGCCTGTGGCCGGGGACGTTGTAATTGATGGGAAAAATGTTAATGAGTACTCGTTGAAATCGTTGCGAAGCAATATTGGCTTCGTATTGCAGGAGTCTTTTTTGTTTTCCTCATCAATAAAAGCAAACATTTCATACGGGCGCCCGGAAGCGACAATGGACGAAATCATTGAGGCAGCCAAAAGAGCCCAGGCTCATCAGTTTATTCTGGAGCTTCCGGACGGCTATGATACGATGCTTGGTGAAAGAGGTATGGGTTTATCGGGTGGACAAAAGCAAAGAATCGCGATTGCGCGGGCAATCTGTGTAGACCCAAGTATATTAATACTGGATGATGCGACGAGCGCAGTCGATATGGAAACCGAATTTAACATCCAAAAAGGGTTGATGGAGGTAATGAAGGGAAGAACGACGATCATTATCGCCCACCGCATTTCGTCCTTAAAACATGCGGATGAAATTCTCGTCCTCGAAAACGGCCGGATTGCTGAACGGGGCATCCATGATGAATTGTTAAAGAACAAAGGCCCATACCAGCGTATCTTTGATATCCAATACAAGGATCATCAAAGAATTCTGCAATCGCAAACAGGCTGAGGAGGTGCGACATCTTGAAAAAGAAACAGATAAACGAACGCGTAATGCAACGGTTCCAGTATTCGACTGACCAGGTTATTGAGAAGCCTTTTAATTGGAAGCAAATGGCCCGTTTATTTAGCTATATGAAGCCATACCGGAATAACTTGCTTCCTTTATCGATCATCATGGTTCTGATTACGACCGCCGTTCGGCTCATCATTCCGATATTAATTGGCGTATATACGCTTGATAAGGCGATTGAAAATCAAGATGCTAATTTACTTGTGATGCTCATTCTTATTATTGCCGGGTTATACGCTGCTTCCTATCTAGCGAACATCTTTCGGATCCGCTGGATGAATGAGCTCGGCCAAAGTGTCATTTTCGATTTGCGTAAGCATTTATTTACGCATGTACAGGGTCTGTCACACCGCTTTTTCGAATCACGCTCGGCTGGTTCTATTCTTGTCAGGATTATGAATGACATCAACTCCTTGCAGGAGCTGTTCACAAATGGTGTCATCAATTTATTAATGGATATGATTTTGCTAATCGGCATTTTTGTGATTCTTTTTACGCTGAGTCCAGAATTGACGCTTGCCGTTATGGTGATCTTACCGATTATGTTCTTCATTTCGACCAGCCTGCGCCGAAACATTCGCCGTTCCTGGCAAACGGTGCGCTTGAAGCAGTCAAAGCTGAATTCGCATTTAAATGAAAGCATCCAGGGAATCAGAGTTACCCAGTCCTTCACCCAGGAGCGGGAAAACATGTCTTTCTTTGATGGAATCAATACAGAAACCTTTGAAAGCTGGCGGGAAGCTTCGCAAAAAAATGCGATGTTCCGGCCGCTTGTCGAATTGACAAATGCACTCGGCACAGCTGTCCTCATCTGGTTTGGTACTTATTTAATCCAGGGGAACGATCTGTCCATCGGCGTCTTCGTGTCATTTGCTTTTTATTTAGGCATGTTCTGGGAACCGATCTCCAGGCTTGGTATGGTGTATAACCAGTTATTGATGGGGATGGCGTCTTCAGAAAGAATTTTTGAATTTCTCGATGAACAGCCAATTGTCTCAGAAAAAAGCAATGCCGTCGATTTACAGGATATAAAAGGGAATATTGATTTTGAAAATGTCGTATTTTCATATGATGAAAACCGCATTGCTTTAAACGGGATTAATCTGAGCATTAAGGCTGGTGAAACGGTTGCTCTTGTAGGTCATACAGGCTCTGGAAAAACAACAATTGCCAGCCTGATCAGCAGGTTTTATGATCCGGTCAGCGGTGCCGTCAAAATCGACGGGCATAATTTAACGGATGTCTCACTACACAGCATCAGGCAGCAAATTAGTGTGGTGTTGCAGGACACATTTATTTTCTCCGGGACGATTATGGAAAATATCCGTTTTGGCCGCCCGGATGCATCAGAAGAAGACGTGATAAAAGCGGCAGAGGCAGTCGGTGCGGATGCGTTCATTCAAAAGCTGTCAAAAGGCTATGAAACAGAAGTTGAAGAAAGAGGAAATGTCCTGTCGGTTGGAGAGAGGCAGCTTCTTTCGTTCGCGAGAGCTTTGCTTGCTGATCCGAAAATCTTGATTCTTGATGAAGCGACAGCAAGCATTGATACCGAAACTGAGATGAAGATCCAAACAGCCTTAAAAACATTGCTCAACGGACGGACGGCAATAATGATTGCCCACCGCTTGTCAACGATACGTGAAGCGGACAAAATCTTTGTCCTTGACCATGGACAAATCATTGAAAGCGGCAACCACGATGAGCTAATGCAAGCTAAAGGACACTACTATCAGTTGGTAAAAGCGCAATTTAACATGCTGAATGCCGTTTAGGGCAGAGAAATGCGAGATAACTAATAACAGGGCAGGCCTGGCTTTTTTGTGGCTGCTCTGTTTTTTTGTTGCCTTGATCTCGTGCTTCGGGCGAAAATACTAAATTTGTTTATCGCTGAGGGGATGCGGGTATTTTTTTAAATTTTTCGGCGACAGAGAAATCGGAATCATATGGTATAAAAAGCAAAACTTATTTTAGCTCATGTCATAATTAAGAAAACTTTTTAATACTTATTTAAGAGCAAGCGCCCTTCACATGAATATGCAAAATGAATTAAAGAAAAGCGACTCTCGAATAAACTGAAGGGTAGCATGACGCCAGTTTAGCAATCAGGAATTCTTTATCAAGAACAACCTCGAAATTATACCGATAAAGGTGATCTTCTAAAGGAAGGAAAAGCTCAATTTGCTTAGACTAAACATTCAAGAAACCATAGGAAACTATTAAATAAATAGTTCTAAAATGTAAAAATAAATAACAAGGCCGCTCTTGACATGTTCTTTATAAAGAACTAAAATGAGTTTGTTGAAATAGAAATAGCAAACGTAATTTTTTAAAAATTTTTATGTTTTATATCTAGAACAAATCTGTTATTAAGGTGGTTCAATGACAAATTCAAAGCATATGAATAATATTAATGAAAAGCCAGCTAAGGATATTAACCTAAAAGAGTTGTTCAATGTTATAAAGAAGAGATTTTGGGTAATTTTAGTGTTTACAATTCTTTCAACTTCAGTTGGTATAATTTATAGCAATTTAAACACTACGTATCTTTATCAGTCATCAACAAGAATTATTATTGGTGCAGATGCCGAGTATATGAAAACTCTCCAGGTCATTATTAGAGATTCAACTGTGTTGGAAAAAGTAATTAAAGAGTTGGATTTAGAAAAATCACCTGGGGAACTAGCTGGACAAATCAGTGTTCAAAGTATAGAAGGTTCACAAGTAGTAAGTATCAATGTAGTCGATTCTGATGCCTATCTAGCCGCAGACATTGCGAATACTACTGCAAAAGTATTTAAGGAAGAAATACCTAAAATTGTAAATTTCAACGATGTTAAATACCTCTCCGACGCGAAAGTGAATCCTTACCCTATAAATGAAAATAAGAATAAAACAATCATTATCGCTTTTTTATTCGGGTTGATAGCTGGAATAGGATTAACTTTCTTTCTAGAGTCATTAGATGGAACAATAAAATCAGAACGAGATATCGAAGATTTTTTAGGTCTACAAGTCTTAGGACGCGTGCCTAGAATGAATAGGAAGAATACTAAAAAGCGAAGTCATCATCAATTGGTACATAAGTATAGAGGTGAGACAATTGTTTCTAAATAAACAAAAATTATTCGGTAGGGTACAAAAGAGAAACTTGGTTTCATATTCAAATCCCGATTCTATCATATCTGAGCATTTTAGAACGATCCGTACTAATATTCATTTTTCAACTGGGGGAAAAAAAAGCATCTTGCTTATTACATCTCCGTGTACAGGTGAGGGCAAATCCACTACTGCAGCAAATCTGGCAGTATCAATGGCACAGCAAAAGGAAAAGGTGCTTTTGATTGATGCGAATTTACGTGAACCAGTCCTTCATTCCATTTTTAAGACTTCTAATGAAGTAGGATTAACTAATGTTCTTAACGGCAAAACTAATTTTGAAGAAGCTGTTTACCGAACGGAGATAGGTAGATTAGAAATACTGACTAGTGGTACCGTTCCTTCTAATCCTGGAGAATTACTCGGGTCGTCAAGGATGCAAGAACTGTTAGAAACAACAATACAGCAATATGATGCTATCTTAATTGATTCACCACCAGTAAATGATGTTTCAGATTCCAAGCTATTAGCGAATAAATGCGATGGCGTCATACTTGTGATAAGTAAAGGCAAAACGGGATTGGAAAAAGCAATTGAAGCGATAAAAGCGTTGAAGTTCGCAAAAGCGAAGTTCTATGGTGCTATTTTAAATGAATATAATTAGGATTTTTTTTTTACTCCTCTTGTTCGTTATAAAGAATATTTTGTGCGTTAATATTATGAGTTTTATTAAGATTTTGGGTGATGTCTCCTTGCCGTTATCAATGGAGGCACTCGATCATGCTGTGGGTTGAAGAACCTTAGACGCGAGTCGTCGGTAGTGTGGTGTGAGGACGGGTTAGATGCCCACATTTTTAATTAAAGTTCTTAATTATGTGCTTTCAAGAAAATCATATAATTAAGAACTTTATTTATAAGGAGTTGTAATAATGAAAGACTTTGATAAATTCCCTAAATCGATTAAGAAAGCCGTTAGGTATATCAATCAGGATGCAACCAAGGAACAGCTGGAAGAAATCAGAAAATTGATTGACTATGCCATCAAGAAGAGACAATTAATGATTGATTAAAATTAAAATCTTTTAGAAAGGAGGGAAAATATGACCTACCGACAAAGGCTCTCATTATTTATCATTATTGACTCATGCATTGTTTTAACCGCTATTTTTTTTAGCAGATTTCTAGTGAGTTCCAGTATTCATGTAGTAACACTGCCCATTATCATCAGTTCCTTAACAATCCTGGTTAGCCATCATTTTTTTTCATTTACATTTAATCTTTATAAAAAGTCATGGGAATACGCGAGTGTTGGGGAATTATTCATAATTCTTAAAGCAGTGACTGCTTCTATTATTACCGCAGCTATCCTCCAGCAACTGATATTGAATGAGACATATTTCCGGTTACTGGCTGTAACATGGCTATTGCATATTTTGCTTATCGGCGGGTCCCGCTTCTGTTGGAGAATGTATCGGGATTCATTACTGAATCGAGACGATAATAAAAAAAGAACACTCATAATTGGAGCAGGCTCTGCAGGCACAATGGTGGCAAGGCAATTATTAAAAAACAATGAAGCAGGGTTAAATCCAGTGGGATTTATTGATGATGATCAAAAAAAACATCATCTTGATATTCTAGGTATTCCCGTAATCGGGGGAGTTGGAGAAATAGAAAAAGCGGTTCAAGATTTATATATTGAGAACGTTGTGATTGCCATTCCATCGTTAAGTAAAAAGGAATTGAATATCATTTTTCAAGAATGCGCAAAAACTACAGCAAAAACACAAATTCTCCCCATGCTTGAGGATCTAATGACTGGAAAGATTTCGGTTAACCAATTTCGAGATGTACAGGTGGAAGATCTGTTAGGAAGAGAACAGATCGTTTTGGATATTGGTAGTATTTCAGAAAATATCACTAATAAAGTGGTATTGGTAACAGGTGCAGGAGGTTCAATCGGTTCAGAAATTTGCCGGCAAATCTCAAGATTTAATCCTGAAAAATTAGTTTTATTGGGTCATGGAGAAAATAGTATCTACTCAATTGAGATGGAGTTAAAAGAAAATTTTAGCGATTCAAATATTGAATTCATACCTGAAATCGCCGACTTGCAGGATGCTAAGAAAATGATGTCAGTCATGAGTACATATCAGCCAGATGTAGTTTACCACGCAGCTGCCCATAAGCATGTACCGTTAATGGAGCGCAATCCGGAAGAAGCTGTAAAAAACAATATGATTGGAACTTTAAATGCGGCTAATGCGGCAAGCTGGCATGATGTCAAAACATTTGTCATGATCTCTTCGGATAAAGCTGTAAATCCAACAAGTGTCATGGGTTCCACGAAAAGGTTATCAGAAATGATTATCCAATCCATGGATGCAAACAGCGAAACAAAATTTGTTGCGGTCCGATTCGGGAATGTATTGGGTAGCCGCGGCAGCGTTATCCCGCTCTTTAAGAAGCAAATAGAAAAAGGCGGACCAGTTACAGTAACGCATCCCGATATGGTCCGTTATTTCATGACCATTCCCGAAGCTTCTAGGTTAGTTCTCCAAGCTGGGGCTCTAGCACATGGTGGTGAGATTTTTGTTTTAGACATGGGAGATCCAGTCAAGATTGTCGATCTTGCCAAGAATTTGATTAAACTTTCTGGATACTCAGTGGATGACATAGGAATAGAATTCACGGGTATAAGAGCAGGAGAAAAGCTGTTTGAAGAGTTACTGAAGGAAGAAGAAGTTCATGAGCAGCAAGTCTATCCGAAAATTTATATAGGTAAAACCTCCGAACTATATATTCAAGAAATCGAGGAAATCATTGCAACGTTTTCAAGCATGGAAAAAGGAGAACTAAGGGATAGGTTAGTGTCCCTAGCAAATAACCGGAATTCAACCCGAACATTATTGCCAATTTAGGTTTAGGAGTGTGTAACATGAAAGTAAAAAAGGCGATTATACCAGCTGCAGGACTCGGAACGAGGTTCTTGCCAGCAACTAAAGCTATGCCAAAAGAAATGCTGCCAGTCGTGGATAAGCCAACGATCCAGTATATTGTCGAAGAGGCCATCGAATCAGGGATCGAAGATATCATCATTGTGACAGGAAAAGGAAAAAGAGCCATTGAAGATCATTTTGACCATTTTTTTGAATTAGAACAAAACCTTTTCGAAAAAGGAAAATTTGAACTGCTTGGTGAAGTCCAAAAATCTTCAAAACTCGTTGATATTCATTATATCCGGCAGAAAGAGCCAAAGGGACTCGGGCACGCAATCTGGTGTGCACGGAAATTCATTGGAAATGAGCCATTTGCAGTCCTCTTAGGTGATGACATTGTGCAGGCAGAAAAACCGTGCCTTAAACAAATGATCGAACAGTATGAAAGGTACAATGCCTCTATATTGGGTGTCCAAAAAGTAGCAGATCATGAGGTTTCACGCTATGGAATCGTCGATGGGAATATGATTGAAGATAAATTTTACAGTGTTAATAGCTTGATAGAGAAGCCAAAACAAGATGAATCGCCTTCGAACCTAGCTATTATGGGCAGATATATCCTGAATCCGAGAATTTTCGATATACTGGGTAATCAGGATCCGGGTGCTGGCGGAGAAATACAATTAACAGATGCAATCGCAGGTTTGAACAAATACGAAGCAGTATATGCCTATGATTTTGATGGTGTTCGATATGATGTAGGAGAAAAAATGGGGTTCATTCAAACGACAATTGAGTTTGCACTACAGCGCGAGGATTTGAGAAAAAACTTGCTGGACTATTTGACAACAGTTATAGACAAGGAGCTTATTAGATAAATAGCTAAAATGGATGGATGATGTTTAATGAAAAAAAAGGTGTTGTTTTGTGCAACGGTTGACTATCATTTTAAGGCATTTCATTTACCGTATCTTAAATGGTTTAAAGACCAGGGATGGGAAGTTCATGTCGCTGCATCCGGTAAGATGATGCTTCCATATGTTGATGAAAAATATAATATCCCAATACAAAGATCACCCTTTAGCATGAAAAATATTATTGCATATAAGGAACTAAAGAACATAATTGATCAAAATAAGTATCAAATTATCCACTGCCATACTCCAATGGGAGGTGTACTGGCGCGATTAGCCGCTCGTTTTTCTAGAAATAACGGTACTAAATTGATCTATACAGCGCATGGCTTTCATTTTTGTAAAGGTGCACCTATTTTAAACTGGTTTCTTTACTATCCAATTGAAAAGGTGCTTGCTAAATATACAGATTGTCTAATTACCATAAATGAAGAGGATAATAATTTAGCAAACAAGAAAAATTTTAAAGCTCAAACTATAAAGCATGTTCATGGGGTGGGGGTTAATACGGACCTCTTTTTCCCAGTAAAAACTTTTCACAAGTCTATTTTGAGGACAGAATATGGATACAATGATGAAGATTTCTTAATGTTTTACGCTGCTGAATTTAATAAAAATAAGAACCAGCAGTTATTAATTAAGTCATTAGCTAGAATTAAAGATGAAATACCCTATTCTAAACTTTTACTAGCTGGAGACGGACCTCTGCTAGAAGAGTGTAAACAACTTGCTATCAAACTGGGGGTTATCGGGAAAGTCGATTTTCTTGGATATCGAACTGATATAGTCACTTTATTAAAAATAAGTGATGTAGCTGTTGCATCAAGTTTAAGAGAGGGACTCCCTGTAAATATTCTGGAGGCTATGTCATGTGGTTTACCTATTATTGCAAGCGTAAATAGAGGACATTCTGAACTCGTGAAAAATGGTCTAAATGGGTACATTGTGCCACCAAATGACATTCACCAGTTTAGTTCTAGGTTAATCGAATTGTTTCACTCTAGCGAGCTCTTAACACAAATGGGGATAGAAAGTCAGAAAATTGTAAAAGGGTACTCTCTGGCCCGGGTAGGATTAGAACTTAGTGAAATTTATTCAGGGTATATAGTGGGGGAAGAACATGAGACCAAAAGTAAGTATAGTAGTGCCTATTTATAACGTGGAAAGTTATCTTAGGAGATGTTTAGATAGTTTGTTATCTCAAACTCTAATAGAGATAGAAATTATTGCTATCAATGATGGTTCAACAGACTCGAGTGGAAAGATCTTGCAAGAGTACTCGGTAAAGGACAATCGATTGAAAGTAATTGATAAACCAAATAGCGGTGTTTCATCTGCGAGAAATCATGGAATTAGATTTGCTACAGGGGATTATATTGGTTTTGTTGACTCAGATGATTGGATTAATGTGAAAATGTACGAAGAAATGTATAATGCTGCTTTAAAAGAAGATGCAGATATAGTTATGTGTACTTACGTACGAGAGTTTGGAAGTCATTCTAAAGTAAAGAATTTCAATCTGCCTGAAAAGGTACAATACGATAAGGAAGAGTTAAATGCAAAAATTCTGAGACGATTAGTGGGTCCATTAAATGAAGAAGTTGCAAATCCAGAATTTCTTGATGCTTGGGGAACGGTATGGTCAAAAATATACCGTACAGAAATGTTGATAGAAAATAACCTCCTTTTTACAGATCTAATGGAAATTGGTACTAATGAAGATTCTCTTTTTAACATTGAAGCATTTTATTATGCTAAATCATTTGTATTCTTAAATAGTCCATACTATCATTACTGGAGAAATAATAGTTCTTCAGTTTCAGCTGGCTATAACCCAAACCTTATAGATCAATGGTTTAATCTCTATGGGAAAATTAGTGAATTTATAGAAAATAAAAGTATGAATAAGGACTACTATAAAGCCTTAAATAATCGTATTTGTCTTAATACACTTGGGCTTGGATTAAATACAATCAGTACTGCAAATAATTCACCGCCTTTTCTAAAGCTTAGGAAAATAAGCCATATTTTAAATGATCAACGTATAAAACGTTCATTCAAACAATTGGAGTTATCGGAATTTTCAATTGTTTGGAGGGCGTTTTATTTTTGTGCAAAAATGCGATTTGCAGGGGGCTTATATTTTATGTTATTAGCCATACAGCAGCTCCGAAAAATCGTGAGATAGAGGTGAGGAAAACTTGAAACCGATACGTATACTTCAGGTCGTTACCATTATGAATCGTGGTGGACTTGAAACGATGCTTATGAATTATTACCGACAAATAAACCGCAGCAAAATTCAGTTTGATTTTATGGTTCATCGAGATGAAGAAGGGCATTACGATCAAGAAATTTTAAACCTAGGTGGAAAGATCTATCGGATGCCACAAATAAAGCCTGGAAATTATCGTTTATACTTCAAGCTTCTTGATGACTTTTTTGCAAATCATCCAGAATATAAGGTAGTTCACGCTCATATAAACGAAAACAGCAGTTTTGTTTTGAGAGCAGCAAAACGTGCGGGTGTTCAATGTAGGATTGCGCATAGCCATACAAGTGATTTAGGTATCGACTATAAACTGCCCTTTAGGCTATATGCAAGAACGGTTATGAAAAATAATCCAAGCGAGTATTTTGCTTGTTCAAATAATGCAGCTGAATGGTTATTTGGGAAAAAAAAAATCGATGCAGATAAAGTAACAATTTTAAAAAACGCAATTAATTTGGATGAATTTAAATATAACGAGAAAGTTAGAATCGATACTAGGGGAAAACTGAATATAAAAGATCAACTCGTTATTGGTCATGTAGGTAGATTTCATAAGTCTAAAAACCATGAATTCCTAGTAGATGTTTTTAAATCAATACATAAAAGACATCCAAGTTCAATGCTATTGTTGGTTGGGGAAGGTGATACACGTCTAACAATAGAAAAGAAAGTAGCTAACTTAGGATTACATTCAGCTGTGAAATTTTTGGGGCTTAGGAAAGATATCACCCAGCTTATGCAAGCAATGGATTTATTCCTTTTCCCTTCTTTTTTTGAAGGGGCACCAGTTGCTCTGATAGAAGCACAGGCAGCTGGTTTGCAATGTGTTGTATCAGACACAATTTCAAAAGAAAGCAATCTAACGGGACTAGTAAAATACTTAAATATAAGGGATTCACCTGAAGTATGGGCTGACAAAATTCTCAATTTATCTTTTGAACATACAGACACATCTCAACAATTAATTAAAAATGGTTACGATATTGTTACGATGGCCAACAGCTTATCTAAATATTATATAGAAAAGGTTTAGAAATCAGATAGAAAACACTGATTGGAGATTTTGCCATGATTCAGATTCTAACTATCTTCACTCCAACATTTAACCGTGGGTATACCCTTCATTTATGTTACGAAAGTTTGAAAAGACAAACGTGCAAAGATTTTGTTTGGTTAATTATTGATGATGGATCTACAGATAACACGAAGGAATTAGTTGAGAGTTGGATTTTAGAAAGTATTGTTCCAATCCGGTACCAATACCAAGAAAATAAAGGCATGCACGGTGCACACAATACAGCTTATGAATTAATTAAAACAGAGCTCAATGTTTGTATTGATTCCGATGATTATATGCCTGATGATGCTGTAGAAAAGATCACCTCGTTTTGGAAAGAACATGGAAGTGAAAGGTATGCGGGTATTGTTGGGTTAGATGCTACTAAAAACGGAGAAATTATTGGAACCAGCATGCCAAAAAACTTGGTGACATCTACACTTTCAGATCTATATGGGAAAAATAAGGTGAAAGGAGATAAAAAACTGGTATACAGATCAGAATTGATAAGAAAAACACCATCTTATCCTATCTTTCCAGGAGAAAAATACTGTCCTCTAAGTTACAAATATATTTTAATTGATCAACTATGTCCATTGCTCATTATGAATGAAATCCTTTGCCATGTTGAATATTTGGCAGATGGATCGAGCATGAATATTATAAAACAATATCAAAGAAACCCTAGAGGCTTTTCTTTTTTTAGAAAAGTTGCTATGAAATATGCTCCTTCTTTTAAAGAAAGGTTTCGAGAGTCCATTCATTACGTTTCTAGCAATATTATGATTAAGAATTTTAAATTTTTGTTTGAATCTCCCAACCAAATGACTACTTTATTTGCAATACCTTTTGGAATTGTTCTTTACTTTTATATTAAGAATACAGGAAAGAAGACAGTCCTAAAAAGTAATTAGTAAGATCAAATTAATTATTCTCTGAAAGGATATTATCCTATGGCAATTTTATGGATTAATCTTATTGTAGTATATATATCTTCGTTGTTTGCAAGATATTTTTCTTATCCTAAAGCCCAAGGTATTCCTTTTGTAAAGCCAAATAAACTCTTTTTGTTTTTTTCCCTAGCTTGTTTAGTTCTTATATCAGGTCTACGAAATAATATTGGTGATACTTTTATGTATATGCATAGTTATGCAAATAAAGATTTTAGTTTGCAAAACATTGAGTTTAAAGGAGACTTTGGATTTAATATCTTTCAAGGAATTTTGCAAAGTATCTCCAAAGATCCTCAATTCCTTATTTTTACCACAGCACTTATTTCAAATTTACTTATTGTCCTTGTTCTAATTAAATTTTCAAGAATGATTGAATTAAGTTTATATGTTTATATAACCTCCGGAATGTTTACCGTGTCAATGAACGGAATTAGACAATTCTTAGCAGCTACAATCATTTTTTGTGCAACAAAATATTTACTAAACGGAGAGTTCAAAAAATATTTAATAATCATTTTAGTTACATCAACAATTCATACAAGTGCTTTAGTTCTTCTGCCTATCTATTTTATCGTTAGAAGAGAGGCATGGACTAAGATCACTTTTATCCTATTAGCTTTAGCTGTTTTAATAGTTATGGGATTCAATCAATTTTCAGAGATACTTTTCTCTGCTTTAGAAGATACACAATATGGGCATTATAGTAGTTTTTCAGAAGGTGGTGCAAACATCATTAGGGTTATGGTTGATTCTGTACCTGTAATAATAGCCTATCTAGGAAGAGATAAACTCAGACAGTTATGGCCTAAAAGTGATTATATTGTAAACTTATCTATAATAAGTTTGACATTTATGCTTATTGCGACTCAAAATTGGATTTTTGCAAGATTTAATATATATTTCAGTTTGTACAATTTAATTCTAATCTCCTGGATAGTTTATCTTTTTAAAGAAAGTAATAGAAAGTTTATTTATTACTCCTTATTAGTCTGCTACTTTATTTATTTCTTTTATGAACAAGTTATTAGTCTTGGAATTTATTATAAGAGTGACTATTTAATCTTTGTCAATTAGATTACCAGATCACTATAGTTATTAAACTAAACAAGTATTGGAATGAGGTTTTAATTATGAATGATTTTGAGAAAATTCCACGCATTATTCATTTTTGCTGGTTTGGTAAAGGGGAAAAACCCAAGCTAGTGGCAAAGTGCATAAAAAGCTGGAAAGATCATCTGAAAAATTATAAGTTTATCGAATGGAATGAAAGTAACTTTGATATTAATTCGAATCCATTTGTTAGAGAAGCGTATGAAGCAAAGAAATTTGCTTTTGTTAGTGATTATGTAAGATTATTTGCTCTATACCGGTACGGTGGGATTTATATGGATACTGATGTAGAGGTAATCAAATCTCTTGATCGCTTTTTAGTCCACGATGCCTTTTTAGGATTTGAAGATGATATGTATTTACAATCAGGTACAATGGGAGCCGTTAAAGGACATAGTATTATTGGGAGCTTTCTTAATTATTATTCTAATAAAAGTTTTATAAAACCTGATGGTGCATATGATTTGACAACTAATACTTATATAATGACAAAAATATGTGGCGAATTTAATTTAATTAATAATGGTAAATTACAAACATTAATAAATGAAGTTGTCATATATCCACGTACATTCTTTAGCCCATATGATTACATTAACGGAGGGAATTATATTACTGATGAAAGCTACACAATTCATCATTTTGCCCAATCTTGGTTACCAACTAGTACCAGAGTTAAAAGTAACGTGAAAAGGATGGTTAGTCGTTTTGTCGGCCCATTTTTTATTTCTACTATAAGGAAAGTAATAAAAAATAAATGAGAAAAACATATGTATAAATAAAACTCAGACCAATGCGAGTTCAAAGGAATAAGTGAAAATGATACATGATAAGAGGTATTGCAAATGAAAAAAAATATTCTAATATCGTCTTTTGATATGGCGATTGGCGGTGTTGAGAGAAGTCTCATTGGATTATTAAATCAAATTGATTATGAAAAATATGATGTAGATTTAATGCTATTTAAGCATGAAGGAGATTTCTTTCCATTTATACCATCTGGTCCTACTTTGTTGCCTGAAATACCTCTATATTCATCGTTCAGGAACCCAATATATCAGATAGCAAAGGAAGGACATTTTTCAATTGCAATATCCAGAGTAATGGCAAAGTATATAGGTTCTTTTTATGGGAAAATGAAAAACATTGATGAACCAGGCTACTTGACAATTCAATATGGATGGGAATTAACAAATCGATTCCTTCCTAAACTAAATAAAGAGTATGATGTGGCCATAGGTTTTCTATGGCCACATTATTTTGTAAGTGAAAAGGTAAGAGCTAAAAAAAGAATTGGATGGATCCACACTGATTACTCAAATATTCACGTAAATAAGAAACTCGATGCCAGAATATGGAATAAATTGGACAAAATAGTGGCAGTTTCAGAAGGTTGTTCAAAAACATTTTTAAATATTTACCCTGATTTAAAAGAAAAAACAACTGTAATTGAAAACATTCTTTCACCCGAGTTTATTAGAGAACAGGCTAATGCAGAGGATCCAAAAGAGATTCAAAAAAAACGTGGAAAAACAACATTGGTTACAGTTGGTCGACTAACATATGCAAAAGGTTTGGATGATGCTGTAAGAGCTTGTAAAGTGTTGGTGAACGCCGGATATAATATTGAATGGTATGTGGTTGGATATGGGCCTCTTGAAACTGATTTAGAGAATTTAATAAATGAACTGGAACTTCAAGACAGATTCTTTTTATTGGGGAAAAAGACAAATCCTTACCCATATATAAAAGCTTGTGATATTTATGTACAGCCATCAAGGTATGAAGGAAAGGCAGTTACGATCCGCGAGGCACAGATTTTAGGAAAACCCGTAATAATTACTAATTTTCCTACTGCCAAAAGTCAAGCGTGTGATGGACATGATGCTATTATAACCCCGTTAGATATTGATAGTATTGTAACCGCAATTAGAACATTAATTGAAGATAAAACCATAAGAGATAGACTTATAGCAAATGTGCTAAGGATGGATTATGGTAACGAAAGTGAAATACAAAAATTATATAAATTGATTGAGTCTTAAGATTAAGGGATAGCGGAGGTTCGACTTTATGGCAGTACTCATAACCGGAGGAGCAGGATATATCGGGAGTCATACCTGTATTGAATTGTTAAATGCGGGATATGAAATTGTAGTTGTTGACAATTATATAAATAGTAAACAAGAATCATTGAAGCGTGTGGGTATTATAACAGGCAAAGATTTTAAAATTTATAACGTTGACTTGTTAGATGCAGTAGGGTTAGAAAATGTGTTTGTTGAAAACAATATCGAAGCTGTAATTCATTTTGCTGGTCTTAAAGCAGTAGGTGAATCAGTCATTTTACCACTCTGGTATTACCATAACAACATTACAAGTACAGTAATCCTCTGCAATATCATGAAAAGATTTGATGTGAAAAACTTAGTATTTAGTTCATCAGCAACTGTTTATGGTATCCCTGACCGTTTTCCTGTTTCTGAAGGTTTTCCACTTAGGGCAATGAACCCCTATGGCCGGACGAAGCTAATGATTGAAGAAATCTTACGTGACCTTTATGAGTCGGATCATAGCTGGAGCATTGCTCTATTGAGGTACTTTAATCCAATAGGTGCACATGGAAGCGGTCTTATAGGAGAAGATCCAAATGGAATACCAAATAACCTTATGCCTTTTATTACACAAGTAGCAGTAGGGAAACTTAATGAATTAAGTGTGTATGGAAATAATTATCCAACTATAGATGGTACTGGTGTTAGAGACTATATCCATGTTGTTGATCTTGCAGCGGGACATGTAAGAGCGCTGGAAAAGGTATCGAAATTTACCGGTGTAGATGCTTTTAATCTTGGGACTGGCAAGGGTTATAGTGTATTAGAACTGGTTTCCGCCTTTGAAAAAGCAATTGGAATTAACATTCCTTTTAAGATCGTGAATCCTAGACCAGGTGATGCACCCATTTGCTTTGCTGATCCTTCCAAAGCAAAACGAGAACTTGGATGGGTTGCTGAGAAAGATATTGAAGAAATGTGTGAAGACTCTTGGAGATGGCAGGCAAATAACCCGAACGGATATAACAATCACAGTGAATTATTGGCTGAAATAGAAAGTCCTCGCTTACTAAAGAATAGCGGGGACTTTTTATTTAATCGAGTGCACTGAAAAACTGGAAAAGTGAGTGAGGCAGACTAATGGATATTTCTGAAAAATTGACTCAAAAGAGTTTGCAAGAAATCTTAATAAAGATTTATATGAAAGGTCAGGAATCTGACAAAATAGAAGTCAAAGAATTAATAGAAGAAATTAAACAACAGGTTATTTCTGCTGTAAACACAGCAAAATAATATAGTTTTTATAATTTTTTATGGGAGGTGTAAAATGTCTTGTTTTAAAATAATTGATCAAGCATCCCTATGGAATGTATTACTGAAAACTTTTATCAATATAGACTGTTACTATTCATATGAGTATGGGAAATTATTTGCCAATAAAGAAAATGGTGAATTATTTGCTGCATACTTTGAAGATAATACAACTAAAATATTCTATCCCTTTATAAAAAGGAAAGTCGCGTATGAAGAGGAAACTTATGATATTGTAACTCCCTATGGTTATGGTGGTCCACTAGTAGAAGGAAGTGACATATCAATATTGGAATTTTACCGGTTATTTTGTGAATATTGTTCATTAAATAATATAATAGCTGAAACAATAAGGTTTCACCCATTATATAAGAATAATAAGATATTTGAAAAAGTCATGGATATTGAATATATCAGGCAGACAACGTCGGTAGACTTAACAGTTTCTTTAGAGGAAATACGACAGAATTATTCATCTATGAACAAACGGAATATTAAGAAAGCAAAAATGAATAATGTTTCATGTTTTATTGGTGAAAATAATTTAGATAATATTCATAAATTTATTCAAATGTATAAAGAAACAATGGATAGAAATAAAGCAGCTAGTTACTACTACTTTGATGAAAATTATTTTATAGAACAAGTTAAGGATACTAGTATCAGCAAAACCTATTTACTTTTTGCACAATTTAATCATGAAATTATCGCTGGAATAATGGTTATTGTAGGTAAAGAATATTCACATTACCATCTAGGGGCTTCTAAAACAAACTATCTAGAGCTTAAGTTTGAGTCAAGCATTTGTTGGCGGAATTTATTTCCACCTAAAACGTGTAAGCGGATTCAT